>CAVYVS010000026.1:0-151363 GCA_963772005.1 uncultured Nitrososphaerota archaeon | reverse complement strand
GTTTTGGGTGGATGAAACTTTAGCGCTGGATACGCTCGTAAGTCCGCTCTCGCCTTTGGGTTTGGTCATCTGGATCGATAACCAATACGCGGCATTTACACCAGATGGAGAACTGAAATGGGGATTGGAAAAAAATTTAACCGAGGCGTGGCTGGAAATCGAGAACGTTGAAATAAACTTGTAGAGGCAAGACCTGTCTCGCCCCTAATTACAGTTTTCTCAAGAACGCTTGACGAAAAGTAAACTTGAAAAAACCGTGGACGGGGCGGTTTTTCCACTGGCATCTTCAATGTGTTTGGAGTAGAGTTAAACCACTATATTCTCACGACTGGAGGAAGAAATGGCAAGTGTAACTTACGAACATGTAATAAAGAAATTTGGGACGGGCCGCAGTCAACGATTTGAACATCAAAGTTGAGGACAAAGAGTTCCTGGTGCTGGTCGGGCCTTCGGGTTGCGGAAAGACCACGGCTCTGCGCTGTCTGGCCGGATTGGAAGAGATCACCGATGGCAAGATAATGATCGGCGACCGCGTGGTTAACGAAGTGGCGCCAAAAGACCGGGATATCGCGATGGTATTTCAATCTTATGCTTTGTATCCACATCTATCTGTGTTTGATAACATGGCTTTTGGCCTGAAACTCCGCAAAGTGCCGAAGAATGAGATTAAACAGCGCGTGGAAAAAGCCGCGGAAACGCTCGGGATCATGGATTTGTTGGATCGCAAGCCGCGCCAACTTTCGGGTGGTCAACGACAACGCGTCGCGGCGGGACGCGCGATTGTACGCGAGCCAAAAGTCTTCCTCTTTGACGAGCCGCTATCGAACCTCGACGCGAAATTGCGCGTGCAGATGCGTGCCGAGATCAGCAAACTTCATCAGCAACTCGAAACTACATTTATCTATGTGACTCACGACCAGGTTGAGGCCATGACCATGGCTTCACGCATTGCGGTAATCAACAAGGGTGTGCTCCAGCAGATTGACACACCTCAGAATCTATACGATGCACCAAGCAATGTGTTCGTGGCCGGTTTCATGGGTTCTCCTGCAATGAATTTCTTTCCAGGAAAACTCCGCAAAGAGAACGGCAAATTGCTTGTCGATGCAGGCGATTTTATCCTCACGATTTCATCCAGCCATGCCAAAATTTATGATGAACTCACAAATAAAAATATCATCTTTGGCATCCGCGCCGAAAATATTCACGATGCGGAATTTATTCCGACGAATATTCACACCGAGAAAATCCAGGTCAAGGTGGACGTGACCGAGTTAATGGGCAACGAAATCTATCTATACCTAATTGCCGGCAATAACACATTCGTCGGGCGCGTCGATCTTTTGCTCGAAGATGCGCATGGGCGACACGGCCCAGGTCGCATTCGACATGGACAAATTCCATATCTTCGATGCCGAGACAGAAAAAGCGATCCGATAATTAATTCAGAATTCGACAAAGACGCGAGAAAATCTTCGCGTCTTTATTTGTCTGCTAAAATCCTACCTTATGAATACTCCTGCCTGGGTCTCCGACGCCATCTTCTATCAAATCTTTCCGGACCGGTTTGCAAAATCGGAACGCGCGACCAAAAGGATTAAATCTCGAGCCGTGGAATACGCCTCCGACTATTTATGGATTTAAGGGCGGCGATCTGCGCGGTGTAACAGAACATCTCGACTACATCAAGGACCTTGGAGCGAACGCCATTTATTTCACGCCGGTCTTTGCATCCGCATCCAATCATCGCTATCACACGTACGATTACTATAACGTTGATCCGCTTCTGGGCGGTAACGAGGCGCTCCGCGAACTGCTCGATACAGCGCACAAGAAAAATATCCGCGTGACGCTCGACGGCGTATTCAATCACGCCAGCCGCGGCTTCTGGCAATTCCATCACACACTCGAAAACGGCGCGGCTTCTCCCTACGTGGATTGGTTTCATTTCGATCCCGACCGGTTGAACGGCAAAAGACATTGGGGCGCATATCCTTCGCCGGAGGAACAGCAAGCGATCCAACGTGAAGGCAGCTATAAAGCCATCGGTTACCAAGGTTGGTGGAACCTGCCTGCCCTGCCGAAATTCAACACCCAAACTCCAGCCGTGCGCGAATTTATTTTCAACGTCGCTGAATATTGGATCAAGTTTGGCATTGACGGCTGGCGTCTCGATGTGCCCGGCGAGATTGACGATGATTCTTTCTGGCGTGAGTTCCGCCGACGCGTTAAATCCATTAACCCCGAAGCCTATATCGTTGGCGAGATTTGGCATGACGCCCGCCGCTGGCTCCAGGGCGATCAATTCGATGCCAGTATGAATTATTTAGTGACCGCCGCGTGTATTAGTTTTTTCACCGGCAAGCATCTCGATTTGAATGAAACGTTAAAGTCGGGCGGGTATCAAGGATACATTTCACACATTGATGCAAATGAATTTGCCAATCGGATCGATTCGATTCTTGGAATGTATCATCCGGACGTGACGCGCGTTCAGCTCAATCTGCTGGATAGCCACGATACGCCTCGTTTCCTGACCTGTGCCGGACGCGACCTCAATAGTCTAAAACTAGCCCTGATGTTTATCTTTACCTATCCCGGCGCGCCCTGCATTTTCTACGGCGATGAAATCGGACTCTATGGTCGGCATGATCCCGAATGTCGCCAGCCATTCCCATGGGATGAATCAAAATGGGATCATAACTTGCGCGGCTTTGTAAAAGATTTGATTGCATTGCGCAAAGCGCATCCTGCTTTGCGCGGCGACGGAAGCTACCAAAAAGTTTACGTGGCGGATAGCGTTTACGTTTTCAAACGAGAATTGAAAAGCGAAACCATCCTTATCGCTTTGAATGCTTCCGAGGCGGCGCGCAAAATCAATTTGGACGAGATCAATTTCGGCGATGTTTTGAGCCGGTCAAAAGGTCAAGGGAAAAATCGAATTCTTTTCGGGCAGGCCGATCTTGAATTCGAAAAGGAATCAATTCGATTAAATATTCCCCCGCGCAGCGGAGTCGTTTTGAAGTGAATCAATATCGGCATCCATCGTTGAAAGTGGATGCCGATATTTCATTACTGGCACGGCGAAAGAGTGATGCTGTTCAAATATGGTTGAGTCCTTCCAACATCATTACCACTTGCATCTTTTGCAACTATTTGGTATTGCAGCCAGCCGCCGATATACTCATCGTAATGAGAAACATTTTTAACTGTAAGATGTAGGTATAATGACCTAGGTTATCACCATTCATAATCGCACCCGTTTCCCATTTGGTTGATTCGCTGCCAGATTGACTTTTCAATTGAATCCAAAGCGTAACACTGGCTACCTGGAGAGGGTCCGCCACATCTGCGGTGAATGTTATCGAGGAGGGCTCACAGCCTCCCCACCGGAGGATATTGCCGGAGATTTGTACCCGCGTAAAGCCGACCATCTCAGGTGTTGTAGCCAGAGAGTTTCCTGCGCCGATTGAACTGATGGATGCGTTGGTAGTAGATTCCGCCGTGGATGGAGTCCCTACAGTCGCTGTAATAATATCAGTGCTGATCAAGGTCGGAGTTTCTGTAAAGCCGCCGCCAGTCAAGGTCGGAGTTCCCGTGAAAGTCGGCGTGGGAAGCGTTACCGTGATGGTCGGCGTATCGGTTGGTGTGACATAAACCGTATTCGTCGCCAAAGGCCGAGGCGTCGGCGTAAACAAGGGAGACAAAATGTTCGATACATCTGAAACCGAGCAGGCCAACAGCATGAATACCAATGATGAGATCAAAGCGATTTTCTTCATAGGGCACCTCGTACCCACGATGATAAACGATTTTTTGAATCATATCATTTTTAAATCAGGACAATTTTTTCTGGTATAATCCCGGCTCGTGACTGGTCCTGTCCTGCGGTTTATGAAGCTGTGGGCATGGAGACCTGCAAAGTATGCGGCGTTCTTCGCAAATTATTCCTATAGAACGCTGCTAAATTCAAAGAAAAGGAAGCATACGTCATGCCGCTTGCCAAGGAAGTAAAAACCAAATTCATCACGGATTATCATCGCCACGATACGGATACCGGCTCGCCTGAAGTACAGGTTGCCATTATCACAGGCCGCATCCAACAGTTGACCGAGCACTTGCGTGCCAACAAACACGATGAATCCTGCCGGCGTGGTTTGCTCAAACTGGTTGGGCAGCGCCGCCGCTTGTTAGCATATTTGCGAAAGTCTGAGTACCCGCGTTACCTGGCGATCACCGAAAGCTTGAGCCTGCGCCACAAATAAACCGTAGGGGCGAGTTTGAGACTCGCCCCTACCCATTCATTGATCCGCAGTCAGGAATTGAATAGCGTGAATAACGAAGTTGTCCCCGCTCTTCAGTCCCTGACCCGGCGGAAAACATTCACAGTGGGATAAGATATTTTTTCTATCCCACCCTAGGAGACCCCATGAAACCCGAATCAAAACGCTACTCGACCGTTGTCGGTACGCGCACCGTTACCTTTGAGACCGGCAAGCTGGCCGCTCAAGCCGGAGGCGCCGTCACGGTTGGCATCAATGATGCCATCATCTTTGCCGCAGCCACCATGGGCGGCGTGCGCGAAGGCATTGACTTTTTTCCGCTCTCGGTGGAATACGAAGAGCGGCTGTATGCGGGCGGAAAAATTCCCGGTTCGTTCTTCCGTCGCGAAGGACGCCCATCCACCGAAGCGATTCTCACCGCGCGTCTTACCGATCGTCCGCTACGCCCGCTCTTCGAAAACGGCATGAGAAACGAAGTGCAGGTCATGATGTTCTCGCTCTCCGCCGATACGGATAATCCGCTCGATATCCTGGCCATCAATGCGGCCTCCGCCGCGATCATGATTTCCGATATTCCGTGGAACGGACGGTTGGCGCGGTGCGCGTGGGACGCGTCAATGGCGAGTTCGTCGTTAACCCGACCTTTGCGGAGATCGACGCCTTCGATCTCGACTTGAGAATTGCCGGCACCAAAGATGCCATCCTCATGGTCGAATGCGGCGCGAATGAAGTCCCCGAAGATGTGATGGTGGCCGCGCTCGAGTTCGGACACAAGTCCCTTCAACCGTTGGTGGAAATTCAACTCAAGATGCAAGCCGAAGTTGGAAAGCCCAAGCGTGAGCCGACGCTCTCGTTGCCCGCTGATGAATTGGAGAAGAAAATCTTCGAGCGCGTCAAAGCGCCGATGAATGAACTGCTCGATAAGCCGTTAAAATCAAAAACGAATTCTATGGCGGGATGACGACTCTCAAGGACAACCTTGTGATCGAAATGACGAATCCGCCCGACCCTCAAAGTGCGGGGGCAGGTGGCGGAAACGCAACTGATTATCCAACGCCGACTTCTGTCCGGGAAGCCTTTGATGAAGCAGAAAAGAAGATCGTGCGCGAAAAAATCTTGAGCACGGGCAAACGTCCCGATGGCCGCACGCCGACCGACATCCGCCCGATTTGGTGCGAGGTCCGATTATCACCGCGCGGACATGGATCAGGTCTGTTCACACGATGAGTCCAAGTCTTTTGTCGCTGGCAACACTTGGAACGCTAGGCGAAGCGCAGGAATTGGATTTGCTCACGCCCACGCTCATCAAGGGGCTGAAGCCCGAGCAGGCGCTCGAGCAGTACATCATGAGCGAGCTTAGCCGGGCAAGAGACCATGCCGGCCGCGTCGTGGAGCGCACCCTTCCGGACACAAACGCAGGGATAGTGATGGCCAAGACGGGAGCGAGGGGTTCGTCCCTGAACCTGGGCCAGATGACGGCCACCGTCGGCCAGCAATCGGTCCGCGGCAAGCGCATCACCAGGGGCTACTACCACAGGGCTCTGGCGCACTTCAAGCAGCTGGAGAAGAACCCAGACGCCTACGGATTCGTCAAGTCCAACTACCGCGAGGGCCTGGATCCCATCGAGTTCTTCTTCCACGCCATGGGCGGCCGCGAAGGCCTGGTGGACACCGCCGTCAGGACGCAGCAGAGCGGCTACATGCAGAGGAGGCTGGTCAACGCCATGGAGCACGTCAGGGTGGAGTACGACTCGACCGTGAGGGATCCCCAGGGCAACGTGATTCAATTCGTGTACGGAGAGGACGGCGTAGATCCCACCAAGAGCGATCATGGGAAGGCCGTCAACGTCGACAGGCTCATCGATTCGCAGGAGCTTCTCGACGAGAAGACTACCGCTCGGATCAAGGAGAACGAAGCCAAGTCCCTCGTCAAGGGGTACACGGACAGGCTTAACCCTCGGCTGGCGGTGGAGCTAGAAGAGGCCTTGGTGAAAGGAGAGCTCAGCAAGAAGGCATCGAAGGCTGTCTGCGAAGCCACGGTGGCCCTATACAAGAAGGCCCTGGTGGAGCCCGGAGAGGCCATGGGGGTCGTCGGGGCCCAGTCCATAGGCGAGCCAGGCACCCAGATGACCCTGAGGACCTTCCACTTCGCGGGTGTCAGGGAGAGGGACGTGACTCTCGGCCTGCCAAGGCTCATCGAGCTGGTGGACGCGCGCAAGCAGCCCAGCACGCCGACCATGGACGTCTTCCTCGACGAAGATCATAGGACGAGCCAGGAAAAGGCCCTGGAGGTAGCCCGGGAAATCCTCTTCACGAAGGTGGGCGACCTGATCAAGCAGGTGAAGAAGGACTACGAAGAGATCGGGTTCGAATTCGTCCTTGATGCGGAGAAGATGGCCGAAAGGGCCTGCACCATGGAGACTATCCTCGGCGTGATCAAGTCGCCGAAGAACAAGACCAAGGTGGACGAAAAGGGGCACTACTTCAAGATCCTGGTGGACAACTTCGAAGACCAGGCCTCTGTAAGCGTCAGAGACAAATCGCTGAACACCAGGGTGAAGGGTGTCCCTGGCATACTCAGCGTCTCGGTGGTCCAGAAGGATGAGGAATGGATGGTCCAGACGGCCGGGTCCAACCTGGGCAAGGTGCTGAAGATCAACGGGGTGGACTCCACCAGGACCACTACCAACAACATCTACGAGATAGCCATTAACCTGGGCATCGAAGCGGCCCGCAACGCCATCGTCAGGGAGATACTGAACACACTCGACGAACAGGGGCTGGAGGTGGACGTGCGCCACATCCTCCTGGTCGCCGACCTGATGACCAGCAAGGGAGTCCTGCAGCAGATAGGGAGGCATGGGATCGCCGGCTCAAAGACGAGCGTTCTGGCCAGGGCCGCGTTCGAGATCACAGTCCCCACCTTGGCTGAGGCGGCGGCTAGAGGCGAGACCGAGGAGCTCAAGGGCGTCACCGAAAACGTTATTGTGGGTTCCACCATACCAGTTGGCACTGGAATGGTCGATATCTACATGAAAGGTGGCGAATGAACTTGGACGACAAGGCAATAGCTTCGGCGGTGAAGGTAGCAATGAAGTCCGGGAAGGTTGTGCTCGGCGAACGGGCCAGCCTCCGGACTCTCAAGACCTCAAAGCTCGTAATCGTCTCTAGCTCCCTCAGGAGCGGTGAAGTGGACGAAGTGACCAAGGCCTGCAAGGAGGCGGAGGTCCCACTTGCCGCGTTCGAAGGTTCGGCCGTCGCCCTCGGGGCGGCGGCTGGCAAGTCCTTCCCGGTGAAGGTGCTCTCCATTAAGAGCGCCGGAGACGCGGACATCGGGAAGCTTCTCAGCGCAGGGACTCCTGAACCCCAAGAGCAAAAGGCTTAAAGAACAGGCAGCGAGACGAGTCTCGTTTGTTTAGGAATGCGGTGTTGGTTTGTCGCCTGAAATAAAACTCACATCTGAGGAGCTCGGACTCATGGCCGTCTTTCAGAACGTCACCGGCGTCAGCTCGAGGGACTGCGTCATAGACCCTGCCGGGGAGCGCATCATCTTCGTCCTCGAAAAAGAGTTCATGGGACAGGCCATCGGGAAGAAGGGTCAGACGATAGCCAACCTCGAAGATGTCATAGCGAGGCCCATAGAGCTCGTCGAGTACTCCGACGACCCCAAGGAGTTCATCAAGAACGCCCTAGGGACCAGGAACGTGATCGACGCAAAGGTCAACGAGAAGGCCGACGGCTCGAAGGTAGGCATCGTGACGGTCTCGATGAAGAACAAAGGGGCGGTCCTTGGGCGGGGCGGAAGGAACGCCGAGAGGGCCAGGATCCTGGCCAAACGATACTTCGGAATCGAGCACATACACATAATCACCCAGTGAAACGGGCTTTGCGACCCAAATCTTATATGGACGCATATCGGCGGGTTGATGACTGAAGCTTGGCTCATAAGTCCCCGAGAGGAGAGTTCGCTGCCCGCAAGCTTCAAAGCCGCAGGCAGGCGGGCCGCTGGTCGAACAAATACTACAAGCGGCGTGTGCTGAAGCTCGACGAAAAGGCGGACCCCCTCGAAGCATCTCCTCAGGCCAGAGGGATAGTGCTTGAGAAGGTGGGCGTAGAGTCCAAGCAACCCAACTCGGCCATACGCAAGTGCGTCAGGGTCCAGCTGGTCAAGAACGGAAAGCAGGTCACGGCCTTCCTTCCTGGCGACGGCGCCTTGAACTATGTGGATGAGCACGACGAAGTAGTCTTAGAGGGAATCGGCGGGTCGCAAGGGAGGGCCATGGGAGACATCCCAGGCGTACGGTGGCAGGTCTCAACCGTCAACGGCGTTTCGTTGGATATGCTCGTGGTCGGACGGAAGGAGAAGCCCAAGAGGTAGATGCCGCATGGCCGACAAGATACTACTCTTCGGCAAATGGGACGCTTCGGAGGTCGAGGTGACGGACGTTGGCCTGCAGAGGGTGCTTTCGCTAAGGCCTTCGGTGATACCTCATACTCATGGTCGCCACGAACACAAGAAGTTCGGCAAGGCGGACGTAAACATAGTCGAAAGGCTTGCCAACTCTTTGATGCACTTCGGCAGGAAGTACGCCAAGAATACGGGAAGGATGGCGGGCAAGAAGCAGAAGAGCATGAACATCGTGCGCACAGCCCTCGAGATAGTCGAGCTGAAGACGGGGGACAACCCCGTGCAGGTCCTCGTGCAGGCTGTCGAGAACGCCGCCCCCAACGAAGACACCACGAGGATAAGCTACGGTGGCGTCGTGTACCACCTCTCGGTCGACGTTTCTCCGCTTCGGAGGATCGACCTGGCACTCAGGTTCATCGCAGAAGGGGTCAGGGAGTCCGCATTCTCCTCTCAGAGAGGGGTGGAAGAGGTTCTGGCCGAGGAGATCATGGCCGCGGCCAACAACGACGGGTCGAGTTTTTCGGTAAAGAAGAAGACCGAACAGGAAAGGATAGCCCTCTCTTCACGCTAGTATCGCTGGCTAAACCTTAAATAATATCTTCCTTGTGGTTATGCGTTAGTTAGGGTGCATACGATTGCCTGAGAAACCACATCTGAACATCGTAGTCACCGGCCACATCGACCACGGCAAATCGACCACTATGGGTCACTTCCTATTCGACCTTGGCGTCGTGGACCAGAGGCTCATCGACGAGTATGCAAAGAGCTCTGAGGAGACAGGAAGGGGTGACACATTCAAGTACGCGTGGGTCCTTGACCAGTTGAAGGAAGAGAGGGAAAGAGGCATTACTGTTGACCTCGCTTTCCAGAAGTTCGAGAGCAAGAAGTACACGTTCACGCTCATTGACGCCCCCGGTCACAGGGACTTCGTAAAGAACATGATCACCGGAGCCAGTGAGGCTGACGCTGCCGTCCTGGTCATCTCATCGAAGCCTGGCGAGACCGAGGCCGGACTAGGAGAAGGGGGCCAGACCGTTGAGCACGCCTTCCTCCTGAAGACCCTCGGAGTCAACCAGCTCGTAGTCCTGATCAACAAGATGGACGCCACGACCCCAACCCCGTACGACCAGAAGCGCTTTGAAGAGGTCAAGGCAGAGGCTTCCGCCCTCCTCAAGAAGGTGGGATACAAAGTGGAGGCAATCAACATAATCCCGGTCTCCGGCTGGAAGGGAGACAACCTCATCACGAAGTCGGCCAATATGCCGTGGTACAAGGGACCGACGGTTCTTGACGCCCTCGACATGCTCGTGGAGCCGTCAAAGCCCACCGACAAGCCGCTCCGGATTCCAGTGCAGGACGTCTACACGATCACCGGCGTCGGCACGGTGCCAGTTGGAAGGGTTGAGACAGGCGTCCTCAAGCCCAACGACGTGGTAGTGGTGATGCCCGCCGGGGTGAAAGGAGAGGTCAAGACCATAGAGACTCACCACGCCCAGATCTCTCAGGCCATTCCTGGCGACAACATCGGCTTCAACATTAGGGGCATAGCCAAGACCGACATCAAGAGGGGAGACGTCGTTGGCTCAGTCAACACACCTCCTACGGTCGCAAAGGAGTTCACGGGTCAGATAATCGTGGTGTACCACCCCACGGCCATCGCCGCGGGATACACCCCTGTGCTTCACGCTCACACCCTTCAAGTAGCTGCCTCCGTCAGCGAGCTGGTCTCGAAGATCGACCCGCGGACAGGACAGGAGGTCGAGAAGAACCCCAAGAGCCTGAAGACTGGCGACGCTGCCATAGTCAAGATCAAGCCGCTGAAGCCCATCTGCGTCGAAACCTACAAGGACTTCCCCGAGATGGGGAGGTTCGCCCTCAGGGACTCCGGAAGGACCGTCGCCGCAGGCATCATCAAGGAAATAACCGTCAAGCAGGAAGTTCAGGTAAAGTAGGCCGGAGTTCCCCGTTTCTACGTTTTCTCTTTCAGCCTAGCACGGGCTCCACGAACTGGAACGTGTTGGTGTTGAGCAGGCCCTTGTCCGTCAGCCGGAGCTCCGGGAGGACCGTGAGCGTGATGAGAGACATCGTCATGAACGGCTCGACCATCCTGCAGCCCATCTTCCTCCATGTCTTCGAGGAGCCCTTCGGCCTGGGCAGCCACCTCTTCCACCGGCCTGTCAGACAGGAGCCCCGCAACCTTCATGCGGATTGCCCCCTGGACCCGGTCGTCCCTGACGGCCACCATGCCACCTCCCTGCTCGGTCACCATCCGTGCGGCGAACGCCATATCCTTCTCGTCCGTGCCGACCAGGAGCAGGTTGTGGGAGTCGTGCGCCACCGTGGAGGCGACCGCGCCTCCTTCGAACCCGAACCCTTTGGTGAAAGCGACGGCCTTCCTGCCGGTGGCATGATGCCTCTCGAACACCGCTACCTTCAAAACGTCCTTCGCAGTGGAGATCTGCGCCTCCCCGTCCCTCACAGGCACTTCTTCGATCAGCTCCTTGGTCTCGACCCTTCCCCCTGAGACCCCGATGGCCCTGACCTGAACCGTGTCGCGCTCCTTCCTCGCCCTGACCGCGAAGTCGCCGGGGACGGGAAGGCGTTTCAGATGTATCGATTCGATCATCTTGCGGGGGATCCTGGGCTGCGCTATGGAGATTGATAGCCTCCCGTCCCTCGCCACCACTCGGCCGTCCGCCATCACCATCGAAGGCCTGAACTCCTTGAGCGATGGAAGGAGGACCATGTCAGCGCTTCGCATCGGCGATATGGATCCCAGGAATCGGCCCATTTCGTAGTGCTCGGCGGCATTGATTGTGGCCATCTGTATGGCCTCCACTGGATTGACGCCCTCTTCGATGGCCCTTCTGATGACGTGGTCCATGTGGCCTTGCCTGATCAGCGAGCCGGGCTCCCGGTCGTCCGTCACGAGACAGACATGCCGATGGTCGATGTCCTCCTCCGTGACGCTCTTGATGTTCTCCTTCAAGTCGAGCCACGCCGAGCCTTCCCTGATCTGCAGGTACATTCCACGCCGCAGCTTCTCAATGGCCTCCTCCTTGCCCGTCGATTCATTGCACGAAGTGATGCCCGCAGCCGTGTAGGCCGAAAGGTCCTTTCCGCGAAGGCCAGGCGAGTGGCCCTCCACCAGCATTCCCGCATCCAACGTGGCCTCAATCTCGCCCAAGGCCGTCTTCTCCCCTCGGAGGACTCCAGGGTAGTTCATCATCTCCCCCAGACCCACGACGTTGGGCCACTTCAGCGCCCTGGCGATGTCGGCAGGGCCTATGGAGGCACCCGGGGACTCAAAGCCCGGAAGCGCGGGTACGCAGGACGGGAGCGTGAAGTAGACCTTGAGGGGGAGCAGTAGGGACTCCTTCAGCATGTATTTCACTCCCTCCATTCCCTCCACGTTTCCTATTTCGTGGGGGTCGACGAAGACGGTGGTGGTCCCTCTGGGAAGGACGGCCCTCGCGAACTGGGTGGGAGTCACCATGGAGCTCTCTATGTGCATGTGCGAATCGATGAGGCCCGGCGCAAGGAACTCTCCTCGGGCGTCTATTACAGCCGTCTGCGGCCCGATGGTGTGCTTGGCGTCGCCCACCAGGGCGATCCGATCCCTCTTGACGGCCACGTCCACACCCTCTTCGATTTCGCCGGTGTTTACGTTGACTAGCCGCGAGTGCAAGATTACCGCGTCAGCATGCGACTCGCCCCATGGCAGTATCTATGAGAACCTTCGCGGCGGCGCTGGGCCGCGTTCGATACCTGAGCGCGGACATTTATAGCTAAACGCCCATCGATTCTATTAAGTGTTTGTGGTTATTCTTGTAAACTTTTCGTACCTGCGCTTATGGTTTCTTGACAGTATTGACGTATTAGTGCCAAGACAACCTTAAATCTTGGCATCGTGAAGTTGAATCTGAGCTTGGTTTTGACAGCAAAACAAGATGTCAACAAGCCGTATGAGTTAGCGGTGAAGTATTCGCAGTTCTACGGTGGGAAGGTCGAAGTGGCTCCTCGGGTGCCTATCACTTCTCTGAAGGATTTCGGCGTGTGGTATACCCCCGGCGTGGCCCAGGTGTCGAGGGAGATAGTCAGGGACAAGGGGCTCTCCTTCGAGTACACCAACAGGTGGAACACCATCGCCGTGCTCACCAACGGCACGCGCGTATTAGGATTGGGAGATGTCGGCCCCGAGGCCTCCGCGCCGGTAATGGAGGGGAAGGCCCTCATATTCAAGTATCTTGGCGGGGTCGACGCCTACGCCCTGCCGATAGCGGTGACCGACAAGGAGCGCTTTGTGGAGGTGGCCAAGGTGCTTGAGCCGGCCCTGGGCGGCATCAACCTTGAGGACATCCGGCAGCCCGATTGCTTCTACATCCTTGAGAGGTGCCGGAAGGAAATGAACATCCCCGTCTGGCATGACGACCAGCAGGGTACCGCCGCGGCCACCGTCGCGGGCCTCATCAACGCCGTCAAGGTCGTCGGCCGGCAGATTTCGGACGTCCATGTGGTGTTCTTCGGGGCGGGTGCCGCCAACATCAGCAACGCCCGTCTGGCCATAACCGCCGGGGTCGACCCCAAGAAGATCATGCTGGTCGACAGCAAGGGAATCCTGCAGCCGGAGCGCCCGGACATCGACAAGATGGCCCTGGAGAACCCGTGGAAATACGAAATGGCCCTGAAGACCAACGGGGAGAAGAGGAAGGGCGGACTCCCAGAGGCCCTCAAGGGCGCCAACGTCCTGATCGCGGCCGCCACGCCTGGACCTGGAGTGGTGAAGGCCGAGTGGGTCAGGGGCATGGCGAAGGACTCGATAGTCATCGCTGAGGCGAACCCCGTGCCTGAGATATGGCCTTGGGAGGCGAAGGAGGCTGGGGCGAAGATAGTGGCGACGGGCCGGAGCGACTTCCCGAACCAGGTGAACAACTCGCTCGTATTCCCTTCCGTGTTCAGGGGAGTGCTGGACATCAGGGCGAAGACCATCACCGACGAGATGGCGGTCGCCGCCTCGATGGAGCTGGCCAGGTTCGCTGAAGAAGGAGGCCTCAGCGACGAGCACATAGTCCCTAAAATGACAGAGTGGGAGGTCTATCCACGGGTGGCCGCCGCAGTGGCCATGAAGGCCATGGAGCAGGGCATTACGCGGAAGAAGATGACCAAGGAGGAGCTCGTGCACACTGCTACGGAGATGATATCCCATGCGAGGAGCCAGATCGAAGTGCTAATGAAGAACGGTATAATACCGCCCTTCCCCGACTAGCTTCAGAAAGGGCAGTTGGAGAAGAGACTCGCCATCAGAGAGGCCGTGGCGGAGGATGTCCCCACGATAGTCGATTTCGTGGTTAGGATGCTGAAGCTGAACGAGGAGTTCGACCCACTCCTGAAGGTCTCTTCTTCGGCCGGTGCCGAGGCAGAACAACTCATCCGCAGCTGCCTGGACGATCCGAAGTACCTTGTGCTGGTGGCCCTGCTGGATGGGCGCCCGGCCGGGGCACTTAGGGCCGAGATGCTCTCACGGAGGTTCTATGAGCCAAGCGTCGTGGGCCAGATCGACGACATATACGTGATGCCCGAATTCAGGAGGAGGGAGGTGGGCTCCATGCTCCTGTCGAAGGCTGACGAAGAGCTGCACAAGCGGGGGGCGCAGATGATCATGGTCGAGTTCCCCTTCCAGAACTACATCGCCTCCTCTTTCTACGCGAAAGAGGGCTTCAGGGCCCTGAAAGGAATCCATGCCCTGCCGACCGACATGAGATGATGAGGGCTTCAGCTTCGTCTTATCTTCAGCCTGAGGAAGTGGGTCGCGCATGAGATGCACGGGTCGTAGTTCCTGACGGCCATCTCGGCGATCCTTCGACCCTCCTCGGGAGAAGCCTTCACGATCGCTGGGGCCAGTGCCCTGACGTCCTCCTCGATCCTCACCTGGTTCTGCGCCGTCGGCGGGACGATCTTAGCCTTCTCGACGTAGCCCTTCCTGTTCACTCGATAACTGTGATAGAGGGTGCCCCTCGGAGCCTCGCTCACCCCATAGCCAACGCCGTCCCGGTACTCGTACGTCGCATAGGGGTGGGCCGGGGCCGCGTAGTCCGAGACCTCCTCCTTGACCTGCTCGACCGCGTGGACAAGCTCGAGCGCCCTCGCTGTGATGCTCCTGAATGGGTCCGAAACCGGAGGCCTGAAGCCCACTTCATCGGCAAGTGCCTTCGCCCTAGGGGTGAGCTGATCGAAGTTCAGGTTCACTCTTGCAAGCGGACCTAGGCATGTAGGAGCCCCCTTCCTTGGTAAGTGAACGGAGCGCGTGAGAGTATTCCACCTGGTGCTCGACGAAGTTTTCCTCGAACGCTGACGGAGGGATTCGGAGGCCTCTGTTCGAGATCACCTCTCCTCCAGTGATCGCGTATCGGGGACCCTGGTGGAGGCTCACGTAGGTGACGTCACGCTTCAACTCGGGGGCCTGTAGGGAGGCCGAGAATCGGACGGCCTCCTCCGCGAATCCGAGGAGGGATTCCAACTTCGAAGCCACTTCTACGAGGGCCTCCTTCTTGGGCGCCTTGTAGATTCCGCCTATCCTGAGCGAAACCGGATGGATCTCCCTCCCCCCGATGACCGACATGAGGCCGTTACCCAGGTGCTTGAGCGAAAGCGCCTTGGTGACCAGCTCTGGCTCTGTCTTCGCGAGCGTCAACGCGTCCGGGACCTTCAGGAAGTCCGGGGCCGCCAGCATGAAGATGTGAAGAGAATGGCTTTCGATCCACTCTCCAAGGTAGATCAGGCGGCGAAGGCGCTGGACCTGCTCGTCCACTTCGATGCCGAACAGGCTTTCAAGGGCGTTCAAGGCGCTCACCTGGTACGCGACGGGGCAGATTCCGCAGATTCTCGATACGATATCCGGCACCTCCTCGACCTTCCTCCCTTGGAGGAAGGCTTCGTAGTAACGAGGGGGCTCGAAGATGTTCAGGCGAACGTCGAAGGCGTCCTCGGCCCCTTCTTCTATGATGAGAGAGCCCTCGCCCTCCACTCGGGCCAGGGGCCCCGTATCCACTACGATCCTTCTACCCATGGCCTTCCAGCCACCCCCTGAACTCCTTCGAATAGGAGTTGATGCCCTTGACCAGCAGCGCGATTGTCTGCCGGTCCACCCCAGCCCTCTCCAGCCATGACGCGTACGACTTGAGGTTCACGTCATCAGAGGGCCCGAAACACCCGTAGCAGCCCCTCGCGAATGAAGGGCATATGGCCCCGCATCCGGCCACAGTCGCCGGCCCCATGCAGGGCGAACCGCTGGCCACAACGACGCAGACGTTCCCCTTCCTTTTGCATTCGAAGCACACTGAATTGGTGGGGAGCCTTGGTCTGGCCCCGCGAACGACGGCCGAGAGGAATTGTAGTAGCTGACCCTTGCCGATGGGACAGCCCCTGAGCTCGAAGTCGACCGCCACGAAGTCGCTCACCGGGAGTGCTTTCTCGAGTGATCGGACCGCGTTCGGGTCCGGGTATACCGCCTCCTTGAATAGTTGGAGGCTGCTCCAGTTCCTCAGCGCCTGGAGCCCTCCGGCGGTGGCGCAGGCCCCTATCGTGACGAGCATGCGGGACTCCTCCCTCACTTTCATTATCTTCTCGACCTCCTCCGGCGTGGAGATGGAACCCTCCACGAGGGCCACATCGTAAGGGCCGCCGGCGGAGGCGCTGGTGGCCTCCAGGAAGTCTCGTATTTCGACCCCTTCGGCAATGGCCAAAAGCTCCTCCTCAGCGTCGAGGATGGAGAGCTGGCAGCCGTCGCAAGACGAGAACTTAAACACTCCCAGCTTCGGCTTCAATTCAAACCCCCTCCTTCGCGAAGAACCGCTTTACCCGCGGGTACGGAAAGACGGGTCCGTCCTTGCAGATGAAGACAGGCCCCATCTGGCAGTGGCCGCAGGTCCCCACGCCGCAGGACATGTGCCGCTCGAGCGAGACCACTATGTTGTCCTGGGGCACTCTCCGCTTGAGGAGCTCCTGGACGGTGAACTTCATCATGATTCGGGCCCGCAGACGAACGCTACGGCATCTTCGGCCAAGACGTCGACTTCGTTGAACAGCGTCGTGACCACGCCCACCTTCCCCTCCCAACCCTCTTCTGCCCTGTCAACCGTCGCCAAGAATTCGCTCCCTTCGCGGTTGCCCCAGCTCTCGTATTCGTACTTGTAGAGGAGGTCCTTCGGGGTGCGTGCCCCATAGAGCACCTTGACCCCCTTGAACCTCTTTGGGTTGGAGAGAGCATCCAAGACCACCGGCCGCAGCGGGGCCAACCCCAGCCCGCCTGCCACGATCAGGAGTTCCTTGCCCTGAGCGGCCTCCACTGGCCAAGACGTTCCCATAGGGCCTCTGAGCCCGATTACATCGCCCGCCTTGAGTCGGGAGATCATGGTCGTGACGGAGCCCACCGAACGGATGGTGTGCATGACCGACGCTTCTCTGCTCCACGAGGCGATGGAGATGGGCACCTCTCCCACGCCGTAGACATAGAGCATGTTGAACTGGCCGGGCTTGAAGTCAGCGGGGCCCCTGCCATCGTCCAGGTCGAATTTGAACGTCAGGGTGTCGGGCGTCTCGGCGAGGACATCTTTCACTGCGGCCCTCGTGTACGTCAGCGCCAAAGCCTCAGGCGACTTTGACCACCTCGGGGAGAGGCCTCTTGTCCCCCTGCGACCTGAGAACCCTGTTAACGGTGTCCGAAATATCGATCCCCACCGGACACCACGTGATGCACCTTCCGCATCCGACGCAGCCATAAAGCTTGAACTGATCGGGCCAGTAGGCGAACTTGTGCATGACGAACTGCCTATAGCGAGCCTTCCTCTCGAGCCGTGGGTTCCCCCCGACGCTGTAGGTGAACTTCTTGGAGAGGCAAGAGTCCCAGACCCTCTCCCTAGTGACGCTCCCGTCTTTCAGATCGGTGACGTCTTGGAGAGTGTTACAGAAGCAGGTTGGACAGACCATGGTGCAATTTCCGCAGCTTAG
The DNA here is from genome assembly GCA_963772005.1 of uncultured Nitrososphaerota archaeon. Classification (GTDB taxonomy): domain Archaea; phylum Thermoproteota; class Nitrososphaeria; order Conexivisphaerales; family DTJL01; genus DATKKG01. Next base: position 133,666 of record CAVYVS010000026.1, on the reverse strand, counting down.
GCACCTCTGCGCAACCTCGCTCCAGACAGGACTCTCCGAGCCCTCATACATGAAGTCCGACGGGTCCTGTCTCTCTATCGACTTATGCATCCCGTCTTTCACTCGCTGGACGAGGTCCAGTTCATCCCGGATGTCCTGCTGGCTCGCCGGCCGCAGTTCAGCTCCATCCATCAGCTTTGCCTTCCCGTCGGGGATGTCGACGATCAGCCTGTCGTCGAGCTCGGTAAGCGCCAGGTCATAGCCACCGTCGGACTTGGGTCCTGTCCCCATCGAAGCACAGAAGCAGTTCTCCCCGGCCCGGCCGCAGTTGACGACGATGATGACGGAGGCCTCCCTGAGCGGCGTGTATACGGGGTCCTTTAGCCCAGGCGCCATGAGCGCCCTGTCCAGGACCTCGACGGCTTTCAGGTCGCATGGCCTCAGGCCCAGGAAGGCGTACTTCTTGTCGGCGTGAGGGACGGACTCCATGCGCAGTCGTTCTTGGCCGTCCGTCAGTTTCAGCATCGGCACCCAAGCCGGGTGCAGGTACTTCTTCGCCGAGTGCGGCCCGTTGACGGCGGAGAACGTCGATTCTGAGTGGCCCTCCAGCCTGTATCTCCCTGGCGCCTGGAAGTCCACGACCCCAGAAGCCAGATCCGCGATGCCTTCGATTTCGCCGAGGCATACGGCGCCGTCCTCCACCTTCGGCCCCACGACCGTATAACCCATGGAGCGGAGGTTGGAGACCAGCGTCTTCAAGGAGTCGCGGCCTGTGACGAATTGCAAGGCCTCTCGCGATTCATAACGTGCCGCAGGCCTATGAAGCTTGTTCATGCAGGAAAGTTGCGACGGACATAGTATTGGTATGCATAAGCCCCTGAAGAAAAATAGAGTATATATTTAGTGGAAACAACGGTCAAACATCAAGCATTTTACAATGGTTTGCAGGCGACCATGAAGCGATTGGCTCAGGCGGTCAGGCCCAGCTTGTCCCTTATGGCCTGGCTCTTCTCGGTTGCCTCCGTCACAGCCCTCATCAGCGCCTGCCTGATCTGGCTCCCTTCCAACTCGTATATTGCTTCGATGGTGGTCCCGCCGGGGGTCGTGACCATGTCCTTGACCTTTGCTGGGTTCTCCTTCAACTCCAGAACGAGCTTCCCTGTTCCCAGCACGGTCTGCGCCGAACTCATCAGGGCCAGGTCCCTAGGAAGGCCCACCCTGAGTCCGGCATACATCAACCCCTCGATTATGATGGAGAGGTAGCCAGGGCCGCTGCCGCTCAGGGCGGTTATGGCGTCCATGTACTTCTCTTCGACTTCGGCACAGCTTCCCAGTTTCTCGAACATGCTCCTCACGAGCGCCCTTTCTCCAGCGGTGACCTTGTCTGCACAGCAGTAGCCGGTGAAGGCCTCGTCCACAAGGATGGCGATGTTGGGCATGGCCCGGACGAACCTGGCTTCGGGGACGAGTTTGCCATAGAAGCCAAGTGGAACCGTGGCAGCCGTCGAGATGACGAGCTTGCCGCCGATTTCGCTGGATATCTCCTGGAGGACCCTTGAGACGTCCCCCGGCTTGACGCAGAGGAAGACTATGTCTGCCTCCTTGGCCGCCCTCCTGTTATCCGACATGACCTCGACCCCCAGCTCCTTGAGCTCCTGGGACTTGGCTACAACTCTCCGGGTGGCTATGACCCTCCTGTTCCCCTTCTTCAGAAGGCTCTTTGCGATGGCCCCGCCTATCACTCCTGCCCCTATGACGGAAACAACCTCCTCCTTCGATGCTGGGTCCTTCATTTGGAATGCCCTTTTCTGCAGCAACTCCGATATAAGATTGTCAGCTACTCCGGTGGCCTCCCCTGAGGAGATGATCGCCGTGACTGTTCCTTTACAAAAGGCTCATTCTGACAGCTCCGCTTAGACCATGAATCTGAGCGGGCCTGGAGGGATTCGGCCTCACCTGGATACCCAAAGCTACCAGAAATTGGATCCCTGCCTAAAGCAGCCCAGCGGAAGGCACCGCCTCTTACCCTTGATTTCGTCATGTCTCAGCGACTCGATCCAATGACAATCAACACGCGGTAGATTGAACTATCTTCGTAGAGGGTCCCGCGCTGCACCCAGGGAAGGCCCTCTAGTTTAGCCCACTCTCTCCAGACCGGGTACGAAATCTGAGCCGACAGGGCGAACGTCTACTTCTTGATGGGGTCCAGGTAGAAGGGCCCATGCACCACGCCGGTGTTGCGGCTGGTGGTGTGGAGGGCAAATGACAACTCCTTGTCCAGGATCGCCATCCCTCCTTCGAACAGGTTCGCCATCCATGCTGCCACGGAAATTCCGAGGATACCCCCTCCTACTATCAAGACGTCGAACGGAACCGCGTAATCGAAGGAGGGAGATTTCCTTCCATCTCTCCCGAGAATCGGCCGCGGGACATAGTTGGGAGGATGAGCTAAGCAGAATCACTATTGATTAGAGCGTTCATCTGCCGTATGTGCCGCTCGTAGGAAACTGCGAACTGCCGCCACGACGTCTCATTCTTGCCTAAGGCTTATCTTGCGGACACTATCGAATGGATTCAGACCGATGTTCGATGAATACAGCAGAACAACTCAGCAGCTACGTCCACGCGGCCAGATTCAGGGACTTGCCGCCCGACGTCGTTTTGGAAGCCAAGAAGAGGCTCATAGACGGCGTAGGTTGCGCCCTTGGGGCCTTCTACGCCGAGCCTGTCAAGATAGCCAGGAAGGTCGCAATCCGGGTCAGTTCCACCAGACCCTCCACCCTCCTGGGCACTGAAACGAAGACGGCCCCTGACTTGGCCGCTTTCGTCAACGGTATCATGGTCCGCTACTTCGACTTCAACGACACCTATCTGGGAAAGGAGCCAGCCCATCCCAGCGACAACATTTCAGCGTGCCTGTCCGTAGCCGAGTCGGAGGGAGCTAGCGGCAGAGATTTCCTACTTTCGCTAGCACTCGCTTATGAGATTCAGTGCAGGCTCTGCGATCTCGCGGACATCAGGCACAGAGGCTGGGACCACGTCAACTACGGCCTCGTGTCTACTGCGCTGGCGTCGGGAAAGCTCCTCGGCCTAGACACAGGCAAGCTCACGCAAGCAATCAACATAGCAATCAATCCCCATATCGCCATGAGGCAGGTGCGTGCTGGGGAGCTCTCCATGTGGAAAGGTGTCTCGTTCGCCGAGGCCGCAAGGAACGGCGTCTTCGCCGCATACCTTGCGATGGAAGGAATGACGGGGCCTTCACCAATCTTCGAAGGGGAGATGGGATTCTTCAACCAGGTCTCCGGGCCCTTCGAGGTCGACACTTCACGCTTCGGCGGGAAGGGCGGGACTTTCAAAATCGCCAGCACTTTCATCAAGTACTTTCCAGCCGAATATCACTCTCAGTCGGCCATCTGGGCCGCCCTCAAGGCCAGAAAGGCCGTGAGGCTCAGAGATATTTCCTCGGTCGTCGTAGGAACCCACGAGGCGGGCTTCACAATCCTCGGGAACGACCCTGCAAAATGGAACCCCACCAACAAGGAAACCGCCGACCACAGCCTCCCCTATATCGTCTCCATGGCCTTGAAAGAGGGAAAGATTGACAATGACACCTACTCTCAGCCAAAACTCCAGGACAAGTCGATTCACAGATTCATGCAGAACGTGACCGTCAAGGAATACAGGAAGTACACTTCCATGTACCCGGAAACGGCCGCGAACAGAGTCGTCATCCAATGCAGCTCGGGGAAGAGGATCTCGGAGGAGGTCCTGTACCCTAGGGGTCATCCGAGGAACCCTATGACGGCCAAGGAGGTGGAGGAGAAATTCACGAGCCTCACCAACAGGTATCTCACGGAGTCGCGGACAAAGGAGATATTGAGGGCGCTATGGGACATCGACCGGGCGAAGGATGTCTCTGGAATCCTGCCTCTGATTAGTCTGCGATGAGCGAATTCGCTCCTGATAGTGAATCTCCTTGTCCTTCCAGATGTCTGAGTCTCCCCATAACCCAAGCCGCCAGGCGTTGAGCTCCACGATCTGAGAATGGTCTATGAATAGGTTCACGTCCTTCCCGAAGGTTTTCAGGTACCACTTGAACACGGGCGGATCGGAGGCCTCGAACATCCACACCTTGTAACCGAACTTCGCCACCAGTCTTCTAACGACGTCCTTCCTCCACTTCCTTGGCGGAAGGTCCTCGGTGATCCCCTCCGATTCGAGCATCAGTATGCGGGCGCCTGCCCTAAGGTGCGCCTCCGTCTCAAGGACCACGTCACCCAGGCTACGCATCTTCATCCTCCCTTCGTAGCCCGCAATATGGGTGCCCGCCCCAGCACCGATCATCATGGAGACCTCCGGCTTGGCCCTCATGCCGAGCTTCCGCACTTGCTTGACGATCTCCACCTTGTCATCCAGTGGGATGGGAGCAAGCCCGCTGGAGACCTCGACCACATCGAATTCAAGCTCCTTGCACTCCTCCAGATAGCGATCGACGGCCTTGGAGCCCTGAACGATGACCCTTTCCACAAAGCCACCGGTCGAAACGTACACCTCGTGCTCATGGCAGAGCCGTATCATCTTCCTGACGGTCGAGCTCTGAAGCAGTCTCATCGAGCCCCCGGCGAACTTGAACCCGTCCACGTAGTCTCCCCAGTCCTCCAGCACGGCCCTGAGATAGTCGTAGGTCACCGTCGTGTAATATGGGCCCCTGAACTCTATTATTCCCGTCTTCCTCGGTTTCGGAGGGAGCTCGCCGATCTTGACGAACCCAAAGGCCTTGGTGCCTTGAGCTGTGAATTGAGACATGGGATGGTCTGGATTGTCGACACCGGATTCGATATTTACGAATGACGCAGGATGTCGTTGGCATAGGCCAGGCGGCCGCCCTATTGGCCGGGAGCCCGGGCCCCTTCCCAGTAGACACTCATGTGATACAGACGGTCAGAGGTGAGAGGATGTTGGAAACGCCCGCCAGTGTGACCAGTGCAACGACGGAAGGAAATCAAGAACGTCGGACGGCCGAACGGGACGTGTGAATTTCAGTCGAGGAGCTTGTGTGTGCCCTAGGGCCTGGCCTTCGTCAGCCTCTTGTCAACGTCTTCCCAGTTTATTACGTTCCAGAACGCGTCCACGTAGGCACCACGATCGTTCTTGTATTGGAGGTAGTATGCATGTTCCCATACATCGCAGACCAGCAAAGGGACCGACGTTTCGGTCGCTAGCAGGTTGTGCTTCTCTGACTGCATCGTCAGCAGCTGGTCGCTCGTCGGGTCATAAATCAGAAGGCCCCATCCGGAGCCTTCGACGCTCTTGGAGGCCGCTGACAGCTGAGCCTTGAAGGCGTCGAAAGACCCGAAGTCCTCGTTAATCAGATCGGCTAGCTTCCCACCAGGCTTCCCCCCACCGTTCGGCTTCATGTTAGTCCAAAAGATGGAGTGGAGCACGTGACCCGCGAGATTGAAGCTCAGGTCCCTCTCAGTCGCCTTCAGGTCGACCCCCTGCCAGTTGCTCTTTCGACCTAGCTCTAGCTTGTCGAAGCAGCGTTGGCGCCATTTACGTAGGCGAGATGGTGTTTGTCGTGATGAAGCTTCATGATCTCCTGCGAGATGTACGGTTCAAGCGAGTCGTACTTGTACGGAAGATCCGGAAGAGTGTATCTCTTTGTCATTGTTAAAGAACCCCTCGGTGATGTATTTATCCGAGACGCATCTTCTCCATCGACCATTCGCCGCTACGTGGATACTAATCCCGCTTAGAAACGGACTATTGCGCTGTAAAGGGTTCAGAGAATCGACGGTCCCAGGCGTATGATATAGAACCCAACAAGATATGAGACATATTGTGAGTGACATGGAGCAAAATGATTAGGAATAAGAAAATTTTAGCGGGCCTGGAGGGATTCGGACCCCCGACCTACTGGTTTCCCCAGCACGCTTGGTGCCGTAAGAGCCAGCCGCTCTAGGCGAGGTATCTCTACCTGGCTGAGCTACAGGCCCACATCGATAGCGTTTTTTGTGTGGATTATTTAAGGCTTTGAGCCTTGCGACAGGAGGGCGAACCAACCCTTCTCCAAACTTTAATTCTGGCCTTATTCATCCGTCGAACATCTTGAACGTGGTCGAGGCCAGGGAGCTCACCAAAATATATGGCTCGATTTCTGCCTTGGGGGGCATCAGCTTCGATGTCCTACAGGGAGAAGTGTTCGGCCTCATCGGCCCTAATGGCTCCGGGAAGACCACCACGCTTCGGATACTCTCCACCTTGATCAAGCCGACGACGGGGAGCGCCACGGTGCTGGGTCATGACGTCGTCAAGGATGCCCAGAACGTCAAGGCCCTGATTAGCTACCTCCCAGGTGAAGCCGGTGCATACCAGAACCTGACCGGCAAGGAGTACCTCCGCTTCATGGGCAACCTCTACGCCTCGAACCGCCAGGAGCTCGCCCAGATGATCACGGACGCCAGCGACATATCGGGCCTCGGGGACCGGCTGAAGGATAAGGCGAAGACCTACAGCCAGGGGATGGGAAGGAGGCTGCTCATCGCTCGCTCCCTCATGTTCAAGCCCAAGCTGGCGATCATGGACGAACCCACCTCCGGGCTCGACGTCGTCCATGCTACCTATGTTCGCCACATGATCAAGGGCTACGTCCGTGACTTCGGCGTCACGGTCCTGCTCTCCAGCCACAACATGCTCGAGGTGGACTTCCTCTGCGACAGGATTGCGCTCATCAACTCAGGCCGGATCCTTGCCGTCGGCTCCCCCCGGGAAATCAAGGAGTCCACCAAGGCGGACAACCTCGAGGATGCCTTCATGAGGGTGATCAACAACGGCTAGCGTCTTCAGGACTCTGGTGGCGAAGGAGGTGAGGGACCTGATCAAGGACCCCAAGCTCCTGTTCGGGCATGATAGTCGTCCCCCTCCTTGATGTATCCGCTCATGGGTGCAGCCATCAGCGTCTCCACCCAAGCGGTGCAGAACAGCATCGGCACGGGCAATTTAGCCATCATGAACCTTGACAACGGCAACTTCTCCATGCTCGCCGTGCAGTACTTCACCTCCATCCCCAACGTAACGGTGAACGTGGTCGAACCCGAGCCAATCAGCACAGCCCTAGCGGACGCGCAACATTTCAACGCCACTACGCTCGTGGTCATACCGGATGGTTTCACCGATAACATCACCAGCAGGAACGAGGTCTACTTCGAGACCTATACGCCGTTGAAGACCTTCGCCACCACGGAGACGGCAGGGCCGGCGTCGTCTCGGACATCATCAGCTCGTTCTCGAGTTACCTCTCCGACTACTATATCCGAACCGCCGACGCCAGCCTGAACTCCTCGGTGGTCCTTCAGCCGCTCCAGGTGAACGCCACCAGCGTCGTCAACGGCGAAATGGTAGACATCTCGCCTTCCACCCTTGGCGAATTCATGCTGAGCCAGTCCTTTGGGACTCCAATAGCCCTGACCGTCGTGATCATCCTCGCCATGCAGATAGCCGCCACCGCCATAGCGGTCGAAAAGGAGCAGAAGACGCTGGAGACTCTGCTCACCCTTCCTGTCTCCCGGTTCAACATCCTGTTGGCAAAGCTCACCGGCTCCACCGTCATCGCCGGCCTGGGCGCCATAACCACCGTCATCGGGTTCACCTACTATACCAACTCCTTCAGCAGTTCGTTTGCCTCCGCTACCTCGGTCAACTTCAACCTGACGCCATCCCTCCCATATTACGTGATTCTCGGGGCTCTGGTCTTCCTGACCCTGGCTTTCGCGACTTCCCTGGCCATAGTCATAGGGGTCTTCTGCGAAGACGTCAGGAGCGCCCAGGCCGTCGTCGGGTACCTGATCATCCCCATAATGATCCCTACGTTCATGCTCCTCTTCAGCGACCTGCAGAGCTTCTCCGCCCCCATCCAGGTGGGACTCCTCTTGTTCCCGTTCTCATATGCCACGATCTTCTCCAAGATGGCTTACGTGGGAGACTTCACGCTGGGCCTCCTGGGCATAGGCTACCTGGCTCTTTGGACCGTCATCGTGCTCTACATAGGCTCCAGGATCTTCAGCTCGGAGAAGGTGTTGACGGCGAAGTTCACTTTCTCACGCAAGAAGAAGCAGCGTCAGGAGTGACGCGTTCCACCGATGCTCTGGGCCAGCGTCTCGAAGGCGGCGCTCACCACCTTCCTCTTCTTGAGGACCGCGAAGACATCCTCTTCGTTCACCTTTGGTTCCAGCGGTATCTCGGCCAGGAGCTTGGTCCCGAGCTCCTTCTCCATCTCCTTCGGCTCGACCTTGCCCAGGACGTACACCTTCTTCTTCCCCTCGGAAAGGTAGCTCATGTTCAGGACGAAGCCGACGAGCGTGCACCTTCTCCTGCTTGGCGAGCCTGGCCAGCTTAGCCACCACGGAGAGGGCCCGCTCCGACGGCGTGGCCACGAGGACCAGCTTGCACTTCCCGGAGAAGAGCCTGAAGGCAGCCAGCAGCTCGTCACCCGTCCCCGGCGGGAGGTCAACGATTAGATAGTCCAGCTTCCCCCAGTTGGTCTGGGCAAGGAGCTGGGTGACCAGCGCCTGTTTCTCTCCGCCCTTGAGAGGGGCGGGTCTGTCTCCAGTGAAGAACCCCACCGACATCGTCTTCAGCTTGCCGACGACCTTCGGCTCGAGCCCATGGCGGCCGCTCCTGATGGGCGGGCCGACGTCAAGGTAGCCGGGCAGGCTCGGGCCGTGAACGTCTATGTCCAGGAGGGCCGTCGAGCGACCCTCCTCTGACAATGTTAGGGCAAGGGCCGCTCGCCACGAAGCTCTTTCCAACGCCGCCCTTTCCGCTGCCGACGAGCACCACCTGCCTGACGCCCTTGAGCCGCTCGAGGGCTTGGTCCTGCTGGAACATCAGGGGCAAAGCTATTCGCCCTTCTCCAGGACGAGCCTGGTTATCTTGATGACGCCGCCGTCGCTGAGGAAGATGTCAGAGCTTCCGCAGTTGGGGCAGTGGATGAACGCGGGATAGAGCTCGGGCAGGAAGTGGAGGGGGAGCTCCTTGCTGTCCGGCTCGCTGATCATGAGTTCCGGCGGCGACGCACTTGAGCTGCTTCTTTGTTTCGTCCATGCCCCACTTTGCCTAGCATTTTGGCATGTGAATGCGGCCTTGTCGTCAGTAGACTTCGAGCTCGGCGCCGCTCCAAGACGGGCCCCACCAGCAACGACTTGAACGACTCGACCAATATCCCCTTGTCCAGCTGCATCAGCTCCCCTATGGCAACTGGATCTTGACGACCTTCTTGGCCTCATGTTTTTCAGCTTCAGAAGTGACCGAGGCCACGACGCTGTGAGCCAGGCTCATTTCATGCAAACGATCCTCACCAGCTCTCCTCGAATCTCCCTCCTTCGGCGGGACCGTATATGAGGCTTTTCGATGTTTAGGGTCCGGCCTTTCGCGTCATGCACTGAACGTATAAATCGACGCCGGAGCTCCGACCCGCATACTCGAGGGAAGGCCATGTAGCGAAGCCGTGGAGCTGACCGTTACGGGATCGTCCAGGGCGTGGGCTTTCGGCCTTTCATCTATCGGCTCGCCACCAAACACGGCCTCTCCGGATACGTCCAGAACGTGCGGAGGTTCCGCGGTCATCGCCGTCGTCGAAGGCGCTCCCTCCTCCGTCGAGGCCTTCCGCAGCTCGATCGAGGCAGAGAAGCCCAGCGCCGCCTACATCGAATCCATCAAGGTTAGGCCAATTGAGCCCAAAGGATATGCGGGCTTTTCAATCAAGGAGAGCGACGCCAGCGCCAACAGCCCCTCGATGATCCCCGCCGACCTGGCATCCTGCAAAGACTGCTTCAGAGAGGTCCTCGATCCGGGGAGTCAGCTTCCATGGCTATCCCTTCAATTCGTGCGCCGTCTGTGGCCCAAGGTACTCGGTCATCAACTCCATTCCATACGACAGGCCCAACACTTCGATGGCTCCGTTCAAGCTCTGCGAGGACTGCATGACGGAGTACCAGGACCCAGATGACATCCGGAGGTTCCACGTCCAGGGAATCAGCTGCCCGAAGTGCGGACCGAAGGTCTGGCTGGAGGACGCCAAGGGGCACAGGATAGGAGTCGCCGACGCCATTCCGAGGGCTGGAGGCTCCTTAGCGACGGCAAGATCCTGGCTGTGAAAGGCCTCGGCGGCTTTCACATCGCGGCTGCAGCGAGCAGGGACGACGTCGTGCGCAAGCTACGCGATCGCAAGCATAGGCCAACCAAACCCTTTGCCATCATGGCGCTGAACCTTGGATGTCCTAGAGAAGCTCGGGGTGACCTCAGCTACCCAGAAGGCCCTCTTGGACTCCCCTGAGAAGCCCATAGTCCTCGTGAATGCCAGGAAAGGCGCGCCCCTCTCTCCCCTGGTGGCCCCTGGCTTGGAACAGGTGGGCTTGTTTCTGCCGTACACGCCCCTTCATCTCCTCCTCCTTTCTGAACACGACGACCATTTCGCCATAATGACGAGCGGGAACCCCCCCGGGGAGCCGATGTGCATTGATACTGCGGAAGCCAAGGAGAAGCTCTCCTCATTCGTCGACTACTTCCTGCTGCATGACCGGCAGATAGTGAACAGCGTGGACGACAGTGTCGTCAGGATGACGGCGGGTCATCCCACGCTGCTCAGAAGGGGGAGAGGCTATGCGCCGAAATGGGTGGACCTTCCTGTCAAGCTGGTAGCGCCCACCGTTTGCTTCGGTGCCATGCTGCAGAACGCAGGCGCCGTAGGGCTCGGCGACAAGGCGGTCCTCACCCAGTACATCGGCGATACGGACGAATACTCCACTTCATTGGAGATGGAAAGGTACATCGACCTGCTCCTGGCGAACTACCGCATCAGGCCGCAGGAGGCGGTGGCCGTCTGCGACCTTCATCCCGGGTACCCCACGACCTCCATGGCGGAGAGGTGGAGCGAGAGCTTCCATTCTGAGCTGAAGCGCGTGCAGCATCATTGGGCTCACCTGGCCTCGGTCTACGCAGAGCATCGCCTGGAGGGCGAGCCTCTGGGCATCGCGATAGACGGGACCGGCTACGGAGACGACGGGAACATATGGGGAGGAGAGGTCCTTCGGTTCAGCATCAAGGGCTACAGCCGCCTCGGTCACCTCGACTACCAAGCCCTCCCCGGCGGCGACCTCGCTTCGACCTACCCGGCGAGGATGCTGGTTTCCATCCTCGCCCGATTCCTCAGCGATGAAGAGATTCGTCGCCTCTACGCCTCGAGAGGTCTTCTCAAGGGCCTGCCGAGAGGAGGCGAGGAGTTGGAAATCGTCCTGAGACAATCGCGGACACCTGGCATATCTACCTCCAGCGCCGGGAGGGTCTTGGACGCAACCTCGGCCCTCCTGGGTATTTGCCTCTACCGAAGCTATGAAGGGGAGCCCGCCGTACGGCTTGAAGCTGTTTCCAGACGCAGCGATGTCGACCTGACGCCGAGGATCAGGCGGGGGAAGGTGGACCTCCTGGACACAGCGTCCATCTTGGAGCGGCTCTTGGAGCTCGAGGGTCGGGCAGATACGGCCGAAATGGCATATGCCGTCCAGCACTCGATGGGCGTCGCCCTGGCCTCAATGGCGTTGCGAAGGAGGAGGAGGAGTGACAGGGTGCTCGTCGTTTCAGGAGGCGCCTCCGTGAATACATTCATCATGGAGGGCATACGCGATGGGGTGGGCGGCCATCTGCGAATCCTTGTGAACTCGAAGGTCCCGCCGGGCGACGGCGGGATCGCCCTGGGGCAGTGCCTCCTAGCAGATTCTGGGGACTAGGTTCCCGACTGGGGCCTCGAGGATCCTGTAGCCACCGATGCCGCTCTTCAGCAGGACTATTCCCTTGTGTTCCTTCGGTCTCCTTGCTTCTCCGATTATGACGGCATCGGACGCCCCGTTCTTCTTAAGGGTCTGAAGCACTTCTTCGGCCCGCTTGGGGTCCACCCCCAGGACCGCAGCCCCTTCGTTTGCAAGATAGAGTGGGTCGATGCCCAGCATGCCGAGGTACTGGCGTACATTCTCCTTCACCGGCACAGAGGCTTCGTCCACGGCAATTACCGTCCCGCTCCCCTTCGCCCAATCGTTCAGCGTCATGGCCAAGCCGCCCCTCGTGGGGTCTCTGGCCGCATGAATCCCGCCGCCGAACCGCTCGATGACCGGCAGCATGAGGAAGGAGAGAGGACGAGCATCGCTCTTCAGGCCTGACTTGATTACGTCCACCCCTTGCTGCAAGGCGAGGATCGTCGCACCGTGGTCCCCCATGGTTCCTGTTACGATGATTTTGTCGCCGGCCTTCAGCTGGGCGTCGACTATGAGCCTCTTGGCCATGCCCAGTCCCACGGTCGTTATGATGATTTTGTCCAACTGGCCCTTGGGCATGGTCTTGAAATCTCCGCCAATGAGTGGCACTGACTCCTTCCGCAGGGTGGAGATCAAGGAGTCCATCAGGCGGCCGAGGAGGTCGAGATCGAACCCTTCCTCGACCACCGCCGAGTCAAGCAGCGCCACTGGCCTCCCGCCCATCATTAGCACATCGTTGATGCTCCCTGACGCCGCCAGGCTCCCAATGTCTCCCCCGGGGAAGATCAATGGGCTGACGGTGTACGCGTCCACCGTAGCCACCAGGTACTCGTCTCCGACCGGGATGGCCGCAGCGTCATCGGGGGAGTCCAGACCCACGCCCCCCTTGACCGACATCAGGTTCCGCTCCAGCTTCTTGAAGAGCATCTCTTCGAGCAGGGCTTGAGTCTCCTTGCCACCTGCTCCGTGCGCCAGAGTCACGAACCGCCGACCCATGTCCGCCTTTCAACCCTTTGGCAGGCGTCCCAGCAGGCCGTTGAGCGTCCTGTCCACTTCCCTCTCGGCCTTCTTCTTGGGCGTCCCGGCGTCAATCTCGAGCTGCACGGCGATGTCCCTGTAGTAGGTGAAGCTCTCGAGGAACTCCTGTTCGCTCAACTTAGTGATCGCCGTCCCCGCGTGCACCAACACAAAGTCACCCACCGAGAGCTCCTCGGGCGTAGCGGCCAAAACCTCCCTCACGATTTCCCCTCCGAAGTCCACCTTGGCGATCAGGTCGTTTATTTCGAGAACTCCTAGCGGGGACCGCCCAGCACATCTATCTTTTCACCTCGGTCTCCGCGGCCACCCTGTCGGCAAGGCCGCCGCCGCCATATCTAGCCCATACGGCGCAGGTCCCTTCCGAGGAGACCATGCAGGGACCGTAGGGCTTCTCCGACGTGCAGGCCACTTGGAATAGCGGGCAGTCGGTCGGCTTTATCAGGCCGAGGGTGACCTCCCCGCAGCGGCATCCCTCCGGGAGGTCCTCCATGATGGCCTCCTTTGTGGGGTCCCTGACGTCAAATCGCACCTTGGCGTCAAACTTCGAGTACTTCGCCCTCGGCTCGAGCCCGCTGGCGGGTATCACGCCTATCCCCCTCCAAGCGGCGTCCGTCTTCTTAAAGACCTTCGAGATCGAAGCCACTACCTTCTCATTCCCCTCCCAGGCTACGGCCCTCTTGTATTCGATCTCCACCTTGTGCTCTCCCCGGGAGATCTGATTGAGGAGCCCGGCTATGGAGATTAGCAGGTCAAGGGGCTCGAATCCCGAGACGACGGCCGGCGTCTTGAACCTCTCCGCGATGGGGACCCATGCCGACGCGCCGGTGACGACAGATACGTGACCCGGGGCGATGATGCCGTCGACCCCGCCCACCTTCTCTAGCGCGAACATGGCGGCAGGAGGCGTCAAGCGGAGAGCGCTCAGGAAGTAGAGGTTCTCCGGGACGAGTCCATGCGCCAGCGGCTCGGAATAGCTGGGCATGGTCGTCTCGAACCCGATCCCCAGAAAGACCGAGTCCTTGCCATACTCCCTGGCGTCCTTCATGGCGTCGAGAAAGCTGTACACCACCTTCACGTCCCCCCCGAGGGCCTTGGCCTCCTCCAGGCTCCTGGCGTTTGAGACCTCCTTCGTGTTGGGTAGCCTGAAGGCATCCCCATAGGAATAGACCCTCACCCCTTCCAGGGCCAGCCGAATGCAGGTGTCTACGTAGTTAGAGGGTGTAACGCAGACCGGGCAACCCGGCCCCGAGATCATCTCGACGTTGCTCGGGAGGAGGCTCCTGATGCCATAGTGAGTGGTTGTCCACTCATGGGTTCCGCAGAAGTTCATGATTCGTATGTGGTCCCTCCCCTTCGCCTTCAGTTCGCTCGCCATCTGATCTATGGTCCGGGCGATGTTCCTTGCTACGCTGGCGTCCGCCCTGAAATACCTCTCAACATCGACCGAGAGGTCTCGTCGAGCCTTTGGCAACTGTCCACAGAGCCTTGGTGACAGAGATAAGGCTTTTCCTGCTTGCCATCGCTTTCAGCAGGCGTGACCACTCCTCGGATGTCGTGGCCCGACCCTCGACCATGCTCGGCAGGGTGGGAAACCATAATAGCTCCTGCCTGCCGGCGTCTCTCTGACCCTGCAATTGACCCTAGCTCTCGTGGGCCTCGGCGTTCAAGGCAAGGATGGCATCCCCGTCGGAGCGCTCGAATACCTTCGCAACTGCGGTCACCTGTACGCCGACGTCTATACTAGTCCTTGGCCGGAGGACCTCATATCAGACGTGTCGGACCTAATCGGAGCGAAGCCTGCCATAGCCACGCGGACGCTGCTGGAGGATGGTAGGAGGCTCCTCGAGGAGAGCTCCAAGGGAAACGTCGCCGTCATGTGCGTGTAGGAGACCCGCTCGTGGCCACCACCCATATGACGCTGAGGCTGAGGGCACTGAAGCTCGGCATAGGCGTCAGGGTCTTTTACTCTGCGAGCATTCTCAACATGATATTCGGGGAGACCGGGCTCCATCCCTACAAGTTAGGCCGGGTGATCACGCTTGTGAGGTCGACGCCGGCAACGCTGGGCTCTGTCTATTCGGCCACTAAGGAGACGCTGAGCGTCGGGCTTCACGTCCTCCTCCTGCTGGAGTACAGCTACGACGAAGGATTCGATTTGAAGCCATCGGAAGGCATGAAGATGCTGAGGGAGGTGGAGGCCTCCTACAAGTTGGGGGTCTTCCAGGATTCCCGTCTGATCGTCGTCGCGTCGCGGCTGGGGCGGACCGATCAGTCCGTCACGGTGGGGCAGCTCGGCGACCTCCTGAAATTGGACTTCGGGCCGGCACCTCACAGCATCCTCGTCCCAAGCAACCTCCACTTCACGGAGGCAGAGGCCCTTGCCGCCCTCTCGGGGTGCGACCCCAGCCTCCTCTCCGCGTCCACGACCTCCATGACTCCCCCCAGCAGGACCATAGTCGAAAGGACCGTAGCCAAGACCCACGCCGCCCTCAAGGTGGCCAAGGAGCTGGCGGCCCAACCCTCCATGCCTGACCTCTCGAGCCTCTTCGAGAACGTCGAGGCCTACCTCTCCGACGCGGACCGTTTTCTCCTGGAAGGCAAGCCCGAGCTGGCGCTGGTGGAGGCAGGCTACGCCGAAGGCCTCTTGGATGCCCTGCGGCTGCAGGGTATCCTGAAGATGACCTGGTGAGAAGGTCTTAATACCGAGAAGGAGCTGTGACACTCCCGGCCACTTTCATGACTGGAAGCGTCTTGGTGAGGAACGCAGCCGTCGCGACGTTTGACAGCCGTTTCAGGGTGTTGAAAGAATCCTCGGTCTACGTCGAGGACGGCCGCATCGTCAAGGTGGGAAGCCCTGAGGCTGTGAGGACCGTCGCCGTTCATCCCGATTCGGACATCGATGGCCGGAACAAGCTCGTGATGCCCGGCCTAGTGAACACCCATGTGCATCTTGCCCAGTCCCTGCTGAGGAACGTCGTCCCCGATGACGTAACCCTCTTAGACTGGCTGACAAAGTGGGTCTGGCCTCTGCAGTCCTGCTTCGAAGAGGAGGATGGCAGGGTTAGCGCCCAGCTGACGCTGCTTGAGATGATCAGGTCGGGGACGACGGCGTTCGTCGCCACTTCGATTAACGGGAGGTACGGCCCCAGGGGATCGCCGAGGTAGTTCATTCCTCCGGCCTCCGGGCTGCTCTGGGGAGGCAAGTCATGGACATGCCCGGGTACGCATCGAAGAAGAACGCGCTTCCGCCGGGGCTCCGAGAAGACAAGGAGAAGTCCCTGAAGTCGTTCTCGCAGCTACACCATCGCTGGGACGGCAGAGACGGAAGGATTTGGGTCTGGTTATCACCCAGGACTCCCGGCGCCTGCAGTGACCAACTGTTTTCCCGACTGGCCGAGCTCCTCACAGAGCATGGACCGGGCCTGACCATGCACCTGGCCGAGATCAAGGACGACATCGCCTACTTCCGGAAGAGGGGAACGACACCGGGGCGGTTCCTAGCCAAGGCTGGGCTGTTGAGGCAGAATACGGTATACGTTCACTGCGTATGGCTCTCCCAAGAGGACGTCAATGCCTTCGTGAAGGGTGGGAGCACCATTTCCCACAACCCTTCATCAAACATGAAGCTAGGGTCGGGGGTCGCTCCGGTGGTGATGATGCTGAAGGCCGGGGCCAACGTAGCGCTGGGGACCGACGGCGGGCCTAGCAACGACACCTATGACATGCTAAGAGAGTGCAAGCTTGCGGCTCTGCTTCAGAAGGTGGCGCTCCGGGACCCCAAGGCGCTGCGCCACCAGGACGTGCTGCGGATGGCTGTAACCAACGGCTACAGGTCGTTGGGGCTTGACAGGTCGATTGGAAGGGTGATAGAAGGCTACAAGGCGGACTTCGTCACCGTGGACCTTAGGAGCCCACACCTCACTCCTGCGTTCAACCTGATGTCCAGCATCGTATACTGCGCGAGCGGGGCTGACGTTTCAGACGTCTTCGTCGACGGAAGGGCGTTGATGCTGGACAGGAAGGTCTTGGCCCTGGACGAAGGGGCCGTGTTGGCCGCCGCGCAGAGGCGCGCCGAGCGCCTGGTGGAAAGGGCCGGCCTTAGAAGCTCAAAGGCCAGCTGACGTGGGGTCGTTTGGCTTCATCAGCTCTCGCAGGAAGATGGTGGCATAGCAGCCACTGTATAGTCCGATCCTCAACTCTGCAAAGGTGCCGACATTGCACCCCTTGTACCAACCCACCATCGAGGCTGGCCTATAGCCTCCTTCCAGGCTCAGCTCCTGCATCTCCTTGATGAAGAAGTCCTTGGGGACGAGCCCCGCCTCTTCCAAGACTTCAGCCATGGCGATAGAATACTCGTCGTGCCTGTTCCTGAAGGCGAAGCCCGGAAGCTGTGCAAGCGGGACGGCTAGGTGATCAGGAGAGGCCTCGGCCGGGTCGCGGAAGTAGCTCTCCAGCACCACTGGGGTCCTCCTTCCCTTGGCGATGTACAACCAGGATTCCCGGGGAGGGCCCCGTTCTTCTTCAGCACCCTACTGAGCATCAGATTGAAGAGGTAGGATTGGTAGGACTGAACGATTAGTCGGCGGAGAGCAATGGGAACGCTGCGAAGGCCGTGAATGGCGTCCTCCGGCGAAAGCTCCTTCTCCAATAGGATCCGAGCCGCACTTTCGAACTTCCTCTTCACAATGGCCTCACCCACCAGCTGGTTGGGCTTGTCCCGGCCGAACCGTTGAGAGCCAAAGAAGTTGGGAAGTCCTCCCCCGTCGAGAAGGGAGCCGAGTCTTTCGATGTCTTCGATGCCCCCGTGCATGGAGTGGATCCTCATGCTGAAGAAGTTCCCCAGGAGGTCCACCTTCTTCAGAGGCCTGATTGTTTCGGCCACGAGGGTAGACCGGAACGCCTTCTCCTCCACTATCGGAGGGGGCGACTCGGCCTTCTTCCTTGCGGACAGGAACTGGTATGTAACGGCCTTCTTGTCCTTTAGGCCGAGGACGTTCATCGGGACGCCTGCGGCCCATTGAACCCTATCGCGGGCCTCCAAGGTCCCCGAATCCCTCTTGTGGAGGACGTAGGTGGGGTATCCCCCGGAACCCTTCTTCAAGAATAGCTTCTTCGAGTCATCCATTAGGACCTCGGACACCACGAAATCCTCAGGTACTGTCTTTGTCCTTCCCCCGGTTCCGGCGCTGGGCGTCACGTACTCCTCAATTCCCGTGACACGTTCATCCTCGACGGTGGTCTTCATGGTCCATCTGAACGCCTAGAGAAGCTTCAGGTCGCCAGTGACCCTGTCCACGAGCTCGGTGGGCCCCGGGCCTATCCCCAAGCAGGTAGCTGTGTCGGGGGCGATTTGCGTGAGGCCCCTGTCCACCACGAGGGCGGTAGGAAGTCCAAGTTCTTCGGCCTTGCGCCTGAGGTCATGCAGCTGCGATTCGCCGCTCACCTTCACGACTATCTTCGCCTGCCCCTCGGTCCACCAAGCCTTGAACCAGTTGGGTTTCTTCCTTTCGGTGTCCCTCGAGGCCGCCACCGCCGCGTGGGCCACCTGGGCAGCCAGCTTCCCCTTCCCCATGGCGATGTCAGTGCGCACGGCCATCACCTGCTTGAAGTCGAAGTGCTCCTCCAAGGCCTCTCAACCAATGGGCTTCTCTCCTCTCGATTTAAAGGAGTCGTAGGGTCGCCTGCGGCTACGCCGTCTTCTCGACCTTGGAGATGGCTTCGAGGATGGTCCTGTAGAGGCCTGGGTTCGTTTCTGCCAGCCGCTCCAGCCTGGGTGGCTTGAGGCCGATCCTCTTGGCCCTGTTGATGTTGTACCTGACCAGCCTTTCCGCGTTCGTTTCGTGCCAGCCGCACTTCTGCATGTACTTCATGATGACTTCGAAGGCCTCTTCGTCGGAGAGTTTCTTGACGTTGATCAGGTAGGGCGGGAGGATGAGCCACAGGATCCGATGTCTGCCGTCCATTATCGGGCTCTCTAGGATCTTCTCGATGTACTTGTACTGGCCCGAGTCCTGGAATGCCTTCGGTTTGGGGAGCTTTGGCGTGATCCTGTCCATCATCTCCTGCATGGCAGGAGGGAGCTTCCCGGGTTTCTCCATCCTCTTGAACCGCTGAAAGATGAAGACTGAGAACTGGTCCTGGACGATGTCCACGAGCCGATCTTTTGCAAGGTAGATTTGGCCCTGATAGAGGGTGTTGTTGACTAGGGCCAATTTGGGGTTGTCCAAGAGCTGAAGGCTGGACATCACCAGGAGGTACCTTTCGGCGGGCACCCTCATCTGCAGCCTCATCTTAGTTTGTTCGGACGCCCTCCAGGGGAGCTTGTCGACGGTCTCCATCTTCAGGTCGAAGAGGTTGTTCATTATGCTGCACATGGCCCCCAGTTCCTCTTCCCTGAAGGCCTCCATCGACCTGGCCCCTTCAGACCTGGCAAAGGTCCTTTCCAGGAAGGTGGAGGAAGCGGACTTGACCAGTATCATGGCGACGATGAAACTCAGGATCTCGACGAACCTGTCCTTGTACCTGATTTCGGTGGGCTGCTTCTCCAGGGCCTCCAAGATGCGCTCCTCCGCCCTGGTCAGGATGTCTCCCGCCCTACTGTTCGTCTTGGGGTTCGCGATGTCGTCGATCGAGAACCCCGAGTCCCTAAGGTACCTCTCCACGCCTGGCGCGAACGGATACCTGACGAACTCGGCCTCCCGCGAAACCGACGAACTCAAGGGCCTGCTCTTCATTTCACCTCCGTGGACGATATAAGGATTAGATGATGCCTGCGGAAGGGGACCCCATTCGAAGACTATGTTTATCTGAGGTCTTCCGTTGACACCCTCTGTTGGACAATGTACGTCCTAATCTCTCATAGGAAGGACCTCGACGGCCTCTCCTCGGCCGCCCTGTCGCTCCGCTTCGTCGCAAAGCACAGGCGGCAGCCCTACGTAATGTCTCTGAAGGACTACACCGACGAGGACCCCGTCGTGGAGGAGAAGTTCCTTGACCTGCAGAACTGCAAGTTCATCATAACCGACCTTTCGACCAACGTTCCGAACATGGAGGTCATATTGGATAAGTTCAAGACGATCAAGTCATGGAACAACGAGATCTCGTGGTTGGACCACCATCCCTCGAGCGACCAGATCAAGGCTTCCCTTTCTAACGTGGTGGACTTCCTCGATCTGAGGTCGAGCTCCACCGTGGCATCAGAAATAGCGTACCAGGACCTCTACGTCAAGAACGGAATCGAGGACGCCCACGCCCTTCTCCTGTCCAAGCTCGGGAGGGATTCGGACCTCCTCGAACTCAAGTACCCCGTCACTTCGAAGCTGATGTCGATGATCGACTACTCCAACTACTTGGACAAGGGCTCGATAATATCCCCTCGACTCCTCCGCATCGCCCTTCAGCTGGCGTTCCCCCGCATAGAGGCCGACGAAGACGGCATAGTGGAGCCCTTTCAGGAGGGCTTCATCGAGGAATATGAAGACCTGAAGACCAAGGAGAGGAAGAAGATCCTGGCCGACTCCGAAGTCTTCCAGGCGGGGAAGCACACCGTAGTCCTCTTCAGGTTCCCCGGCCTCTTCTCCGGGACGCAGGCCTCAATGGTCGTCCTGGACCACTTCAAGGCCGACGTCTCCATAGGCTTCAGCGATTCCGGGCGAAGGGAGCGTCAGGAGGACAGTGGAGGATGTCAGCTGCAGGAAGATCGCGGAGCTCTTCGGGGGGGGGGTCACGACTTCGCCGCCGGCTTCCCGTCCGGAGAGGGGAAGATGTCAGAGCCGGAGCTTGCACAGTACAAAGAGAAGGTTAAGAAGGCCGTAATCAAGCTTCTTTCCTAGACGCCGCTCCAGCAGAGGATCGGCTCTCCTGGGGATGGCATGAGACAGCTTCGTTTCGTAGAGGTGGCGAGGGGGGAGCGTCGCAGGGAAGCGCGCTGCCCCGTCTGCCATGGGTTCTCCTCTCTCTGCAAGGAGGAGTATTGTCCCTACCTTGCGAAGCTCAAGGCCTTCAGGTCCGCCGCGCGCCTGGAGACGTGCGACACGGTCTTCGGCGCGTCGCCGCCTTCCGTCTTCGTCGGCGAGTATGGGTACCCCAAGGTGCTGGCCGGTCCCCTTGGTCCCCCCTCTCCCTCACGAGGATACCACGCTCATGGACATCCTGAGAGCTGGGTGGACAAGAGATTCGACGAGCTCCTCCGATACCGGCTGAGCCTGGTGAGGGGCAAGTACAGGATGGAGGTGGGCGAAGCCGTCGACCCGTCACAGCATCCTCTCGGCCACCCAGGAGGTCATCATGGCCTCCAGGCCCACCGATGTGGAGGCCGTCCTTGGGAAGAGGCCCGTCCTGACCGAAGTGTTCAACTCCAGGAGTCCCCCCAACGGGCCTTCCGCGCCCCTGGTCAGCGTAAGGCTGGCCGAGAACCCCTCGGTCTCACTGAGGGTGGAGAAGGTGGTCGGCGACACCGATTTCAGGGCGGCCGAGGCGATCCCGGAGCTCTTCTTTGGGGGAGTCAGGCAGAGCCAAATCACGAAGCTGCTCAGCGTAGGCCTGCTCGGCGTCAAGAAGCACAGGAGGCTGGTCCCGACGGAATGGAGCATTACGGCAGTCGATGACATCCTCGGAAAGGAGCCTGATCGACAAGGTCCTGGACTTCCCGGAGGTCGGCGGTTTACAGCTTCTTCAGCCACAGGGCCCTGGGCAACACTGTATGCGTGGTGCTCCTGCCGTCCCCTTGGATGTTCGAAGGGCTTGAGGGTTGGCTGACGGCCGACCCCCGGGTATACTCTGACTATGAGCTGGCTTCCGGAAGGAAGACCTACCCGACCAACCTCGCCGGGGCCTATCATGCGGCGAGGCTGCCCGTACTGGAGTACCTTACAGGTGAAAGGAGGCAGGCCGGCGCCCTGGTCTTCATGGAGGTCGATCCTGAGTGGATTCCCCTCGGTGTATGGAGGTTCAGGGAGATCGCCCGGAAGGCATTCAGGAAGCCTTCCGCCGAGGCCGAAGACCTGAACCATGCCCTCCGCTTGGTGGCTTCCAAGCTCAGCATCCCCATCCAGAAATGGCTGGCCGCCTCCAAGCTCATCCCACACTTCCTCCACCAGACCCGCTTGGAAGACTTCTTCCGTTCCTCGGGCTGAAAGACCTGGCCCAGGACCAGGCCTCCTCTGTCAACGATAGATCACTTCGGAATCTTCAGAACCCCTGACCATTAGGCACCCAACGCTGGTGGTCAGCCGAAACCATCGGCCCGGCGGCCGCCAGGCGGTTTCCTCGTGCAGGTCTAGTTTGAGAGCCACCTGAACACTCGGCGGAGGAGCCCCTCCTTCTTCATCACCTTGAGGTTTCTCTCTGCTACTTCGATCGCCCACTCCGCGTCCTGCCGGCTGGGAACGCGTCCTTCATGGACGATTCTGTTCCTCATCCAGGAAAGCTTGACCAGGGACTTCACATCGACGTCAACGCCGTTTCGATACGCCGTGGAGGCCATGTCCTTCAGCGACCCTTCATCTCTGCCTATCTGAGATGCAAGGCGAAGTCGTACCGCCGTATGGCTCATCACCACGGCTGAAGCATAGAGCCCGCAACGGCATGCTTCCTCCGCCTCTTCGAGGAATTCGTCCATGGGCAGTTAGCGGCTGCGACCGGATAACGACATTCGTCAGGACTTCAGCGGTATCGAGACTTCAGCGCCAGCCCAAGGGGGACTCCGATAGCCTACGCATGCAGACGAGCTCGCCGGCAAGGACAGACACAAAGTATGCCAAAGGGTCGAGGGAGTATACCCATCCCAGGAGCACGACGCCGATCAGAAACGCCACCACGACGCTGGCCTGTATCGCGGCCACTATGAGCCACTTCGTAGACTGACACCTCCCCAGCCAGTACGCCACCGTGGCCACCACGAGGTTGGCCACGGTCCCGATCGACTATGTCGGGGAGCCCGTAGGGGGATATCAAGTTGGATATGATGACGCCCAGTGTCACGCCGAGCACTCCTGACAAGCCCACCCTCCTATTCCAAGAGATGGGCAGGAATGCGTCCGTGACTGCTCACCTGTAATGGTCCGAAGGCGAAAGGCGCAATCGCATAGGTTCCAATGCCGTAGACTGCGGCAATGAGGGCCGTCTGCGCCATGCAGCTGGCCGCACGACTTTCTGGGCGAACCGTTCGCCCTGACACTGTTCACTCTATTCTCCTCCCAACCGGGGTTTATTCGCGCGGAACGGTGGGAGGCCCCACCACCCGCTCGACTTCATCCGTTCTGCCCACATAATAAGCTTTGGCTGGTCAATGCCAGAGCGCCGCTGCGAGATGTGAAACGTGTGGAAACACGGAGGGTCCATGGTTTTCGAAGGCGATTAATGAAACATTTTAAAAACACATCCTCCACATGCCCCTCCTATCAGGAGGTCAGTGTCTCATTGACAGCCAAGGACGCGCTCGGCGGAAGTTCTCCGAGGACTACACGAAGTACTACAAGGTTGACCTGTTCGGCGCAGGAAGGCTACGTGCGGAGGCAGTGCAGCAACTGTGGCAAGTTCATCTGGACGGCCTCGACGCCTCCATCTGCCCCGTCTGCGAGGGGTACACCTTCATGGGCAAGCCGCCCACGAGCGTGAGAATGGACTACACCGTCCGCATGGGCCGCCATTGAGAAGTACTTCGTCGATCGCGGCCACACGAGCATTAAGAGATACCCCGTCGTGGCCCGCTGGAGGCCCGACCTTTACTTCACCGTCGCCTCCATAATCGACTTCCAGAGGGTCGAGACAGGGAAGATCATCTTCGACTTCCCCGCCAACCCCCTCATCGTCCCCCAGATGTGCCTGAGGTTCAACGACATCGAGAACGTGGGCGTGACCGGCCGCCACTACACCTCCTTCTGCATGGTGGGCCAGCACGCCGTGAACAACGCCCAGGGATACTGGAAGGACAGGACCATCGAGCTGGACTACGGGCTTCTCACCGGGCCCTTTGGCGTCCCCAAGAAGGAGATAACCTTCGTAGAGG
The DNA here is from genome assembly GCA_963772005.1 of uncultured Nitrososphaerota archaeon. GTDB lineage: Archaea > Thermoproteota > Nitrososphaeria > Conexivisphaerales > DTJL01 > DATKKG01. Next base: position 109,834 of record CAVYVS010000026.1, on the reverse strand, counting down.
ACGTCTGGCTGGGCTACGGGGCCTTCGGCTATTCTCTGGAGTACTACGTGAGGGGCCTTGAAATCGGGAACGCCGTCTTCACCGAATTCGAAGGCTCGCCCGAGAACTACGTCACGATGCCCCACCCCATAGTAGACATGGGCGCAGGCTTGAATCGTTTCACCTGGATGACGCAGGGCACGCCCACCAGCTACGAGGCCGTCTTCGGTCCAGTCTACGACCATATCATCAAGACGGCTGGGGCTCACGCCGGACCAGAAGCTATTGACGGAGTACTATTCCCTCGCCGGCTCACTGGACGTCACCGAAGTGCAGGACCCCGTCGCCGCCAAGGAGGCCATCGCCAAGAAGCTGGGCCTTTCGGGCGAGGGACTGGAAGAGCAGATCGCTCCAATGGAGGCGGCCTTCTCACTCCTGGACCACAGCAGGACGCTGCTGTTCGCCATCGTCGACGGAGCGCTCCCCAGCAACGTGGCCGGCGGGTACAACCTCCGCGTCCTGTTCCGGAGGGCCCAGAACTTCATCGAAGAGTACGGCTGGGACATGACCCTGGCGGAGCTGGCTTCGCTCCATGCCGAGTTCCTCAAGCCCATGTATCCGGAGCTCGCTGAAGGCATCCCTTCAGTGGAGGAGATATTCGACGTCGAAGGGAGGAGGTACGAAGCCAGCAAGGCCCGCGTCGCCTCCATTGTCCAGCAGCTGCAGAAGTCGAAGAAGTCTCCGTCGCTGGACGACCTCATCCGCCTCTACGACAGCGAAGGGGTCACGCCCGAGCTCCTTAAGGAGAACGGCCTCTCCATAACGGTCCCCTCCGACTTCTACCTGAAGGTCACGGAGAGGCACATAGTCCAGAAGCAGGCGGAGGAGAAGCCCCTCTATGACACTGCCGGGTTCCCAAGACCAGGCCCCTCTATCTACGAAGAGAGGTCCCTGTTCGACTTCGACGCGAAGGTACTCCGGGCCTTCAAAGACGCCAGTTGTCCTGGACCAGACGGCTTTCTACCCCCGGTCGGGAGGGCAGGAGCCCGACAAGGGGACCATCGAGGGGATTCCGGTGGTGGACGTCATCAAGTACGGCGACGTCATCGTCCACGTCTTGGACGGGAGGCCTCCGCAAGAGGGCGATTTGGTGCGCGGGAGGGTCGACCAGGAAAGGAGAGGTATCTTGATGCGCCACCACACGGCCACACATCTGGTCAACGGAGCCGCGCGCCAGGTCCTCGGCCCCTGGGTGTGGCAACACTCGGCCTACAAGGACGTGGACAAGGCCCGGCTCGACATAACACACCACAGCCATCTGACCCGTGAGCAGATGCTCAAGATCGAGGAGGTGGCCAACCAGGTGGTAAGGGAGAACATCCTTGTGGACCTCCAGGTGCTCCCCAGAAGCGTCGCCGAGCAGAAGTACGGTTTCAGGCTCTACCAAGGAGGCGTGATCCCGGCCAAGGAGCTGCGCATTCAGAAGATCGGCGACTTCGACGTCGAAGCCTGTGGAGGAACCCACTGCAACAGGACCGGCGACGTGGGCTACATCAAGCTGTTGAAGGCGGAGAGGCTTCAGGACGGAGTGGAGCGGCTCGAGTTCGTCGCCGGCGCTCCCGCTGTGAAGCACATGGCCGACCAGGAGTCAAGGCTGCTTGGCGTCGCCGAGCAGTTCCAGACCCAGCCCGAGCAGGTGGTCTCCGTCGTCACCTCGCTGAAAGACGGGAACGACCAGCTCAAGAAGAAGTACAAGAGCATCGCACGCGAGCTTTCGTCCCAGATTGCTCGCCAACCTGCAGCAGGTCTCCGAAGAGGTGGGAGCGGTGAGGTTCCTCTTCCTCGACGCTGACTACTATGACGACCAGGCCCATATCGCGATTGGAGAGCAGGTCGTCGAAAGGAGGCCGGAGGCGGTGTACGTAGGCGTAGCCAAGCTCAACGGAAAGTGTCGCATCATCGTCTTCGTCGGCGAGAAGGCAAGGGCCGCTGGGGTGGACGCGCTCGGCCCTGGTCAAGGAATCCTCGAAGCTCCTGAACGGATCCGGCGGCGGCTCGGCAAAGATGGCCCAGGGAGGCGGCGATCTCCCTTCAACGACCCAGCCGCTGAAAGACCTTATAACTCGCCTCATAAAAGGGGCATCCAAACGGTGATCCGACCTGGGCGATATCGAGGACAAATGGGTGAAGAAGTGGGAAGAAAGCAGGGCGTTCGAAGCTAATCCCGACCCCTCCCGGGAGAAGGTCTTTGTCACCTTCCCCTACCCGTACATGAACGGACCTCTTCACCTTGGCACAGCCTTCACGGCCCTTCGGATCGACATCTTCGCACGCTACAAGAGGATGAGCGGGTTCAACGTCCTTTTCCCTTGGGCCTGGCACTGGACGGGCCAACCGATCGTTTCGGCCGCCAATCGCCTCGCGAAGGGAGACCCGTTGATCGTCCACGAATTCCGCGACATCGACAGGATACCTGACTCGGAGCTACCGAAGTTCATGGATCCCGTCTACATGGCGACATACTATACGGAGCATAACCGGGATGCCGTCAAGGCTGCTGGGGCTCTCTATCGACTGGCGGAGGGAGTTCCACACCTCCAGCCATGAACCGGCCTTCAACAAGTTCGTCGAATGGCAGTACAAGAAGCTCAGGGAGCTCGGATACGTCGTCCAGGGCACCCACCCGGTCGTGTGGTGCCCTCACGATAAGAGCCCCACCGGCGACCACGACAGGCTCGAGGGGGAGGGGGTATCCCCGGAGGAATTCACGCTGGTCAAGTTCAAGCTCGCTCAGGACGAGAAGTTCCTGGTGGCTGCCACATTCAGGCCCGAGACCATATACGGGGCGACCAATCTCTGGATTCATCCCGAGAGGTTCTACTGCGAAGCAGTGGTCGACGGGGAGAACTGGATTGTAAGCGAGGAAGCGGCGAACAAGCTCGGCGAGCAGGGAAGGGCCGTGCACGTCCTAGGAGGCTCGACGGGCAGTCACTGCTGGACACCAAGTGCGTCGTCCCCATGACCGGGAAGGACGTCCCTGTACTCCCGGCCCTGTTCGTCGACACCGACAACGCGACGGGGGTCGTCTACAGCGTCCCAGCCCATGCTCCATATGACTGGCTGGCGCTCAGGGATCTCAAAACGGGCCACGAAAAGCTCCGCCCCTACAAGGTGAAGCTTGAGTTCATCTCCGCTACCAGCCCCATCTCCATAATCGCCCTTCCAGACCACGGCCCCTTCCCGGCCGTGGACGCCGTCAACGCCCTTGCAGTGACGGACCAGTTCGACCCGAAGGGCGAAGAGGCCACTAAGGAGATCTACAGCAAGGAGTTCCATCAAGGGACCATGAAAGACAACTGTGGGCCCTACTCTGGGATGAAGGTCTCCGAGGCCAAGGAGGCAGTATTTCGCGACCTGCTGAAACAGGGGATGGCCGACAAGATGTACGAGCTCCCCCAGAAGGTAGTCTGCAGGTGCACAACCAAGTGCATAGTGAAGGTCCTCCAGGACCAGTGGTTCATCCGCTACAGCGACCCCGCCTGGAAGGAGAGCTCCCTCAAGTGCCTGGGGGCGGCCGCCGTCTTCCCGGAGGAGGCCCGTCAATGGTTCGTCGAAAGCATCAACTGGATCAGGGAGTGGCCCTGCGCCAGGAAGATAGGCCTGGGGACTCCGCTGCCGTGGGACAGCCAGTGGATAGTCGAGACCCTGAGCGACTCAACGATCTATATGGCCTTCTACACCATATCCCACATAATCCGATCCATGGAAATCTCCGCCGAATCGCTCACTCCTCAGGCGTTCGACTACGTCTTCCTGGGGGTTGGCGACGCAGGTTCGGTGTCGAAGTCCTGCGGGATCCCATCCAAGACGCTGGATCTGATGCGGGCCGAGTTCCTGTACTGGTACCCGGTGGACCTGCGGAACAGCGCAAAGGAGCTCGTGCCCAACCACCTTACCTTCTTCATAATGCAGCACGTGGCCATGTTCAGGCCCTCTCAATGGCCCAAGGGCCTGGGCGTCAACGGCATGCTCCTGTTGGAGGGGGTCAAGATGTCGAAGTCGAAGGGAAACGTCGTCCCGATATCCGCCGCCATCCAGGAATTCGGAGCCGACACGGTCAGGGGGACCCTTCTGTCGAGTGCCGAGGGCATGGACGACCCCGACTGGCGGGCCAAGAACGCCGAGGACCTGAAATCTAGGATACTGTCGCTACCAGGCTTCGTCGACAAGGCCCTCTCTTCGGCCACCGAAGTGGACGAGCGCCCCATAGATCGATGGTTGCTCTCAACGCTCCAGTTGCGCGTAATCGAGGTGTCGAGGGCCATCGAGCAACTGAAGAACAGGACCGCCTTCCAGAGCGCGTTCTTCGACACCTGGAACGACTTCAGGTGGTACATGAAGCGGACCACTCCTCGAAGGGAGACCGTGAACGCCTACGCACGAGTCTGGTCGCTCCTGCTTTCCCCGTTCCTCCCATTCCTTTCAGAGGAGCTCAACGAGAGGCTCGAAGGCAAGGGCCTCGCCTCGATCTCCCGCTGGCCGGAGGCGCAAGAAAGGCTCGTCGACTCTGGCGCCCTCTTGGGCGAATGGGACGTGGACCATCTCATAGGCGACGTAAGGGGGATCCTGACGGTCGTCAAGGGTCAGCCCACCAGGGCGACGGTGTTCGTCGCACCAGCCGAGCGGCAGCAACAGTTCAGACTGGTCGCCGGAGCACTGAAAGCAGGGAGGAGGGACGGAGACATCATCAAGGAAGCCGTAGGTTCGGCCAAGCCGGTGGACCGACAGGCGGCCGCGGCGCAGACCCAATCGATCATAAAGCTCTGCCGCGGCCTGGGAGACGAAGTCCTTGGTAGGCTGCTGTCGTCGGCCTCCTTCGCAGAGCTCGAGATCCTGAAGGCCGCGTCGGGGTTCATCGCCTCCGAGACAGGGCTGAAGTCGGTGGAGGTCCTGCCCTACGACCCTTCTGCCGCATCGGGGAAGAAACCGCTGAACCCACTCCCCCTAAAGCCCTCCATCATCCTCGAGTAGTGCGTTAGCTCAGCAATCCATTAATGTGTAATCAACCGGCGCAATTCTATTGAAGGCGCTCTATCTCGAGGGGATAGGGAAGGAGCTGGCGCTGAAGGAAGTTCCGATCCCGTCCGAACTAAGGCCCGACGAAGTCCTCGTCCAGACGGAGCTCACGGGCATCTGCTACAGGGACATCCTTACGACCAAAGGCTTCTTCCCGAGGACCAAGCTGCCGGTGGTGTTGGGCCATGAAATCGCGGGCAGGGTCGCGAGCCTGGGTTCGGCCGTCACAGGCTTCAAGGAGGGAGACCGGGTAGCTTCACTGATCTACGAGCCCTGCGGAAAGTGTGAATACTGTCGTTCGGGCCGGGAGAACCTGTGCCGGGCAAAGAGGACATTCGGTGAAGATGTGGATGGCTCTTATGCCGACTATGTCAAGGTGAGCAGCAGGTCGCTCGTCAAGTCCCCTGACGGAGTCTCCCCAGCGGGCCTTGCCATCTCCGCCTGCGTCACGGGCATGCTCGTGCACGCCTTCAAGAAGAGGGCCGTCTTGACTCAAGGCGAATCGGTCTTGGTGACGGGCGCGGGAGGGGGGGTGGGCATCCACGCCGTCCAGATCGCAAAGGCCCTGGGCGGCAGGGTCATTGCGGCCACTTCCTCGGAATGGAAGGCCAAGAGCATCAAGGAGGCAGGCGCGTCCGACGTCATCGTGTGGGAGGGAGGCTTCAGCGACATGGTAAAGGCCGCCACGCAGGGCCGGGGGGTCGACGTGGTCCTCGAGTCGGTCGGGGGACCCACCTTTGCCGAGAGCATGAAGAGCCTCGCGCCCGGGGGCAGGCTCGTCGTCGTGGGGAACGTGCTCCCGTCGCCGGTCCAGTTTCAGCTGGGGGTCCTGATCCTCAAGGAGCTCTCCATCGTGGGAAGCATCAGCTCCGTGAAGAAGGACGTCGAGGAGGCCCTTGCGCTCACGGCCGAAGGAAAGATCCGGCCTGTGGTCCATGACGTCCTCCCCCTGGCAGAAGCCCAGAAAGGTCACAAGATGATGTCAGAGAGGGCCTCACTCGGCCGCGTCATGCTGAAGCCTTGACGCCTCCATCTGATACGCGTCCTCGCCGTCCGGGTAGTAGTGGGGGAGGATGCCGACGATCGAGAAGCCGAAGCCGCGATACAGCTCCTGGGCGGGAGTGTTCTTGACGCCGACCTGGAGGGTCGCTGCCTTGCACCTCTTTGAGAGGCGCCTGAGGGCCTCCCGGAGTAGGGCCGTCCCGACCATCCTCCTGCGGGCATCCGTCCTGACGGCCATTGAAACGATGAGCCCTTTCCTTCCGTACTCGAAGATCAGATATCCCAGCAGCTCGGAGCCTTCGTCCGCGACTAGGAAACCGTCGTAGTCGGACCGTTCGACCCGGGTTTGATACTCCTCAAACACGTTAAAGTCGTAGGGATGGGGGAAGGACGTCAGCTCTATTTCATACACCCTTCCGAGGTCTCCTCGGCGGCATTCCCTCACTTCCAGGGCCAAGGTTCGGCTGCGCTCCTCTGCGTATTTGTTCGTCCGCCAACGGTATCTTTAAACAGGACGGCATCGCGACCTTTTGCGACTAAGACATGTTCGCACCGCTGCTCTTGCAAGGCTCGGAGTGGCTGATAGTAATCGTCATAGTGGTGGTCCTGATCTTCGGAGCGAGCAGGATTCCCACCTTGGCCAAGTCTCTTGGGCGGGCTCAAGGTGAGTTTCAGAAGGGAAAGGTGGAGTCCGAGATCGAGCTCCAGAAGCTGAAGGGAGGGTCGCCCACTACTCAGCCGTCCGATCATGACAAGCTCCTGAAGGCCGCTTGGGAACTCGGGATATCGACCGAAGGAAAGACGGACGATCAGATCCGCGACGAAGTCAAGAAGGCCTTGGGATAGACGCGGCGACTCACCTCTCAAGAGAGGGTTTCGCCGTTGGTTCACTATCGTTCGGTCTGAACCAGTTTACATTATGCTCTAGGCCGAGCGAAAGGGCCAACCTCTGGTGTCAGGACCAGTCCGTGTGAAAGGTTCCAGCCCTGTCGACCCTCTCGTATGTGTGGGCTCCAAAGATGTCCCTCAATGCCTGGATGAGGCCCGCAGGGAGGGTGTTCCTACGATAGGCGTCGTAGTAGTCCAGCGCCGAATCCATTGCAGGTGTAGGGATGGCCAGGGATTTCATGACTTGGACCACTTCCCGCCAGTTGGCCTCTGCGCCGCGAAGGCTCGAACCCAGCCCGCGGTCAACCAGCAGGTTGTCCAGCGAGCGGTCAGCCGAGAGCGCCGCCTGGATCCTGTCGAGGAGCTTCGCCCTTATGATGCAACCCCCTTTCCAGATGCGGGCTATCTCCTCCAGCGGAAGGTCGTAGCGAAACTCTTTCGACCCGGCCTTCAAGAGGGAGAACCCCTGGGCGTAGGAGACTATGAAGGAGCAGTATAGGGCGTCGCCTAGTTTCTCCACCGCCCCGACCCTGTCGCCCTTGAACCTCTGGCTCCCTCCCATGTGTTGCCCGGATGCCTTGACCCGCTCTTCCTTGAAAGCCGAAAGGTTCCGGGCCGCAACGCCGGCGTCGATGGTGGGTATGGGGACTCCCAGGTCTAGGGCGGTCTGAGAGGTCCACTTCCCGGTTCCCTTCTGCTTGGCCTTGTCCAGGATGACCTTAACCAGTGGACCGCCTGTGTATTCGTCCCGCTTGGAAAGCGCCTGTACGGTGATCTCCATCAGGTAGGACTGGAGGTCCCCCTGGTTCCAACGCATGAAGTTCTCCACCACAGAGGAGAACTCCAACCCCAGTCCCGTCGTCTGGAAGTCATAAGCTTCGGCAATCAGCTCCATCAGGGCGTACTCGATTCCATTGTGAACCATCTTCGTGAAGTGGCCAGCCCCCCCGGGCCCCAGGTATGCGGAGCAGACCCCCGAGCTCGTCGTGGCGGCTATGCTGCTGAACATGGGCTCCACTCGTCTGTAGGCCTCCTCGGGGCCTCCAACCATTATGCAGGGCCCCTTCAACGCGCCTTCCTCCCCCCCGCTCACGCCTATGCCAAGGAAGGCTAGGCCGCTCTCCGCGGCCTCCTTCGCCCTCCGCTCGGTGTCCATGAAGTGAGAGTTGCCCGCGTCCATCAGGATATCGCCCTTCTCAAGCAATGGGGTGGCCTGCCTGATGACCTGGTCCACCGCCTGGCCCGCGGTGACCATGAGCATGACCTTCCTTGGCGTCTCGAGCGTCCCGACGAAGTCCTCTAGGCTGTAGGTGGGCAGTATTGGCATAGTCCCCCCCACTTCTTCGTAGAGCTCCTTGGTCTTCGCCGCGGTGCGGTTAAAGACGGCGACCGGAAAGCCCTTCCCCGCGAGGTTCATCGCCAGGTGCTCTCCCATCGTACCGAGGCCGAGGACCCCGATCTGCGCCTTTGGCATATCCCGTTCCATCCTGTTGTCTGGTCATGGTCTGCTTTTCTGTGTTGCGACTGAGGTGATGGGACTCTACGTTTCGGCCAGGACGGTGCAAGGGGCGCTGTCCACACCTTCTACGAGCAGGGGGATGACGAACACCCGCTTGAGGCGGTTTGGAGTCCTTGCAAGGTCCATGTCTTCGATGATGAAGAAGTCCCTCCCGGCAAGCAGCTTCCTGTGCGCCTTCCTCCCTTCCTCCCTCTTCTGAACCGCCGACAGCGAAATGAAATCGAATCCAAGTGCCCTCAGCTTCGGGAAGCTCTCGACGAGATAGGTAGCCGCGTCGGCGGAAACGCCGGGGTTCCTGTTCATATACCTGCTCGGATCGCTCTCGCGGTATTCTTGAAATCCGGTCCTGATAAGGAGGAGGTCTGCCTCAGCGATTTCGCTCTCCAAGTTCTTCAACTCCTCTGCCGTGACAAGCTCTGAGTCGCCCTTCGGAAGGGCCAGGACCACCACGTGGGAAAATACGAACGAGTCGATGGGATAGTCGGCGACCGCGCGCCCTCGGTCATCAGAGTGTTTGGGAGCATCTACGTGCGTCCCCAGATGGTTGGGAAATGTGATGACGTAGCTGTTGCTGGAGCCGCCCGTCCTAATCTCCTTGATAGGGGATATCCCGAGAGTAGGGCCACCGGCGAATGAGGGGGAGTTCGACGAGAGCTTGTGCGAGAGGACAACCCACAAGGCAGTCGCCTTGCACCTCCCAAGGTATTTCTGCGTATCTCCTGCAACGCAAACCCAACCCATGTGCCGTCCCGCGGACTCCTTGGAACGGACTTCCGCGGGTCACGTGGACCCTCCTCAGCGCCTGGCCAAAGCTGCGATCGGAGGCAGGTCATGGCCAAGGTCCGGGTCATCGAAGACGCCCCGTCGTTGGCAAGACATGCCCGCTAGGTTCATCCCCAACTTGCCGACTTCCTGGTCGAACTGAATGGCATCATGCCCTTTTCGCCACCTCCGTCCGGTTTGGTGAAGAGATGTGTCTTGTCGTCACGATTGGAGAGTCTGGCCTTGAGCAGGAGCGACAGACCCCGGAGTAGGTAGTTTCTTACAAAACAAAACGATGCAGTTCGCTGGCGCCGACTTACCAGATGGGGTTCAGGCGGTCAACGATGTTGGCTATTTCGTCCATGGATGAGGTCATATAGAACTCGAAGTCGTTCCACTGTGATAGTCCGCTCGCATAGATCATGTCTCTGATGGCCTCGGAATTGGGCGCGTTGAGCAGCCAGAGGACTTTGTGGCCTGGATCCAGGTGATACATCGCATCGGGTGTGATTTTGTATTTTGTAAAGTAAACTGCCAAGTCTTTTTCCAGTGTCTTACCCTTTGCCTTCAATGTCTTGTTGGCAGAAGGGCAGCTTTCGGGAGGATGGTTCGATATCACGACGTACTTCGGCATAGTAGTCCCTCAGCCTCTGTTCCCTCAGCTAAAAACGAAGCGTAACAATTCTCCCGTTTCATCGGCAGGTCCGATTGGCTCAAGGCACGTCAATCCGCGGCCTCCCGAAGCCGCCGGGACCCGGGTCCAGCCGACCGTGATGACATCAAAGCACCGAGACGGCCTTCAGGACTGACACTACGAGCCCCGATGTCGGTCATGATTCAGCCTGTCCAAGACGTCGCGGTGCCTGTTCCCCTCCTTGCTCAAGCGCAATCTTTGCAGTCGGTTGCTTCGTTTTCGTTCGATGATACTTCCAAAAGGCCAGCGCGAAGAGGGCCGCCGGAGCCAGGGCCAATAGGTCGAGCCAAGGACCGTACCCCACTCCTGATGACCCATTCGTTATGGCGGCGAGTTCGTCATGCCGCGTGACCGAATCCGCGCTGGGACCCGAAGTCGGAGGACTGGACGCGGTTGGCGAGGGTGTAGCTGGAACAGGGTTGGCTGTGGGCTGTTCAGAAGGGACTAAAGGAGCGAAGTCGTCTACAGTCCAACGCTTCGAGAAGGGGTGGATGAGAACCTGTACGACGTCCCCGGGCTGCCTCTCGAGGAGGGCACCCTTCAAATATTCTAGCTGGCCATCAACATCGGAGATAAAGGAGTAGTTCGCAGGAGCGAATGCCGTATACGGCAGGTAGGAAGCCGACACTACCCCGAAGGGCTCAAGGTTCTTTGTCCTTTCGTAGTCACCGCTTTCATAGAGGTAGTTGTACGTGCCCCCGTGGGCCGAGACCGTCCGGATGTCGAAGAATCCCCTCAGATAGGCGATGTTCTGCCCGAAAAGGACTCTGGCCTGGTCCACGTCCGTGGGTCTTGTGAACCCGGCCGTCGTTTCATCCATGACGTCATAGTGATACCCAACCTCCATCTTGCCGTGCTCTACCAGCCACTGCCACGTGGGGGCGACGTCTCCGACAGAGTACTCCGGTGGAGCGCTGGGATCTGGTCCGAATAGACCCTGAGATAGTTGGTACTCCTGAACCCCATCCTGAAGTCCATCTCCGCCATGTCAAGCCCATTGGAGTAATCGACGTCATGCCTCAGGAGTACGTTGATCCTGTCAGGGTCGTAGGCGGTGTCATACTCTGCCACCGTGTGGACCTCATATATGGCGCGGTCTGATACGAAGTCGAGGAACTCCGAATAGAGAGGGAGGTCTGCAGTCCATGCTTGGCGGGGCAGGGTCCCCAAGGAGAACGGCCGAGATTCGCGGTCCGTAGGAGGACATCCCTTCCTACTCCATCTGTCCGTCCGGAAGGCCCGCGATGGGCGCGGTGGAAGACAAATACTTCGCCCGGTGCGACCGATAGGGCTCGCCGGGGTTATTTCACTTTCGGAGTAGGCCTATTTCTCTCCCCTTATGGTCGCGAGGCTCCCCAACATGAAGGAGGCCTTCAGGGCCCCGGGCACGAACGACTCATCTGCCGTCTTGATCAACTCGACCTCCTTGATGCCCCATCCCCTAATTGCCTTCACGAGATCATCCGAATCACCGTAAACGCTCTTCGTCATGAAGAGGTCCTGGAAGGCGAACTTCCCTCCCTTCTTCACGACCCGAAGCGCTTCCTTGACCACCTCCTTCTTGTCGTGTGCGTCAGCCACCTCGTGGAAGACCAAGTTGCTTACCGCCGCATCGAAATGTCCATCCTCAAAAGGCAGGGCGGAGGCGCTGGCCCTTTGGAAGGAGGTTCTGCCTTCGACCCCCTCAAGCCTTGCATTCTTTTCGCAGGAACCTTGCGAGTATTCCCACCTTTCGCCCCAGAAGTCGATGGCTGTCACGCGTGCTGAGGGGCACCTCTTGGCCAGCATTATCGCAAGGGCGCCGTTCCGCAGCCGATATCTATAGCCCTCCCCTGACCGTCCCACTCCAGCTTGGCCAGCAGCGTCTCTCGTACCTTTGTCTGCACATCCCCACCATCTGGCGCGAACAGGTGCCTTGCATAGCCAAAGTAGGCTGCAACAGCCAGGAGCGCCGCGGCCGGTATCAGGAAGAAGATATCCACGAGGGAGGCCGCCAACGCTGCGACCCCCACGGCCCCCGGCAGATAGACCAGCCTCTTCGAAACCCAGTTGCCGTAGTCGGCCTGTTCGCGCTCATGCGAAGCGCCCATGGCATCACTTTCGGCATTCGACAGGATATCCTTTTCCCGACGCCACGTCGGGGCCTCTCATCACGAAGAGAAATCGCCTGCCGTGTCCTAGCAAAAGCATATCTACCATCGCCAGCGTGGAAAAGTCGTGCCTAAGCTGCGGGTGGGATACTGGGCGGCCGCTGAACAACACAACCCGGACGTTCTCATCCAATACGCCAGGGAGGCCGAAGTCGTCGGCTTCGAGATGATAGCCGTCAGCGACCATTTCTCGCCCTGGCGGGACTCGGATGGCCAGGCGGTCTTCCCCTGGGTCTGGATGGCCGCGGCCGCCAGCCAGACCCGCAGCATGGAGCTGGGGACGGCCGTGACCACCCCGACCGACCGCTACCATCCGGCCATCGTAGCCCAGGCCTTCGCGACACTTGACTACCTCTTCCCTGGGAGGATCTTCATCACGCTGGGACGGGGCACAAGATGAACGAGGTCCCCCTCGGGTACGCCTGGCCCAAGGCAAGCGAAAGGATAGCCCGGCTTGAAGAGGCAGTGGAGATAATACAACTCCTTTGGAAGGGCGACTTCGTCAACTTCGATGGGAAGTACTTCAAGCTCAACAACGCGAAGCTGTACACTCCCCCGAAGAAGAGGATACCAGTCTATTTGGCGACGGCCAACGAGAAGGTGGCCGCCCTTGCCGGGCAGCCTTGGGGACGGAATACTCACCAACCCGAGGGGCCTTGAGAACCACATCTCAATCCTGAAGTCTATGCAGGACGCGGCCGAAAAGGCTGGCAAGGATCCGGCGAAGCTTGGGACCTGCCTTGAGTTCAAGGTCTCCTACGACGTTGACTACGACAGGGCCTTCAAGTCCGCCTGCCTACTGGGCTCCAACCGCCCTCCCGAAGGAGTCCGCGAAAGCATCTCCGACCCCCGCCAGCTCGAGGCAAACGTGGGGCCGCAGACGCTGGAGGGGATAAAGAAGACGTGGCTCATCACGGACGATTCGGACGACATAATCAAGCGCCTGGGCGAGTTCCTGAAGATGGGCTTCAACCGCGTCTACATCCACAGCGCTTCCCCTAACGAGCACAGGTTCCTTCACCTGGTGGGGAGGGACATCCTTCCTGGATGAAGGAATACTACGAGAGCCTCACCGACGTCGAGAAGATGACCCTCCCGCTGAGGACCTCCCTCGACTAGCTTAACAGGATATGACTGACCTGTGCCACCGGAGGATGTTCTCCGGTAGCTTGAGACCCCTCTGCTCGACCTTCTCGACCAGGAAGATGGGCAGACGGGCTGAGCAGGTAGGCCGACTTCATATAGAAGGAGCTGGGGGTCCCTGGCTTCCAGTCTCCCTTCAGGATGTAGGTGTGGTCCGAAAGCGATTCGATGGTGCTGTCCGGAGTCCCGACAATCGATGCGATTTGGCCTCCCATCTTCTTGAAGTTCCTGCACCAGCCTGCCACTATCTCCGTCTCGCCGCTCATGGAGACCACTATGATCGTGTCGCCCGCCCTCGGTGGTGGGATGTTCGAATCGCCGGAGACGTACACCAGGTCCCCAAGGGCGCGCTTTACGTGCCCAACCCTGACCGCGGCCATCCTCACGACCTCCTTGCTGCTACCCAGCCCGGCGAAGAAGCAAGTGCTCCTCTTCTCCAGGGAGTCTATCAGGATGTCGGAAGTATTCAGAGCCCACGAAGTCATCCATCAAGGTCGATATCTCCCCCGACAGTTCTTTCACGATGGGGAGGATCATGGTCGCCGGCGCCTCTCTCCACATTGCCTCCACCATCCCGTGCGACAGAAGTCCGCTTGCCAGCGAGAACATGTCCTCCAGGATGCCGAAACTCTTGAACTCCTTGGACTCGACCAGCGTCTCCGACTCCTCCCTGCTCTTGAGCACGATGGTGTTGCCGTATTTCGCGGACAGCTTGGACATGGGGGATTCGGAGTCCGACGTGATTAGGTCAATCCTGAAGTCCCTGGATTGGCCCGGTGTTCTCCAGGTAGATGCCGAGCTTCTGGGCGTCCAGGAGAGGCGTGAGCGACTTCCCGCTGCTGGAGTTGATGAGCAGGCACACCTGCCCATACTTCCTCCTCAGGATCGGAGCCGCCAAGGCCATGTCGGTGGCGGGGAAGCCAATGTCCCCCCTGTCCAGGACCCTCTTCCCATAGCTCATCTTGGCCAGCTCGCTGCAGGCGATGGTGATGGCCCCCTTCGACCTGCCTTCGCCGCTGGGGATTATCACTCCGGCGTTGGTGAGGTCATGGTAGAAGGGCTCGATCTGGGCTACGTCCACCGTGTCCAGGTTCTCGAATATGCGGTTGATGTAATCGACTTTGCTCAATGAAGTTCGGCTCCGGAGGGGGATTCCGCCATGCCACCGACGATGTCCCTTGCCCGGACGCATTAAAATAGGTTTTACGAGAGTGCCGTGAGACGGCGACGGCAGTCAAGTCATGGAGCTGCGGATGAATTTGAGCGGGCCCGGTGAGATTCGGACTCACGACCTACTGCTTTCTCACCCGACATGGATAGGAGGCAGTCGCGCTGTCCATACTTCGCCCCGCCTTGGAGGCAAGACTGCGCTACGGGCCCGCATCGCACGAGTCGGGTGAGGTTCTTTATTAAATGATAGGGGACGCCCGCTCGCTACACGGTAGATTTGGTCTGCATCTTCTCCTGGATCGTCGCCTGGGCGGCGGCCAGTCTCGCCACGGGGACCCTATACGGCGAGCAGCTGACATAGTCCAACCCGAGGGAATCGGCTATGGCGATGGACTTCGGGATCCCCGCCATGTTCCCCGCAGATGCCCACCGTGAGCCTGGGGTTCGTCTTCCTGCCGTCCTGCACTGCCATCCCCATGAGCCTCGCCACGCCGTCGGGGTCGAGGGACTCGAACGGGTTGAACGGAAGGATCTTCTTCTCGAGATATAGGGGCATGAACTTCCCCTCCACGTCGTCCCTGCTGAAGGCGAAGGTCGCCTGCGTGAGGTCGTTCGTCCCGAACGAGAAGAACTCCGCATATTGCGCTATCTTCCCGGCGGTCAGGGCCGCCCTCGGCGTCTCGACCATGGTGCCCGTCTTGTACTCGAACTTCACCCCCTCCTTCTTCATTACCTCTTCTGCGGCTTCGTCTACGATTTGCTTGGCAATCCGGAGCTCCTCCGCCTCGGCCACCTGGGGTATCATTACCTCTGGTTCCACCTTCACATTCGCCTTTGTCAGTTCCGCGGCCGCTTCGAAGATGGCCCTGGCTTGCATCTGATAGATCTCGGGGTGAGACATCCCCACCCTCACTCCCCTGTGCCCCAGCATGGGGTTGTGCTCTTGCAGCTGCATCACCCTCTTCATTAGCCTCTCCTTGGCCGGAAGCTCCGTCGACCCGGGGTTGGACATCCTCATCTGAAGCACCTCCGGGAGGAGCTCTTCGTACTTGGGGAGGAACTCGTGAAGCGGGAGGTCCATCAGCCTGATGGTGACCGGGAGCCCCTCCATTACCTTGAGTATCTCTAGGAAGTCGCCCTTCTGTAGAGGCTTCAGCTTGTCCAGAAAGGCCTGCCTCTCCTCCTTGGTGTCAGCGAGTATCATGGACTGCACCAGGGGGAGCCTCTCAGGAGCGTTGAACATCCTTTCGGTCCTCGTCAGCCCGATACCCTGGGCCCCGTTCTTCCTGGCGGCCGCAGCCATGGCGGGCGTGTCGGCGTTCGCCCGAACCTCGAGCCGCCTGATGGAGTCCGCCCACGACAGCAACTTGTGCACGGAAGGCGTCAGCTCCGGCTCGACCACCGGGACGGTCCCGAGGTAGATCAATCCGCTCCCTCCGTCCATGGTGATCACGTCGCCCTTCTTGACCCGTTGACCTCTCGAAGTGAAAGTCTCTTTCTCAAGGTCGATCTTTATCTCTTCAGCACCTGCTATGCAGGGCTTGCCCATTCCCCTTGAGACGACCGCGGCGTGGCTGGTCTTCCCACCCCTGCTGGTCAAGACCCCCTCGGCGGCCACCATGCCTGCGATGTCCTCAGGGGCAGTCTCGGGGCGCACCAGGATTACAGCCTCGCCTCTCTCCTTCGCCCTTACGGCCTCCTCGACGGTGAACACAACCTTCCCGAATGCCGCCCCCGGTGACGCCGCCAACCCCTGGCCGATCGGCTTCCCCTTGAAGTTCGGGTCGATCTGCTTGTGCAAGAGCTGCTCGAACTGGGTCGGATCGATCCTACCCAGTGCCTCCTCCTTGGTGATCAGGCCCTCCTCGGCAAATTCCGTCGCTACCTGCACGGCCGCCTGGGCGGTCCTCTTGCCGGTCCTCGTCTGGAGCATGTACAGCTTTCCCCGTTCGATGGTGAACTCTATGTCCTGCATGTCTTTGAAGTAGCTCTCCAGCTTGCGAGCGATAGCCACCAGCTCGGCGAAGGCCTGGGGGAGGCTCTGCTGAAGGGAGTCGATGGGCTGCGGCGTCCTGATCCCTGCCACCACATCTTCGCCCTGGGCCTTCACCAGATACTCGCCGTAGATCTTGTTCTCCCCGGTGGAAGGGTTTCGAGTGAAGGCGACCCCGGTTGCCGATCTGTCGTCCATGTTTCCGTAGACCATGAGGACGATGCTTACGGCGGTCCCGAGCTCTTCGGATATCTTGTATATCTTCCGATACTCAGACGCCCTCGGGTTGTACCATGAATCGAAGACAGCGGCCACGGACATGAAGAGCTGCTCAACGGGCGCCTGCGGGACGTCCCGCCCGGACCTCTCCTTAATGAGGGCCTTGAACCTCTGGCAGACCTCTTTCCAAGAGTCCGCCGGGACCTCGATGTCGGTCTCGACGCCGGCCTTCACCTTGGCCTCTCCGATGATTTTCTCGAATTCCTCGCCGGGGACCTTGAGGACGATCTTGCCGAAGAGCTGGAGGAAGCGCCTGTAGGTGTCGAACGCGAATCGTGGATCGCCGGTGATCCTAGCAAGGTCCTCGGATGTCTTGTCGCTCATGCCGAGGTTCAGGATCGTGTCCATCATCCCCGGCATCGAGAACGGCGCGCCGGACCTGACCGATACCAGGAGCGGGTTCTTTGGATCGCCGAACCTCTTCCCGGTAAGGGCTTCCAATTCCTTCAGCTTCTCTTCCACCTTGGCTTCGAAGCCTGGCGGGAACTTCTTCCCAGCCTTGAAATACTCCTTGCACATGCCAGTCGTGACTACGATTCCTGGAGGGACGGGGAGGCCCAACTTGGTCATCTCCACCAATCCATAGCCCTTCCCGCCCAGCTCGAACTTGGTCAGCCCCAGCGTCGACGCTTCCTTAAACGAATAGACCTGAAGGCCTTCCTCTCTAATGTTCATGCCCAGAGGGATGGTTTGTTGACTCCGCTTAAAGATTTCGGCATCTGTGGGGCCGAATCGGCGTCTCGGTCGCGGCGATGTTAGGCTATTCGACGGCCAGCATGGTTAGCGTAGAGCGCACCTTGTTGAGGCGCCTGACCTTCCAGGTGATCAATTCCTTCAGCTTCTCAGCCGTATTGGCCTCAATCTTGACTACCGTGTCATAGACGCCATAAACGCGATAGGCCTCCCTGACCTCCGGGATGGTCTTGAGGGACTGCAAAACCTCGTCTTCGCCCCCCGGCTCAACATTTAGCAACACGAAAGCGATTGGCATGCTGAACAGTGATGTGGCGCAGGGGTGATATAAGATTTGTGAGCCATTAAGGCCGAGTCGGGAGAAGGACCTCGCCCGGGAGGTCCATCGAATCACCCGATGGATCAGAGGATGAGCCGGGCTACTTCGGCCTCAGCCAGCGGAACCACTGAGAGGGAGCGGGCCTCGCCCGACGCGCCCTTGCAGTGGACCGTAGCGGCAGCGCCCTTAGGGGCGTCACTGTAGCGGGCTACGATGGAGGCGGCCCTCTCGATCTCCGGCTCCCCGTAGGCCCCCCTCAACAGGCCTACAGGGCCCGGGATCTTCTCGACCTCGACCAACGAATCCGTCCCTCTGGCGAGTTGCGAGATTTCGCTGTTCTCGAGCACGTCCCTGCCCACCACCAGCTTCGATGTTCCGTTGAGGCGCAGGTGTCGGCCCACTTTCAAGAGGTCGATGTCGTTCTGGTCGGGATGCCTCTCATGGCTAAAGAGGTCGCTCAGGCGGCGGGAGAACCCCTTTTCCGTAAGAAGACAGCCGCCCGATGGGTTTGGGTACTCTTTCCAACCTATTGCCTTGGCCATTTGGATTTGGGTCCTTCTACTTCTTCCTTCCACGGCCAGGAGCTTCGATCTGTCCACCCATCCCTCCTTCTCAGGGATGGTGGGCTCCATCAGCTGGGCCGACAGCGGTCTGAGTATCAGGCCTTCGAGGCCCGACTCCCTCTCGATAATGCTCAGGGCTTGGCGGTTCTGGCTCATGGGCCTCTGGCCCACGACCTCCCCCGTAACTATGAAGTCTGCACCCAGCTCCTTCATCATCTCCCGTGCCCGGGTATACATCATCACGCGGCAGTCGACGCAGGGATTCATTCCGCTTCCGTAGCCGTGTCGGGGCTTCCTGACTATCTCCAGGTACTCCTCGCCCAGGCTCACAGGCTTCCATTCGACTCCGTACTTCAAGGTGGTGTCCCCGATCTTCGCTCCGCAGGCTCCGCTTCCGCAATCGAAGTTGCAGAATGGCGTCTTGAAGCTCACCGCGACCACCTCTATTCCCATCTCCTTCATCATGGTGAGAGCTAGCGTGCTGTCTAGCCCGCCCGAAAGGAGAACCATGGCCTTGGGCCGCTTGCCCTCAATGCCGGGCATTCGACGCCCTTGACTCCGGATGAGCTGATTTAAGGGTTCAGAGTGATTCCGTCCAGGCTCTGTTGCGCCCGCCCTCCACCCCTCCGTCCATCCTTGCATTGCACGTGTGAAACTGCGGAACTCCACCTACCCTGCGCCATCCCCTTTCGGGATCACCGAGCCACTCCCCGCACGCAGGGGTCCTGGAAGTTGCGCGTTTGTGGGTCAGCCGCTAGATTCACTGGACCATCGGCATGCGCCTTTTGAGGACCCTAGGCCGAGGATAGACACAAACTCACTCCGTTATACTTTTAAACTCGTCAGTGGCCCGTTGGGTTACCAAGGGCATGCCCATAGCCGATGCCGAGCTGTCTGCAGCACCCAGGGTCTCGGTCATAGTACCGGTTCTGAGATCCTCCAAAACACTGGACGACACTGTGCAGAAGCTCGTTGCCGACTCCTATCCGAAAAAGGAGATTATCGTAGCAATCGACGAGGCGTCGCCCTCCTCCCTCGAACTGGTCAAGAAGTACGGCCGCGACGTCCAGTTCAGGCTCAGCGATCGGCGAAGGGGGAAGGTAAACGCCATCGACGACTGCTTTCGTTCCTCGACCGGCGACGTGCTGATCTTCCTCGACGCGGACATCGTCATCAAGACGGCCGACCTGGTGACCAGGACGGCCTCCGAGATACGCGGGTACGACATGCTGGAGATGAAGAAGAGCGTCGTCGTCGAGGGGCTCCTCTCGAACATCGTCTACTACGAGTACGTGGGGTTCAACGCCGCCAACTGGCTGATGTCGAAGAGGATGAAGAAGACCCTCGGCGTAAACGGGGCCGGCTTCGCCATCACCAGGGAGGCCTACGAAAGGATAGACGGGTTCAGGACCGTCGTCTCTGAGGACCTCGACCTTGGCCTGAGGGCCTACCTGAAGGACCTGAACTTCAAGTATGCGGAGGACATACAGGTCGACACCTTTTCCCCCTCAACCCTGAAGGCCTGGTGGGCCCAGCGTAAGAGGTGGTCCTATGGGACCGCCCTCTGGTTCCACGACAACTACAGGCCTCTCTTCTCCGCCCTGAAGAAGCATCCCGGAATCTTCGGCACGGCCCTCCTCATGATCTTCCCCACGGTCATCAGCGCCATGTTCCAGCCTGACGTTCAAGAACATGGCCACCTGGGACATATTCGCCCTGGCCCTGATTTCACTCTCGTCGCGCTCCTTCCCCATATTCCTCCCCGCTTTCATCCCCTATAGCGCCCTCCCCAACCTCTTCAGTCTGGGGTTGGCATTGCTGGTGGGCCTCCTAGGCTACGCCGCAGTCTATCTCGTCTTCGCTAGGAAACTCGGGTACAGTTTCAGGCCTGTCTACTTCATCATCTACTATGTGATCTACTCCCCGCTGTGGCTTGCCGCCATGATCTGGGGGCTCGTGACCGTCTTCGTGCGCAAGGAGACGGTCGACATAGACTGGAAGGTATAGGGCCTAGTCCCTGACTATGCCCCTTTGGGTGATCCTGAACGGGTCCAGGACCCTGTCCAGCGCTTCCTCCGACATCAGCTTCTTCTCGCTGATGACCTGGCGCACCGAGATTCCCCGTTTCATCGCCTCCTTCACTATCTCGGCGGTCCGATCAAACCCGAGGTAGGGGTTGAGGGCTAGGGCTATTCCCGAGCTCGTCTCCACAAGGCGCCTCTCTTTCTCGACGTCGATTTCGATGCCAAGGAGGAGCTTCTCCCTGAGCATCTTGAGGCCGTTCTTCATGATTTCGAGGGAGGTTGTGAGTTCGTAGGCGATGAGGGGCATCATCACGTTGAGCTCCATTTGGCCGGCGTGTGCGGCTTCCTCGACAGCCCTTTCGCTACCCATGACGTGGAAGCAGATCATGTTCATGCATTCAGCTATCACCGGGTTCACCTTCCCCGGCATTATGGAGGACCCAGGCTGGACTGCCGGCAGCGTCACCTCACCGAACCCGGTGAGGGGTCCGGAGTTCATAAGGCGCAGGTCGTTACAGATCTTCGAAACGTCCACCGCCAGCACCTTCAACGAAGAGGACGCCCACAGCATGTCCGACATGGAGTGCGTCACATCGATGAAGGAAGCTGGGCTGCGAAACTGGAAGCCGGTCTTGGTGGAAAGGAACCGCAGTGCTTCATCCACATACTTCGGTTCCGCGTTAACCCCTGTGCCGACGGCCGACGCCCCAAGGTTCAGCTCGGTAAGCATGTCCCCGGCTCGCCGGAGCCTTTCGCCGTCCTTGGTGAGGGTCCTCCTCCATCCTTCGAAGACCTGGCCGTACCTCACCGGTGCCGCATCCATGAGGTGGGTGCGGCCGGGCTTCACGTGAGAATTGAACTTCGCAGCCAGGTCGCCTAAGGCCAGACATAGCGAGTCCAGCTCCACTAGGAGGTCTCTCATGAGGAGCAGCGTTGTGACCCTTATGACCGTTGGGATGAAGTCGTTTGTGGACTGGCCCATGTTCACGTCATCGTTCGGATGCACGACCGAGTACTGGCCCTTCCTGCCGCCCAGAAGCTCGATGGCCCTGTTGGCGATGACTTCGTTGACGTTCATGTCGTGGGAGGTGCCAGCCCCCGCCTGGAACACATCTACGACGAATTGATCGAGGAAGTTTCCGGAATAGATCTCCTCCGCGGCCCTGCAGATGGCATCTCCCTTCTGCCTTTCAAGGGTCCCCGCCTTCATGTTCCCCACGGCGGCCGCCCACTTGACCAGGGCGGAGGTGCGCAGGAACAGGGGGTGGGCCCTGACACCGCTAATCTTGAAGTTGTCCGCCGCCCTTGCCGTCTGCACACCATAATACGCGTCGTAGGGAACGTTCACCGGGCCTAGGTAGTCCTTTTCGACCCTGAATTGGGCTCCCATTCTCGTTTCGCTCTCACAGCTTTCTCGCCGTGAATCTCTTAAACTAACCGCTCGATGCTCTCGCTCTCGAAACGGTGGGCCGAAGTTGACCTCGGCGCTACATTTAAATCTGTCACGCCTACGGACGGTCTAGAGGTGCTTAGCTTGGACTACAGCCTTTGGAGACTCAGGCTGACGATGCTCGGAACGGTCACCTTGGTGATTGGGGCTTCGACCCTCTTCCTTGCAATCGTGCTGACCTACTTGGGAGTCTTCGACATCATCACCATGCTCGTGCTGGTGGTAGCTTTCAGCCTGATTCAGTGGCTCATCGGGCCCTATCTCGTGAGCGCCATGTACAAGGTGAAGGAGGTACCCGAGGGGCAGATGAATGAGGTTCACGGAATGCTCGAGAGGATCGCCCAGAAGGCTGGCCTGAAGGTGCCGAAGCTGATGCTATCTCCGATACCGGCCCCCAACGCCTTTGCATATGGCTCTCCATTGACCGGAAGCAGGGTCTGCGTGACCCAGGGCCTCCTCAACACCCTGGAGCCGGGCGAGGTCGAAGCAGTGCTCGGCCACGAGTTGGGCCACCTCCGACACAGAGACGTCCAAATAATGATGTTCGTATCGGTCTTGCCGGCCATCTTCTACTATGTCGCCCTGTCCCTCATGTGGGGTGCGCCGTCGAGCAATTCCAGGAACGGTGGGGGCTCGGCGGTGGCCGTCGGCGCCCTCGCCCTAGTGGCCTACTTCATCCTGAACGTCCTCGTCTTGGGGCTGAGCAGAGAGAGGGAGCTCTATGCGGATAGGCACGGAGCGGAGGTGGTAGAAGACGGCGCCGACAAGCTATCCTCGGCCCTGGCCAAGCTCGACCTGTACGGCCGGCGTGGAATGTCGCAAGGTTCGCGCCGCGGTTCCCCATCGTCTCAGGCCATGGGATTCAAGAGCCTCCTGATAATCGATCCCGACACGTCTTCGAGGAGCGCCCCGCAGTACGCCTACAGCGAACAGGACCTCATAAACCAAGTAGCCAACAGGAAGATCTCTGAAAGCGAGAGGGTCTTCGAGCTCTTCTCGACTCACCCCAACATCGTCAAGAGGATTAGGATCCTGCAGTCTCTCAAGCGCACCATGCGCGCCACACCGTAGGACCTCATCGACCTCTTCATTTTGAGGCCGCCATCGTGAGATGGGAGCAATTATGGAACGGCCCCAGCTCGGCCCCGGCAGCGCCTCCGCTCGCCGTCGGTGGCAAAAAGAGAAGACCGTGTATCCTACATTCCGCCGGGCGGCGGGCCTCCGACTTCCCTGCCCATGCCCTTCGAGGCTATGACGTCGTCGATCCTCATGATCATCACCGCGGCTTCCGTCGCCGACTTGATGATCTGGGATTTCACGACGGCAGGCTCGAACACCTGTTCCTTCTCCATGTCGCCTACCTTGCCGTCTGAAACAGATATCCCTGCCCAAGTCTTGTTCTTCGAATGGGCCGCGCGCAGGTCCACTTGCGTATCAATCGGGTCCATCCCTGCATTCGAAGCTAGGGTCAGGGGAATCACTTCCATCGCATCGGCGAAAGACTGGGCGGCCAGCTGTTCCCTGCCGGACAGCGTGTGGGCCCACTCTCTTATGCGGTGAGCGATCTCGGCTTCAGGAGCGCCTCCCCCACACACTACGGTGGGCCTTTCGATCACATCTTTGACCACCATGATGGCATCGTGCACGGCCCTTTCGCCTTCGTCCACCACCCTCTGGGAGCCGCCCCGGAGGAGGATGCTGACCGCCTTCGGGTTCTTGCATCCCTCCACGAAGACCCATTTGTCCTGCTCGACCTTCCTTTCTTCCACGAGGTCTGCCTGGCCGAGGTCCGCCTTGCGTCATGTCGTCGAGGTTCGTCACGATCCGCCCACCGGTCGCCTTCGCCAGGCGAGTCATGTCGCTCTCTTTCACTCGGCGGACTGCCACTATCCCCGCCTTTGCGAGGTAGTGCTGGGCTATGTCGTCGATGCCTTTCTGAACGAACACAACGTTGGCGCCGGCTTCGGCGAGCTTGTCCACCATCCCCTTTAGCATCCGCGCCTCCTCGTCCAGGAACGACTTCATCTGGGTGGGGTCGGAGATCCGTATCTCGGCGCTCATCTCGGTCTTCTCGATCTCAAGCGGCGAGTTGAGGAGCATTATCTTGGCCTTTTCCACCCTCTTGGGCATCCCCGCATGCACGACCTCCTTGTCTATGATGATCCCGTTGACCAGGGCCGTGTCGCTCAGGGACCGACCGGGCTTCTTCTCGACCTTGACGTTGTCTATGTCCACCTTCAGCTTGTCCCCGGCCTTGTCGACGACGTGGAGGACCGCGTCGACGACTATGTTCGAAAGCTCCTCGCTTTCCTGAGAGACGAGCTTCGAAGCCAGGCTGGTCTTCGATATCTTGACCAACCACTCCTTGTTGGTGGGGTCCACTTTAATGGCGATCTTGCCCAGTATCTCCAGTGCCTTCTCGCAGGCAATGGTATAGCCGTCGACTATGATGGTCGGGTGGACGTCCTTGTCGATGAGCTCCTCAGCCTTCTCGAGCAGGGAGCCCGCCAGAACGACGGCGCTGGTGGTGCCATCGCCCACTTCGCTGTCAGTGGCCTTGCTGATCTCCACCATCATCTTGGCGCCCGGGTGCTGAACGTCGAGCTGCTTCAGCATCGTGGCGCCGTCGTTGGTAATGGTTACGTCTCCCAGCGAATCCACAAGCATCTTGTCCATGCCCCTGGGTCCGAGAGAAGACTTCACTATCCCAGAGATCAACTTAGCCGCGTTGATGTTGTTCCTAAGGGCTTCCTTGCCTTTGGTTTCGGACGCTCCTTCTTTCAGGACTATGACGGGTTGCGAACCAGATGGATATGACAACATTCTCACCTATGAAAAGGGATTTTTGCGGATTTGTGTTTCTAAGGCTCATATTTATTTTTTCTGTCTATTTGCCCCTGCTCCACCTTTGGCCCGACGAGCAACCGATATATCCCACTGACGCCCCATCTCGCCCCAATGAGCCAGGAGAGCGTCGAGGATCAGATTTCCGGAGCCGCCGTGAAACTCATAACGACCGCGGCCATCTACCTGCCTGCCGACGTGAAGTCGGCCCTTAAGCGAGCCCAAGACAACGAGCCCACAGAGCTGCCCAAGAAGGTCATCGGCTCGATGCTCAAGAACCTGGAGATCGCCGAAGTCGAAGGTAGGCCCTCCTGCCAAGACACAGGAACGGTCATCTTCTACGTCAGAGCCGGGGACCGGTTCCCCTACCTTGGGCTGCTCGAGGGCGCCCTCAGAGGCGCAACGGTCAAAGCGACGGCCGAGGCTCCGCTCAGGCCAAATTCCGTGAACATACTCACAGGGAAGAACTCCGGGAACAACACGGCGGACCGGATCCCTTGGATTGAATGGGAGATCGTCCCTGGCCTCGACACGGCCGACGTGACCGTCGTGTTGAAGGGAGGAGGGAGCGAGTCGCCCAGCTTGGCCAAGGTCATCCCCCCCGCCGAGGGCATGAAGGGAGTCTACAAGATCGTGCTGGACGACATCTTCGAGCAGGGACCGAAGCCCTGCCCGCCCGTCATAGTCGGCATCGGGCTAGGACCCACGGCCGACATCGCCATGAAGCTGGCGAAGAAGTCCCTGCAACGGGAGGTGGGCGAGCGAAATGTCGACCCCGAACTCTCCAAGATCGAAACATCTCTCCTTGAAGCCATAAACAAGCTAGGCTGGGGCCCCCATGGAGTTGGAGGTGCGACCACCGCCCTTGACGTCCACATCGATGCCGTAAACCGCCACCCTGCATCGTTCGCCGTGGGCGTCGCAACCGCCTGCTGGGAGGACCGGAGGAGCACCATGAGGGTGTTCCCAGGGGGAAGGGTAGAATTCCTCACTCACCCGTTCCTCAACAAGGGAGGCGCCTGAAGATGGTCGAATACAAGTTCACCACGCCCATGGGCGACGAGCCAAGGAAGCTGCGCACCGGCGACATCGTCTACCTGACCGGCACCGTCATCACGGCAAGGGACGCCGCCCACAGGCGGGTTCTGGAGCTCCTTGGGAAAGGGGAGCGCCTTCCTGTCGACTTCCATGGGCTGGCCGTCTATCACATGGGTCCCGTGGTCAGGAAGAGGGGGGATAGCTGGGAGATCATATCGGCCGGCCCGACCACTTCGGCAAGGATCGAGACCTACGAAGCCGACTTCCTCGAGAAGACCGGCGCCAAGCTAGTCATCGGGAAGGGTGGCATGGGAGCCAAGACAGCCGAGGCATGTAAGAAGCTGGGAACGGCCTATACGATATACACCGGCGGCGCCGGGGCGCT
This sequence comes from uncultured Nitrososphaerota archaeon, assembly GCA_963772005.1. Classification (GTDB taxonomy): domain Archaea; phylum Thermoproteota; class Nitrososphaeria; order Conexivisphaerales; family DTJL01; genus DATKKG01. The sequence continues at coordinate 83,863 of CAVYVS010000026.1, read as the reverse complement.
CGCGGCGAAATCCATAAAGAAGGTCAAGGGAGTGGAGTGGCTCGACCTGGGCTCGCCCGAGGCCCTATGGATACTAGAGGTCGAAGACTTCGGCCCCCTGACCGTCATCATAGACTCGGAAGGCCACAACTACTACGAAGAAGTGAGGTCCAGGGTCAAGACCAACCTCGCAGAAGCCTACAAGATGATGGGGATATCCACATAGTGACTCGCGTACAGCTGACTAAGACCCTGGCAGAGTCGCTTCTGGCCTTTTCAAAGGACCAGTACCCCAACGAGATGATAGTGCTACTCAGGGCCAAGAAGACCAAGGATGTCCTGCTCATCCACCAGGTGGTCTTCGCCCCGTTCATGACGGGGGCCCACTCTTCTTCGACCTTCAACCGATATCAGGTGCCCATTGACGCGTCCATTGTGGGCACTGCCCACTCCCACCCGTCCGGCTCGAAGAACCCCTCGCTGCAGGACACTCTCCACATTTACGGCTCGGTGATGATGATCGTCGCATATCCCTTCGTCGGTCCGGACTGCATCGCGGTGTACGATTCCAAGGCAAACCCCGTGAGCTGGGACCTGGTCGATGACGAAACGTGAGCTATCCGCCGTAGCTAGGGAGGTCTCCGCTTGCACAAAGTGCCGCCTCTGCCAGAGTCGCACCAAAGCGGTCCCCGGCGAGGGCGCCCCCTCAGCTAGGATAATGATAGTGGGGGAGGCGCCGGGCAGGAGGGAGGACATGGTGGGCCGTCCCTTTATGGGCCAGGCGGGGAAGGTCCTAGAAAGGGCCCTTGCTTCGGCCGGCCTGCGGCGGGATAATCTGTTCATCACCAGCGTGGTGAAGTGCAGGCCGCCGGACAACCGGGTGCCGAAGGACGACGAGTTGAAAGAGTGCATCGGTTACCTCGAAAGACAAGTTGATGCCATCAAGCCGGGAGTGGTGGTCCTCCTGGGCCGCACCGCCCAGATGGCGGTGACGGGCAAGAAGGGGAGCCTGCAGAGGGGTCCAACCGGAACATACAGGGCTGCCTCGCTTTACATCACCTACCATCCCGCCGTCGCGCTGCACGGACGGCCACAACTACTGGAGGCCCTGGTGGAGGACCTCAAAGCGGTAGTGAAGATGGTCGAGGCCCAAGCCTCTTACGGGTCTTGAACCGGTAGTACAGGATCAGGACCGTGGAGACGCAGAGAAGAGCGGAGCATAGGAAGAACGGATATGGGACGGAACTGCTGTACAAGTAGCCACCTACGAGCGGAGCAGGTATGGCCGCCAGCGTCGTCAGCCCGCCGAACCCTCCCATCACAGTCGCCCGCTCTTCTATGCTGGAGAGGTCTGCCAGCAGCGCCACTTGGGCAGGGGCGTCCATCTGGCCCAGGCCCATCCAGGCCACGTAGACCAGGAACACGTAGAGCATGTTCCTGTACAAGACGAAGGCCGTCGCGAATATGGCCTCGAGGACGAAACTGATCGAGATGACCCATGTCCTCCCCCTGAGGTCAGCGAAGCGCCCGAAGGGGATCTGGAAGACGAAAAGCAGGACCAGTGGTGAAGCCAGCATCGCCCCCACGGCCCAGGGCGCCATCGAAGCCTGCTCGACGGCGTAAATGGGGGCGAGAAAGAGCACCAGGCTCATGGCGGCATCGTGAAGTATGTAGGCGGCCGTCGGAACCCGCATGGTCTTCCTTCTCAGCGGTTCCAGGTTCTTGGTGACGTTGGCCTTGAACCCTTGCAGGCCCTTGGCCCCGGAACCGAAGGTCTCACGTAGGAGGAGCGTCCTCACCACGGCCACGCTGAGTATGGCTATGCCGCTGAAGATGAAGAAGGGGGAGAGCGCGCTCTGGCTGTAGGCGCCCTGGGAGGAGGGGCTTGTCAGCGACAGGGCGAAGCCCGAGAGCAAAAGGGCAAGAGCCGAGACGCTCGCGGCCAATGATGTGAAGATGCCGAAGGCTCTGCCTCGGAAAGCCGGCTTGATGGCGTCCATGACCATGGCCCTGAAGTTAGGTTGCAGCGCGGTCTGGGCCCAATAGAACAGCATCAACGCGGCTATGAGCAGGAGGTTGTTTGAGAACAACAGGAGTATGGGGGCAAGTCCGAGGAGGTAGGAGCTGACCACGATGACTTCCTTTCGGCCGTAGCCGTCCCCGAGGGGACCGGCGACTAGATAGGCAACGGCGGTCACGAGGCCGAAGATCGAGAACGATCCGCCAACGAGCAGCACGCTCGGCAGACGCCCTTGCAGCAGGAGGGGGAGCCAGCCTTGCCAGAGGGTTATTGAAAACGTCGATACTGCAGACGTTATCCCCAGCACGGCGACGTTGCGGTTGATTGACTCGTTATTGAAAAGTCGCTCCATGGTGGCTTTGCCCTTGCAGCGGTATATCATCCGAATCGCTGACACATAAAGGATTCTTTGTGAGAAGGGACAGAAGCGGTCGTGAAGCGTTTGGCGGCCCGGACCGGCGCATCTAGGCTGGGAGCCTTCTGCTGAGCTCGTCTGCGGCCCGGTGTCCGCTCGACTTCTTTCGACAGGTGCCCTCCTTCCTCTCGAGCGCTTAAATATCCCCGCGCAGACCGAGCTGAAAGACCTCCTTGGAGACTAGGGCCGTGACGCAGGGAAGGGACTTGAAGGCCGCCTTCATCCTGGCGGGGAGGCTTACCTACAGCCTCCAATGGTTCCTCATATCCCCTGCCCTGCCGCAGATCGCGGCACAGGGAAACGTGCCGACCAGCCTCCTGGGGCTGATACCTGTGGCCTTCTTCGGGGCTGCCGGAGTGGCTCAGATCCCATCTGTCTACTTGGCGCAAAAGCTCAGCCCCACCCGGACGTACATCTTGGGGCTCTTCATGCTCGCTGCAGGCAACATTTTCCTCCCCCTGAACGTGTCCACTTTCTGGCTCTTCGCCACTCGGATGATTTCAGGAGTAGGAGCGGCGATGTTCTTCGCTTCCGCCGGCGGGGTCCTCTCCGATCTCTATCCCACCAAGCCCGGAACCGTCATGGGCCTCTACAACGCCTTTTTCGCCATGGGAGGAGGAGTGGGGTTGGTCTGGGGGGTATTCGACCAGGCCCTGGGGTGGGAGCTAGCCACCGAGCTCGGCGGGCTCGTGGCCGTCATCATGGCCGCGCTGAACTTCGTCGTAGTCCGAAACGAGAACTATTCGCCCCCTCCGCGCCTTTTGGGCGTAGGCAAGACTCTAAGGAACAGGGTGGTCCTGGCCGTGGGCCTATCCTATGCGGGTGTGTGGGGTGCCTACTTCGCGATAGGACAGCTCTTGCCGTCCTACGAGCAGATCGCCCTGGGAACATCCGTCTCGATTTCGGGCTTGACGTCTTCCATCCTCCTCTTCCCCAGCATAGTGGGGAGTTTCATGAGCGTCTTCTACGGCAGGTTCAGGAACAAGCGTCTGCTCTTGGCGCTGGGTGCAGTTCCGGCGATTCTGCCTGCCGTCATGATCGGCACGGGTCGAGTCGACGCCATCATCGTTTCGCTGGTCTTGGTAGGCTTCTTCAATGACTTCGGCATATCGATGCTGTACGCCTTTCTGGTCGATCTCGAAGGGAGCGACCCCACTTCCTATCTCGCCGTCGTCAACACTTTCCACATGCTCATCGGGATGTGGGTCGCTCCCATGCTCTCGCTGGCTTCGACCATCTCCTGGAGCCTTGGCTGGACCCTAGTGGGTACACTTCCTTTGGTCCCACTTGTTCTCCTCGTCCTGGCAAGGGGAGCCAAACTTCGTTCATTGTCCAAATAGTGACTGCCTTCACGCCTAGCGTATGATTCACGGAGTCAGGCTCATCGTCAAACGCCGCTCAGAGCCAACGTCCCTGACAGGAGCCGGTGGGGGCCCGACGAACTGATGATGCAAGAGCATCCGAGGTGCCCACGGCGGCCACGGAGGCATGGGCTGAGGGGGACTTTGGTGCGGGGGGTGGGATTCGAACCCACGAACTCCTACGAGATCGGGTCCTAAGCCCGACGCCTTTGGCCAGGCTGGGCGACCCCCGCGACGGGTGAGCTTTCCCCCCGCGAAGTTATTTAGCTTATTGAAATGCGCCCTCGAAGGTTATATTAGGCAAGCTTCTCAAGGACGAGGAGATTGCCCGGAGGACCGCCGGCCAGCCAGCGGCGAATCATCGCGGCCGTGGACATGGACTACTTCTATGCCCAGTGCGAGGAAGTGAGGGATCCCACCCTGAAGACCAAGCCGGTGGTCGTCTGCATGTTCTCGGGGAGAACCGAAGACAGCGGGGCCGTGGCCACCTGCAACTACGTCGCGAGGGACCATGGCGTGAGGTCCGGCATCGCCATTTTCAGGGCGAAGGAGCTGTTGAAAGGGGTGGACTCGGCCTTCCTCCCGCCCGACTTCTCGTTCTACGAGGACGTTTCCGGAAGGACGATGGCGCTCCTCAGGGGCCTGGCTGACAAGATATCTCCCGAAAGCATCGACGAAGCCTACTTGGACATCAGCCTGAGAGCCGGAGGCGACTACGTAAAGGCCGAATCCATCGGCCAGAATGTGAGAGAGGCCGTCCTGAAGGAGATAGGCCTGACCTGCAGCGTCGGCATCGGCCCCAACATGTTGACGGCCAAGATGGCCAGCGACAAGGCGAAGCCCAATGGCCTACTGGCCGTCAGGGAAGGCGAGTTCATGGGTCAGTTCGGCTCGCTCCCGGTGGACAGGCTCTATGGCGTGGGGAAGAAGACCGCAGGCAAGCTCGAGAAGATCGGAGCCAAGACCATCGCCGAACTCTCCAACCTTCCCGTCACCCAGCTGCAGGAGCAATTCGGCCGAAACCTGGGGCTATACTTCTTCCTGGCCTCCAAGGGCACGGACGAAAAGCCGCTGAGAAACTGGAAGAGGGAGCAGGTGGGTCGGATGGTGACATTGAAGGAGGACAGTCGAGACATAGAGCTGATCTCCAAAGCTCTCGAAGGGATGGCTGCCGAAGTAGCCGAGGAGCTGGTGGCATCCGAACTATCCTACAAGAGTGTAGGCATAACCGCCATCGACAACGCCACCCTGAAGGCCCACAGCAGAAGCCGCACCATGAAGGGTGAAGAGAGGGGCGTCGGTGCCATAGTCAGGGTTGGGAGGGAGCTGGTGACCGAACTCCTGGAAGACGAGCCGGACCTGCTGATCCGGCGGTTGAGCGTCCACGTGGCTTCGCTGAAGAGCACTGAAGGCCAGACGGACCTCTCGAGCTTCTACTGACGGTCCTTCTGGGCCTCTAGAAACCTAACTGCGTCCAGTGCCGCCTTGCACCCCGATCCGGCGGCCGTAATGGCCTGCCTGTAGACGTGGTCCGCAACATCCCCCGCAAGAAAGACGCCCTCTTTGCTCGAACGGGTCTCGCCTTGGACGACGGCGTAGCCTGCCTTGTCGAGGTCGATCTGACCGCGGAATACTCCAGTGTTCGGCTGATGGCCGATGGAGACAAAGACGCCGCCGCACTTGATCGGAGACACCACACCTGTCACCGTGTCCTTTACCCTGACCCCTTCGACCTTCTTGTCTCCCAGGATCTCCTCAACCACGGAGTTCCACACAAAGCGAATCTTGGGGTTGGAGAAGGCCCTTCGCTGCATGATCTCCGGAGGCCCGAAGCTTGTCCCTGCGGTGGATGACCGTAACGCTGCCGGCGATCTTGGATAGGTAGAGTGAGTCCTCCATGGCCGTGTCCCCTCCGCCCACCACGACGAGGTCTTGCGCCTTGAAGAAGGAGCCGTCGCAGACCGCGCACGAGGACACCCCTTTCCCCTTGAACCTCTCCTCCGAGCTGATGCCGAGCCACCTGGCGGACGCGCCCGTGGCCACGATTACGGAGTCCGCGAGGTACTCTGTTCCTTCCACGTCGATCTTGAACGGCTTCGTCGAGAAATCAACCTTCGTGACGTTCCGGTCGACGACCCTGGCCCCGACGTTCTCAGCTTGTTTCCGCATGCCGGCCATGAGGTCGGGCCCCATGATTCCATCCGGAAAGCCCGTGAAGTTCTCGACGGTGGTGGTGAGCATGAGCTGCCCCCCGAATTCGTAGCCTCCTATCACCAGGGGGGCGTAGCCGGCCCTTGCGGCGTACACCGCGGCCGTAAGGCCGGCCGGGCCGCTCCCTATCACCACAATAGGGAGGTGTAATTTCTCGGACATATGAAGCACAATTGTTCCAAAGCTTCTAAAAAACGTATCTCGACTGTCAGTTAGCCTTCTGGACCTTGATCTTCGAGAAGAGCGGGACGGGCTGGCCGAGCCTGTGGCCAGGGTCGAGTGCAACCTTCCCCAGCTTCTCGAGGCCGATCCTCACGGGGTCAGGGGGGAGGCCCAGAATGCCACAGAGGGCCGCTGAGGACTTCGGCATGAAGGGGTAGAGCATCAAGGAGATGCTGTAGACCAGCTGGGAAGCAACGAAAAGGGTAGTGGCCGCAGCCACCCTGTCCCTTTTGACTTGGGCCCAGGGTTCGCGTACGCTGATGTATTCGTTCCCTTTGCGGGCCAGCTCGACCACCTGCTTCACGGACTCCTTGATGTCGAAATCGTCCATTAGCCGAAGGAATCTTGATGCGGACTCCTCAGCGTAAGCCAGGAGGGCCTTCTCCTCATCTCCCAAAGGCCCCGGCTCGGGTATCACAGATCCGAAATTGCTCTTGATAAATGTCAGGGTCCTGTGGACGTAGTTGCCTATGACGTCGTTAAGGTCGCTGTTCACGATCCTTTCGAGCTCAGACCACCCGAAGTTGGCATCCTTCGCCTGAGGCCTAATCGACATCAGGACGAACCTCCAGTATTCGGGGTCTGCAATCTTCGCAGCTTCGTCCATCCATATGCCCACGTTCTTGCTCTTCGAGAACTTCTGACCTTCGAAGAGGATGAATTCGGTGGACGACACCTGCCAGGGTAGGACGTATCCGTCGTCCGCCGCCATAAGGAGCGCCGGGAAGATGATGGTGTGAAACGGAATGTTGTCCTTGCCCATGAATATGACCGTCTTCGTCGCCGGGTCCTTCCAGAAGCGGGCGAAAGCCGCCGTGTCTCCCTTACGCTCCGCCCACTCCTTGGTGGCTGAGACATAGCCCAGCACGGCCTCCATCCACACGTAAATCGTCTTGCCCTCAGAGCCTGGGAAGGGGGCCGGTATCCCCCACTTGTTGTCCCGCGTAAGCGGCCGGGGCTTCAAGCCCTCCTCTAACCACCTGTTCGAGAAGTTTCTGGCGTTCTCGGGGAATTGGGGAGACGAGGCGATGTAAGACTTCAGTCTGTCCGTCAGCCGGGGCAGCTCGAAGATCCAGTGCTCGGAGTCCTTGATGATCGGCGAGGTGCCGCAGATGACGCATCTGGGGCTCTTGAGCTCGACGGGCTCGAGGAGGTGGCCGCAGTTGTCGCATTGATCCCCCCTGGCGCCGTCAAAACCACAGAACGGGCACACGCCTTCGACGAACCTGTCCGGGAGGAACCGATCGTCCCTCGGGCAGTAAGGAAGCGGCACTGACTCGCTCGAAACATAGCCGTTCCGATACAGCCTGGAGTAGAACTCCCGAGAGAACGCGATGTGGGTGGGCGATTCGGTCCTCGTGTAATTATTCAGCTCCACCATGTACTGTTTCAGGAGGGATACTATGGCCGGCATGGTTCTTGTCGGTAAGCGCCTTGGGTGAAATGCCCAACTTCGTCGCTTCGACCTCGATGGGGGTCCCGTGCTCGTCGGAGCCGGAGACCGACACGACTTCATCGCCCTTCAGCCTGAGATACCTGGAATAGACGTCGGCCGAAAGAAGGTGGATGAATGTCCCCAAATGGGGGGTTCCGTTGATGTAGGGCCAGGCGGAGCCGACGATCCACTTTGTCAAACCGACGCCTTCGAAAGCGAGGTTGAAGCGCCTTGGCAAGATATTTATTTGTTTTGGGTTCCCCCCGGCCCCCTTTCAGGGGCAACCCTTGACGGAGGCGCGCTCAGTAGTCCAGGATTCCTTTCTGCTTCCCGTCGACGTGGGACGAGACATCCTTGAGCGCCGCCTTCTGCTCTTCGGTGAGCATCCCCATCAGCTCGAGGGCTTCGAGGCCGTTCAGGACGGCGTAGCCGTGGAAGTGGTTGTTCCAGTAGCCGTAGACCTCCTTGGAGGTCTTGAGGGCTTCCCGGATCTTCGGAACCCACTCCCCTATCTGGTCCTTCGAATACCTGTAGTCGTACCAGACCCTTTCTCCGAGGCCGTGCCATCGGACATAGGTGAAGTCGGCAGTCCGTACCATCTCGGGCGGCAGGAGGGGCTCGTCCACCGTGGTGTTGGCAACGCCGTACTTCCTGAGGAGCCTCCAGGTGTCCTCGTTCCACCAAGATTCGTGGCGGAACTCCACGGCGAAGTGGTAGGTCTCGGCGGGGAGGACCTTAAGGAACGATTCGAGGAGGTCAAGGTCCGACGACAGGCTGGGCGGGAGCTGCACCAGCAGGACTCCGATCTTGTTCAGGATTGAGAGCGGCCTGAGGAGCTCCAGGAACCTCTCCAGGTCCGATTCGACCCCGAGACGCAGGCTCAGCCTCTTCTTGTGGGTGATGAGCTGCGGTATCTTGAGGCTGAACTGGAAGTCCAGCGGGCTGTACTTCGACCAGCCGAACACGACCTTCTCGTTCGGATAGTCGTAGAAGGTGCTGTCCACCTCCGCCGTCTTGAAGACCCTGGAGTAGAAGGAGAGCTTCGAGGTGTCCTTGGTTGGGTAGAAGACCCCGAGCCATTCGTCGTAGCTCCACCCACAGGTTCCCATCCGAAGCGGCATCGCCCGTTAAATACGCCGAGAGGCTTCTTAACGTATCGTGGAGTTTCGCGTCGGCACGGGCGGCTGGCAGTACTTCCCTCTCGACGTCCCGGACAAGCTGGTGGGCTACTCCAAGCTGTTCGACTTCGTGGAGGTCAATTCGACCTTCTACACGAGAGTCCCCCTCCGGACTGTCGCCCGCTGGAGGGAGGTGGTCCCCCCCGGGTTCGAGTTCACCGTCAAGTGCAGCAGGGAACTCACCCCCGCCCTCTCGTCTGGGCACCTCCTTCACATCCGGGCAGCAATCGACTACCTGTCCGAGGTATGCGACGCCCTGAGCTCCAACCTTCTAGTGCTGCAGACCCCGGCTAGGCTCGACCCCTCCAAGGTCCCCGATGGTGGGATTTCAGGGCTAGTCGAATCCCTGCGGTCCCGCTCGCTGAGGCTCGCTTGGGAAGTCCGCTCGAGCCCTTCTCTCCGCACCCTCTCCATACTGGACTCAAATCGGATCATCCAGGTGACGGACCTGACCCGCTCCGGCCCCGACCTTCGTGACGAGATACTCTATACGAGGTTGTTCGGATTGGGAAAGCACAACCTCTACCGGTTCGCCTCCGAGGACCTCGAAAGGATAGAAGGAGGAGCAAGGACCTCAGGCTCGAAGAAGGCCTACTTTGCATTCCATGGGGTCGCGATGTATGCCGACGCCCAGAGGTTCAAGAAGAGAATCGCGGAGGGCCATCCTCGCTAGGGCTTCCTGCGCCAAACCGAGAGAGCCCCCTGACGAAGATGCATTCGTCTGCCGGCACCGACACGTCGAAGAAGTCCGTATCCGCAAGTCGGACGCCCGTATCTCTTGCGACCACCACCGGTACGCTTTCGTCTGACTCACCCATGAGCAACTCCGCTGCGCTCGAAAGGTCGTCTGCCACCGCCCTCCTAGTGACCTTCAGCCTGTTGCCGAATAGGTCGACACGCCCTCGGTCATCGACCACCGCATCAAATCCGGAGAACCCGATAGACGTTCCCACGGTCCCCCGCCTGAGAGGTTGCAGCCTGCTGTCGGTGATCACCACGCCGACGCGAACTCCAAAGGCGACCAGCACCTCTCTCCGCAGCCTAGCGGCGAGTCCCGGCCCGTTCGAGGGGTGAAGGATGGCACTCCCCCTGCCGATGTTGGACTTGTCGACCCCCGCGTTCGGGGCGAAGAAGCCATCCTTGACCGTCAATATGAAGCCATGAAGCCCCCGCAGCACATAGTCGGACTCCCGCAGGACCGTCTCGGAGAGGCCCGGACTCATTCCGTAACTCTCCGCGTACTCCTTTGCGTCCTCCAGGGCGATCACCCGGCTGAGGTCGACGTACCTTCCTTCCGCCATGGCCAGGTACTTGCCGGAGATCACCAGGAGGTCCCCATGCCTAAGCTCCTCCTCGTTCTCCCCGAGGTTCACCTTCAACTCCGAGATGAAGTCGAACGGACCCTCCATCTTGCGGCAGGCCAGGGGGATGAGCATGATGGCCTTTCGTCTCATTTCTGATGCGTTCTCTGCGAGCTATCCTTATAACATCTGCTGAGCTAGCCCCGCTTTGAATCTTCTTGGCTTCCAGGACACAACTATTCAACGAATATAGATCCCAAGCCAAAATCACGGAGTTCGCTGGTTACGATCTCCCCCTCTACTTCGACTCCATCGTGGCGGAGCATTTGGCCGTAAGGAACGCGGCCGGGATCTTCGACGTTTCGCATATGGCGCGATTCCTCGTCGAGGGAGGGCAGGCGGAGGCCTTCCTGAACAAGATGGTCACCGTGGACGTCGCGAAGGCGGACCCCGGGCGGGCCCAGTACACGTTCCTCTGCTATGAGAATGGCGGGGTCATCGACGACCTCATTACCTACAAGGTCTCCCCGGAGAAGTTTCTGATGGTGGTGAACGCCGCCAACCACCAGAAGGATTTCGAATGGCTGAAGACGTGGTCGAAGGGATACAAAGTCGCCCTCAGCGACCTTACTTCAGAGTCTTCGCTCATATCCGTGCAAGGCCCGATGGCGAGGGAGCTCATCAGGGAGGCCCTTTCGATCGACCTCTCCTTGGTCAAACGGTTTCGCTTTTCCATTCTTGACTTCGAGGGCCTGGAACTCGTAGCGTCTAGGACCGGGTACACCGGTGAGGACGGCTTCGAACTCATGCTTCGTGGCGTCACGTTGGAGAGGCCCGAAGCAGCCTCCCTGATGTGGAGGAAGCTGTCTGAAAGGGCCAAGCCCTGCGGGTTGGGCGCCAGGGATACGCTCAGGTTAGAGGCCGGCCTGCCCCTATACGGCAACGACCTGACGGCGGACACGACCCCAGTTGAAGCAGGCCTGACGAGGTTCATCGACACGGCCAAGGAGGGATACATCGGCAAGGAGACCCACGTCCGCCAGATGAGCGGAGGGGCCTCGAAGGCGTTGACGGGTCTGATATGCCCTGAGAGCGGCATCCCCCGGAGCCACTACCGAGTCCTCCGAGAAGGGAACGAAGTTGGAGTCGTCACCAGCGGAACCTTCTCCCCGATCGTCAGGAAGGGCATCGCGCTGGCCTACCTCGACAGCCCCCTCCCGGTCGGGTCAGAGCTGTCGGTCGACGTTCGCGGAACGAGATGCAAAGCTGAAATACACCCCCCTCCGTTTTACAATCCGGAGTTGTACGGCTGGAGGAGGAAGTTGGTGTGAAGGCTGGAAAGTACGACATCCCGGAGGACCTGCTCTATACCAAGGACCATGAGTGGTTGAGGGTGGTCGGCGCCGATGCGGCGGAGGTGGGCATAACCCATTACGCCGCCGAGATGCTCCACGATATCGTATTTGTGACGTTGCCCCAGGTCGGCTACTCCCTCGAAGGAGGGAAGGCGGCGTCCACTGTCGAGTCCGTGAAATCAGTGTCGGACGTCATGGCCCCCGTGACCGGGAAGGTGACAGCCGTCAACGACGAGCTGGTGCAGCATCCGGAGCTGATAAACCAAGACCCCTACGGCAAGGGCTGGTTCTTCCGGCTCTCCACCTCCTCTCTCGAGACCGCGAAGAACTCCCTTATGGCGCCGGCGCAGTATTCGAAGCTGGTCGAAGACCTGGCAGCTCAAGAAGGTTAATATTGCCTTCCCATGGCTAGGTGAGGAGAAGCCGGCTTGGACAACCCACTGGGCGGCATCCGCTCCCTCGTACGGAGGCCCACCATCAAGGCGACAAGGATGGCGGCCTTCCTGGCCATGGCCCTCACCTTCGCCATAGCCCTTCTCTACAGGCTGCAGCCGGCCCAGTACGGTTACACTCTTGACGAGTTCGACTCCTACTTCCACTACTACGCCACGAACATCGTGGTCACCGACATCAGCACGAAGGGCCTGAGCGGCCTCTTCAGCTTCTTCAGCGTGGTGGACACGCACTTCTGGTACCCGGTTGGCTACAACATGGCCACCGAGACCTTCTCGGGCTTCTACTACACCACGGCCTTCCTCTACCTCTTCCTTACCAAGGTCCTGGGAGTCAGCATCTCCCTCTTCGACTACACCGTCATCCAGCCCGCCTATTTCGGCGCGTTGATCATCGTCCCCGTCTTCCTCCTGGGCCGCAAGATCAGGGGGACAGGCACGGGGATTGCCGCGGCGCTCTTCACGATCCTCACGCCTGGTTTCATCCTGCGGTCAAGCATAGGCTGGTACAAGCACGAGCCCCTTGCCCTGTTCCTGGGAGTCTGGGCGCTGTATCTGGCCCTTTGTGCCTACGAGGCTCCCACCAACAAGAAGATGTGGATGTATTCGGTGGTGGCCGGCCTCGTTTTGGGCTACACGAACGTCTGCTGGGGTGGGGGCGAGTACTTCAACGGAATCCTCGGGCTGATGTTCTTGGCGGTGCCCCTCCTCACGACCGTGGACTACAAGAAGTCTTACGCTGGCCTGATAGTCCTCTTCATGAACATCATCGTTGGCACGGCATTCCCCAACCCGGGGATCGACTGGTTTAGGAGCGCGGCCAACCTGGTGCTGGCCCTGGGAATCCTCGGCGGGCTCGCCGTAACCTTCGCCGGCAAGAGGCTCCCCGACAAGAACAAGGTGATCGGCAAGTGGGGAACCCTTGTGGGGATGGGCATCATCGCCGTGGTGGTCTTCCTGGTGCTGCCGACCAACATCACTGCGAGGTACCTTTCAGTCATCGATCCGTTCTACAGGACCGTCGGGCCCGACGCGGCCATAGTGTCTTCAGTGGCTGAGCATCAGTCGACCAGCGGCATCGAGCTCCTCCAGTCCTACTCCATTGTGCTCGTGCTCGCCCTCTTCGGGACCTACCTCCTGATCAAGAAGAGGACGCCGGGCGCGATACTTGCAGTCGTCGCCTTCCTGTCCTCCCTCTACGTTGCCTCCTCCTTTGCGAGGCTGCAGGTCTACCTTTCCATCATGGCAGGCGTCGCCGGGGGCTTCGTGTTCAGCGAGCTTTCGTCCCGGTACATCGCTATGAAGTCCGACCCCAAGAGGAAGTCCCCTGATACGACCATCAACGCCAGGAAGGCCATATTCGCTTTCGCCATGATATTCCTGATCTTCTTCTCGGCCGTCGAGGTGTGGCATCCGGTGACCGTGAGGCCCCTACAGATCGAGTCCTCGGGCACCATTCTCCCGGAGGACGTGCCCGACTGGCAACAAGCCCTGACCTGGATCAGCACTAACACGCCAGCCAACGCCAAGATAATTTCATGGTGGGACTACGGCTACTGGATAACCGTCTTGGGCAACCGGACCACGTTCACCGACAACGGCACCCTCAATTCCACCAGGATAGCGCAGGTGGGCGACATGTACATGTCCAACACTACGAACGCTCTTCAGATTGCTGAGCAGCTGGGCGGCGACTACATAGTGGTCTTCGCGACCGGACGCAGCCTGGGCAACGGCTACGATGTCATCGGGAGGGTGTACTCCTTGGGTGGCGACGAAGGCAAGTTCGATCAGATGGCCCTTATCGCCAACAGCGCCTTCGGGAACGTGAACCTGACCTCCTTCCTGGATCCTATCACCGACATGCCCAACTACCAGTTCTGGAATTCGACCCTGATCGGAGAGATGCTGCCGTTCGCGTTCCAGGGCTACGGCCAGTTCGACAGCACGACCGGCCAGCTTTCAACGATTGCCCAGTCCTACGATCCCACCCTTCCATCTACGGTGATCCAGCTCCCTCTATACACCTACAACATCACATTCCCTGCTGGCGCCCACCCATTCGAGCTCGTGTTCAAATCGGCAGGAACTCCCGATGGCAGCGGCTTCTTCGCTCAGGTCCTGATCTACAAGGTCAACCCTGGTCCGTAGCAGAAGCTGAGTTAGATCGTCATTCGCGGGTCTGCGTTTGTTGCTTCATCCTGAGCCTAAGATACTTGTCCTGAGGCGAGAATTTCGGTGGGTGAGCCAGCAGCGTCCTGCCGGCGCACTTCGGACAGGCCTCTTCGAAGGTGTAGGCGCCACACTTCTCGCAGCGTCTCATGAGGCCCTTCATCAGGATTTCAGCTCTTTTCTCGGATGAAGTTCAGGTTCCCCTTGCTCCCGACTTCCGACTTGACCTCGTCGACGAACCCCGTCAGGACGCGCTCTCCTACCTTGAAGTTCTCCGCGTAGAGCCTTAGGTTGTACCGGGGAGCCCCAGCGTATAGGATCTCCACCTTCACGTCAGCGGGCACCCTTCCCGACGCCTTGGCGAACGCCTCCTTGATGACCGATACGCCGTCGGGCCTGAGGGAATTCAGCTCGAAGACCCCCTTGATCTCGACGCTGGGGACCTTGAACCGCTCCGCCGCGATCCGCATGAGTGAGTCGGCGTACTTCTGATCCAGGGCGAGCTTGGCTAGCGCCGTCGGCCCCTTCTTCAGGCACGTTTCAAGGGCGTCGTAGAGCGAGCCGAATTCGTCGGTCAGCTTCTGCCTGATTTCGAAATCGTTGGCCAGCCCCACGTCCTTCTTGACTATGTCGAGGACCCCCTTTGCCTTCGCCTCCCGCTTAACCTGGATGAGCTTCTGCTTGTGCTCCTCGCTGGTGACCTGTCGAAGAGAGAGGTCCACTTCGTTCCGCTGCCTGTCTATCCTGATGACTTTGAGGACGATCTTGGTGTCCTCCTTCACGAACCTCTCGATGTGGCGAACCCACCCGGTGGTCACCTCGGAGTTGTGGAGGAACCCCCTCTGGCCGCCGTATTCGTCTAGGGTCACGTAGGCCCCGTATGGGGTCAGTTGGACCACTGAGGCTACGACGACTTCGCCGACATCAGGGAGGAGCGGTCCAGGCAAGGCTCCTTCAGTCCAGCCTTCGCGTGATCACACCGTTGATGATGGTGCGGCCGCCAGACGGCTCCGTCAGAACCTCACCGCACACTTCGCACTTGATGGGAACGGTCGCATTGGAGAAGATTACCTTCTCAGTTCCGCACTTCCCGCATTTCACCTGTAGGAAGGCGCTGCCGGGCCTCACGAAGAGCTGCCTTTCTTTTCTGACCAAACCACTTTCACTCCATTATCTCCAGCTTCCTAAGCCGCATTCCCTTCTTCATGATTGTAAACCCGCAATCCTTGCACTTGAGCCGCAGGGTCGCCTTCTTGGTCGTCTTCGCGGTCCTGATCAGCTCAGGGTACTTCTGACCACCGTAACCCTTCTTCTCCTCGGCGTGCTTCCGGGCCCCCCTGGACATGGCCCTCTCCTTCCCCTTCTTGTACAGCGAAACCGTGTGGTCCGTGTGCTTCTTGCACTTCGGACAGAAGGTGTTTATCGTCTTGGGGTACTTCAAAGGTCACTCACCCAGGTCTCCGCGACGACGCCCCGCTCCAACAGCGGCTTGGCGTTGTCGATGGGGAGGACAGCAATGTCCTCCGGTTTGTATGGCCCATATTGTTTCAAGTCGACGCCTGCCATCTTAGACGCTGGCTGTAGAAATCGCACGACTATATACCTTACTAGGTAGCTGTCCGACGACTCCTCCAACACGGAGAGGCGGCCCCTGTCCACCGCGTCCTTGATCCTTGCCAGCCGTTTCACGCTGGTGTAGAGGGGCTCCGCCAGATACCTCTCCTCCGACGTCAGGGAGATCTCGTTGGTCCCACGAAGGGCCTTGTCAAGGAACTTGTGAAGCCGGATCGTCATCAAATCGTCCGTCATTCCGCAGAACATCTCTATCTCTCTGGAAAGTAGAGAGTTGACCATCTCCGAGTCGCCGTTCCCCATGAAACCCCTGATCTGCTTCACCCGGAGGGCCACCGCCTTGTAGAGCCCCGGATCGATGCGAGAGAGTTCTTCACTGGTCAGCTCCATTTCGAGGCTCTGCTGTAGCGTAGAGAGCAGCTCTTCGCTCATAACCGCCCGAACCTACAATTGCACCATATTAAAGCGTTGGTCCTTGGGTCATTCGCCGGCACGGGAGGGCTGGGCCAGTCCCTTTGAGACGAGATAGACGGCCGCATAGGTCGGCAGTTCCACCCTGATCCTGTCGAAGGGGCCGAACGACCTGCCCAAGAGCGAGAACTTCGGCGAATAGCCGACGGACACGCTCGCCGGCTCATCTCCGAAGGCCACGGCGTCTATGAGCGGCTCAGCCAATTCCAAGCTCGTGTACCTCTTCTTCAGGAGGCCCGACTTGTCATGGAGCGTCCCTCCCATCCTGAACACTCGATGGGTGTCGATGGTCACGCCGCCGTCCACCCTGGCGCCCATGAGCTCGACCGCCTTCTTCAACAGCGAGTCCACCCTCTCGGGTTGTTGCACATAGAGCTGCACCAACGCCTCCCTGGACCCAACGCCTTCGAGCGTCATCATGGCCTTAGCCACCCTCCCCCTCCATCCAGGCTCCTCGGGGGTCGCGACCTTGGACACCAGCTCGTCGGCCGTCCTCCTCGGGAGGAGTCCTAGCTGTCGGGCCCCGAACCCCTTCCCCTCGAGGTACTCGACCATCTCCGACCTCCCCTTTGGTCCAGCCCTTCGTACTTGGACCCCACGACGGAGACATGAAAGCCCCTGTTGCCCGAGAAGTAGACGCCTATCTCGTCTTGGGCCACGCCGAAGTCCGACTCCAGGAAGTCCACCAGTTTGATCCCTTCCTCTTTCGCGGCCCCGAGGCACTTTTCACACACCCAATGAATATTGGAGACTTCGGCCGAGCCACAGTGCGGGCACTTGTCGCCTCCGGTCTTGGATGGCTTCTTGCAGCTCCCGCAAATGGAGAAGTCATGCTCTGCCGTGCAGGGGAGGTTAAGGTCGTCGGAATCGATGTCAAAGGCGAGGTCCGCCTTCTTGAACCCCTTCTCCTCCATCGGAAGGTTGGGAAAATCGTAGTAGGCCACAGAGCAGTAGGCGGACCGTGGGGATTCCCTGACCATCACCGCCTTGAACTCGCCTTTGCTTGGAAAAGTCAGGTGCCTTACCATCTCTCCATCGAAATTGAGATAGCCGAATTCGCGCCTCGGGATCTCTTCTGGTATCTCGACCGATTCGACATGATGGAAGTAATAGGACTTGAAGGCCTTCGCCAGGAAGTCGGCCGATGGATTTCGCCTCTCCATCAAGTGCCGCCTCCCGAATCAGCGGCCACGCTTCCTGCAGTCATCACGGTCCAGCGGGCTCATGGGGTTATGAGCGCTTAAATAGACTTCGACAGGGCTGCTTCCTGGCCTAGCGTGGGTCTCCTAGGCTATGGCGTATTTCACGTCGCTCTTCACAACTCGGAGGGTCAGCATCATTGTGACGTCCAATACGCCCGGGATGCTCTTGACCTTCCGGACTATGGAGTTTAGGTGGTTCACGTCGCGGCCCATGACTATGGCGATGGCGTCATAGTCTCCCGTGAACTGGTAGATGTGCGGGACCTCCCTTATGGCGTTGAGGTCCTTCAGCACGTCGTCGAGCTTGGTGGCATTCGCCTTGATGAAGAGGGCCGCCGATTCGTTGAGGCCTACGGTCCTGGGGTTGACCAAGGCCACCACCCCTCGTATGACTCCGCGGTCGATGAGCCTCTTGAACCGGAAGCGGACGGTGCTCTCGCTCTGGTCCAGGGCTTTGGCCATTTCGGCGAACGAGCGGCGCCCGTCCTCCTGCAGCAGGGAAGCGAGGGCCCGATCGAGCTCATCCAATTCCATGGTCCAAGCATCGAGGCGGCCGCCTTATGCCTTTTTTCCACCTTTTGTCCCGTGCTCTACGCGGCGAACGCCGTTAAGAGTGCCCAGCCGCTCACCTTTCGATGTCGGGAACGTTAATTAGATTGGGATTGCGGAGGGTGGAGTGATATGCTGCAGGCCGTCAGCCAGTCGGCCGAGGAATGGAAGTCAGTTTCACAGGCCATCTCCACCCTGATCGAAGAGGCCACATTCGAAGCCACTCCTGAGGGGCTCAATCTGCGGGCAATGGACCCCTCTCACATAGCCCTGGTGGACCTCAAGTGGCCGGCTGCCTCCTTTGAGAAGTACGCCTGCGACCAGAACCACACGCTCAGCGTGAGGGTCGAGGACCTCTTGAAGGTGATGAAACGAGCAGAAGGGAAGGACAAGGTGGAGCTGAGGCTGGGAGAGGAGAACATGCTCGAGTTCAAGCTCTTCAACGGTTACGAAAGGGAGTTCCAGGTGCACCTGGTCGAGTCGACCTACAGCCAGACTCCCCTCCCCAAGGTCAACTTCAACATTCAGTGCAAGCTGACCACCCGGATCCTGCGCAAGGTGCTCTCGGACATCCAGAGCATCTCCGACCACATCACCCTCAAGGCCGAAGAGGGGAAGCTCGTCTTCCTCGGTAAGAGCGAAGTAGGGAAGGCATCGGTCGTCCTGAAGAAGGATAACCCCGACATCCTGCAGCTGGACGTCAAGGAAGGCGGGGAGTCCACCTACAGCATCGAATACTTGAGCAACTTCGCGAAATCGGTCTCCAACGCCGAGACGGTCAACGTTGGCTTTTCGGCCAAGATGCCGATAAAGATGGAGTTCCCCCTGAGCGAGCAAGGAGCTACGATACAGTTTTATCTCGCCCCCAGGGTCGACTGAAGCAAACTAGGGTGGCCCCTTTGAAGATGGACACGGACAGCCTGCGCAGGAACAAATGGATCAGGATGGTCTCCCGATTCATAACCTTGGAGGGCTTGCTGGTGGCCGTGGGCATCGTCCTCACCGGAGGTCTCATCAACTACCTCCTTGAGGGCTCCTCCATCCCTGCCACCGTCCTGATCACGAGGTCACTTCAGACCCAGAGCATCCTGGAGACCCTAACATACATCATCGACTCGACCATGGGGTTCCTCGGTGTCTACATGATCATGAGGTCGTCCCAGCCCTCGAAGGCAGGGCGCGAATCCTTCTTGGTCTTCATAACGGGATTCCTGCTGCTGATGCTGGCGTTCTTCCTGTTCTTCTCACTCTACTCGTTCAAGCTAAACGGCTGAGGCCGTCCTCGGACAGGATCCAAGTCCCGTCGAACGCGAGAGCGCATAGCTTCACCCATCCTGCGCCCATCACGCTCTTCGCTCCTCTGTCGCCTATGGAGTTGACCAGCATCAGGGTGCAATCTGCCCTCGCCGCGCAGGCCGTGGCAAGGTACACTACGTGCTTGAAGAACCTCCTGCTCCAGTCTCTCTCGCCGCCGAACGCCCTGGCCTCCGCCTGAAGGGTTCCCAGGGAGTTGACCACCAGGGGCTCGGAGCTCTTCGGAAGCGAATACACGTCCATCACGGCGGAGACCATGTCCCCTCCCTCAAGCATTAGATGAAGCCGTCCACGCTCGACCTCGGTGAAGAGCGGCAACAGGCTGCAGTCGAGGTCGACGGCCGTGAAGGCGCCGACGCCCGAAGCCCACCTTTTCAGTAGATACGGCTTCTCCGACAGGGGGACGACCACCAGATGGACGCCGGGCGGGCGAAGTTCGGGCAACCGCACACGTCGTCGTCACTGGCGGCTTATTAAGGGTCGGAGCCGGGAGCCGTCAGACGCCGGGTGGCTTGGCCAAGGCCTTCACGAGGGAAGCAACTGTGGCCATGTCCTGAGGTGTCCGCCCCGACCACGTTCTCCTTGAGCCATGGCGGGAAGAGCTCGAGGATACGCCTCCTTCCGAAGCGCCTGTCGAGCAACACCACCAGCCCACTCTGGCCCTTCCTCCTGAACAGCCTCCCGGCAGCCTGCACGACCTTTGCCACGGCAGGTATGATCACTAGGGAATCGTAGATCCAGGGACCGCCCCCCGTCCGTCCGAAGGCCATCCGTTCGGAGAGCTCCTGCGATGGGGGAGGGAGTGGGAGGCCCACCACGACCACTGCCGAAAGCCCACCTGCTGAGAAGTCTTCGCCTTCGGAGAACCTTCCCCCCATCACCCCGAGCAGCATGGAAGGGTTCGAAGACGTCACCTTTCTGACGGCCTCACCCTGCTCCTCGGGTCTCATGGACCTCTCCTCCTTGAAAACCTGGAAGGCGAAGTAATCCGGAAGCTCCCTGGCGACCCCCTCGAGCACGTCATAGGAAGGAAAGAAGCAGGCGGTGCCTCCGCCGGAAGCCCTCGCCACGTTCGCCATCCGGCTGGCGATGGCCGCGAACTGCTCTCTTCCCCTCTTCTTGTACTCCGTGGTGACGCCCACGTCCACCACGGTCAGGCATCGCCTTTCGAGGGGGTCGGCTTCGACCCCGAGGAACCTAACCGTGTCAAGGCCCAGATAGTGGGAGAACCGATGAACGTCGAAGAAGGTGGCCGAAAGGAAGACAGGGCTCCAAAGCCCCTTCATGATGAGTGAGAACTCCTCGGCGACGTCGAGGAAGCGGACCGCCATCGATATGTCGCCGTCATGGGCGCGGATGAGCACACGCGAGTCTTTTCGCCCCAACGCCCTTGCCAGTGCCCCCGCCAAGTCCACCAGCCGAAGGCGGAGGAGGAATCCTTCGTCCAGCGGCTCCGCCATGAACATCATGGAGGTCCTCGTCTGCTGCGAGATGAGGAGCGTCTCAATCTCCGCCCGTAACCTTGACGACCGCATCGCCTGTTCGGCCGTCAAGACGAGCTGTCCGTCGTCCTTGAGGTCGAGAGAACGCAGCCAGAGCCTCGTCTTCTCGCAGAAGAGCATCTCCTCCCTTCTCCCCCGCCTCGCAGCTACCGCTGCTAGCGCCTCCGCCTCCTTCAATCGAAGGCTCCTCCCGGTGGACAGGTAGATCATCTCCGGGAGGTTATGGGCTTCGTCGAAGACCACGATCTCCTTCTTCCAACTCTTCCTCATGCCCAGGAGTTGGCCCCTCAGGGCTTCGTTCAGGACGTGGGGATAGGTCGTGACCACGATGTCGGAGTCGGCGGCCCTGTCCCTCCCTAGGAAGTAAGGACAGACTCTCAGGGATTCGCATCGCTTGATGAAATCCCCGATGCCCCCACCGGAGGATGGGACGAGGCGGCCCCACCTGGGGAGAGCGTCGTAATAGAAACACCTCCCCGAGGTCACGCTCCCCTTACAGTAGTTGGGGAGCACCTCAGTCGGAATGGCGACGCGCTCCTTGTCCTTCAAGAGGCACCCATCAGTCATCGAGATCAGGGGGGCCGCCCTCCGTTCTCCGCCGAACCTTCCCAGTTCCTCCAGCACCCTCTCCATCTCTCTCTTGGTCCTGACGGCATAGATGCAGGAGAATCCCTGTTCCGCTACCAGCGTCATGAGGGCGGCTAGGGCTGCCGCCGTCTTGCCGAATCCATTGGGGGCTTCGACCGCTAACCCTTCCCTTTTCAGCGCTGCCTCCATGACGGCCCTCGAAACCTCCTCTTGGCCTGGCCGGGGGGATTCGTATGGGAAGCTGGGTCCGGCCAAGTCCACAGGACATTCGTCAGGAGCATATTAGCACCGCTGCACAGAGAACGATTATTGGTATGGTCAAGGCCGTTAGTGGCGGATATGAAGAAAGAGGCCCACAGCCTTCAGTCGTACCTCGGCCTTCTAGGCCCCAAGAAGATCGCCACCATCGACAGCCCGGTTTCGACGAAGTTTGAGGTGGCAGCCCTGGAGAGGGCGCTGGACGGCCGAAGGGCACTATTGATCAAGAAACCTGCAGGGAGCAAGTTCCCGATCACGGCGAACTTGCTGACGTCGCACGCGAAATTCGCCGAGGCCCTTTCGACGGACGTCGCTTCTTTCGAGAGGTTCTTCCTGTCGGCAGCGGCCAGCCCCTCCAAGCCGTCCCATGTCGACGAAGGATCGTTCCACTTCGCCGAAGGGAAGGCCCACCTCCGCGACCTGCCCATCGTGCACCACTTTGCCAATGACACGGGCCCCTACGTCACGAGCTCGATCGTCATCGCAAAGAACATCGAAACCGGGACCCAAAACGTCTCCGTCTACCGTCTCCTCAGGTTGGCCGACGGCTTCCAGCTTGCGGAGCTGAAGAAGTTCTCCGGCAGGAAGGCCGTGTTGGACGGACGGACGGGCGAACTGCTCCTAGACTGAGACCTTCGTAGAGAAGCCCGACTCGCCGAGGACCTTGGCGACCGCGGCTTCGACCTTCTCCCGGTGCCTGGCTGGGGTGTATACCCTGAGGACGTCCATGAAGCCGCTGATGGCCGCCACTGCCGGGATGTCTGCCAGCGAAATCTTGGTCTTCTTCACCCCGAGCCCTCCTCTTGACACCACCGTGAGCTGGGTGAAACGTTCCCTGTCGGAGGTGAAGGGCACCGAAGGCGTCGTGGGCACGTCGACGTAGATATCCTCTGGGTCTACGCGGGCCAGGTCGGCTATCTCCCCCACGACCTCGGCTCTGACGCTGGCCTTGCCAAGGAGGCCCCCCACGAAACCGTCCCTCCTTATCACCATCCGTTCGAAGACGCATTTCACCAACTTCCTCTCCATGAAGTCCTTGACCAGGTCCTTCGCCCGGTTCGCCTTACTCCCTTCCTTCATGGCCATGATCCGGCAAAGGACTTCGTCGTCGTGGAGCTCCCCGTACTTCGACAGGTCCTGGACCTCCGTGAGCCCCAACTCTTCGTCCGCGAGCTCCATGGCCCTCAGGACCATGGCCTCTGCAGCCCTGCAGGTCTTGTGGAAGTAGACCGCCTTGAACATCTCATAGCGCGCCACCGTGAGCGCCTCGAAGGAGTGGATGGCGTCGCTCTCGATGGCCAGATGGTCGTCCTCCACTTCGAAGGAGTCGATGACCCTGGTGATGTCCACCCTCCCGAAACCTGCCCCCGTGTAGTAGGAATCCCGCAGGAGGTAGTCCATTAGGTCAGCGCTCAGCGTGCCGGCTATGACTTCGTTCATGAAGCGGCGCTTCCCTGGGGCCTTTCCTACGGCCAGGCTGGCCATCTTCTTCGGCTCGTACCCTTCGCCCTTCAGGACCTCCCCCACCTCCGTTTCGGCCACTATGCGGGAGCTCATGTCCCATGAGTTATCCCCTTTTTCGAATGGAGGAGCTCTTCGAACAGGTGGGAGAATGGGCCGTGCCCGACGTCATGGAGAAGCCCGGCCAATCTGAGCTCCGCCTCGGCTTCCCCGTCGATGTACCCCTTATCCATCAGGATGGCGGAGGCAAGGCCTGCCACGTGCATCGCACCCAGGGAGTGTTCGAACCTGGTATGGTCGGCCCCGGGATACGCCATGTAGGCGCACGAAAGTTGCTTTATGCGCCTCAGCCTCTGGAAGATGGCCGTGTCGACGACCTTCAGCTCTCCAGAACGAACCTTTACGAACCCATGAATCGGGTCCCGTATCTCCACCGGCCTCCCTGGGCTTGCTTCCTTCTTCAAACGCCTTTTCGACAGCTCTTCGGAGAAGCGTGGCTTTATCCGTTATCTCGGACCTGCAGCATTCGGTCGACTAGGGAGATCATGTCCCGGTTGACCTCCTCAAGGCTCCTCGAAGCGTCCACTAGGAAGACGTCCCCGTAGGGGTAGACATCCGACAGCGACAGGTATCGGCGCCTCACGCCTTCGATCATGGAGGCGTGCTCGTAGTTGTCCCTGTCAGGCCTCGTCCTGAGCCGGGCCATCGCCGTCGATGGGGAGATGTCCAGGACCACGGTGAAGTCCTGCTTGACGACCTTCTCCTCGAACCTGATCACTCGTCTTGGCTCCACGCCCGCCTCAGATTGATAAATCACATGGCTTTCGGTCCACCTCTTTGCCAAGACCACGCTCCTCGGGCCCTTCGCCAGCCAGGCGTCCACCTCGCCGTTGAACTGTGCCCTGTCCAGGCTCCAAAGAAGCCAGGCATAATCGTTCCCCAGCTCCCCCTTTATGACTGCAGCCCCTCTCCTCCTACCGAGGTAGGAGCCGACAAGGCTGCCCAGCAACGTGTCATAGGATGGGAGATTGATGGGCAGCACGTCGAAGCCCAGCGAGATCAGGTGGTCGCGGACGGACGTGATCTGCGGAAGCTTGCTTTGGTTGAAGCTGTGCGTTTCTTTCCCCGACTTGTCCACGCCGCTCACGACGAGGAACTTCCCGAGCCTGGGGCTTGGCTTGAAGCAGACGAGCGATGCCGCCACGCTGAACATCGACCCTTTCAACTCTCGCGGGATCCTCCACGTTCCGGCCGATGACTGGAGCCCCTTCAGGTCTGCGGCGTTCACAGCCGATTCGATATCTACCAGGGACCTCCGGAGCTCCGTGGCGTCAACGATCATAGAGGTGCTCGGGCTCTCTCGATGGCACCAAACGATAAAAGTGTTGGGTTGCGGAGAGCTACGCGGCAGCCGTTGGTCCCAGACCAGTTCATCCGCAAGGGGGCGCTCGAGGAAAGGACCTACCAGCGAGAGCTGGCCAGGGACGCCAAGGACTCGAACGCGATCATCGTCCTGCCGACAGGCATGGGGAAGACCGCTGTGGCGGCCCTCATCATAGCCAACCGGATGGCATCCACGGGGGGGAGGACGCTTTTCCTCGCCCCTACCCGAATACTAGTCCAACAGCATCGGGACTTCCTGCAGAAGGTGCTCGACCTCCCTGAGGGATCGGTGACCGCGGTGACCGGGGAGGATGACATCTACGCTAGGGAGGACTCCTGGAACGCGAAGGTCGTATGCGCCACACCCCAGATCGCCGTGCAGGACGTCAAAAGGTCCCTTTTGGACCCTAAGCGTTTCGACCTCGTCATCCTGGACGAGGTCCACAGGGCCATCGGGGACCACAGCTACGTCCAGATCGCCGGCATGTTCTCTTCGACCGACGTGCAGAAGGTGGGGCTGACCGCGACGCTCCCCAGCGAGCGTCAGAAGATCGAGGAGATAAAGGGCCACCTTGCGGCAGACAAGGTCCTCTTTCGTGACTACGCAAGCGAAGACATTCAGCCCTACGTCCACGAGGTGAAGATGGACGTTAGGCTCCTCGAGGGTCCGGACTACATGCGCAGGGCCTCCTCCCTCATCAGGGACGTCCTGAAGGAGAAACTGGGGAACATCGCCCGCGAGAACCTAATGCCCAGGGCGGCAGCGGACAAGCTGAGCTTCAAGGAGATGATGCGCAACAGGGAGGCCGTCCTCGCGAGGGGAAGCTGGAACGCTAAGCTGTCCTACTTCATGGCCGCCAAGCTCTTCAACCTGGAGAAGATGCTGGAGACGCAGAGCTACAAGGCCTTCCTCGGCTACTACGAACGGGTCAGGGACGAGAAGAGCAGGGTGAATACGATGATAGTCAAGGAGCCGAGGCTCAAGGAGGCCTACGAACTCATCAACGGCGCCGTCGTGGCCGGCATGGAGCAGCCCAAGTTCGAAGCCTTGAAGGAGCTAATAGGAGAGCTGACGGAAGATGACAGGGCGCTCATCTTCGCCGGATACAGGGAGACGGTGGACCACATCTACAGGGCGCTCACCAAGTCGGGGATCAAGGCATGGGTCCTGATAGGGAAACAAGGCGCCACGGGCCAGAAGCAGGAGGAACAGGTGGAGGCCGTGGAGATGTTCAGAAAGGGCAAGTACAAGGTCCTAATAGCCACCCAGATAGGGGAAGAGGGCCTGGACATCGCCGAATGCAACCTTGTGGTCTTCTATGACAACGTCGCAAGCGCCATCAGGTACGTCCAGAGGAGAGGCAGGACTGGTAGGCGGAAGGAGGGTAAGATGATCATGCTCATCGTCAAGGACACGGTGGACGAAGCCTACTACCATGTGGTGCAGCGGAAGTTGAAGACCCTCAGCAGTTATGCCAGGCAGCTCAACTCGGCCGGCGCCCAACCCTCAACAAGCGGAGCGAAGGCTCCCAGGAAGGAAGGTCTCGACTCCTTCATCGGGTAGGCCACTTCAATCCTTCAACAGCTTTAGGACTTCCGCGCTCAGCTTGGCCACTTCTAGGAGCTTAATCCGCTTCGCCGGATCCTTCTCCTTGGCAAGTTGCGTCAAGGTCTCGTCCAGTACCTTCGTGACGATCTCGGGCCTCCCTCCCGAGGCCCCCTTCGGGGTCGATAAGGTCTCTTCGAGTTCTTCGATGGAGGTGATGCCGGAGCATGAAGGACAGACGTCCTTCCCCTTGAACCTGAGGAGGATTCCTCCGCATTCCGGGCAGGGCTCTCTAAGGAGCGTCGCTCCCCGTCGCATCATGTCCGCCATGAGCTTCTGCGTGGTCCTAGAGTCCGCCAACTATCATCTCGACTAGCCATCGTGGCATCATGGTGGCAATAAGGCTTTTTCCGACCAAGTCGCGCCCGATTTCTCCAGGGTCGGCTCAGATACGCGCATCGAAGCCCAGCCCACTGTAGGGATCATTTGGCCCAGGGCCCAGTTGCGATGAGCGTATGATGGATAAGCTTAAAACTGGTCAGCATAACCATGTCGAGTAGCGTGGTCAAGGAGATGTTCTGTTGAATTGAGTAGCAAGAAGGCAGCTGAAAACGAGGAGAAGCTCAACCAAGCCATGAACACGATAAACTTGGTGGTCAACAACACGAACATTCCGCGCAACATACGGAAGGTTACAAAAGAGGTAGTCGACGGCCTCCACGACAAGCGCGTCTCCATCGGAGTCAGGGCGGCCAACGCCATGAGCGTTCTGGAGGAGGTCTCCCAGGACCCCAACGTCCCATCCTTCGCTCGAGTGACCCTGTGGAACGCCGTGTCTGTCCTTGAAGGGATAAGAGAATAGCCGCGCGCCTATTTGGCCGCGGTGCCGTCGGACTTCGACAAATAGGTGTACAGGCCCAGCTTCAGTGTCTTGAGGGGGAGCAAGGCACACTTCACCCTTACAGGCCCCAGATCGGGGTTCCCCATGGCCTCGAGCAGGGCTTCCTTGTCGAACTTCCTCAGCTCCTCCAGCGACATCCCCTGGATGAGCTCGGTTATGATCGAAGCCGCCGACATGCTGATGGCGCAGCCCCGTCCGATGAACTTGACGTCTGACACCTTCCCATCCGTCACCTTGACGGCCATTTCGACATGGTCCCCGCAGAGCGGGTTGTTGTCCTCGGCGGAGAAGTCCGGACCCTCTATCTTGCCGAAGTTGCGTGGGTTCTTGTAGTGGTCCATGATGATCTCTTTGTATATGTCGTCGCTCAATGAGAGAACACCTCCCCCGCCTTCCTCACGCCCTGCATTAATGCCATTACGTCGTCTTCGCTGTTATAGATATAGAAACTTGCCCTGACCGAGCTGGGTATCCCGAACCATTCATGAAGGGGCTGGGCGCAGTGGTATCCCGACCTGACGGCGATGCCGAGGCCGTCCAGCACCGCAGACACGTCATGAGGGTGGATGTCCTTCACGTTGAAGGGAATCACGCCACCTCTCCTTTCCGGACTCGAGGGCCCGTACACGGTCACTCCTTCCTCCTTCGGGAGTGCCTCCAAAGCCGACGCCGTCAAGCTCAATTCATGACGCCTGACCGCCTGCATCCCGATCTTCGAGAGGTAGTCGATTGCGGCGCCGAACGCTATGACGTCGGCTATGTTGGACGTGCCCGCCTCAAACTTCCATGGCAATTCGTTCCAGACCGCTCCAGAGAGATGGACCTCGCTGATCATGTCTCCTCCAGTGAGGAACGGGGGCGTCTCCTCAAGGCGCTCACGCCTCCCGTAAAGGACTCCCACCCCTGTGGGGCCCAGCATCTTGTGCGCCGAGAACGCATAGAAGTCGCAGCCGATGTCGGAGACGTCCACAGGCATGTGAGGCACGGCCTGGGCGCCGTCCACCACCACCATCGCCCCCTCTTTCTTGGCGAGGCGTGTCATCTCCTTGACCGGGTTGAGGCTTCCCAGCACGTTGGACACATGAGTGAAGGCGACGACCTTCGCGCCGACGGCCTTCTCCTTGAAGTCCTCAATGTCCAGGTTCCCTTCCTTGTCCACTCCGACGAATTCGACGGAGGCCTTCTTCTCCAGCGCGAGTTGCTGCCAGGGCACAATGTTGCTGTGATGCTCGAGGAGGGTTATCACGATCCTGTCCCCCTTCGAGATGAACTTCCTTCCCCAGCTCTGGGCCACCAGGTTGAGCGACTCGGTGGTGTTCCGCGTGAAGACGATCTCTTCCACCGAGGGCGCTCCAACGAATCGCCGCACCTTCTCACGGGCACCCTCATATTCGGCCGTGGCCTTCTCGGCGATCTTGTAGACGCCTCTGTGGATGTTCGAGTTGTAGTTCGAATAGAACTCCTCCAGAGCCCTTATCACCACGCGCGGCTTCTGCGAAGTCGCAGCGTTGTCAAGATAGATCAGCGGCTTGCCTTTCGGCGGCTGGGAGAATATAGGGAAGTCCTCCTTGATCCTGTCGACGTCGAGAATCTCGGTCTCCATTTGTCATCCGATCCGACGGCTAATCGGAGGTTACTCTCGACGGCGATATTTTAATGCTCCTCATCTTAACTGCCGCAGGGAGACTTCAACGGCGGAGCCCCCATTAGCCGCTAGCCCTTGAGGGCTTTCCCGATCTCGGCTTCGAAGGCTTCCCGTGCGGCCTGGTCGGGTATGTTGACGGCGAGTGGGTTCAGATAGCCGCCGGCGATCTCCATGAGGGACTCCTCCCTGGTGAGCCCCCTGCTCATCAGGTAGAAGAGCTGATCTTCGTCAGGCTGGGAGACCGAAGCAGAGTGTTTGGCCTTCAGCTCGTTGGTCTCTATCTCCAGCCCAGGGATCGCGTTGGCGTACGAGTCGCGCGTGAGGAGGAGGGCGTGCTGACTGAGGTGGCTGTCAGCGTTGATGGCAGAGTTCCTGATGGTCATGAGCCCCTTAAGCAGCATCCTCGACTGCCCTTTCACCAGGCCCCTCTGGAGCGCAAAACCTCTGGTGGAGCGGCCCAGGTGCTCGACGAATGCCATGTAGTCATAGTGGGATGATTCCTTCGGGAAGCCACCCCAGTACAAGTCGGCCTCGCTACCTTCGCCCTTGAGGACGACGTTCGTCCTCACTCGGACGTAGGGCGAGGCGGCGTACCAAGTCACGTAGGTCAGCCGGGCGCCGTTGTCGAGGACAAACTTCGTGTTGTGGAGGACCCTTTCGCGCCTTCCCGTGGATAGGGTGACGAACGTCAGGGTCGAATTGGCCTTCATGTGGACGTCGATGAGGTCGCTCAGGAGGGCCGGGTCCGATCCGGAGCTGGACGAATCGGCAATCCTGTCGAAGAAAATGGAGGTGGAACCTTCGCCGAACTCCATTTGAGAATGGCGGAAGGTCCCCGACATGCCGGGCGGAGACACGGTCAGGCGCACGATCGGATCCTTCACCGATTCGCCCGGAGCGACCGAGATTATGTTCAGGGAGTCCCTAAAGGCGGAATTCAGGTAGAAGATCTTGTCCTCGTCCTGTGGTAGTGGAAGGGAGAGCAGCGGAAGGCCTTCCTTCCTTCCGTCCACAAAGGAGACCCCCGTCGGGATTACGTCAGGGAAGCTCTTTGACCCCAGTGTTGCAAAGGAGTACCTAACGCCTTCCGGCAGGGAGCCGCCCTCCTGAGGCGCGAACCGGTAAGGGTCTTCGGGGATCTTCTCGAAGTTCTTGACAAACAGGATGTTCCTTTCATAGGGTAGGGACTCGAACATAGTGGAGCTGCTCTGGCGCGCTGCCGTAGTGGCTTCGGGCTCCTTCAGCTCCTTGGAGAGTTCCCTGACCCGGTTCAGGAGGGTCTCTGACATAGGATTCTCAGCTCTCGCTGCTACTATATGAGAATTATCAGATAAATGTCCGTTTCGTAACCGCCTAGCCGACGGAGTTGGTCATTTCTAGGCTGATGAGCCTGTTGAGCTCTATGGCGTAAATCATTGGCAGCTCCTTTGTGAAGGGCTCCATGAAGCCCATGACTACCGCGTTGAGGGCTTCGTTTTCGGTGAGCCCCCTGCTCATCAGGTAGAAGAGCTGGTCCTCGCCAATCTTCCCCACCGTGGCTTCATGGGTCAGGACCGTGTCGCTTTCGCTCACCATGTTGTACGGGTAGGTGTCGGACTTCGACTTCTCGTCAAGTATCAGCGCATCGCAGCGGACGCTGCTCTTCACGCCAGTCGCGCCCTTCGCCACCAGCAGCTGGCCGCGGTAGGTAGTCCTTCCCCCGTCCTTGGAGACAGACTTGGATGTGATCCTAGAGCTCGTGTCCGGGAGCTAGATGAAGGATCTTGGAGCCTGCGTCTATGTGCTGTCCGCTTCCTGCCATGGCCACAGACAGGACCTCGGCCCTGGCGCCCCTGCCCAGGAGGTAGATGGACGGATACTTCATCGTGACCTTGCTCCCGAGATTGCCGTCTATCCATTCGACCCTCGCGTCCTCGTAGGCGAACGCCCTCTTGGTCACCAGGTTGTAGACGTCCTTCGACCAGTTCTGGATCGTTGTGTATCTGATGTGGGCCCCCTTCTTAGCGATGAGTTCCACCACAGCCGCATGAAGGGAGTCGGACGTGTAGACCGGGGCGGTGCAGCCTTCAATGTAATGGATGTCACTATACGGCTCGGCGATTATGAGCGTCCTTTCGAACTGGCCCATGTTTGCGGCGTTTATCCTGAAGTAAGCATGGAGAGGCTGCTCGACCTTGATGCCCTCGGGGACGTAGATGAAACTCCCTCCGCTCCACACGGCGCTGTTCAGGGCCGAAAAGGTGTTATCGTTGATGGGGATCACCGTCCCGAAGTACTTCTTGACGATCTCCGGGTACTCCTTGACGGCCGTGTCCATGTCGGAGAACACCACCCCTTGCTTCTCGAGGTCCTTGCGCATGTTGTGGTAGACGACTTCGGATTCGTACTGGGCGCCCACGCCAGCAAGGAACTTCCTTTCTGCCTCGGGCACTCCCAGCCTTTCAAAGGTGCTCTTGATCGCTTCGGGGAGGGCCTCCCAGCTGTCGACGTTCTTGTCGGTCGGCTTGATGTAATACCTTATGTTGTCGAAGTCTATGGTCGAGAGATCCGCACCCCAGGTCGGGATGGGCTTCTTCTTGAACGTCTCATATGCCCTTACCCGGAACTCGGTCATCCATTCGGGTTCGTTCTTGTACTTCGAGATCTTGATGACCTTGTCCTTGTCCAGCCCCCGGTCGGTCGTGAACACCGAGCTCTCAGGGACTTTGAAGTCATACTTGCTATAGTCTACGTTTACGGCATCCTTGACCGACAAATCGAACACCTGCACTTGAGACGAATCATCATAGATATACGTTGTGTCTGTTCCCGACTTCCGCCGCGGACGCTTACGTTGCTTCGTGCGAGCGGCTCAGGGGGCGGCCTGCGGTCCGCCAGCGGTCCCCACTGGTCCAGCTTCGGGCTTCTCCGTGAGCCAGCCGTATCCCTTCTCTTCGAGCTTCTTCGCAAGCTCCGGGCCGCCTTCGGCCACGATCCTGCCGTCCGCCATTACGTGCACGAACTCCGGCTTCACGAACTGGAGGATGCGGATGTAATGCGTAATGAGGAGGAGGCCCAGCTGCGGTCCCATGAGGCGGTTCAAGGTCTCCGCGACGATCTTCACCGCATCTATGTCCAGGCCAGAATCGATCTCGTCCAGTACGGCCATCTTCGGCTCCATTATCGCCATCTGAAGGATTTCTGACCGCTTCTTCTCACCACCGGACAGGCCTTCGTTAAGGTAGCGGGCCGTAAACGCATTGTCAACCTTGAGGAGGTCCAGCTTCTGCTGAAGGAGCTTCCTGAACGGAAGGATGGGGACCAGGGTCTTCACGTCTTCCTTGCCTCCCTGCTTAAGCGCGCTGTAGGAGGTCCTGAGGAAGTTGAACAGCGTGACGCCGGAGACCTCCACTGGATACTGGAGTGCCAAGAAGAGCCCGTGCCTCGCCCTTTCCGTTGGCGTCATGGCGAGGACAGAGACGCCGTCCAGCCTGATGTCTCCTGAAACGATCTTGTACTTGGGATGCCCCATCATGGCATATGAAAGGGAGCTCTTCCCAGAGCCGTTGGGGCCCATCAGGGCGTGTATCTCTCCTTGCTTAATCGTAAGTGATACATCCTGCACGACCCTCTTGTCGGCCACCTGTACGCCCACCTTGTCGATTTCAAGTACGCTGGGCATCACTGGACACCGTGAATCTGGAGCTTGTCGACCCTGCGGACTCTTAAAAGATTTCCGTAATAACGTGAAAATTGTACAACGGCCTCTCGACGCTCTTATACCACATCAGCCATGCCTGTGGCGATAACAGCCATGGCAGACAGGCTCGCGCTGTACATGCAGGACAAGCACTCCATCCGAGAGGAGATGTCCTTCGGACGGTATGCCGAGAAGCATGGCTTCGAAGCCGTCTGGTTCGCCGAATCCAGGCTGGTGCGGGACGCCATAGTCCCGATGGCCGCGG
The DNA here is from genome assembly GCA_963772005.1 of uncultured Nitrososphaerota archaeon. Lineage (GTDB taxonomy): Archaea > Thermoproteota > Nitrososphaeria > Conexivisphaerales > DTJL01 > DATKKG01. The sequence continues at coordinate 51,426 of CAVYVS010000026.1, read as the reverse complement.
TGGCCGCCGTCACCAACCACATAAAGGTGGCAAGTGGCGTGGTCAACAACTGGACTCGAAACGTAGGCATCATGGCCTCGACCTACTCCACCCTGTACGATCTCGCGCCCGGAAGGGTCATCCTAGGCATCGGGGCCTGGTGGGACCCTCTTGCTTCTAAGGTGGGAATCCACAGGGATAGGCCTCTGGTCGCCATGAAGGAGTACGTTACCGTCCTCAAAGAGCTCTTCAAGCTGAAGAATGTCACCTTTCACGGAGACTTGGTCAACGTCGACGACATACAGCTCGACATCGTCTACGGAGACAAGAGCGTCCGTAAGATTCCCATCTACATCGGCGCCACGGGCATGCAGATGATGGAGCTCACCGGAATGGTTGCCGATGGCGTCGTCCTCAACTACCTAGTCTCTCCGAAGTATGACAAGGAGGCCATGGAGCACCTGAAGATCGGCGCGAAGAAGGCCCACCGCAGAATCTCGGACATCGATAGACCTCAGCTGGTGGTCTGCTCTATGGAAGAGGATGCGGACAAGGCCCTCGACAGTGCCAGGAACCTCGTCGCAATGTACGTTGGGCAGCAGCCACACATCGCCAAGGCCAACGGAATCAAGGAGGCCCTGGTCAAGGAGATCACGGACGCCCTCGGCGGGTGGCCGGCGAAGCCCGGAGGACTGGAGAAGGCGAAGAGGCTCGTGGACGACAAGATGGTGGACATGCTGACTGCTTCGGGGACCCCGGAGGATTGCCGCCAGAAGGTCAAACAGTACTTGGACAACGGGGCCACGTGCCCGATCCTTTACCCCCTAGGGGACGACGTGCGTTTGATGATACGCGAAATGGCCAAGGGGTATTCCTGACCTTCCTGGACGACGCCAATACGTTAATATAGCGGGAGCTTAGGCCGCTACCTCACGAGTGCATAAGGCATGAAGTTACGGACAACGCAGTGGAGGATACGGAGCCAGAAGGAGCTTCGGCGGAGGCTTCGGTGGCCCAAGAAACTTCGCTCCCAAGCCAGTGAAGGCTGGCGAGGAATACGACGTAGAGATCACGGAGATATCAAGGCGCGGCGACGGAATAGCCAAGATCCAGGGATTCATCATCTTCGTGAGCGGCGCAAAGACCGGACAGAAGCTCAAGGTGAAGATCACCAACGTCTCCAACAGGTACGCGACGGCGGAGATCGTCTCCCCCACAGAAAACGCACCTTCGCAACCGGCGGAGGCTCCCGCATCGACAGATGCCGAGCCAGCTGGGCAAGATCAGTAGATCACGTTAACGTAGATGCGGGAGGGGGCCAGAACTCCTCTCCTCGGGTCTAGACGGACGTGGATCACCACGAACCGGGCGGAGAGGTTTTTTGTTCCGCCACCAAAGTCTCCATCTAGTGATGGCCATGGAGTTGCTGCCCTTGAAAGTTCAGCTGAAGGCGAGATGGCTATTCGTGCGTGCCTCTCCGATAGCTGGGCCGCCCGCGACCCCTGTCATGGTGGTAGCCTCCTCTCCGGTCGCCCTGGCGTTGCCCCCCTCCGCTTCTACCCCTGTACGCCTGCTTCCGGGGGCGGCCGATGAACGAGGGGTTCTCGTCGGACGGGCTGAGGGGCTTTATGGATACCTTGGTGAGTTCCTGCGCCAGCCTGAAGCTGGTGAAGTCGTCGGGGCCGATGAGAGCTATGGACTTCCCCACGGCGCCCGCCCTGGCGGTCCTCCCGACCCTATGGAAGTAGAGCAGGGGGTCTTCGGGGAAGTCGTAGTTTACCACCAGCTGCACTCCGGGCACGTCGATCCCCCTCGCGGCGACGTCCGTGGCCACAAGTATGTCGGCCCTGCCAGTCCTGAAGGCGTCCATGGACTTGTCCCTCTGATACTGAGATAGGTCGCCGTGCAGTGGCGTGGCATTGAAGTACCTCTTCTCGAGCTCCCTTGCCAGCCTGTGGGCCCCGGCCTTGGTCCTGCAGAACACCATGGCGCTGGAGGGGTTCTCCTGCTTCAGGAGGGCGACCAGCTTCGACAACTTCTCTCCGTCTTCGACCAGCGTATAGTACTGGTCGAGCTCATCGACGGATGGTTCGTCGGCGCTAACGAGTATCTTTTCTGGCTGGCTCATGTACTTGGACGAGAGCCTGATTATCTCGTCGGGCATAGTCGCCGAAAAGAGGCTCATCTGCCTGCGTCCCGGAGCGGCCTCCAGGATGTATTCGATGTCGTCGATGAAGCCCATGTCGAGCATCCTGTCCGCCTCGTCCAAGACGACGTACTTGACAGACCCGAGGTTGAGCTCGTTGTGGTCGATGAAATCGATGACCCTTCCGGGAGTGCCCACCACGATTTCGGCCCCGTCGGCCAGCTCCTCAAGCTGCACGTTGATGGATTGCCCTCCATACACCGTAACTATCCTGACCCCCATGTACTTGCCCAGCTTTCTGAGCTCCTCGGTTATCTGGACGGCAAGCTCCCTCGTGGGGGCGAGTATCAATGCCTGAACCCGGTTCGCCCTCGGATCTACCAGCTGGAGGAGCGGGAGGCCGAAGGCCGCCGTCTTTCCCGAACCGGTTTTGGCCTGTCCTATGACGTCTGTCCCATCCAGTATCGGCTGAACGGCCCTCTCCTGTATGGGGAAGGGCTCGGTGTACCCCAGGTCCCTCAAGCTTCGCAGAAGCCTAGGGTCCAATCCCAAGTTCTCAAATCCTGCCATTTCTCTTCATTCACACACTTAGCAAAAGCGTCGTTCGAGCGTCAGTCCAATCTGAAGACTCTTCAACGTCTTCTGCGTTAAAGTGAGCCTACCGAGGCGGTTATTTAAATTTGTTGTAGCTCGGACGTACCGTGAAAGCCTCCCCGACCAAGACATAAATACGCCACCCCTCACCGAATCAGGCGTCATGAGCGTCCTCTCGGCCCAGAACGGCGACGTCATATCGGTGCACTACGTAGGGAAGTTCCCCGGCGGAAAGGTCTTCGACACCAGCATGAAAGCGGAGGCGATCAAGGCGGGGATATTCAACCCTGCTCGGGACTACACGCCTCTCCAGGTGACGCTCGGAGCCCATCAAGTTATCTCCGGCTTTGAGGAGGCGCTGGTGGGGATGAAGATCAACGAAACGAAGGAGGTCACGCTACCACCGGAGAAGGCCTATGGCAAGGTCGGGCGGCACCCCATGGCTGGCAAGACGCTTCAGTTCAGGCTACTTCTGACCAACATCAAACGGCAGTAACCCTTCTGGTTTCCGCAGCTCCCGCTATCCCGCCCCATCGAGAAAACAAAAAGAACGTCCTACTTGATTCCCGCTTTGGTGGCCCAGCGTGCAATCAGGAAGATTACGAAGGCTACGATGACGAAGTTGATGACGGCGCCAAGGAAATGGCCGAGGGTGAAGTTCATTCCGTTCCCGATGTTCACAAAGTAGGCGGTGGTCTGCCAGTTCCCCTTAGGGAGGAAGGCTCCAGCGATGGGCATTATCAAGTCGGATACCAGCGCGCTCACGATGCTGGCTATCAGCCCGCCCATGACGAAGGCAATGGCCACGGCGAGTAGGTTTCCCGTCTTGATGAAGGCCATGAATTCGTTGAAAAAGCCCTTGGGCTTCGGTGGCGGAGGGGGTGCAGGCTTCGGAGTGAGCAGTGCAGTGATCTTCTTCAGTTCTTCGAGCATTTCCGTGTCTGTAGGCATCTTGATTTTCCTCGCACCTGGTTACGAGTTTCAGAGCTAAAGCTCTAGCGGTCCGACGAAAGCTTCCCTTCCAGGTACTCCTTGAAGGCCAGGGCTTGGTTGTGTTGGACGTCCTTGGCTCCGTATACGAGCGTGACCGTCCCTCTCTGTGCGGCTTTGAGAATGGGGTGCCAGCATTCCGTCTTCCCGTCCAGCTCTTCGAAGTACTTCTTCCTGAATTCATCCCACTTAGAAGGGTCGTGCCCGAACCAGCGGCGAAGGTCTTCGCTCGGGGCCACGTCCTTCGCCCAACGGGCAATCTCCAGCTTCTCTCGCGTGACACCCCTCGGCCAGAGCCTGTCCACGAGTAGCCTTTCTCCGTCCGCCCGGGAGCTGGGCTCATATGCCCGTTTGACCTTGATTTGCATGCAGGGATCCCTGTCGATGCTCATCACGGGCACGGGCTCATCCAAATCCCTTGCTACCTATCCTACGCCAGAATTGATGGCGAGGCTTTCGGGGTTCTATCCAAGTGGAAAGGCAGGCAAGGCTATTAGCCCAGCACTCTCTTCGGGCTCCGAAGCAGACTACTTTGAGAGGACTCTCCGATTCCTTGGTCGAGTGCAGGGGTAAGCGTCGACATGGTTAGCGCGTCGACCAAGGTCTTCGGAATAGGGGTTGCGGCCGGGGCCGTGGCTCTGGCTCTCGGATTTGTCCTGAGGATTTTCGCAGGGGGATCCTTCCTCCCTGAGCTAGCCTCGCAGGCCTTCTTTTCAGTCGTCCCCGGTCAAATCGAATCCGGAGCGGTTGACACGCTGGGCTCCCTGGCCAAATACACGACGTACACGGTGGCCATCATTGTCAACCTGGCAATCTACGGGGTCCTTGCCCTCCTCTTTTCGCGAGTGAGCGAGATAGACCGCGGCAGGTCCTCCCTGAAGGCCCTGGCCATGGCCGGAGTCGCCTATGCGCTGCTCCTGACGCTTTCAGGGCTCTTCCTTTCGATCACCCAGATCAATTCTCAGCCGGTTCCGCCCATGACCCTGGCCCTGGAGCTCGTCATCCCTCAACTTGCCTTCGGAGTGGCGCTGGTGACCCTTGAAGCGAAATACAGGCCGGTCGCAAGGGAGATCACCGCGGCCGATTTCAAGCCGGTGGATGTCCGCAGGCGCTACTTCATCGCCGCTGAGACCGCGGCCGTGGCCCTCGGCCTCCTCGCCCTTTACGGATTCGACTTCTTGGTTCCGAGCAAGGCGCGTTCCAGCGACCTCTCCACCTTCTACGCGAATCAGGTTACTTCGAACACTAACTTCTACCGTGTGGACATCAACATCTTCCCGCCGTCCGTCCAGTCCTCCACCTGGTCTCTCAAGGTAGATGGCCTCGTCGAAACCCCCTTGACTTTGAGTTATTCCGACGTCATGGCCCTCCCTTCGGTCGAGCAGTACAACACCCTCGAATGCGTCAGCAATGGCGTGGGAGGGGACCTGATGAGCACCGCCCGATGGAGGGGGGTCAAACTCAAGGACGTCCTTTCCAAGGCCGGCGTCTCCTCCAGCGCTACCTATGTCGTGTTCAAATGCTCGGACGGCTACGACGTCGGAATCCCCCTGAGCAAGGGCATGGACGACGGCACCATCCTGGCCTACGATATGAACGGATCACCTCTGCCTCAAGACCATGGGTTTCCGCTCAGGGCCATAGTCCCCGGCTACTACGGCATGATGAATCCGAAGTGGATAACCGGGATATCTCTAGCGGACCAAGCCTACCAGGGCTTTTGGCAGCGGCAGGGCTGGATCAACGAAGCCCAGTACGAGACGTCCTCGACCATCGTGAACGTTGGGAATGCCTCCCTCTCCGACCGCTTCGGCATATACAGCCCCTCCCAGGTGGCCCTGGGGACCGCCGTGACCCTCGTAGGAGTGGCCTTTGCCGGGGACAGGGGCATCTCCAAGGTGGAGGTCAGCACCGACAAGGCAAACACCTGGGCTCCCGCGACCCTGACGACGCCCCTCTCCGTCAACTCCTGGGTGCTATGGTCGCTGGACTGGAACCCGTCGGCCAAGGGCACCTACAACATCATTGTGAGGGCCACCGACGGCGACGGGAACCTGCAGGCGGAGTCCGCCGTTGCTCCATTCCCGGGAGGCGCCACGGGCTGGGACTTCGTCTCCGTGTCCGTGAACTAGGCCTGAGGGCTCCGCTGGCTCGTGTTTATAACAGACTCGCCCCCAAAGACGGGACTGAAGTTGGACGAAGCAGATTCTCCTGCACGCCCCAGGCCACGCATCGAGTCCCTCTCCGACCTAGTCTTCGGTCTGGCGCTGTCGATCGGAGCCATCGCGCTGATCGGCAGCCCGCCGACCAGCATTTCAAACCTGTACAGCGACATCCTCACCTTCGGCTTCAACTTCGTCATCCTGATATCGGTATGGCTTCGTTATACGCGGGTCATGTCTGTGCTCCCGGTCGAAAACAGGGGGACCATGTTCCTGAACGTCCTCCTGCTCTTCTCGGTCTCGATCGAGCCCTTTCTCTTCAACCTGCTGAGGGCGGGGAACTCGGCCCTCGAAGTCACCACCTCCATCAGGGACGTGGCTTCTGCCCTCTACGGGTTCGATCTGGGAATCGTAATGCTCGTCATGGGGATATTCACCTTGGAGCTGGCAGACGAAGAAAAGAAGCTCGTCCCCAAGGCGATGATCAGCGAGCTCCGCACGGAGGCCACCACATGGGCGATTTCGGCGGCTATCTTCCTGATTTCGGCCCTTCCGGCTTTTGACCGGCTCTTCGTCCGAGGGACGTTCCTCCGGACGGACCTTTGGCTGGCGGCCCTCGTGGTGATTTGGCTGAGGAGGGGGTCGGCGAAGGCGAAGCAGGCCCGGGAAGTGTGAACCGGCCCGTCACTTTGTGAAGTAAAGCTCGATGAAGTATAGGGCGAAGACCCCCAGGAAGCTCCCCCCCATCTGCATCGAAGTCCCTCCGTCGCTGAAGCCTGAAAGCACAAAGAGCATTCCTCCGAGGCCCGCGACTACCACGGTGACCGTGCCAAGGGCCGCGGATATCCGGACGCTCCTCTTTGTGGACCACCTGAAGGAGAAGAAGAGCAGCACCAGGGAGAGCGCGAATATCAGCACTCCTTCGGACGCGTGCCAGATGAGGAACGGCCCTAGGCTCTCAACCCCTTGGAGGAACCCGACCATGCTGAACGAGTAGGGCGAGACCCCCTGGGAGGGGGCTACGAATACATTCACGAAGTCGCCGGTCCATCCCTGGGTTGCCACGATCAGGAGCATGACAACGATCAGGATCCGGAGCCTGTGAAGGCTCCTCCCGGCCAGGGCATCTTCGGTCATGGACTTGCCCGACGATTCGGTCGTTGAATAGGTTTATCGTCGAACCCCCCTATGGGCGTGGGCTCAGTCAGGGGTAAGAATTGGCTGTCGCTGAAGAGAAACGTTGGTGGTGCGGGGGGTGGGATTCGAACCCACGAACCACTACTGGATAGGCGCCTCAGGCCTACGCCTTTGACCAGGCTGGGCGACCCCCGCCCAGCCGAAAACCCAATGTTTCGGCATTAAAGCTTTGTGGCCGTCGAGGCTTTGAAACGCAGGTCAGCACGGGTGCATGGTGGGCCCTAGCTGTCGACAAGAGCCCCAGGGGGGAATTCCAGAGACGAGCTCCTTTGGACCCCCGACCTATCGCTCTCCCGTTCGTTCTTCCGGGCGGAACGATCAGGTTACGAGGCGACAAAGCTCCATCGTAATGATTTGCTCCACCGCTGAGCTACTGGGGCTCGGTTGAGCATCTCAAAGTCGGGATAATAACTGTTGTTCTCCTGCTGAAGCGGGGAGATCGAGCACCAGCCAGGCGAACTACCGAAGGGAACGCCCTTCTCCACTATCGGCAGCTCCCCCAAGCCCATCTGGAGCCACTGATAGAGCGCAAGAGTAAAGAGAAGCCCATGGAAGGAGTGATCCTCATTGAAGCTGGAGGGATGCGAGTTCCCGGAGGACCTGCTCTACTACCCTGAGGAGCTGGTCTGGGCTATGGTCAACCCTGAAGGCACGCTCGTCGTAGGCCTGACCAGCACTTACTCGGCTTTGGCGGGGAGGTTGTCGAATGTGAGATTCACAAGGGTCGGGGAGGTTGTGACCATCGGCTCGAAGCTGGCCTCCATCGAAAGCCCAAGGTTCTTCGGGTTGGTTAGGTCCCCGGTGAACGGCGTGGTCGTCGAGTCGAACGCCCAGGTCCTCGCTTCGCCAAGGCTGGCCAACGACTCGCCCTACCAGCTGGGTTGGATCGCCAAGGTGATGCCCGGGGACGGCTGGAGGCTCGAGAGCCCATTGACGGACTTCAAGACCGCTTCCACCAAGCTTGCAGAGAAGGTCAAGGAGCTGAAGGTCAGGTGCTTCGCCGCCGTCGCCGACTACGAGATTTTCGACATCGGGGTCGAATGCTCCGCAACCATCACACACCTCGACGAGGTCGTCGGCAAGGCGTCGCCGGGCGAGAAGGTGCACCTGGTCACTGACGACCCCACCGCCGACGTCGAAATTCAGCGATGGCAGGTGGACACCGGCCAGAGGCTGCTGGAGGCCAGGAGGGAGGGAAGCCTGTTCCACTACATCGTGGAGAAAGTCAAGTGAGGCTACCTTTCGATGGGGTTCAGGATCATATTCCCCCACTCGGTCCAGGAGCCGTCGTAGTTCCTGACGTTCGGGTATCCGAGGAGGTACTTTAGCACGAACCATGAGTGGGAGGAGCGCTCGCCGATCCTGCAGTAGGTTATGATTTCCTTATTCGGAGTGATCCCCTTTGGGACGTACAGCGCCCTAAGCTTCTCTGCCCCCTTGAACGTGCCGTCGTCCTTTACCGTTTGGCTCCATGGGATGTTGGCCGCTCCGGGTATGTGCCCCCCTCTCTGGGCGTGCTCTGTGGGGTATTCGGGTGGGGCGAGGACCTCGCCCGTGAACTCCTTCTGCCCCCTGACGTCCACCATGGCCTTGTCCTTCGCCCCCAGAGAGGCCCTAACGTATGGGAGGTACGCCCTCAGGCTTTCATTGGGCTCCGCGGCCATGAAGGTCGCATTGGGATAGGACGGGGCCTCCTTCGATATGGGCCTGTCCTCCTCTAGCCACTTCTTCCTTCCCCCGTTCATCAGCTTGACCCGGTCGAGGCCATAGTAGGCGCACACCCAGAACGCAAAGGCCGCGAACCAGTTGTTGAAGTCGCCGTAGAGGACCAGCGTCGTTTCGTTTCCGACCCCCGACCTCGACAAGAGCCTCTCGAAGTCGAATTTGCTCACGATGGTTCGGAGGACGGGGTCATTGAAGTCACGCCTCCAATCGAACAGCACCGCTCCCGGCACATGGCCCAGGCTGTAGTTCGAAGCGGAGTCGTAGTCGACCTCCGCCACCCTGACGCCGGGTTCCTTGAGATGGTCCAACACCTATCTCGTGTCCACAAGGACATCTCCTCTGGCGTAATTGCTTGACATTGCGAACGCTGCGCAGTCGCGGCGCACATAAGGGTGGCTCAGGAAACGGCTCTTGCGAAGCATGGAGGCTTTCGTCCAGGGCCTACGAGAGATCTTCGAGTCGAGAAGCCTTCCGACAAGGGAGGACGGGATTGATGTTGGACCCTTTGCTAGTCTTAAAAGGCGTGGTCCCTTAGCTGACACAAGGAGACCTCTTTGGTCATCGAGTCCATCTCCGGCCTGCGCGGCATCTACGACAAGGATCTTACATTGGCTTTCGCCAAAGGCTGGGCCGCTAGGTTCGCAGCGTTCACCGGCGGAGGGGACATCGCTGCCGGCTGCGATACTCGCGCCTCTTCCGACGCCCTTCTGAAGGTCGTTGTGGACTCCCTCGCTGGCTCCGGCTGCATCGTGCACCGCCTGGGGCTCGTCACCACCCCGGAGATCTTCCGTTACGTCAGGGTTTCTGGCTTGGACGGCGCGGTGATGGTGACAGCCTCTCACAACCCTCCGGAATGGAACGGCCTCAAGTTCATCATGAAGGGCGGCTCGGGGATTGGCGAAGATGAGTTGGCCGCCATCAGGTCGGCCCATTCGGCGTTTGGGGCCGGCAGGATTCAGCCAGCCTCATCGCCCTATTATGATAACATCCTCAGGCGGGTGGGGCCGGATTCTGGGACCGGCGTCAAGGTCGGGCTCGACCTGGGCGGGGGCAGCGCCACTAAGTCGGCGACCCAGCTCTTCGAACTTATGGGCGCCGAAGTGCATGCCATCAACATGAGGGCCGGGGCGTTCAACCGCATCGTGGATCCTACGGAAGACCCTCTTTCGGGGCTCTCCGAGGAGGTCGTCGGTCGCGAGTGTGACGTGGGCTTCGCGTTTGACGGCGACGGCGATCGCCTGGTGGTGATGGGCGCCGATGGCACCAAGCTCCCCCCCGACGCCATCTTCGCCCTGATGGCCCTCGAGACCGTCCGAAAGGGAGAGACGGTGACGGTCAGTGTCGATACCTCGTCCGCAGTCGCCGACATAGTCCGGAGCAAGGGAGGGAATGTGAGGCTGGCGCCGGTCGGTGAGGCGAACGTGGTGCGGGCTATGCTCGACTCCAAGTCATCCCTGGGCGGAGAAGGAAGCAGCGGTGGCGTCATCTTCCCCGACTTCAGCTACTGCAGGGACGGCCTCCTGGCCGCGTGCCTTCTGGCGAAGACGCTGCGGGGAGGCCCGCTCGAGGACGTCCTCAAACAGGTCCCCAGCTACTTCCACTCGAGAATCAAATTCCCGACCGAAAGGTCGACCTTCGCCAGGGCCCTCGACGTCATACGATCGGAACACCCGGGTTCGATTACCCTGGACGGCGTCCGGGTCGAAGGGAGTCACGGATGGATACTTTTCAGGCCTTCTCGGACCGAAGACGTCGTGCGGATTTCCGTGGAGGTCCGCGACCCAGCCGACCTCCAGGCGGCCTTAGGAGAGGCGAAGGCAATGCTATCAAGGGCCCAAGGCCGGGGAGCCGGGATCGCTTGAACGAGCTCGGAATCATCGACCTCATTCGAAAGACGTTCAAGGATCAGCAGGCGGACCTGCTGGACGATGTCGCGTTCATCAAGATGGGCGGGCGGTATCTTGTGCTCAAGACGGACATGTTCGTCGGCAAGACCGACCTCCCTCCCGGGATGAGCCTGAGGCAGGCTTCTAGGAAAGCCGTAGTGGCCTGCGTTTCCGACTTGCTCTGCAAGGGCGCCGAGATGTGGGGGTTCATGGTCTCCCTCGGAATCCCGAGGAGCATGGCCACAAGAGAGGGCATGCGCCAGGTCAGCCTCGGGTTGCTCGACGCCAGCCTGGAATACGAGGTCCCCATCCTGGGCGGAGACGTGAACGAATCGGACGACTTGGTCATGGACGTGGCCCTGGTCGGCTCCACGAAGCGCATGGTGCGTAGGAACGGCCCCCGGCCCGGCGACTCCCTTGTGGCTACCGGTCCCTTCGGCCTGACCGGCCTGGGCCTCAACCACCTGCTGAAAGATGGCCCTCTTCCCCGGTCCCTTGCGAAGGCGTCTCTGGCGAGCGTGTATTTGCCAAGGCCTAGAAACGGGCTATGTAAGGCCCTCATCGAGAAGGGGTTCGTGGACGCCTCCATGGATTCTAGCGACGGCCTGGCAGTCACCCTGAACGAGATGTCCAAGCAGAGCGGACTGGAGTTCCTCATGACTAGCCTGCCGGCGGAGGGCTCGTTCCTGAGGGGTTGCTCGGCGTCCCATCTCGACGCGGCGGATCTGATCCTGCACGGCGGTGAGGAGTACGAGGCCGTGCTGGCCGTGCCCAAGAGGAGCCTGCGCGCCGCGGTGACCCTCGCCGATCAGCTGGGGGCGAAACTCTATCCCTTCGGACAAGTCGGCACGGGGCGACCCCGGGTGCTCTTCAAAGCCAGGGAAGGCGGGCGTCCGACGGTGGTGGCTCCAAGGGGATGGGTGCACCTGCAGCAGCCGACCGAAGCCTAGGCCGCCCATGAAGTGCACGAAATCTACACACTTAGACGTTGGAAACCTTTCATCTTGCGAATCCATGCCTGTGAGACACGAAACGCTTTTATTTGAGACATGAGAGAAGGTAGTCCCGAGGAATCTCACATGCCGTACACGAAAGGACAGACGTGGGGAGCCCTGAAGAAGGCATGGAAGGCATACAAGATCGCTAAGGTCCAAAACGACAAAGAGAAGATGAAGGAATATGCCGGAAGGATAAGGACCCTGCAGAGCGAGCTCGGCGTTCCACAGGCCAAGTTCCCTGACCTAGGTCTAAGTTAAGAAGTTCACGCTTTTTTGAAGTTTTTTTCTGGTTTCTTCGGCCAACGTGAAGTATCGCCTGTAGAGTTCCTCCGCTCTGCTTTCGTCGGTCGACTCTGAGAAGACCCTCACAAGGGGCTCCGTCCCGCTGGGCCTGACGATCACCCAGGAGCTGTCGGCGAAGTCTATCCTGACTCCGTCAGTCAGGTCTAGCCTCCCGTCCGCCTTCGCCTTCACCGCTTCAAGCACCCCCGCCTTGAGAGGATTGGGGCACTCGAACTTGCCCTTCCTCTGGTAGTACAGCGGCAGCCGCTGCATGGCCACCGACATGGGGACCCCCCAATGGGCCAGGGCATCAAGCATCAGGGAGGACGTCATGCCGCCGTCCCTGACTGGCTGGTGCGGGAGGTAGAAGAATCCGCCGTTCTCTTCCAGGCCTGCGATCGCTCCTTCCTTCAACATGCGTTCGGTGACATCGACGCTCCCCACCCTGATCTTGATCAGCGTCGAGCCATGCTTCGAGACGACGTGCTCCACTATATTGGAGGTGGCGACAGTGGTCACCACCTTCTGCCCCTGTTTCTTTGCAAGGATGTAATCGAGAAGGAGGGCCCCTGACCTGTCCCCCGTGTAAAGCATTCCATTCTCGTCGCAGAAAACGACCCGGTCACCGTCGCCGTCGAAGGCCACTCCTATGTCGGCGTGGGACTTCCGCACGGTGTCGACCAGGACCGTGAGCTTGTCGGCGACGGGCTCCGACCCCCGGCCGGGGAAGCTGCCGTCGACCTCGCAGAAGACCGGGACCACCTTGCATCCCAAGCTCTCATAGAGCCCCGGGGCCGAGACGCACTGGGCCCCGTTGCCGGCGTCGACCACTATCGTGAAGGCCCTGCCCCTGATGGATTGCGGCATCCACTTTCTCTCGTATGCTGCGGATGTAGAGGTCAACAACTCCCTTCTCTTCGTAGAGCCTCCCCTCGGGGCCGTGACCCACGGCAGCGGTCGAATCGACCATCGTTTCGATCTCCGTCTCCATGGCCCGCGGGATCTCGACCCCGTTCGGTCCCATCACCTTGATTCCGTTGAACTCGGGAGGGTTGTGCGAAGCCGTGATGACCACGCCACCTGTGTGCTTGCCGCTTCCGGCATAGAGCTGAATGGCGGGAGTGGGTGCAAGGCCTACGTAGTGGACATCGGACCCCGCGGAGTTGATCGCGGATGTGATAAGCCTCGAAAGCCTTGGGCTGCTCAGGCGGCCGTCGCAACCTACTACGATGTCTCTCCCTAACCTTCTACCCACCGCCGTCCCGACCTTGATGACCAGTTCGTCCGTCAGGTCTTTTCCAGGGATTCCGCGGATGCCGTTGGTTCCGAAGAGCTTGGCCATGGCAGCGACTACTACGCTCCCAGCCTTCATAAAGTTAGCACGGAACTCCATGCCATCGAAGAGTCTGCCTCGGCGAATGACGCCTTGAGCCCCTTTACCGAACGTCGAAAGTCAGTCGACTCGGAATGCTTTATTACGCCACGGGAATCTCCCCTTCTTCACAGGGACCCGTGGCTCAGCTTGGATTAGAGCGCCGCCCCTCTAAGGCGGATGTCGTGGGTTCGAATCCCACCGGGCCCGCCAACTAATCCCCTTCAGTTTCCTCCGCCATCGACAGACAAAGGAGTGGAAGGCCTGGCCGTTAGAACGTAGTTGCTCCAGGGATGGATTCCACTTGCCCTTTGACAGGCTGGCCAAATCATAGGATATGCATAATAGGCTATTTTGGATGGCTTGATTGAACGGGCAGATACGATTGGAACTAGCCGTCCCCAATGCCACGCTGTTCTTCTTGGCCGTCATCGGCATGGACCGCGAGCGAGGGTTACGGTGCAACGTCTCATCTTGTGCATCGGAATGACAAGGCCGTCTTCAGGGGGGACAGGGGCTCCCTCGTGGCCTACTATGTCGGCATAGCCGTCTTTCTCCTCGCCATCGCCGCCCTCCCCGATGCTGCGTTCGCGGGCCTTCCGGCATACCTCTTCTTCGTGGGCATCTCGCTCATGTTCGCTGGCATCGCGATCCGCCAATGGGCCATCGCCGCCCTCAGAGGCTCCTTCTCGCTCTCCGTCGTGGTAAGGGATGGGCAGCAGATAGTCGACACGGGTCCCTACCGGAGGGTGCGCCATCCCTCGTACACCGGAATAGCCATGACTCTGGTCGGCTTTGGCTTGGCACTCGGTTCGTGGCCCGTGATCGCAGTAAGTGGGGCCGTTTTCCTCCCCGTTCTGGCCTATAGGATAAGCGTGGAGGAGAGGGTGCTGAACGAATGTTTCGGCATCAAGTACCGGGACTACATGGCGCGCACCAAGCGCCTCATCCCCTTCATCTACTAGCGTCCGGGGAAGGGAGCAGGGGCCGCCCGTCCGCACTCAGAACCGGTTGCCCAGATCCCCTCTTCATGAAGTGGTAGTTAACAGAGCACCACGAATGAATCCATTATTCTTGGCCACTCTCATAGAAATCCTTAAGGTGCGTAGGAGAGGGACGCGGACAGGTATTTGCCGCCCCCCAAGGTAGACCAGGTGGACAGGTTGTCACTGGCGTTCGAGACCAATGGTCGAGGCTGCCTCGGTTACATAGTCAATCTCCCTGGAGCCTACGTTAGGGCGCACACCGAAAGCGAAGCATTGGCGAAGGTTCGGAACGAGATGGGCTCGTACTATCGCTGGCTGGGAGCGAAGGCGCCTTCGCCCGTTCGGGTCATGATTACACAGTGGCACCAGAGTCAGCTCAACGTCGAAGACGCCGACAGCGAGATCCTCCTCGACGCTGACAGGAGGCCATTTCAGAAGGATGAGTTCCGGATGCTCCTCGACCTGGTAAGGTATTCGGGGGAGACGTTCGTCAAGGCCTACGAGAGCGCCGAGCATAAGGACTGGGTGGACGAAAGCAAGCGAAGGAGCTCCTTCTACGGCCCGGTCCCCTCCACCATCGACGATGTGGTCGAGCACGTCACCAACACCCAGCACTTCTACCTTGCCAGGCTGGGGGTGGCCATGTCCGAACGGCACCCACGACTTCCTCGAAATCCGCGTCCACTGTACCGACGAGCTCGCCCGGCTCTACGAGATGGGCGTGAGCACCTCCGTCGTGGCTTCGGGCGAGGAGCTCTGGACCCTCAAGAAGGTCCTGAGGCGTTTCATCTGGCACGACAGGATACACGGCAAGGCCATCATCAGGATGCAAGCCAAACAAAAACAGCTGAAGCTCATAGACTCCTACGCCGACCCATTTCACTTCCTGGCCGCCTCCCTGAAGCCCGCTACTAGAAATAAGGCAAGGTTAATCGCCAGGGATGACAACATGCCTCTGGAGTGACTCTCAAAGTTGGGGCAAGGGCCCCCGGTTTCAGCGCCCCTTCAGCCGACGGCAGCACCGTCGATCTTAGTAAGTCGCTTGAAAGGGGGAACGTCGTCCTTTACTTCTATCCCAAGGACGAGACCCAGGGGTGCACTGCCGAAGCGTGCTCATTTCGTGATAGATGGGAGGAGATCCGCTCGGAGGACGCCACCGTGATAGGCGTCAGCTCAGACAGCGTCGAGGCCCACGTATCCTTCAAGAAGCGCCATGACCTTCCTTTCACGTTGGTAAGCGACAGGGACAAGAAGATCAGGGAGGCCTACGAGGTGAAGGGAAGGCTTCTCCCGTCGAGGGTTACCTTCGTGATAGACAGGGCGGGCATCATAAGGCACGTATACGACTCTCAGCTGGCCCCCACACACCATGTGCGAGAGGCGCTGGAGGCCCTTCGAGCCATCCGTGGGGGTCACGTCGCTGGGACACCGGCGGCGGGTCTCTCACCCTCAGGCTCCACCGTCACCCCCACCCAATAGGCTTATGAAAGGCCGCAGCCTGCGGTATTCAGCCTTGTCACGAACCCCACTCAAGGGCCACAAGGTCTCCGAATCCTCAGAGACCTTCCTTCACCTTATGATGCCCCAGGACGCGAACCCCCTGGGGAACGTCTTCGGAGGGACGATCCTCCGCCTCATGGACGAAGCCGCCGGAATCGTGGCGACCAGGCACGCCCGCGCCACCACGGTGACCGCCTCTGTGGACAGGATGGATTTCTGGGCCCCGGTCTACGTAGGCAACCTCCTCATACTGAAGACCGCCGTCAACTTCGTCGGGAAGACTTCGATGGAGGTGGGGGTGAGGATCGAGGCCGAAGACCTGAGGAGCGGCAAGAGGACCCACACCGGCTCATGCTACCTTACGTACGTCGCGCTCGACGAGCGGCGGCGCCCGATGGCCGTCCCGCCGATAATCACAGAGACCCCGGAAGAGAGGAAGCGCTACAAGGAGGCCGGCGAACGCCGGAAGCGTCGGATGAGAGATCTGGCAGCCTCCGCGAGGGAGAAGACGGGCACAGCCTCAAGGGCCTGACCTATCCTTCAAATTCTTAAGGCATGGCAAGCTCAACCATAACGAGAGCACACTTGAAGAAGCTGGACCTCAAGAAGGATCTAAGGCGTTTCTACACAGCGTCGCCCAAGGAAGTGGAACTGGTCGAGCTCCCTCCCCTCAACTTCATAATGGTGGACGGGACGGGAGACCCCAACACGTCCGTCGCCTACCGTGAGTCGATAGAAGTCCTGTACAACCTCTCCTACACCCTGAAGTTCGCCATCAAGAAGGAGGAGGGGATCGACTATCCCGTCATGGCCCTGGAGGGGCTCTGGGCGGTGCCCAAGGGCACAACCTTCTCGATGGTCGACAGGAACAGCTGGCTCTGGACCTCCATGATTCATCAACCCTCCTGCGTTACAGACAGATGGTTTCTCAGGGCGAAGGAGATCGTGAACGCAAAGAAGACCCTCCGGCTCCTCGATTCGGCACGCCTCGAGGAGTTCGCCGAAGGGCTCAGCGCCCAGACCATGCACGTCGGGCCCTATTCCGCCGAAGGGCCCACCATCGCCCGTCTGCACTCCTTCATCAAGGAGAAGGGGCTCCATACAAGGGGCCGCCACCACGAAATCTACCTAGGGGATCCCCGCAGGGCAGCCCCCGAGAAATTGAGGACCATCGTCCGGCAGCCCGTCTCCCCTTCATGACCGGCGCCGCCGACCAGAGGCGCAATTTGCATCACTCTAAAATACGAAGGCAAGCGGGACGATTCACGGATACGAGATTGGTCGACGCCCTAGTATTCCCGCTGTCAACGATCTTCAGCTACACCGTGGACTATTCTGATGCCGCGACCAACGTCAGGAAGAGGTTCTGCCCTTCCCTGGTGGCTGCAGCCGGGCCCGCCGAGATCGAAGACGCCGCCTCGACGCTGAAGCTGGGAGAAACGGCCCGTTCGGAGATTGGCTCCCTCCTTGACCAGGTCGAAGTGTCCCAGGCGAAGTCTGCCATCCTCCTGCCTGGAGCTGCGACGGGCCTCAAGTCGGCCTCCTCAAAATCCCTGAAGTTGGCCCTCGTCAGCGAGCTGGGGGTCCACTCCACCGAGCTGCTCCTGGGTAGGGTGCCGGAGGCTCGGTTCAGCGTCGTCATTTGCCGCGACAGGCCTGTTGGCCCCCATAGCCCAGAGAAGGACCTTTCGACCGCCATCCATTCTATGGGCGTCCAGCCTTCGGGGGCCCTCCTCTTCTGCAACAGCCTGGCCCAGATTCGCGCTGCTCGGGACGTCGGCGCGGAGCCCGTGGTCCTGCCAACGAAGGGTCACGACGTCAACACGCTGCTTGCGGCGGGCCCCAGCAGGATGCTGATGTCTCTTGCCGAGATAGAGGATATGCTGGCGTTCCTGCCTAGCTGAATCAAAGCGGAAGGAGGGTCGTCTTCGGTCACGGCAATCCGGCATACTTCTTTCCAGCCAGGCCAATCACCACGCCGAAGGCTATGTAGGTGAAGGCAAGGCCGATCACCAACTTCAGGGAGTTGACGATGGGCAGCGTCAGAAGGGTTCCCCCTACCTGCGGTGTGGATATGACCATTAGCAGGGCCACCGTAAGAACTATCTGGATTCCGCTGAACGCCAGCCCCTTGGTCACCGAGTATTTCTTGAAAAGGAACGCGAAGATCAGCCCCCATACGACGCCTATCGTGAGGAAGATCGTCGTCCCCGTAAGCCCCACGTAGGCCGGAAGGCCCGCGAAGCCGAAGGCCGTCGCGAGGGTGGGGAACCACGGAGAGATGAGGAGACCGGCGCTGTCGGCGGCCACAGCGACGAAAGCCGCCACTATGCTGGCCACCAGACCTCCCACGAGGCCCAGCTCCGCCTTGCCCTTCATCGTCAGCAGGTGAGTCGAAGAGAGCGCCCTGTCGGTATGCTCCTCCGTCCGAGCGAGTGGAGCCTCTTGTTCCTGCATCTATGAGTCACCGCCGTCCGCGAACTCCTTCTTGAGGAGGCCGGTGGACTGCTTGGCCTTCCACCTCCCTGGATCGAAGTGTTTGACGTAGAAGTCCTTGGACATGGTGCCGGTCACCATCGCCTTCAAGATGGGCCAGTTCTCGGGTATCACGGCGAAGTAGATGTGGCCGATTATCAGGCCCACGAGCAGGAAGGCGAAGATGTCATGGAGGACCCTGAATAGGTTCTCGGTGGCATAGCCGAGGTTCGGCATCAGGTTGAACGGGTTCCAGAAATAGATGCCGGTTATGCCGAGGACGATGAGCGAAAGCGTCAGTCCCCAGTGGAACGTCTTCATGAAGGCGTCGTACTTCCCCATCCTTGGGTATTCGTTCGACCAGCCGACGAAGTTCTTGGCCCTCTTCGCCGCGTCCCTCATGTCGCTAATGCCGGGGGAAATGTTCCAGAAGCCCCTGGCGACGGCCGTGTCCCATATGACGTGGATCGCGATGAGCCCGAGCAGGGCCCAAACGAACGTGAGATGGAGGGTGACGTCGGCGGCGACTCCCTGTACTCCGAAGGGCGCCAGGAGGAAGTCGAGGCTTCCCGGGAAGAAGATGGCGACCCCTGTGACCACCATCATCCCCAGGACGACGAAGTCGGTCCAGTGGAAGAGCCTCTCCACTACGTCGTAGTACTTCACCCTGTCGCCAGGGATGCTGACGCTGGGGGTGGCCCCAGTTGGGGTAGGCTGCCTGAACGCCCTCCTGAACCAATGAACCGCGTATCCCGCCACGAAGAGCAGGACGATGTAAAGAGCTACCGTCTCGTCGAGCCTTACCGACGCAACCTGAAATGGAACCATCAAGTCAGATTGGGAAACGACTGATATGACAAGCCTTTAACCATTATCACGTTTTTTCGGTTTTTCTTCTTTTTATCGTTCCTTCAGCTAGTTCCCGACGTTTCGTTTCGTCAAACGTAACCGATGATGGTTACCATGCCGGGAAACATTAAAAACGGTAAAATACATGCCATGCATATTCTGCGGATTTGGTAGTGTGCCACGTCTAACGAGAGCAAAAGTACGGAAACCGTTTTCAGCTCCTCTCAGGACAAGCTAAAGCTCGCCCTCGAGAGTACACATGGTGTAAGGCTGAGCCGCAGGACCTTCATCAAAGGAAGCGTCACGGCGACGGCCTTGGCTGCTGCGGTCGTCGGCCTGCGGCCCCAGCAGATTTCGGGCACCGGCGTAAGCTCCGCCGGCAGCTCGACTACGTTCGAGGACAACCTGTTCGCCCTTCAGACAATCACCTTGAACGTGAACGGGACCAGCTTGGCGGCCCAGGTGCAGCCCAGAGACATGCTCGTGAACGTGCTCAGGGAGCAGCTGGGCCTGATCGGCACCAAGAGGCCATGCAACAGGATGGAGTGCGGAGGATGCACGGTCCTCATCGACAACAAGCCCTATTACTCCTGCACCTTCCTCGCCATAAGGGCCCAGGGGCACCAGATCCTGACGGCAGAGGGTGGCGCTAGCGACAAAGTCCTGGCCGCCGTCCAGGCCGCTTGGGTGCCCAACGATGCCAGCCAGTGTGGCTATTGTCAGGCTGGCCAAGTGATGTCGGCGACGGCTCTGCTGAAGAGCAACCCCAATCCCACGGTGGACGAGATAAAGGCCGGCATGAGCGGCAACCTCTGCCGCTGCGGGACCTACATGAACATCATTGCGGCAATTCAACAGGCCGCCCAGACCCTTGGGAGTTCCTAGCCTTGTCTTCCTCTTCATCCTCGACGCCGACCTACAACCTCGTCGGCAACCCGGCCGTCAACAGGAGGGACATCATGCGGAAGATCACCGGGAACGCCGTCTACACCTACGACATCAATCCGTCACACGTAGGGGAGACCTCGTTCGTATACATGGGCAAGATCACCTGCCCCTATCCCAGCGCCCAGATTGTAAAGATAGACGCCAGCAAGGCCATCGCAGCGGGATACGTGGTCCTGACCGCCAACGACCTGCAGGCGTTCTCCCTGATAACCGGGGCCCGTCCGCGCCTCCCCCTCCCGCAGGGACAGACCTACTATCCCGGCCAGATGGTGGCCGTAGTGGGGGCTCCTTCTACTGACCAGGTCGAAGACGCCATTCAGCTTGTCGACGTCGAATACAAGCCGCTTCCGTACGTCCTCGACGCCGAAGAGGCCAGCAAGCCCTCGGCGGTGCAGTTATGGCCCGGCGGCAACGTCCCCGGGGCCGGCTTCAACCCTGAAACCGGACCGGTGCCTGCCACCCTGCACGTCGAATATGGGAACGTAGACTCGGCCCTGGCCAGCGCCGACGAAACCGTCACCACCACGCTCACCTTCCCTCTCCATCAGCACTACGAGTTCGAGCCCCGGGCCTGCGTCGCCTCTTGGAAGAACAACACCCTGACCGTGTGGGCCAGCAACCAGTTCGTCCACTCGGCCCAGTCCACCTTGGCCAACTTCTTCCGCATTCCGCTCAACACGGTGACCGTGAAGTCGGCCCTCGGAGGAAACGAAGGCGGCGGGGTGGTGGGAATGGCCCTGGGCGACAAGTCCGGCGCCGCCGAGGAAATGATCCTCGCTGCGATAATGGCCCAGAAGGTGGGCTCGGCCGTCAAGTACGGCCCGACCCGCTTCGACCAGGCCCTCAACACCACCAACGCGAAGTTCCCAATCAAGGCCTACATGACGCTGGGCGGGACGAAGGACGGCACCATGACCGTGATGGTCGGCAAGTTCTTCGTCAACGTCGGCGCCTACGGCGGCTCCAACGGCTCCGACGGCATCAGCGACTTCTATAACGCTTACATCACTCCCAACGTGCGGCTGGACTCCACGTCGGTGAACACAAACGCCTTCGCCTACGCCGGCCCCATGAGGGACGTGGGGGAGAGCCAGGCCCACTTCTTCATGGAGGTGGCCGTGGACATGCTGGCCGAGAAGCTGGGCGTCGACCCCGTCCAGTTCAGGCTGAACAACATGAGGACGAACGCCAACGCCGTAGACCCGGTGAGCAAGCTGCCGTATACGGGCTTCGGCGAGCCCAACGCCTTCAACAAGGCGGTGGCGGCCTTCAACTGGAGCTCGAAGTTCAAGGGCTGGGGCGTGGCCAGCGCCGTCAACGGCACAGTGCGGACCGGCGTCGGCATAGCCCTGCAGAACTCCGCCAAGGGCAGCATCATCCCGCCGAGCACCGGCCAGATACAGGTCAACACGGACGGCTCGGTCGTCTGCTACACCGGGCTCACCGACCACGGGGCTGGCGGCAACACGACCTTCCCGATAATGGCCGCCGAGTACCTTGGGCTGACCTCCCTGGACAACGTCACCTGCGTCCAGTCTGACACCAGCCTCACGACCAACGCCAGCGTCACCGCCGGGAGCCAGTCCACGAGGAACGCCGGCATGGCCTTCTCGATGGCCGCGGCCGACCTGAAGCGCCAGTGGTTCCCCGTAGTCGCCGCCAAGCTCGGGACTACGGCCGACAAGCTGATCTTCCAGAACGGGAACATAGCCTCTACCGACGGCACCCTCAGCATGACCTTCAAGGCTGCCGCCGCCCTCCTGACTTCCTCGATAACCGGAGTCGGGGTCTTCAAAGTCCCGACCAACGTCGCCTGGCGCGTAGGCGGCGCGAAGCTCGTGGAGGCCGAGGTGGACATCGAGACCGGCGAGGTCCACATCACGAACTACGTGAGCGGCCTCGACATCGGCAAGGTCATCTTCGCAAAGGGCGCCGAGAGCCAGGTCAGGGGCGGCTTCTACGGCATGGGCATGGGGGAGACTCTCTACCAGGAGCAGCTCCACGACCCGACCACGGGAAGCTACATCAACCCCAACTTCCACGACTTCAGGATCCCCACCATAATGGAGGTCCCCGACAACGTGACCCCGACGTGGGAAGAGTACGTCGACCCGGTGGGACCCTTTGGAGCCAAGGGCATAGGCGAGAACGTCCTCATCTCCGTCAGTCCAGCCATCGCCAACGCCCTGACCAACGCCCTGGGAGGCTACAGGTTCGACCATCTCCCAATCGGGCGTGAGGATATCATGACCGCCATCGCTTGGGCAAAGGGGGCTGGCAAGTTTTGAGAACTGAAGTACAGAAGTTCGGCTACTACCAGGCGTCCTCCATCAGCGACGCCATCACCCACCTGACCGACGCCGGTGGGAGCGCCAAGATCATATCGGGCGGCTCAGACCTAATCTCGAGGATCAAGAACAACATCTCCACCCACATCCCCCACTACGTGGTGGACGTCAGCAACCTGGGCCTGAGCTACGTCAGGTTCAGCCAGAGCGACGGCCTCCGCATCGGCGGGACTACCAACATCAGCACCGTGGAGAACGACGCCAACACCAACCAGTTCTTCTCCGTCCTGGCCCAGGCAGCCGGGCAGATAGCCACTCCACAGATCAGGAACGTCGGCACCGTGGCCGGTGACCTCCTCCAGGAGGTCTGGTGCTGGTACCTGAGGTACGACTACGACTGCTGGAGGAACGGGGGCAGCATCTGCTACGGAGCCATAGGCGACAACCGCTTCTACCACAGCATTTTTGGCGGAAGGCTCTGCTACGCCGTACACGCGGGCGACCTGGCCCCGGCACTGTTCTCGCTCGACGCTCAGGCGACGGTGCAGGGACCGTCCGGCACGAGGACAGTCAGCATGGACCGACCTGATCCCAGGCATCACGGTGCAGGATGGCATCGTCAAGGAGAACACGGTGGGATACAACGAAATCCTCACCGAGGTCCACGTCCCCACTCCGGCCACCAACACCAAGAGCGTCTACTACAAGGTCCGCGACAGGGGGACATGGGACTTCGCCCTCGCCTCCGCGGCCATAACTGCCACCTTCAGCGGCAGCACCATAAGCAAGGCACGCGTGGTCCTGGGTGGTGTTGACGTCAAGCCCCACAGAGTACCGGCCGTCGAGTCCTACCTGGCTGGCAAGCAGATCACAGAAGACGTGATCAGCAGCGCCGCCGACACGGCCCTCAGCGGGGCGACCCCGCTCACCTTCGGCACGGGGAACGCCTTCAGGGTTGACTTGGCCAAGGGAGCCGTCAAGAAGGCGCTACGCTCCTTCACTTCCTCATAGGCGGAGACGACCGAGTGAGCTCTTCGACGACGCAGGAGGAACTTACCCTTGAGGCTATCCATGAGAAGTACCCCAACAGGTGGGTGGCCATCACGGTAACTAAGCGGGACGCCAACGGGCAGCCCATCGCGGGGAATGTGGTCGCTGACGACGTCGACAGGTACCGCCTCAGGCTCAAGCTGGTGAAGTACGCCGACATCTGCGTCGTCTACGGCGGCGACACCGAATACACCGTCCTGATGTAGGCAATCGCCATGCAAGCCAAGAGCCGCGGCGTCCCCACCTTCTTCGTCAGGCTGAAGGGCAGGAATGGCAAGGCGAGGGAGTATCTGGCCCTGGTCGACTCCGCCGCCTCATACTGCGTCATGCCCAAGGTGGACGCCTACGCCCTGGGCTACGGCGAAGCCATACAGGACTCGTCGACAGACTTCATCACCAGACCCTCCAACTTGATGACCGTCGCTACCTTCGCTGGCTACGTCGACGCCCCCCTTGTCAGGGTGGACGAAGTGAGCCTCGGCGGCCAGACCTTCCGGAACGTGGAGTTCCTGGCCTTCGACCTCCCGCAAGAGGCCGGCTTCGACGTCGTCATCGGGGCCTCCCTCCTCTCCAAGGCGAAGGCCAAGCTGGACATGTCCTCCTTCGCCGTCTCGCTGGGTGAATGAATTGCTCGAGTTTCCCCTAAAGGACCCAATGATCCTCTGGTGTCGCGTCAAGGGCGCCAACACGAAGATCATGGAGCTCAGCTGCCTCCTCGACTTCAACTTCGACTACTGCTACCTGACGAGGCAGGACGCCTCCGAGCTGGGCTACCCCGAGGCCACCCTGCCCCATGGGAGCTGGATGGAGTTCAGGCCCACAAGCCCCAATGGTCCTCGGGATGAGGGGCATAGAGCGCAGCATTCAGATCACCCTGAAGGAGATCTCCATTGGGAACCTCACCGTGAAGGACGTCGACTCCCTGGTCTTGGAGTTCGACCACCCTCCTCTCTCGCCTTGGGATATGGTCCTCGGAAGGACCTTCCTTCGGTCGTTCAAGATGGAGATAGACCCGAAGGCCGGCACGCTACGACTGGGCTGACCATCCGGGGGTCGCCTTCACTTCGAAGCCCCCCTCTCCCTTCTTCACCGACACTTCGTAAGGCCCTCCCAGGTATTCGCCTATCACCCTGCCCAGCCCAATGATCCTCAGTCGGCCGAAGAGCACCTTGTTCTCTGCGCGGAACTGGGGGCTGAGCCGCGAGTCGACATTGGAGTCCTCCAGCGAAAGTGCCCACAGCTGAGACGGAGAGAGCTTGACCGCCGCCTCAAGGAGGTCGGCTTCGAGGTCCGTGCTCAGCTCGGAGTCCAGGAGCTTGACGTATACACTCTGCATCGGAAGCCTCAGGACGGCATCAACCGGATGCGCGAGCCCTTCCGGATGCAAGAGGAACCTAAGCGCCGTGGGAGCCCTCGCGTATGTAGGCCTTTGTCAGGTGGACCCTGACCACCTCGAGCATCATGTCCCTGCTCAGTTTGAAGGCGAAGCCGTCTCCATCAGGCCTCAGGTTGAGGTCTTCCACCCCCTTCAGGGCGGCAGCGATCAGTTCCTTGTGGTTGGACATCTCCCTGCCCTTGGCCCCGTATCCTTCCATCGCCCTCGAGAAGAGGGCGGTCGTAGAGAGCGCCGATTGGGCCTTCAGGTAGGCCGACATCAGGTAGGGGATCAGTCGACTACGATCCTGCGCCTGGTCTCATCCTCCGCCAGGTTCGTGCCCTTCTGCTCGGCCAACCGCTCCGGCCCCGATTCACCCTCGCCGTGTCCGCTCGTATATCCCTTGTCGCCTTTCTCAAACGTCAGGAGTGGGGCAAACCATATCTCGCACCCTCTGAGAGATACGTCGAAAGACCTTGCCGCGCTTCTTGGTCATGGTCAAGATGGTCCCTGACGTTTCGCAGATGCACTTCAACGCGGAGACCAAGACAATCGTCCGTGACGGTGTGAAGAACGTCATCAACCCGTGCGACCGGCGGGCCGTGGAAGCCGCCGTCTCCATGAGGGAGAAGTTCGGCGGTGAGGTGGTCAGCCTCAGCCTGGGTCCCCCGTCGGCCGAGGACGTCCTCCGCTCCACCCTCGCCGCAGGGGCCGACAGGGCGGTCCTCCTGACGGACCCCGCCTTCGCCGGCTCCGACACCCTGGCGACGTCCACCGCCCTCTCGATGGCTGCAAGGCTCATCGGGTTCGACCTCGTCGTCGGTGGGGTGAGCAGCGTGGATGCTGAGACCTCCCAGGTGATGCCCGAATTGGCACAGCTCCTCGGCACGCCCATCGTCACCAACGCCCGGGCCATCGAGCTGAGCGGCTCCACCCTTACGGTCGTACGCGATTTCGAAGAGGGGACCGAGACCTTCGACCTGGCCCTCCCGGCCGTGGTGAGCGTCAACGAAAAGATCAACCATCCCAGGGCTCCTACGGAGGAGGACAGGGCGAAGGCCCTTCTGAAGCCCTTAGAGAGCTGGCACGCCTCGGCCCTTTCGGCGGACGTGAGCCAGTTCGGGGCAGCCGGCTCTCCCACCTACGTCAAGTCTCTCTTCGACGCTTCCTTTCCAAGGTCGCCTATGATCTACGACGGCAGGTCCGACCTGGCCTCGGCGGTCTCGAAGTGCCTGGCAGAGCTGGCAAGGCGTTCCGCAGAGGCTCCGGTCGAAGCCACGGACATGTCGAGGGCCACCGAGCCGAAGCCGGTGTGGGTCGTCATGATGGCCGGCGCCCAGGAGGCGCGCACCGCTTACGAGGTGATGGGGAAGGTGCGAAGCCTGGGCCTC
The DNA here is from genome assembly GCA_963772005.1 of uncultured Nitrososphaerota archaeon. Classification (GTDB taxonomy): domain Archaea; phylum Thermoproteota; class Nitrososphaeria; order Conexivisphaerales; family DTJL01; genus DATKKG01. The sequence continues at coordinate 25,233 of CAVYVS010000026.1, read as the reverse complement.
AAGGCCGTGGCGCTCATCGCCCCAGACGTCACCACCGACGTAGCCGCCGATTCCTCAAAGGCCGGCGCCGAGGAGGTCCTGGTTCTGAAGGCCCCGTCGTCGCCCCCTTCCTCCCTGACGGACGCGATTTCGCTCCGAGACGCCATCGAGCGGGACCGGCCTTTCGCCGTGCTCATCCCCTCCACCGTAAGAGGGCGAGAGGTAGCCGGTCGCTTGGCCGCCTCCCTCCGACTGGGGCTGACCGGAGATGCGACGGATCTTTCGCTGCATCGCAGGGGGGAGCTCATCCAGGTCAAGCCGGCCTTCGGGGGGAGCGTAATGGCCGAAGTGATCTCCAAGACGACGCCCCGCCTCGCCACCATTCGCCCCGGCGTCTTCCCCTTGCTTTCCTTCCCCATGAGCCCGATCCCGGTAGCCTCATTCGAAAGCGCCACCTCCGCTCTCCCTGATTCACGGCTCCTCCTGAGGACCATCACCTTGAGCCCGGCGGCAGGGGACCTCGACAGGGCGAAGGTGATCGTCTGCGGAGGCTTCGGAGTGGGTTCGAAGGAAGCATTCGAGGCCCTTGGCGCATACGCAGCGCGGCTAGGCGCGGCGTTGGCCGCCACCCGCAAGGCCGTCGACGCAGGATGGGCGCCTCCCCAGTTGCAGGTTGGCCTCACCGGGAAGTCCGTGGATCCATCACTGATGGTGGAGGTGGGGGTTTCCGGCTCCGTAAACCACGTCATAGGCCTCCGCCGGGCCCGCACGGTGTTCTGCATCAACAGCGACCCGGATGCCGCCTCCTTGAAGGCCTGCGACGTGGGCCTCCTGGCCGACCTCGGTCCGGCGCTGCCCGCGCTGGAGGACGGCCTCCGCAGTCTCGCGTCCTCCTTGGAAGGGAGGCCCTAGGCGCGGCACCGGGAGCGCCCTAGCCACCCTACGTATCTTTATGAACCACCCCGATAGGAAGGCCCTGAGCCATGGCCTCCGAGGAACCGACCTGGAAGTTCGGAAGGAAGCTCTCCCCGAAGGAGCTCGATGCGGCCGCGCGCCACCTTTCTTCGGCCGACCCTCGCCTTGGGGTTGTCATCAAGAAGGTGGGAAGGCTTCGTATCAGGCGCGGCCTCGAGCCGTTCCAGGCCCTGGTCGAGAGCATCATCTTCCAGCAACTGGCGGGTTCCGCTGCGGGAGCGATACTGAGTCGCTTCAAGGGCCTCTATGAGAATCGGTTCCCTACGCCGGCCGAGCTGGCCGCCACCGAAGACGGCCGTCTGAGGGAGATTGGCCTTTCACGAAGGAAGGCGGAGTACCTCAAGGATCTGGCGGGGCGGGTCGCGGGCGGCTCCCTCGACCTCGACCCCCTCTTCCATAAGACCGACGAGGAGGTCATCTCCCTGCTGGACGAAGTGAGGGGCATTGGCCGCTGGACCGCCCAAATGTTCCTGATCTTCCCCCTGGGCCGCCTCGACGTCCTGCCCACGGGCGACTTGGGCATCAGGGCGGCCGTCAAACGGCTCTACGGCCTCTCCGAGCTCCCCAGTGAGGAAGAGGTGGAGGCCCTGGGATCGAAGTGGCATCCGTACTGCACCGTGGCCTCGCTGTATCTGTGGCGTATGGGCGAGATGGAAGGAGGCGCCTAGCCCTTGCAGGCCCTTACCGCCTTGGCGTAGGCCTTCTGATCGCTGGCCCCGCCCCAGACTCCGCCCATCTTGAAGTCGGTCTCCCCCAGGAGGACGCCGTCAGACTTGGCGTAGAAATCCTTGACGTTGGCCAGGCCTATTCCGCTCCCGATGAGCACCGGCAGCTCTATGGCGTCCTTCACGGTCCTCAACGTCTCGAAGGAGGGCGGGACTGGGCTCCTCGCTCCGGAGACGAGGATGGCGTCGGCGCCACCCCTCTCGGCCAGGTCTCTGGCGGCGTCGTCAATGGGGACGTTGAATAGGGGGTAGGCGTGCTTGACGTGGACATCTCCGAAGACCAGCACGTCCCGCTTGAGCCCCATCCTCAGCCTCGCAAGGTCGGCGGCACAGCCTTGGATTATCCCCTGATCGGTGACATAGGCCCCTATCATCACGTTGCACCTGATGAAGTCCGCGCCGGCTATGTAGGCCACTGACAATCCCTCCGTGCAGGCGTTCCTGAGCATGTTCACGCCCACCTTCATCTGGGTGTGATCCCTCACTTCCGTCACCACGTTCGCCATGGCGGCCACCGTCATTGGGGGCACATGGTTCCTGAAGAAGGGCGAATCCCCGACGTTCTCCACTATGGCCCCGTCGATTCCTGCGGCCTCCAGCTTCTTCGCTTCGGAGAGGGCGAAGTCGATGAGCTCCTCCATGGCGAGCCTGTTTCGCGGAGCGCCAGGGAGGGCCGGCATGTGAATCATCCCGAGGACCGGCTTCCTCGGGAACAGGTCTCTGAAACTCACGCTAGACCCTAGCCATCCAAACGAGATAAAGAGTTCCTCGGCGTCGGGCTCAGGCTGAGTTCTCGCTTGCCACGGCGGCCTCGACGACCTCCATGGCTTCGTCCGCGGTCCCTTCGTCGATGATCAGCGGAGGCACTATGCGGAGCGTCGACTTCCCACAGCTGATCAGCAGAACCCCATGCCTCCACGCGTAGTCCAGTATCTTCTCAACGTGATCGGTGCCGAACTCCTTGCTCTTCTTGTCCTTCACTATCTCGGCCCCGATCATCAGGCCCTTTCCCCGCACGTCCCCGACTATCTCGTACTTCTCCTCCATTTCCTCCAGCCTCTTCCGGATGTGGCCTCCCACCTTCGTGGCATTAGCCATGAGCTTCTGGTCTTCGATCATGGTGAGGGTGGCCAGGGACGCGGCCGTTGCCACGGGGTTCGCGCCGAATGTCGACGCGTGGGATCCCGGCCCCCACGTCATGATCTCCTTCCTTGCGACCATGGCGCTGAGGGGCAGGCCCGCCGCCATCGCCTTCGCCATCAGCACGACGTCCGGCTTCACTCCGAAGTACTCTATCGCGAACCACTTCCCGGTCCGGCCTATTCCAGACTGGATCTCGTCGTCCACGAAGAGTATTCCGTAGGGCCGGAGCAACTTCTCCAGCCGCTTGAAGTAATCCTCAGGTGGAACGACATAGCCACCCTCCCCCTGGATGGGCTCGAAGAACACGGCCGCCACCTCCTCCGGGGGCACGTACTTGTCGAGCACCTGCTCTCCGATGAAGTCCACGCAATAGTAGTCGCACTCGGGGAAGCTCAGGTGGAAGGGGCATCGGTAGCAATAGGGATATGGAACGTGGGTGACCCCGGGCACGAGTGGGGAGAAGCCCTCCATTTGCTTCGGCTTGCTGGCCGTGAGGGAAACGGAACCCATGGTCCTCCCGTGGAAGCCCCCCGTGAACGCGAGGAATCGGGGCCTCTTCGTGTGATATCGTGTGAGCTTCATGGCCGCCTCAGTGGCCTCCGCCCCGCTGTTTCCGAAGTACACCTGCTTCTGGAAGTCGCCGGGCGTTATCTTCACCAGTTTGTCGGCCAGGTCGGCGATGTTCTGATAGTAGAAGTCGGTGTACGAATAGTGCAGGAACCTCTCCGCCTGCTCCTTGACGGCCTTGACCACCGGCTCCGGGGTCGAGCCTACGGCCAGCACCGCCAGGCCGGCGTTCATGTCGATGTAGGTGTTCCCGTCGACGTCCTTCACCAGACATCCGTGGGCCTTGTCAACCGCAAGGGGATAGAACCTCGAGAATGATGGAGAAAGGGAGCTCTCTGTCCGACCCACTATCTTCTTGGCCTTGGGTCCCGGAGGAGGCACCCTGATGTCGATCCGCTTTTCCTTCAAGCTGGGATTAAGGCTCTCCCTTCATTGAAAAGCCTTGTCATAAAGAAGCCGCATGGGACGACGTCGATATTCGGCGCACGCTCCCCCAATTCCGCACCTGGGGGATGAGACCCCTGCGGTCGATGGCGGCCGGGGTTCGGATAAGTGAGGCGCGACCCGGCCGGCTTTCAGCCGAACCTGTAGGAGATGCCGGTCCCCCCGAGGGGGTTCACCCAGTTGATGAACGGGCAGGCGATCCTGCAGGTGCCGCACTCAACGCAGTTCTCGAATGCGATGAAGACCTTCTTGTCGTTGTAGGAGTAGACGTTGGCCGGGCATATGTCCAGGCAGAACTTGTCAGTACACTGGGCGCACTTCTCCTCGTCCACGCTGATGTGCGACTTCTCGTCGACGACATGGCGCAGAAGGTAGAGCTTCTCTTCCAGCCTCAAACCAACTTCCTCCGAAACGTATAGATGTCCCGGATCAGCTTCGCGGGCCTCCTCTTCGATATAACGATGCCTCCTATTCTCCTCACCTTCTGTCCTGTGGTCGCGCCGTCCACCCTGAACCACTCCTCCAGCGCCGCGTTCACCGCTTCGGGATACCCGTCGATGATGTCGATGTTCTCCTCGATGTAGCGGAGCAGCCCTGCCTGCTTCTTCATGTCCTTCAGGACGAAGGAACGCGCCAAGGCCCTCCTGTACATGTCCAGGTATCCGACCGAGAAGTTTCGCGCCTTGGCTGCCAGCGCTGCCGTCTCCCCTGCCAGCTTGCCCGAAAGCACGGCCAGGTCAGCCCCTTCCCCGGTGATCGGGTTGGACAGCATGGCCGAGTCGCCCGCCACCAGCACCCCGTCGGAGGCAAGCCTGGGCATTCCGCCGTAGCCTCCCTCCGGGATCATGTGAGCCTGATACTCCTTGACGAGGCCGCTGGCGATGTAGGGGGCCACCGACGGCTCCGCCTTGAAGCTCTCCATCAGGTCGTAGGGCTTGACCTTCGCCTTCATCATGGTGGAGATCGTGGCCCCGAGGCCCACCGACAGCGAGTCCCTGTTCGTGTACACGAAGCCGAAGCCCACCAGCCCCTTGAACGCCGAGCCTATGTAGTGGATGGCAGCCCCTTCTCCCTCCCTCAGGCCGAACCTCTCGGAGATCCTGTCGGCTGGGAGGGAGATGATCTCCCTTACGGCCACCGCCATTTGGTCCGGCCTGGGCTTGGAGATAAGCCCTGCCTTTTCGGAGAGCATGGTGTTCGCCCCTTCCGAGACCACGGTCACGTCCGCCTTCAGGTCCCCCCTGTCGGTCCGCACCCCCACCACCTTTCCTCCTTCCTTGAGCAGCTCGGTGACGTTCGTCTTCATTATGATGGTCGCCCCGGCGTCCTCGGCCTTCTTGGCGTACCAGCGGTCGAACTTCGACCTTAGGACGGTGAACCCGTTGGGGGTCTCCATGGGGCCCGTGTGCCTGTATTTGATGGTGGAGAAGTCCCTCCTCCCCATGAGGCAGTACGAGTGCTCCACGACATTCCTTTCAAGCGGGGCCTCCTTCCAGAACCCGGGGATGATGTCATCGAGGGTCTTGATGTAAAGCACCCCTCCTATGACGTTCTTGCTTCCGGGGAACTCCCCCCTTTCGATGACCACCACGTTCACTCCGGCCTTTGCCATGGTGTAGGCCGCCGTGGTCCCCGCCGGCCCGGCTCCCACCACCACGGCGTCGAACTTGTCCGTCAACCCTCGATCCTCCTGAGACCCCAATCCCTTCGCCTTGATGGCCTCGAGGAGGACCGGCCCCACCTTCAGGGCGTCTCCGATCACGCCGAGGTTGCACGAATTGAAGATTGGCGCGTCAGGGTCGAGGTTGAGGGCCACGACCGTCTCGGCCCCCTGCATCCCAACGAGGTGTTGGATGGCCCCGGAGATGCCCACGGCGAAGTAGAGCTTGGGCCTCACCGTCTTCCCGGTCTGCCCCACCTGGCTATCCTTGTCGGCGAACCCCGACTCCACCGCCTTCCTAGAGGCTCCCACGGCCCCCCCAAGGGCCGCGGCCAGGTCGTCGACCAACTGGAAGTTCTTCGAGGAGCTTAGGCCCATGCCCTCCTGAGACCACCACGTCGGCCTCCTGCACCATCCCCCGTCTCTCCACCCACTTGAACTCCTCGACCTTCGTCGGGACTTCGTCCTCCTTCAGGGTGGTCTCGAACTCGATGACCTCGCCCTTCCCCTCCCCCTTTGCCGGTCGGGGGAAGACCCCGGGCCTCACCGTGCTCATCTGCGGCATGTGCTTTGGGGTCATGATGACCGCCAGCTGGCTCCCTCCGAAGGTGGGCCTGATCTGCAGCATTAGCCCGGTCCCCGGCTCCACGTCCAGCTGGGTGCAGTCGGCGGTCAGCCCGGTCCCCAGGTTGGTGGCCACCATGCCCGCAAGGTCTCTCCCGTTGCGTGTGGCCCCGATCATTATCACCTGGGGCTTCCTCGCCTTGGCCACCTCCGTGAACGCCTTTGCGTAGGGGAACGTCCTGTAGTGCTTCAGGAGGGGATGCTGGACCAGGTAGGCCCTCGACGCGCCATATCTGAAGGGCCTCCTCGGCCATCCAACGGGCGCCGTCGCCGATCACCACCGCCTCGAGCTGGGTGTCCAGCTTCTTGGCGACCTTCAGTCCCTCACCCATGAGCTCCCATGAAACGTCGGCCACCCGACCCTCGTTCTGCTCCACATAGACCCACACGCCGCTGTTCTCCATCTTGGGGTCGTGCTTTACCACCGCCTGCACCGCCTCCTGAGCCGCGGGGCTCCCCCCGGGGCCTCCGCTTCCGCCGAAGACCTTCAACCCGGCCAGCTTCTCGACCAGCCAGTCCGCTGCCTCGGCCGGGTCCTCCCTACCGTCAAAGATCTCCCCCCTCCCCCGGGGCTTCGGTATGAACATCCTCTTCACGATGGTGGGCGAGCCGGCCAGCCCGGTCTTCTTCGGGTCCGCCTGGATGGTCTCCTTGTTCCACAGCTCGACGTTGGCCCTCTCCGCCCCTGAAGATCCCATCGAGGCTAGCCCTCCGCGGATGGTTCGTCTCCTCCAGCACCGAGATGGCCGCTGGCATTGCGACCTTGATGGTCTCGACGAGGTCTTCTGCCCTCCTGACGGCCACGGCGTACCTCCCCTCGGGGTTGACCTCGGCCAGCTTCACGGTGTAGGTTATGATGGGGATGCCCATCCTCGCCGCCACCCCGGGCCCCGACCTGGCCCGTCTCGCCGTCCAGCGCCTTGTTGCCGAAGAACAGAAGGTCCACGGGCCCCTCCTGCTCCTCCAGCTTCCTGAGGGCCGCGTAGAGGGCATAGCTGGTGGCGTAGGTGTCCGCTCCCGCCATGGCCCTGTCGGTTATCAGGACGGCCCTGTCGACCCCCATGGCGACGAGCTCCCTGAGTGCCGCGTCGGCCTGGGGGGGCCCATGGTCACCGCCACCACCTTGGCTCCGAACGAGTCCTTCAGCTTCAGGGCCTCTTCGGTCGCGTTGAGGTCCGTCGGGTTGATGACGGCTGGGATGCCTTCGCGCACCAGGGTCCCCTTCTCTGGATCGATCTTGATCTCTGTCGTATCGGGGACCTGCTTGATGCACACAACTGCCAGCAAAACACTGTGCCTTTGCGCCTGCTATCGGACGAGATGTATATAATGGGTGCTGAAATCGCGCCGGCTTCAGAGGGCCTTGGCCAGCCCGTCCAGCTTCAGCCGTTCTTCCTTTCGGGTGTCCATGTCCCTGACCACCGCTTCTCCGTGGGAGAATTCGGCAGGGCCTACGATGACCACCTTCGAAGCCTTCGCCCTGACCGCCTCCTCCATCTGCCTGGCGAGGGTCCGCCTCTGGAGGTCAGTGACGGCCTGGATGCCAGCAGACCGAAGGCCTGACGCCACTGCGATCGCCTCCCTCAGCATCCCGCTGGCCGCGGCCACGTAGACCGGCCTCCTCGCCCTATCCGCGCTGCCACCTCCCCCTTCGAGGGCCAGCAACAGCCTCTCAGCACCTCCGGCCACGCCAGTAGCCGGTAGGTCCTTCCTCCCGAAGATGGAGGGAAGGAGGTCGTACCTTCCTCCCCCTGCCAACGCCCCGAGCTCCGGGCTCTTCAGGTCGAAGGCTTCGTAGACCGTCGAAGTGTAGTAGTCGATGCCCCTGACGATCTTGACGCTCAGCCCCACCTTCGCGCCGGCCCCGGACAGCTCGTCCATTAGCTCGCCAAGCTTCGACGCCGACTCCAGCGACTCTTCCTGGAGCCTGGAGAGGACCTTCTCGGGGCTGCCCTCCAGCTCGCCGAAGTCCAAGAGCCTGTCGAGGCTCTCCGGCTCGAATCCCTTCGCTCCGTACTCCTGCTTCAGCTCCTCCCTGGCCTTCTTGTCGACCTTGTCTAGGGCCCTCATCAGCTCCACTGCCCTGTCGCCCGAGAAGCCCAGTTTCTTCTCTATGAACTCCTGGACCAGGCGCCTGTCCCCTATCTTGACGACGTGCTCCTTCAGGCCTGCCCTTGACAGCAGCTGGCTGGTGAATTCAACCATCTCGGCGTCGGCCTCCGGATGGGGCGAGCCGTAGGTCTCCACGTCCCACTGGTAGAACCACCGATACCGTCCGTGCTGGGGCTCGTCGTACCTGAACACCCCGCCGAAGCTCCCCAACCTGATGGGAAGGGAGGCGGCCCGATCGAAGCAGGCGTACCTGGTCAACCCCACCGTGAGGTCGAAACGAAGGCCTATCTCCCTGTCTCCCTTGTCCTTGAAGTGGTATATCTCTTCGCGGACCCCAGGCCCGCTCTTCTCCTCCAGGGTCTCGAGGGGCTCGAGCGGCGCCGGCTCCATGAGCCTAAAGCCGTAGAGCCTGGCCATCTCGACGAAGATGCCCCTCAGGCCCTCGAGCTTGTCGTGCTCCTCCGGCGAATAGTCTCTTATCCCTCGGAGAGGCTTCGTCCCGGGCACCTCACTGGTCACCGTGGTCAGCTCGGCCAGCAGGGCCGTCAGCTGGATCTCGGAGTGGGCCCCTTCGAGGAGCCTGAAGTCGTAGTCCGCCATCAGCCTCGCGGCCTTGGCCTGGTCCACACCCTTGATGTCTGAGACGTCCTGGAGACATGTATTTCATTATGTCCGCCTCCGGGCATCCCATAGACCTTAAGCAGCTCCGACCAATACCTCCCTGGCCTTCTTGAACTCGCCCCTTCACGGCCAGCTGCACCATCTCCTTGACCGAAGCCCTCTTGGACACGCCATAGACCTTCTTCACGTTGGCCTCGTTCACCTCTCCCGACAGAAGCCGTCGTCTGCAGCTGGTTAATCGCCTGCCGCAGGTCCCCGTCGGTCAGCTCGTAGACCATCTTCAAGGGCCCCATCCGTGGCCTTGACGCCCTCATGTTCGCATATGTTTCCAAGGCAGTTTACAACGTCCGCATCGGGGAGCCTCGTGAACCTGAACACGGCACACCTGCTCTGCGATGGGATCTATTATCCCCGAGGAGTAGTTGGCGGTCAACATGAAACGGGTCGTCTTCGAGTACTCCTCCATTATCCTCCTCAAGGAAGTCTGAGAATCGTTCGTCATGGATCCGCTTCGTCAAGCATGACGATCCTGAAGGGGATGTCCGCCCTCTTGTCCGTATGCATGGCGAAGACCTTCACCTTCGTCCGCACGTCATCTATCTTCGCGCTCGTCCGAAGCGTTGAGCTCCAAGGGTGAAATCGCGCCAATACTCCTTCAGGAGCTGCCTGGCCAGGCAATTGGCGACGGTGGTCTTCCCCGACCCGGGGGGGCCTGTGAAAAGAAGGTGAGGCATGTCATCGGGCTTCTTGACGATGGCCGTCAGCCTCTCCACGATGTCCGCCTGGTCCACAAGATCGCCCAGGACCTGCGGCCTGTACTTCTCCACCCACATTAGGCTCTCGTCGTACTCCATGCCTCTCACAACCGCCCTAATACCAAACCCCGAGCGTTAATAAAGATAAGCGGTTTGTAGCGTGTTCCGTCCGAAAGCCCCTTATCCCCGCAAGCTTACGAGACAGACATGTCATGTTAATTAACCCTGATGCTTATGTCCTTCAGAAAACAAGATGCCCAAGGACTCCTTGCAGCAGTTCCGGACCTTCGTGAAGAACAGGGAGGCATCCTTCTTGATGTCCCCCGTGAAGGTCACCGCGAGGACTGACATCCCGGAGGCCAAGCTCAGCACCTATACCCTCCAGGAGGTCTCAGAGGGCGAAGTGGTGGAGGTCCCCCGATGGGTGGCAGAGGTGCTTGGAGGAGAAGAACCTGGTCAACCTTAACGAAGGAAGGAGTCGAAGCCGAGCTGTTCAGGGCCCTCCAGCGAGAGAAGCTCCAAGGACCCAACGCAGCCGTCACAGCTTACCAAGGACCTCTACCTCAAATTGAGGCAGGCACCTGATGATGCTCCGAAGAAGCGGAACCCCCACGACCCACACTACGAGAAGATCAAGGTCAGCACCCAAGACCTGGTGACCACGAGGATGGTCAAGATGGTGACCATGGCGCGGCTACACCTCGCAGCCGGAGCCCACGGCATCCTCCTCTCCCCCGAGGAGCTCCTGCTCTACAGGGAGATCAGGGACCTCGTATCCGAATGGCGCTCGCTGGTACTGGGTGAAGAGAAGCCTTGACATCCATGTCTCAGGCGAAGATCTCCGAGCAGCTGGAGTTCTTCCTCAAGGGCTTCCAGGGACCCGACGGGGCGCCGAAGTACCGTATCACGAATAGCCCAGATGATAGCCGAGGGAAAGGCCTCAGTGCTGGTGGACTACGAAGACCTCCTGGCCTTCGACACGGACCTGGCCATCGCCACTCATCCAGAGGCCAGACTCCATCATTCCCGCATTCAAGGAGGCTGCCTACGAAGCCGTGAAGACGGAGAACTCCGTCTACGCCGACGACAAGAGGGACGAGCTGGAAGTCCGAATCAAGGGGATCACCGACAAGCTCCCCCTAAGGGCGGTAGCGGCGAAGTACCTCGACAGGCTCGTAGCCATAAACGGAATGGTCGTCAGGACCTCTGAGGTGCAGCCTCTGGCCCTGGTAGCCGCCTTCAGGTGCCCCAACGGCCACCTCACCCTCGTGCCCCAGGCCGGCCCCCTCCTGAAATCGCCCACGAAATGCAGCGAGTGCGAGGAGTCGAGGAACCTGGAGCTGGACAAGGCCAACTCGAAGTTCACCGACTACCAGGTGATTCGCATCCAGGAGCTTCCCGAGGAGCTCCCCCCTGGGCAGCTCCCCACCTCCATCGACGCCGAGATCGTGGGAGAGATGGTGGGTAAGGCCAGGCCCGGCGACAGGGTCGTGGTCACCGGCATAGTCAGGGCCGAGCCCGAGTCGGCCATAGGGAAGGGGGAAACTCACCGTCTTCAGGACGAGGCTCGAGACCAACTACACCGACGTGAGCGGCAAGGAGCCCGACCAGATTCAGATAAACCCCGAGGATGAAGCCGAGATCAAGCGCATCGCCTCCCTCCCGGACGCCTACGAGCGCCTGATCAACTCCATCGCCCCTTCGATCTACGGTTTCGAGACACAGAAGGAGGCGGTCCTCCTCATGGTCACCGGGGCGCCGCAGGGCGTCCTCCCGGACGGCACGACCATCAGGGGAGACGTGAACTGTCTCATGGTCGGGTGATCCTGGCTGTCTTGTCGCCGACGAGAGGGTAATCCTTGGCGACGGAAGGATGGCCAAGATAGGCCAGATGGGAAGCCATCATCTCCAGCAGATTCAAACCCAGGTTCTCACTGGAACCGGGGGAGGGCACCGGGCGCTCGCCACAACCTTCCATGTCGACAGGAAACAACCCGTCATGGAGATAGTTACAGAATCGGGGAAGAGCATCAAGGGGACATACAACCATCCGCTATTGGCAGTGCGGAAGGAGAACGGGCATCTGATTAAGGAGTGGCGCCGGCTTGACCAGTTCAAGGTCGGCGATCGTGTCGCCGTCGTCGCAGGTTACCACTGCAATGTGACGGGATTCATCCCCACTGGTTTCAAGCCCATAGTACGAAGCAGGTTCGGCCCCAAATTCCATCGCAGGCTCCCCGAAAAGGTTACGCCAGAGTTGGGGGCCTTCCTTGGCCACATGCTAAGCGATGGATGGGTCTGCAAGGATGGCTATAGGTTCGGTTTTGTCGTGGCGGAGCCCGAACTAGACGTCCTTCCCAGACTCCGAGCCCTGGCGAAGGGCCTGTTCGGGTTTGAGCCGGGGGACTCCGAGACGGTCAAGAAGGGACGGAAGGTCCATCTCCATTACGTCTACCTCTCGGACAAGGATGTCTCGGCAAACCTTGCATTTCTAAGGACGAAACGTGTCCCCGAAATGGTCATGGCATCTGGAAATCGCGTCGTCGTCGCGTTCCTTCGATGGCTCTACGAGGCCGACGGGACGGTCTTCAACAAGGGAAGGGGGAGGAGGGCCGTGGGCCTGAAGGCGAAGGACATCGAGCTGCTCAGGGACGTACAACTGCTCCTGCTGCGGTTTGGGATTCATTCAAGAATCGTTGGAAACGCTCTCCTCATCAGGAGAGGGAGGGATATCATCGCGTTCCGCAACAAGGTCGGATTTGTTTCACAAAAGAAGTGCGACCTCCTGAACAGTCTCGCGGAGGACGCGAAGTCCTTCGGGCGATTCAGGAGGCAAATGAGCGAACGCATCGTTAGTATAATCCTTCACCCTCCAGAAGATGTTTTCGATATCGAAGTCCCTGATGGGCACAGGTTCATCGCAAACGGCATCGTTTCACATAACACGGCGAAGAGTGAACTGTTGAAGTACGTCGCCCGCATCGCCCCGAGAGGGCTCTACACAACCGGAAGGGGGTCCACGGCGGCTGGTCTCACGGCTGCAGTTGTGAAGGAAAAGTCCGGCCTGATGATGCTGGAGGCCGGGGCTGTAGTTCTCGCGGATCAAGGAGTCGCTTGTTTACACCCGGACACTCGCCTGGTGTTCGACAACAAGATTCTGAGCGTCGATGAGCTGCAGAAAGGGGTGACCTACTCAAAGGTGGGTCAAGGTGAGTCGGCACAAGAGGTCGGCATCCTTCCTGGCGAACTGGCTTCGCTCGATCAATCGGACTACTCGATGAAGGCAAACCGCTCGACCAAGATTCGCCGGCGCATGCACTGGGTGCGGCTGATCCAACTGATCATGAGATCGGGGAATACCATCAAAGTGACCAAGGATCACCTTCTGCTCGACGGGAACAGCCTAGAGTGGAAGCATGCTGGATCGTTCTCGGTGGGCGAATACGTCACCGCGCCTCTGAGGATCCCGGGTCCTCGTTATGACCAGCTCTTTCTGTGGGACGTTCTCCCGGACGAATGCGTTGTTTCCCTGACAGGTGAGCAGAAGACCGCGCTCAGAGATCTGATCCTGTCCAGCTACAGCACGCTGGCAGACGCAGCGCGCGGGCTTGGCCTGCCTCGCATCCCCAACTATTATCGTTCGAGGCTTCAGCCCACTCTCGGTGAGTTGAAGAAGCTGACCTCCGCCCTCGGAGTTGCAGCAGAGTGGAAGGCACGGACTTACACATACGATCGGTGTGAGGTCAGAACATCGACGCTGACTCCCGAACTTGCGTATGTCTGCGGTTTCGTCAAGGGCGACGCAGCCGTGAAGATTTCGAAGAGGAGAGCTCAGATGGTCGTAACCCAGTCCGCCAAGCACCAGCAATACATCGACCACTTCCAAGCGTACTGGGAGAGGATATTCGGGGCACTTTCCTTCAGGAGGCGCCCCTCCGTCTTCAGGACTGAAGGCCATGAAACGATTGGCGAGCGGGTCGACTGGAGCGTTGGCAAGAGGGTCTTCGGTCGGCTCTACGAGTACCTGACGGCCAACTCTTTGGCCAATGTGCTCACTCTGCCGGACGAGGCGATGCGCGGATTCCTGGCTGGGCTTATGGACTCCGATGGCTACATCGGGAGGAAGACCTGCTCCAAAGATGGAGTGAGTTACCAGACTTGGAACGCCGTCTACGAAATAAGCTCAGATGCCGACACCAACCTGAACCTCCTTCTGGCCCTTCGGCGGTTCGGCGTGGTCGGTCACTATGCCGGAGTCAGGCAGGGGGTCGGCGTCGTGGTAGTGAGCTCGAGGTCAGACGTCGCCCGCCTCAGCGAGGAGTTGAAGGATTACTCGCTGAAGGGAGGCAAGGTTCCGGGCGAGAAGCTTCACGACGTATCCGGCATTTCCGAGAAGGCCCCAGCGAAGGTCGTGCAGGCGCTTTTCGACGAAGCCTTTGGCGGCGGTCCCACACAGGAGTTTCTGAAGGAAGGAACCTGGTCGACCATATACAGCTACAGGAACTTGGTCCGCCAACCATCGGTGGGCCAGGTGCTCAAGGTATTCCAGCGCCATCAAGACGTTCCAGCCTCGGCACTCCGCAAGCTCGAGGCGCTCGTGAAGAAGGAGTACTTCCTTGACGAAATCGTCGGAATTGAGGAGATTCCATACGAAGGACCTGTCTACGACCTAGTGATGGAGGGAGCGCCCAATTTCGTTGCGAATGGGGTGATCGTTCACAACTGTATAGACGAGTTCGACAAGATGAGGGCGGAGGATAGGGGCGTCCTCCATGAAGTGATGGAGCAGCAGACGGTCAGCGTAGCCAAGGGCGGCATCGTCGCCACCCTCAACGCCCGCACCTCCATCCTCGCCGCCGCCAACCCGGTCTTCGGCAAGTACGACCCCTACAAGAACATCTATGAGAACGTAAGCCTCCCCACCCCGCTGCTGTCCAGGTTCGACCTCGTCTTCATCATCAGGGACATCCCGGACAGGGCCAAGGACGAGAAGCTGGCATCCCACATCCTCGAGACCCACCGGTCCGAGGCGTTCCTCGTCCAGCCGCCCCTCGACTTCGCCATGCTAAGGAAGTATCTCATTTACGCTAAGAAGATTCAGCCCAAGCTCACCAAGGAGGCCCAGGAGCGCCTCCTGCAGTTCTACCTGGACCTCCGGAGCGCCTCCACCGAGGGGACCATCGCCATCACCCCACGCCAGCTGGAGGGTCTCATCAGGCTCTCCACCGCCAGGGCCAGGCTCTTCCTCAGGGAGAAGGTCACCGTCGAGGATGCCCTCCAGGCCATCGCCCTCATGCGAAAGATGCTAGAGTCGGTGGGCATAGACGTGCGCACAGGCAAGGTTGACCTCGGCGTCCTCCAGGGAAGGCCGGCCAGCGAACGCAACATCCTCGAGAAGGCCATGGACGTCTTCAGGCAGCTCTATGGCCCGGACCAGAAGCCAGTCGAGGCCAAGGTCTTCGTGGACGAGCTGGTCAAGACCGGCGACTTCAGCGCCGAAGAGGCAAGGCGCGTCATCTCCACGCTCTACAAGCTGGGGCAGATCTACGAGGTCCGGTCGGGCTACTACGGCAAGATATCCTGAAGAGCCCAGCCACGGGTCCCCTTCAATAGCCCCTTCCTTCCTCCAGGCGAACCTGTTGAAGTCCCTCAGGGCGGCGAGCTCCCAGGCCAGCTCGGGCCTCCGTCGTCGGCTCCAATGCGGAGCTCTCCGGGTTCGCCGGATTTTCGCTCATCCTGAGACACGCGACGCGACTGCCCCTCGTGGGGTGTAGGGGCTCGGACCGCGATTTCTATTAACTCCCTGCTGTTGGTTGTGGAGGGGGGCGATTGGGATGGAAGTCCATGAGCTTCCGCTTTCGGACGACGTCAGGGACCTTTTCTCCCGACTGGGCTACTCCAAGCTCTATCCCACCCAGGAGGAAGCCGTCAACGCGGGCCTCCTCGACGGCCAGAACCTCCTCCTTTCGACCCCCACGGCCAGCGGCAAGACCTTGGTGGCCATGATGGCAGCCGCCCGGCTCCTCACGGAGAAGGAGGGGAAGGTCGTCTACCTGGCACCCCTAAGGGCCCTGGCCTACGAAAAGTACGAAGAGATGTCGGCCCTGTCGGAGCTCAAGGGGCCTTCGGGGAGGAACATACGGGTCTCCATTTCGACCGGCGACTATGATTCTAATGGAGAGGAGCTAGCCTATGCCGACCTCCTCATCCTCACCAACGAGAAGTTCGACTCCCTGGCGCGCCATCGCCCCTCCTGGATGAAGAAGGTGGGGCTCTTCATCTTCGACGAGGTGCACCTGTTGGGCGAGCCCGACAGGGGACCCACCCTCGAAGTCGTCATAACCAGGGTCCTCGCAGAAGGGGCGAGGGCCCAGCTCCTGGCCCTTTTCCGCCACCGTCGCCAACGCCGACCAGGTGGCCAAGTGGCTGGGGGCGAAGTCGGTCTCCATGGTCTGGAGGCCCGTGCCGCTCAGGCAGGGGGTCGGCTACGAGAACCGAATCTACTTTGAAGACGGCGGAGTGCGTCAGCTCAAGTCGTCGTGGGAGATGCCAGCGATCGACCTGGCCCTCGACTGCGTCGCGGACGGAGGGCAGGCCCTCATCTTCGCCGAGACCAGGAGGAGGGCCGTGAGCATCGCGACCAAGGCGTCCCGCTACATGGCCAAGAACCTCTCCTTCGACGAGAGCGCCAAGCTGAGGCAGTACGCGAAGAAGGTGATGACCGAGGCGGAGGAGACGGAGGTGAGCCGCGTCCTTGCGGAATGTATCGGCGGCGGCGTGGCCTTCCATCACGCCGGCCTGGCCATGCCTCACAGGAGGGCCGTGGAGGCGGCCTTCAAGGAGGGGCTCGTGAAGATACTGGTGGCGACTCCGACCCTCGCGAGCGGCATCAACACCCCCGCGCGCAGGGTCGTGCTCTCCTCACTCTACAGATACGACGCGGGCTTCGGGGAGAACAGGCCCATCAGCGTCATGGACTACAAGCAGATGTGCGGGAGGGCCGGGCGGCCGAAGTATGACGAGTACGGAGAGGCGGTAACCATCGCCCAGAGCCAGGAGGAGTCCGACGCCATCATGGAGGCATACATCAGGGGCCAGCCCGAGCCCTTGAGGTCGCAGCTGGCCTCCCCCAGCAGCTTCCGTACCCATACGCTGGGGGTCATCGCCTCGACGCCGCGCTCGACGGTCGCGCAGCTCAAGAAGTTCTTCCTCTCTACCCTGCTCGCCCAGCAGTACAAGGAGTTCTCGGTCCTCTCTCGCCTTGACGGCGCCCTGAGGTACCTCGAGGGCAACGAGCTGGTCAAGATCGAAGGGGAGGACGTCAAGGCCACCCAGCTGGGGAAGAGGATTTCGACCCTCTACATCGACCCCGAGTCTGGCCTCATGTTCATCAGGGCCTTGAAGGAGAGGACGGACGCCGCGGCGGACATGGCCCCCGGCCTCCTCCAGCTCATCACCATGGTCCCCGATTACGAGCCGAAGCTGGCCCTGAGGGCGAAGGACCAGGGAGACGCCGAGGCCTTCACGGAGGAGTTCGGCCCCTCCTTGTCTGATCCCGAAGACTTCGAGTCCGGGTTCAACGAGTGCTTCAGGAGCCTCCTGGTGCTCCACGCCTGGATCAACGAATGGAGCGAAGACAAGATACTCGACGCCTACGGCGTGGAGCCGGGCGACCTGCACAGGAGCGTGGACGTGGCCGAGTGGCTGGCCTACGCCTTCGGGGAGCTGGCCAAGCTCGTCGGCCACAAGAACGCTGCCCAGTCCCTCTCCCTCCTCAGGACGCGCATCGACGTCGGCTGCAAGGCGGAGCTCCTTCCTCTGGTCCAGCTCAAAGGGATAGGCAGGGTGAGGGCGAGGAACCTGTTCCAGGCGAACTTCCGGACCATATCGTCCGTAGCCACGGCCTCCGTCAAGGAGCTGAGCCGGGTCCCCGCCATCGGGGAGACTGTAGCCGCCAGCATAAAGAAGCAGTCAGAGGACCTGGTGTCGAGCATGAGGAGCTGATGGGATGTACCGCAGGGCTTCGGCGGTCTTCGGCATAAGCACGGCCCCGGGGCACGGGGTCGACCTGACCGGGCTCGGGCGGCTGCTGCAGAAGGAAAGGAACGGAACCCTCGCCCTCCAGACGCGTGGCTTCGAAGACGGCAGCTTCGCGGCCATGGGCGGCCTGACGACGGAGGGGCCCGGGCACGGTCTTCGTCCACGGCGTATGCGAGACGGACATATCGGAGTCATATGACCTAAAGGCGAGCCTTTCCAAGAACCCCTCCGGGGAATTCGCATTCGTGGCCGACTGCCTCGGCTCCGTCATGGCCGCCAGGGACCCCGTGGGAGGGAGGCCCCTCTACCAGGGAATTTCGGAAGGCATCTCAGTCGTCTCGACGGTCCCGGCGCTTCTGGAGGCGCTCTCCATCCCCTGGGAGCCGGTGCGACCCGGCCTCCTGGTCGTCCTGAGGGGAGGGGCATTCGGACGCGCAGGAGTACGCCCCGCAGGTCCGGCGCAAGACCTTCGTCGAGGAGCCTGGGCCAGGCCGCGGGCCCGAGTGGGGGAGCTGCTGAAGGAGTCGGTCAAGCTGCGCCTCCGCGGGGCCAAGTCGGTGGGGGTGGCCTTCTCGGAGGGCTGGACAGCTCCGCGCCGGCCGCCGCCTGCTCAAGGGTCGCAAGGTCCTGCTC
Source organism: uncultured Nitrososphaerota archaeon (assembly GCA_963772005.1). Classification (GTDB taxonomy): domain Archaea; phylum Thermoproteota; class Nitrososphaeria; order Conexivisphaerales; family DTJL01; genus DATKKG01. The sequence goes on along the minus strand of CAVYVS010000026.1, from coordinate 6,955 downwards.
GTGTCGGTCTCCACCGACGGGTCCAGGGACGCCGGGGGTGCCGCTGCCGCGGCGGCGGGATGGTCTCGCCTGGAGCTGCACGCCGTCAGGGTGAGCAGGGGAGACCTGGACAGGGCCCTGGTGCAGGCTCTCCCCTCGAAAGGATCTTCCCTGATGGATAGGTCGCTGGCCGCCGGCTTCTTCCTTTGTCGGCGGAGGCGAAGGCCCAAGGGATGGAGCCCTGGTGGCCGGCCAGGGCGCCGACGAGATATTCGGGGGCTACAACCGGCACCTTGAGATGGCCAAGGCCGACATCAATTCGTTGAAGTCCAGGCTGCTGGAGGAGCTGCCGCGCCTCGAAGCGGGCCTGAGGCGAGACGAGCTGGCCATCTCGCGCGGAGGGTGCGAGCCCTTCTTCCCATACGCCGATTTCTCCCTGGCGCGCTTCGCCTTCAGCCTTCCCCCCAGCTTCCTGATCTCCCACGGGGAGCGCAAGGTCGTCCTCAGGGAACTGGCGAGAGGATGGAGCTCCCTCCTTCCATCGTGGGCGCCCCGAAGAAGGCCTTCCAGTACAGCAGCGGGATAGAGGGCCTCCTGTCCCAGGCGTCCGGGGCGGCGGGCAGCATAGATCAGCCGTCGGGCTGAAGGCCTTCTCCCTGGTCCAGGGAGGCCGAGGCCTCCTCCGCAATCCCCTTGAAAGGAGACGTGAGGGCCCTGGCGATCTTCTCTGCCCTGGCACGTCCCACCCCCGGCACCATGGCCAGCTGAGGAACCGACGCCGTGAAGACGCCCCTGGGCGTCCCGAACCGCTCCAGGAGGCGCTTCGCAAGGTTGGGCCCGACCCCAGGGACGGATGATACGATGTACACCTGGGCCTTGTGGAGCTCGACGCTCTTGACGGGCGGCTGGTAGATCACAACGGGCCTGCCCTCTCCCTTCCTGCTCAACCGGCCGGCCATGGCCGACAGGGCCAGGGCCGTATCGCGCGGGGAGGGGGTGAAGAGGGTCTTGACGTTGAACGTAAGGGTCAGGGCAGCCATCGCTCCGTAGTAGGAGCTGGGGTTTCGGGGAGATCATCGAGATCTCGCCCGGGTCTCCCTCCACGAGGACGAAGGCGTTTGGAAAGGTCCTGGTGAGCTCGTTGACCTGGTTGAAGAGCCTTCCATCGTAGAGGGACGAAACGAAGTCCCTCACGCTCTTCCTCTCCACTGCCGTGCTGGGTGACAGGATGTAGTCGCCAAGTTTCAGCTGGCTGAAGTCCACCTCCACGCCCAATTCCATGAGCTCCTGCGGGACGCCGCTTCGCCCGCTCCCTTTCGTCGCAGACTATCCCGAGCTTCTGCTCCGGCAAGCCTATGCGCCCAGCCCCTTGATTACAGCTTGTATTCCCTCTCTAGGGCGTTGACCACCTTTTCGTCAAACCCGGCGTCAAGGCAGACCTTGGCCAGGGTCCCCGCCCTTCCGTAGACCAGTACCGCCGCATGGAGGTAGAAGGAGGCGGCGTCCCCCCTGGAGACGCGGTTCCCTTGGCGAGGTACGATTCGAAGCCCCTTGAGGTACCTTCCGTCGTTCCAGATTCGAAGCTTCACGGGCCACGGGAGGTCCTCGGCGATGTACCTGGAATGAAGGCCGAAGAGGGAGTCGGCCAGGAGCCGGTCGAAATACCTCAGCTGTCTCCACCTCTGGGTCCTCATGATCCCGCCCATGAGCTCGTTGGCTTTCGTCAGCGACCTCGGGGCCTCCTGTCTCCGTTCCGTCGTCAGGTCGGATGATATTATGGTGGAGAAGGCGGCCATGAGCTTCTCGTCGGGCTGGCCGTCGGCGTCCCGCAGGGCCCTGACGGCCTCCTCCCTGTCGGCCGTCGACGACGCCAAAGTTATTCCGTCGGCCAGGGAGAGGATGCGGTTCCTCATAGAACGCAGGGGCTTTCCCGACATGAAGGCCGATTGGACGTTGTTCACAGCCGCCCGCACGTCCCCGGTGGCGCTAGTCACGGCCTCGGTGACGGCCTCGTCCGAAAGGGTGGCTCTCTCGGCGGCGAGGACGTGGCGGACGTAGATTTCCAGCAACCTTTCGGACACCGGCCTCATCCGCATAAGGGTGGAGGCCTTGGCGAGCTTCTTGACCTGATCCGAGTCCTCGTAGTTGGCCGCCATGGCGAGGGGGATGGTGAGGTCGCCGATCGAGTCCACCACGAATTCGAGCCCGCCAAAGTCGGCCCTTCCGAAGAGGCCGTCAACCTCATCAAGGAAGAGGAGGCGCTTCTCCTGGACCAGGCTGGCCGAAGCGAGGGCACCGATTCGCATCCTGAGCGCCTCCTTCGTCCGCAGGTCGCTGGCGTTGAGCTCGATCACATGGTATCCCAGGTCCGAGGCCGCCGCCTCCACCAGGGTCGTCTTCCCCGTGCCCGGGGGCCTACGAGAAGGGCCGGCTTCGTCCCCTGCTCCCATCCCTCCAGCCAGGAAACGAACCGCGTCCTGGTGTCTTCGTTTCCCACCATGTCGGCCACCTTCTTCGGCCGGTGCTTCTCCACCCACATCATCTCATACGGTCCCCCCCAAGAGCCCCTGAAGGATGAAGCCCACCATGCCGGTGAACATGCCCAGCAGGGCGAGCCTCTTGGCCCTGCGGGCGTCCTCCTTGGTATGGCTCCTCATCACGAACAGCGCCAGGCCGACGAAGAGGAGGTCGGTGGCGCCGATGACGACGTCGTAGAAGGCCGACGTCATGACCAGAAGAGGCGGCACCAGGCTGCTCCCCACGGCGGCGAGGAAGAATACGGCCCCCACCGCCCCGGCATAGCGGTCACCCTTCGACCTCGCCAGGCTCCTGACGTTGCGCAGGGCGTCTCCTTCGACGTCGATTATGCCCTTGATCACTTCCCGGCCGAGGCCGGCGAGAAAGGCCGTGAGTGCCATCATGTCGAGGACGGGGCTCCAGCGGACTCCCTGAGCCAGGACCCCTCCATAGATGAAGGGTATCATCATCGAAAGGGCGACGGCCACGTTCCCGGAGAAGCCCCTCTCCTTCAACTTCCAGTTGTACAGGGTGGCGACGGCGGAGAAGATGGCCGCTATGGCGAAGGTGGCGACGCCAGTGTAGGCCGAGGTGGCCAAGCCGGCCAGGAGGAGGGCCACAGAGAGGATCTTCGCGCCGGACATGCTGACCGATCCTACCACGAGGGGCCTCTTCGCTGCGTTGGCCCTGTCGACTTCGAAGTCCAGCATGTCATTTATGACCATCGAGAAGGCGGTTATCAGGACCCCCGTGAGGTACCCCATGAGGGTGGCCAGTTCCAGCCTGATGGTCGATACGGCCACGGCCTCCCCCACGAGGACGGCCAGGCCTATCATGAGAGAGTTGACCGGCCTGGTGATGGAGATGTAGCCTGAGGCGGTCAAGGGCCCTCGAACACCATCTTCGAGGCCCTGATAATAAATCGCTTCTCCGCGTCTTTCGACGACGGCCACGATCGGCTCCTTCCCCATCCGGTAGACGGCGTCGATCATCTTCTGAAGGGTCAGGACCTTGAGGTCCCCCCCCTCATTGATGGGGATGACCACGTACTTGGCCGGGTTCTTCCCGTATTCGCCTCTCGGGTATATCCTCAGGTCCGCCGCCAGGCCGTACCCCTCCCTCACCACGTATCCCCGGCTCCGCAGGTCCCTGTAGACCAGGAACTTCGTCCAGCCCTTGGCGTCCTCCGCCAGGGACCTCTTCACGACGTCCTGGAAAGTGGAGGCGACCTGCTTTGGCCCCTTGACTGTGAGCCAGCCCAGCCGCATCAGGTGGAGGGCCTCGTAGAGCCTCAGGGAGAGGGGGCCCTCGCCCTTGTCGCCGTAACCCTTGGCCGAAAGCTCGCCGGCCATCCCGGGGTCATCGATCAGGACCCGGTGCCTGACCAGGCGCCCCTCGAACTTGCGTGAAAACTGCTCCCCACCGGCATCCGTGACGGGGAGCTCCCCTTCGCCTTCCGCCATGTTCGGCATCGGACTCTCCTTTCGGCCGTATTAAACCCTCGGTGCGCCTAGCCCTTGACGACGCCTATGGGGGTCAGCCTGACGACCTTCTCGGCCAGGCCCACCGCATGGGTGACCTCGACGACGCTGTCCACGTCCTTGTAGGCCCCCGGCGCCTCCTCCGTGACCGTCTCCCTGCTGGCCGCCCTGACGAGTATCCCCCTGCGCTGCAGCGACGAGAGGAGCTCTTCGTAGCCGTACTCCCGCTTGGCGGCAGACCTGCTCATGAAACGGCCCGCCCCGTGGGCGGCGGTGCCGAAGCTCGCCTCCATGGCCTTCTTCGTCCCCTTCAGTACCCAGGACGCAGTCCCCATGCTCCCGGGGATCAGGACCGGCTGCCCGATGTTACGGTACTCCTCCGGAATGTGTGGGGAGCCCGGCGGGAAAGCCCTCGTGGCCCCCTTGCGGTGCACGTAGACCTTGCGCCTAGAGCCGTCCACGTCGTGTTCCTCCAGCTTGACTATGTTGTGTGCCACGTCGTAGATCAGCTGCATGTCGAGCTTCTCGGCGTCGGCCTTGAAGACCTTCTCGAAGGCCTGCCTCACCCAGTGGGTGATCATCTGGCGGTTCACCCATGCGAAGTTGGCAGCGCAGGCCATGGCGCCCAGGTAATCCTCCGTCTCCTTTGCCTTCACCGGCCCGGCCGCCAGCTCCCTGTCGGGGAGGTGTATCCCCACCCTGGGCATCAGGACCTCCATCACGCGGAGGTAGTCGCTGCACACCTGATGGCCGAAGCCCCTGCTCCCAGTGTGGACGAGCACGAGGATCTGGTCCTTCCTCGTTATGCCCATGGCCTTCGCCGCCTCCTGGTCGAATATGCTGTCGACTGTCTCGATCTCCATGAAGTGGTTGCCGCTGCCCAGCGTCCCCAGCTGGCCCGCCCCCCTCTTCATGGCTGTGGGGGAGACCTTCTCAGGCTTCGCCCATGACAGCCTCCCGCCTTCCTCGGCGTGCCTGACGTCCGAGTCCCAGCCGTAGCCCTTAGCTACGGCCCATTCGACGCCGCCGGACGTCACCGCCGACAGCTCGCTGTGGCTCACCCTCAGCTGGCCTTCGCTCCCGACGCCGCTCGGAACAAGCCTGAAGAGGGTGTCGAGGAGCTCGGGGAGGACCGGCCTCACGTCTCCGACAGAGAGGTTGGTCCTGATGAGCCTGACGCCGCAGTTGGAGACGACGAAGCCGTCGGCCGCGAAGTTATGGGCATCGTCGTTGACCGTTATGTCGTATACCCTTCCTCCGAGTGCCTCCTCTTCGACCGCCGTCACCAGGTCCCATACGATGTCCCCCTCCAGCGAGTCGCGAAGCCATTCCTCAAAAGCGGGAAATGTTGCAGCTATTCTAGGACGGCTACGCCGGGGCTCATACACGCTCCTCTCGATGAACCTGGAGTTTACGAATTGGGAAGTGCTCTTTCGCAACGTCGAAACGGCGACTCCCCTGTCGGCAAGTTCCACAGCAAGCAGGGCGACCTCTTCTCTCTGGGCAAGGACGTTGGACTTCCAGGCGAGCCAGCTTGTCGCCGCCACGGCTAGCCTCTGCTTGTCCGGGGTGTAGAGGTAGCCGACTTGGGACCAGAGGGAGGTCAGCGACTCGGGCGCGGTCGATAGCTGCAGCTTCAGCCTGATCTTTTCTCCGTCGGGCTCTCTCCTGATGCTGCATGGGGTCACCCCAAATTCCCCAAACAGCCTGGCCAATCCCTCTAGGAAGGAGATGCCGCTTTCGACCGCCGCGGGCTCCTTGTTCATCGAGATGACCGGTGGCTCGAAGTTGTAGCCGTTGAAGGTCTGGGGCTTGTTCATCTCCGCCCCGCAGTATCCGGCCAGGAAAAGCCGTTTCATCCATAGCGGAAGCTTGACCACCCAGCCAGGGAGGGCGTAGGAACATCTTGTCTTCTTGCCGGATGGTGCGCCCATGGCTTCGAGGAGCCTCCTGAAGCACTTGGCGGACACATAGACCGAGTACTCGATGCTGTCGAATTCTCTGCCCTTGATCCTCGACGCCCTGTATCTGGACACCAGCTTCGATGGAGTGAAGCCAATGGCGAGGATGTCTGCGCGCAGCTCCTCCATCCCTTCGTAGGTGCCATAGAACCACGTCTTCTTGCCGTCGAAGGCGCCGTCCCCCATGGAAGTAGGACAGGACCTTGATCAGGTGGGGGAGCTTGGGATTGTCAGCCGCGAGCGGAACCAGGCCACGGTTCCGAAGTTCCGACAGGATCCGACTGTCGAACGTCGCTTTCGCAAGGATTTGGAAGGACGGGGGAGACTTGAACGCCGGACCCCGAAACGGGTGGGTGCCCACCGAATCCCCCGGCCTGATAAGGCCTGCCTTCCTCATTCCTCCCATGGTCAAGACGGGGTGGTCGGCAGTCGCTTCGAGCTCCAGTCCCGTCCTCGTCCTGATCTTGACGAGCCGATCTTCCTTCCTTGACATCCTGAAGGCCACCGTAGACGGCTTCGATATCCCGGAGTTGAAGCAGACGACGTGACTTCCGACGCCCAGCTCCGCGATTGGCAGCCTGTAGCCAAAGGGGGTCAAGACTTCGGCCTCCGCTGGGAGGCAGTTGACGTCGTACCCTACACCTCCCGGAGAGATCACTCCTTCGTCGGCGTCCACCGCGGCGACGCCGCCTATCGGGAAACCATATCCTTCGTGGGCGTCGGGCATGGCGAATGCGTGGTGGATGATGCCGGGGAGGCTAGCCACGTTGGCCGCCTGCAGAAGGGTGCGGTCGGTCTTCATCTTGGCGATGAGCTCCTTGTCGGCGAATATCCTGGCGGAAACCCTCATGTCCTCGCGGTAACTCTTCGGGATCTCCCACACGTAGTCCGATACCTGTTCCAACGGAACGCTCAGATTCTCTTCAACTCTCTAATGGGCCTCGAGGGCGGGGAGCGGCAAACCATGGCTCCTATCCCTGAAAGGTCTCACCAACACTTCGTCTGAGTTTCGTATCC
>CAVYVS010000025.1:0-239553 GCA_963772005.1 uncultured Nitrososphaerota archaeon | reverse complement strand
GTATATCTCAGTATAGCCTGAGTGGATGTCGCCTACGCTGTAGAGCACCGATAGAGAAGCAAGGATCCGAAAGGGTCCACTTCTCATTCGAACTCCGAAGGTGTGGGCTCATTAGAAGCTCGGAGGCGGGTTTATGTGGGGTAAGCCTCATAACCAAGAGGGGGTTAACCCAGACTAAGAGTTAAGGCCCCGAAGTAATGGCTAAGTGTCAAGCGAAAAAGCGTCCCCGTGCTAAGACAGCAGGAAGGTAGGCTTAGAAGCAGCCATCCTCTAAAGAGTGCGTAACAGCACACCTGCCGAGCATGGAGGCCTTGAAGATGGACGGGGCTCAAGCCATTCGCCGATACTCTAGACCACTTCATTTGAAGTGTGTGGTAGGTGGGCGTTGTGATCGGGGAGAAGCGGGGCTGTGAAGTCCTGTGGACCGATTACAAGTGCAGATCCTGGCGGTAGTAGCAGCGAAGCTGAGTGAGAATCTCAGCCGCCGAAAGGGCAAGGTTTTCCTGGCAATGCGTCGTCAGCCAGGAGTTAGCCGGTCCTAAGACTAGCCCGAAAGGGTCATAGTCAAAGAGGGAAGCTTGTTAATATCCAAGCGCCATGAAGGCTCCGCGTCGCAAGACACATTCGTTCGCGCCGCTTCCGGACAGGGGGTGCAGGGCCGTCACCCTGCCTAATCGTCCCAGTCTTGGGGAGTGTCGTAATGACGAGAACCAAGATAAGGCGAGAATGGCCTGCCACTAGGTGGGTACTCCTGAATCCAGGGGACATTGAAAACGCGATCGAAGAGGAGCTTTCATGCCCGTACCGAGAACCGACACTGGTGCCCCTAGGTGAGAAGCCTAAGGCGTATCGGGTATACCATGGGCGAGGGAACTCGGCAAATTAGCCCCGTACCTTCGGTATAAGGGGTGCCTGCGGCCTTATCGATGAGATGGGGCCGCAGGTCGCAGTGACTAGGGGGTCCCGACTGTTTAATAAAAACACAGATGGCTGCAAGCCCGAAAGGGTGTGTATAGCCATTGAATCCTGGCCAGTGGCGGTACCTAAAACCCGGGTCCAACCGGGCTAAGGGCCGCTTAACGCCGGGAGTAACTCTGACTCTCTTAAGGTAGCCAAATGCCTTGTCGGGTAAGTTCCGACGTGCATGAACGGACCAACGAGGGCCCCGCTGTCCCCGCCTGTAACCCGGCGAACCCACGTAAGGTGGACGAACAGTCCATCAACTTCCATCGGGGAGAGAAGACCCTGTGGAGCTTTACTGCAGCTTGTTGCTGCGATGCGGCCGTAGATGCAGAGCGTAGCTGGGAGCCGTCGAGGGCGCCCTTTCGGGGGCGCTGGAGGCGACAATGTAACACCAGCCTTCCGCGACTGTGTCGCTAACTGTGACAATGTCATAGGACAACGGCAGGTGGGCAGTTCGGCTGGGGCGGCACCCCCTCGAAAAGATATCAAGGGGGCCCAAAGGTCGGCTCAGGCGGGTCAGAACCCCGCCATAGAGGGCAAGGCCAAAAGCCGGCCTGACTGGATCCCTAAACGCATCGGATCCAGAGGCGAAAGCCGGGCCTAACGAACTACCATGTCCCCTCCGCTGGGGGCTGGTAACGACAGAAAAGTTACCCTAGGGATAACAGGCTCGTCGCGGGCGAGAGCTCCTATCGACCCCGCGGTTTGGTACCTCGATGTCGGCTCTTCCCATCCCGGTCCTGCAGCAGGGGCCAAGGGTGGGGCTGCTCGCCCATTAAAGGGGAACGTGAGCTGGGTTTAGACCGTCGTGAGACAGGTCGGTCTCTACCTGATGGAAGCGGAGCTTGCTTGAGGGGAGCTTACGCTCAGTACGAGAGGAACAGCGTAAGGCGGCCTCTGGTGTACCGGTTGTCCGACAGGGCAATGCCGGGCAGCTAAGCCGTTGAGGATAACCCCTGAAAGCATCTAAGGGGGAAGCCTCTCCCGAGAAGAGGCAAGCGTTCGCTTCCTGGTTCTCTCCGCAAGGAGGGGGCCAGGGGTGGAGGAGGACTCCGATAGAAGATCGGGTTGATAGGACGGAGGTGTACGCTGGAAGTTCCGCAAGGAGCGACCAGTTTAGCTTGCCGTTACTAAACGTCCAACACGCCCATCATTAAGGAGCGATACATAAGGGCGCAATTTTCCTATGCACGGCGTACGCCGTTCTTAACATCAATTTGCTTTGACTAGCCTTGGGCTTGCAGTGACACCGCAGCCCCACATAAGACGCCGTGGATGAGCGTGGACCATCGACCGCAAGGAAGATAACGAGACAAGGTAGAGAGGCCGTGGGGAGCATCTCGGGCAGCCTCATCATCGATGATTCATTCATCAGGAAGTGGGGACGAAACTACCGGGAAGGCGACGAGGAAGAGTACGACGAAATCGTTCGACAAGCTAGCTCGGATATGGCCAGGCAAGGTACCTTGTCCAAGGAGACCTTCCGCAGGATTTACGACTGGAAAGCGCGTCGCGCCAGGCATACCGTCCATTGGAAAGATTACACACGTTACGGGGATGCCTTCGCCAAGCTACGCGATATACCGTCTACTCTGGATAAGGTCTCACTCCTGGTCGAGCTGCCTGGCATAGGCGTCCCGGTCGCTTCGGCAATCCTTCACTTCTTGGGGCCGGACGCATATCCCGTCATCGATGTGAGGACCGTTGGCGTCCTGACTTCGGCGGGATTGCTCGGCGGGTCCAGGAAGCCCGGTGGCTACAGGAGCTCCCCTGAAGGCTACGTGCTTTTCACTCGGGCAATAGTCCGCATCAAGGAGGGACATCCAGGGTGGACGCTGAGGGAGATCGATCGTGCACTCTTCGCCTACCACAGGGAGGTCTTATCGAAGAAAGGGGGCAAGACCGGGCGTGTCAGGCAGGGGACGTCGAAGAGGCCATCTGACCCACACCTCCGCGTTCGACCGAAGACGAGTCATTCCGCCGATTTCAGGAGCTCGAAGTGGCATGCCACCCGGTCGAACACATGAGATTCGAACGCCTACGATACTGGACTTCCGTCTATTCTTCTAGCCAGAACTCGTTTCCATCGAGATCGGCGAACATGGCGAAGGCGCCCCACCCCTCATCTTTCGGAGGGTGCGTGAACTTCACTCCCTTCTTGCGCAGCTCCTCATATGACCTGTTAAGGTTGTCCACATGAAAGAGGATGCCGGTGTTGCCCTTCTCGAGGGGCGTGCTCTTGCAGAGGTGAAGCTCCGGGTCCGCGCTCCCCTTAGGAGCCACGGTTATCCAGTGACCTTCGCCGGACTTGACCTCAAAACCTAGTCTTCTCCACCCACCACTTCTTCGCCGCATCCGAATCCTTGACGACGACCGCTATGGACCCGATTCCTTGTATCAACAATCTATCCCCGACGGTTGCCCGACGTACTTGACTATAAAGCAGTCTTCTTTGCAGCTCCAATCCTCAAGCCATCGTCTGGAAGCATATTGACCACCGGGTTTTACGGCAGAAGTCAGCTTCCTCCCCAGGCCAGTGTTTGAGGGCTAGATTCCATTTCAAGTGAACCATGGGCAGACAGCTCTGGATCGTGCTAAGGCATCCTGCTTGCGCATGGTCGGCCCCCCGGTGCGCGAACGGGGGGCTTTGCTCCAGCCTCTAAAGCCGCCTTCGCTGAACCAACAAATCACATTGCAGGCAACAATCAGAGACAACGTATTAATGCGGTATTAGCTCGACGGACACTTGAAATGGGGTTATCCGGCTCGGCGGCAGGGCTTCCAGAATCGGTCGCGTGGCAAGCCATAGAAACCAGAGACCGACGCTACGACGGCAAATTCGTCTTCGGCTCGCTGTCCACCCATATCTACTGCAGACCCTCCTGCCCGTCTCGCAGGCCCAAAAGGGAGAGAGCCTTGCTCTTCTCAGGACCTAGAGATGCCGAGAGTGCGGGGTTCAGACCTTGCAAGCGCTGTAAACCCGATGATGACAACGCTGTAAACCCAAGGAGCAAGCTCATACGAGATGCATGCTCGTATCTGGAGGGCCACAGGGCCGACCTGGTGACACTCAACGAACTCGCGAGAGCCCTAGGGTCGAGCCCTTTTTACCTCCAACGCGTCTTCAGGAAGGCCCTCGGAGTCTCCCCGAAGGAGTACTCGGAAAGGTTGCAGTTGATGAACGCGAAAGCATTGTTGAAGGACGGCCAATCCATTCGCAGGTCCACATACTCATCGGGACACAATTCGACGGGGTGGCTCTACACCCATGGCCAAGCAAAGCTGGGGATGAGGCCCGGAGAATACAAGGATGGCGGATCTGGCAAGACCATCACCTACGCCATAGCCACATGTAGCCTTGGAAGGCTCTTGGTCGGAAGCACAGAGAAGGGCGTTTGCTCAGTCATCATGGGAGGGAGTGAAGAAGAAGTCAAACAATACCTCTCGCTGGAGTTCCCCGAGGCCGTGCTCACAAGAGGCGACGACGGGCTATCCCTATACCTTGATCGGATCTTGGAATATGTCGACGGGGAGGGCGAAAGCAGTCTCTCCGACCTACCATTGGACATCAGGGCCTCCAGCTTCCAGCTCAGGGTGTGGAAGGAGCTCCAGAGGATACCTTACGGAAGCACCAACACATACACCGAAATCGCCCAAAGGATAGGTTCTCCCGTTGCGGTTCGGGCCGTCGCAAGTGGGTGCGCGAATAACCCTGTAGCTCTCGTGGTCCCCTGCCACCGAGTTATCCGCAAGGACGGGACCTTGGGAGGATACAGGTGGGGCCTTGAAAGGAAGGCGGCCCTGTTGGCCAAAGAATCGGAACGCGCCAACGCTAGTAGGCTACCCGTTTCGAAGCAGCCTGCGTAGGCCAGTCTTAATAAGGCGGCATTCGACGTTTTTGATGTCCAAAGGTTGCAGGCTCAGCTCGACAATAGGCGCCTTCAGGGATATCTCTTTGCCTTCCTGGCGGCCCTGGGATATGGTTCGGCCGCGACGCTGGGCAAGTTCGCTCTGGGTTCGGCACCACCCATACTGATAGCTTCTTTCGGGAGCATCATCGGCGGCCTGCTCCTCCTTCCATACAAACCCACCTCCAAGGTCGAAGCCAAGAGCCTCCCGCTTCTGGTTCTAGTCACCCTGTGCGGCTCCATCCTGGGCCCACTGCTCTTTTACAACGGCCTCCGGCTGACTTCAGCCGTCACCGCAGCCCTGCTCTCTAACGGGGAGCTGCTCTTTACCTCCATAATAGCCATCGCCGTCTTCAAGGAGTCTCTGAACCGTCGCCAGTACGCCGCCAGCTTGCTCGTCGTATTTGGCATCATAGCCGTTTCGACCAACCTCGATCTTACGGCCGCAAGTCTACTTGGCAACATGACAGGTTGCTTGCTCGTCCTAGGAGCGATGCTTTCTTGGGGAGTTGAGAACAACCTTGTGAAGTTGCTCAGCCAGCGCATGGACTCGATAGCCATGGCCCGCTGGCGAAACCTGGGCGGCGGTTTCACGCTGCTCGCATTGATGTTTATCACAGGGCAGAGTCTGGCGCTCGAACCTGCGACAATCCCCTACATCGTACTCACCGGCATAATCCCCGTAGGCCTGACCACTCTCTTTCTCTACCTTGCCCTCGGTCGAATCGGAGCGGTCAGGACGCTCCTGATTTTCTCGACCGGCTCCCTTTTCGGGACCATCTACGCCCACATTTTTCTAGGCGAACCCATCACGTCAGTACAACTGGTTGGCGGCGCAATCCTGTTTGCCGGAATCATCTTGATAGGACGGAACGAGTGAACTGGCCCGAGTCGTTGACAACTCTTTATTATCAGCGTCTCGCCTCCCTCAAGATTCATGAAGATCCTTTTCGTGTGCTCGGCCAACGCCTGCCGTAGTCCAATGGCCGAAGGCATCGCAAGGAAACTTCTTGCCGATCACGGCGTGGCTAACGTAAAGGTGGATTCAGCCGGCCTCGACGCCATGGAAGGCAGTCCAGCCACCGAAGAGGCCATCGAAGTAATGAAGGCCAAAGGGGTTGATCTCACCTCCCACAGATCCAAACCATTCAATGCCAAGCTCGGAAAGAAGGACATGGTATTGACCATGACCCGATCGCAGAAGGAGAGAATCCTAGCCAGGCATCCCTCCCTCGTGGGAAGGGTCTTCATGTTGGAAGAATATGCGAAGAATCGTCCGCTGGACATCCCCGACCCATACAAGGGACAAGCTGGATACGAAGAGACTGCAGATGAAATCGAATCCTCCGTCCGCCTGGTCTTGGGTTTGTCCTAGGTCGACGCCGGCTTTCCTACACAAGTCGTCGGGTGGCACAGTTGAAGTATGCCTTATAACAAGGACACTATTGGCCGAACCGTCAGCGCACAAACCTCGACGGGTTAGCTTCGAACCGCGTCTGGCAGTGGAGACAACAGAAGTAGTAGGTGACACCTTTGGAAGAAGACTTGTACCTAGTCGCCTTCTCGTCGACTGTCATACCACATACGGGATCTAGCGCCAACCTTGGTCGGTCACTGGATGGCGAGTCAGCTGGAAAAGCCTTGATTGTTATGGACGTAAAGTAGGTCCCTATTGGACCTTTACGAATGTTAAAGTAGGACGCAGCAGACACGATCATCATGCCTCTCAAGCTGGACAAGATAGACGGCGCCCTTCTGAAGGAGTTGAACAGGGACGGTCGTTTGAGCTATCGTCAACTATCTAAGCTCGTGGGCGTGAGCACGCCCACTGCGGAAAGTCATGTGAAGAAACTCATTGGATTGGGAATCATTTCAAGGTTCGCGCCGGTTCTGAGCATCGACAAGATGGAACGGGGTACATCTGCTCTCATCTTCCTGAGGACGGATCTCAACAAGGTCAGCAACGTAGTCGAGAGACTCAGCAAGCTCGACGAGGTCAGGAACATCTTCGTAACCTCCGGGGAGGCTAACATGGTAATACGGGTCGCCCTTCCCGGCGGAGAACAACTGAACGAATTCATGGAGTCTTCCCTGGGCTCGATGGCTGGGACGCGAGTGATCTCCAGCGAGATGATCATCCAGACCCGCAAGGACGAGCAGGGAGTGACGTTCAGGGAGGGGATGGCGGTTAGCTTGTCATGCGACTACTGTGGGAAGGAGATAGCCGGGGAGCCGGTCGTACTCAACGTCAACGGCGGGAAGAGATACATGTGCTGCACTTCATGCCTTTCCTTGTACAAAGCGAAATACGTCGAAAGGAAGCAGCCGTCGTAATAGCAACCTTACATTTGTAAACTGCTGACTCTACGGCCTTCTATATGTAAACAGCCATATCTTTACAATCCTTCGCGCAGTGAGTAGCTGAGCTCAATGGCAAAGGATCCAATCTGCGGGATGTACGTCGATGAAAAGACCGCGGAGCTGAAGGCCACTGTCAGGGGAACGACCTATTACTTCTGTAGCGAGACATGCTTGCAGCAGTTCACGGCCCCTGAGAAGGCCCTGAGAGCCCTGAAGCTGGCGCTGGCGGTCTCGGCAATCCTGTCCGTGCCGATCCTCATAATCACGTATCTCCCCCTGTTTCCATCACGACTGGGCGATTGGATACTCCTCATCCTAGATACCGCCCTTCAGTTCGGCGTGGGCTGGCGGTTCTACAGGGGAACCCTCGATAGCATCCGTAACAGGATGGGGAACATGGACGTGCTGATAGCGCTCGGGACAAGCGCCGCGTGGGCCTATTCCCTTGTGGTGACGGTGTTTCCCAGCCTGGCCCCCTCGTCCAGCGTCTACTTCGATACTTCGGCCGTGATCATCACCCTGATCCTAGCCGGTAACTATCTCGAACACATCACCAAGGCTCGCGCTTCGGACGCAGTGCGGAAGCTGATGGACCTCCAACCCACCATGGCCCGCAGGTTGAAGGGAGACGTGGAGGAGGCTGTGCCCGTCGAACAGGTGGAGGTGGGCGACATCGTCATGGTCAAGCCGGGCGAGAGGATTCCGGTCGACGGAGTCGTGGTGGGCGGCGGTTCCACCGTCGACGAATCTGCAGTGACTGGCGAGAGCGTTCCGGGGGAGAAGAAGGAAGGCGACCAGGTGATAGGCGCGACGGTCAACAAGACCGGCCTCCTGAGAATCAAGGCGGAGAAGGTGGGGCAGGATTCCACCTTGGCACAAATCGTGGCATTGGTGGAAGAGGCCCAAGTGGGGAGAGCACCAATCCAACGCCTGGCCGATCGAATTGCAGCCTATTTCGTTCCGGTCGTCGTTTCAATCGCAGTCGTCGCGGGCCTTGCTTGGTACTTCGTCGGAGGCGTGAGCGTCAACTTCGCCGTCCTTGCATTCGTGTCGTGCGTCGTCGATAGCATGCCCGTGCGCCTTGGGCATAGCCACCCCGGCGGCCCTGCTAGTGGGGACGAGCAAGGGGGCCCAGTACGGCATCCTGATCAAGGGCGGGGAATACCTCGAGCGGGCTGGCAAGGTCAGTTCAGTGGTCTTCGACAAGACCGGAACGCTGACCGTCGGCAGGCCGTCCGTCACCGATGTTGTGCCCATTGGGGGCTACGACGCAGACGCGATCCTGAGCATAGCAGGCTCTGCCGAAACGGCTTCAGAGCACCCCACTGCCCGAGCCATAGTGGCCGCATCCTCGGCCCG
Source organism: uncultured Nitrososphaerota archaeon (assembly GCA_963772005.1). Classification (GTDB taxonomy): domain Archaea; phylum Thermoproteota; class Nitrososphaeria; order Conexivisphaerales; family DTJL01; genus DATKKG01. The sequence continues at coordinate 230,962 of CAVYVS010000025.1, read as the reverse complement.
GCATCTCGCGACGCTTGAAACGGGTGGATTCGAGGCCATAACGGGAAGTGGCGTCAGCGCAGTGGTGGGAGGACACAGAGTCCTCCTAGGTAATAGGAAGCTCTTCGCCGGGTCATCTGAGCTGGCCGCCGTGGAGCCCAAGCTAGAGGCGCTGGAAGTGCAGGGAAGGTCCACCATGATACTCTCCGTGGACGGGCACCTTGCAGGCGTAATCGGGGTTGCGGACACGATCAAACCAACGGCCAAAGACGCCGTCAACGCCCTCAAGAAGCTCGGGTTGAACGTGGTGATGCTGACGGGAGACAACGCGAAGGTAGCCGCTTCTATCTCCACTGAGCTGGGAATCGACCGATTTGTAGCCGACGTCCTTCCGCAGGGAAAGGAAGAAGCCATAGAGGCCCTCCAGAAAGAGGGTCAGGTGGTGGCTATGGTTGGCGACGGCATCAATGACGCGCCAGCCCTGGCCAAAGCCGACGTCGGGATAGCCATCGGCAGCGGCACTGACATAGCCAAGGAGGCGGGCGGCATAGTCCTGATCAAGGACGACCCGAAGGATGTGGCCACCGCCGTGAGGCTCAGCAGGAGCACTCTCTCGAAGATCCGGCAGAACCTGTTCTGGGCCTTCGCCTACAACAGCGTGCTCATTCCCATCGCAGCCGGCGCCCTGGTCCCCTTCTTCGGAATAGGGGTCTACAACACCCTGCCATTCCTGGCAGCGGCGGCCATGGCGGTCAGCTCAGTCACGGTCGTGACCAACTCCCTGACCCTCTTCAGGTTCAGACCGGAGAGGTGAGAGACGTGGACAATCCTCAGGAATCCAAGGGAGCCCGCGCCATCTTCCTGGTGAAGGAAACCAGCTGCTCCACATGCGGTCTGGCCATAGAGAAGGAGGTCAAGAAGCTAGAGGGCGTGAAGGAGGTCAGAGTATCGGTCATGCTGAACAAGGTCTACATAGACTACGATTCGTCCAGGGTTAGCTTGCGAGAGATCAAGAATGCGGTGGACAGAACCGGCTACGGTTCTTGTCTGCTGCCGGCAAAGAGCTGATTGACACCCTGTCTTAGATTGGAAGGTTAACCTTTCCTTCGAAGTGCTTGATCCCATCGAGCTCGATTCGTTTGATGATTTGCTGAGACCTTATCTTGCCCACGTAGGACGACATCGCCTTCGCATTGCCGTCCGAATCCACGAAAGCTATCATCACTGTGCCCGGGTTAATCTCGACGACGGCGTAGAGGTTCTCCTCGCCCACCGGTTCGAAGCTCCCCGCCTTATCCTTAAGGAAGATCGCGGCCCTGGCGAAACCGGTGTACTTTGAGAGGAGTTTTTCCGAATCGTCGCTCCTCTTCTGTCCGACTTGGGTAGCTTCGAAATACTGCACGAAACCGGATTCGAAGCATCCCCAATATGTATTCTACGGAGATTCCCGAACGCTCGTGACTCGAGCCAAGCTTGGCCCTTTGACGGCCCCAAGTCACAGCCCAGCGAAAGTACAGTTGCTTCAGAGCTTCGCGCTGCCCGAGGCGTACTTCTCTAGGAGCTTGCCGAACTTCTTCGCATCTCTGGAAGCGGTGTCTTCACTCACCTCGACAAACCCAACTTTAGAGCCGGGCTTGAGCTGAGAGAAGCGTCCAATCTCAGAGGGCAGGATGGCAGCCGCAAGCTCATAGCCACCGGTGGTCGGGCAGTCTCTTTGTAACACGATGGGGGAACCGTCTGGTGGAACCTGTACGTAGCCAGGATACGTGGGATAGCTCATCACGTGCCCTGAAGGAGCAGAGGGCTGTCTTGAACACTTTAGACGGTATCCCGTCCGATCCGAGGCTTCGCTTACCTCATATTCTCCCTGGAAAAGGGCGTCTTCCACCACGGCCTTGCTGGCAGACAGAGGGCTCCTCGCGGCCCTGATGGGGTTCGCTTCGGGGGAAACCCGGTCTGACTTCGGCACCTGGCGCATGAGCACTTCCTCTGACAGCATCTCGACGCCGAGGACATCGCCTGCCTTCAATTGCCGGCCACAGTAGCCCCCGAACCCACCCCTGAAGTAGGTGGAAGAGCTGCCCATTACCGAAGAAGCGGCGAGTGTGCCTGCTATGGACAGATAGTTCAGCATGCCCTCCGTCTTCCTCATGACTAACTCATCACCCTCGTTCAGGAGCAAGGCCGAATACTCCTCGGCAGGCTGCCCACCGACGGTCAGGTGACATTCGCACCCGGTGACCGCCACAACGACTTGAGCCAACGCCCTAACTGCGAAGAAGCCGCCCATCACTTCAATCGTAGCGTTGCCGCCCCGGTTACCCACAATGTAGTTGGCCTGCGTTTGGGAGAGGGCGTCGAGGCCACCGGAGCCAGGAACTCCCAGATACCGGTAGGCGTGCCTCCCCATATCCTGCACCGTGGCAAAGAGGCCCGGCTGCCTCACTTCAAGCACCGGGCTTCCGCCCAAGGCAGGCGGAGGAGTCGTCGCCGCTTTCTTGACGAACTTGAACTCCTCTGGCGATATGGGCTCGAACTTGACGCGGTCCCCTGGACCGATGGGAGTGGGAGGGGTCGCGAATGGGTTGAACATCGTGAGCGGCGTCCTTCCGATGAGCCGCCACCCCCCTGGCGCTTCCAGGCCGTAGATTCCGGTCTGGGTCCCAGCTATCCCGACGGAGCCCCCTGGGACCCTAGTTCGAGGAGCCTCCAACCTCTCCATCCGTATCCGGGCGTCCACTTCGTCGAGGTACACGAAGCCAGGAGCGAAGCCGAGCATCATGCAGGTGTACTCCTTCGACGAATGGATGGAGGCCACCTCTTCCTTCGGAAGGCCTGTCCGCTCTGCCAGCTGGCCCATGTCTGGCGCAAACTCTCCTTCGTAGCACACAGGAACTTTGACCAGCTTCCCATTCGGACTTACCTTCGCAGGACTCGAAAGAGCCTTTTCCACCACCTTTTTGATCGAGCCCATCCCCCTCGACTCCACATCGACCCTGGCGGCCAGGCTTGCATAGCCCGGGGTGACTTCTTCTACCCCATCTAGACCACTGAGCGCAACAAAGAGGCTGTGAACTCGGGCGTTGCAGCCGGCGCTTATTTCGTCCCCCACTTCGACGTGCAGGATGTTCCCCGGAAGCACGGAGAATCTTGGCCGGTCGAATATCATTGGTGGCCACTCCTGAGAATCGAATTCAGGGGGAGGATCTCTACGCCTGCCTCTGTGAGCCTCTTGCGGATCTCCTTGGCTATGACGGGAGCTCTTGGCGTATCGCTGTGAACGCAGAGCGTGTCGACCCTGAGATCGACGCGCCCCCCTGAAACCGACGCCACATGTCCTCGCGTCACCATCCCCACAGCACGCTCCGCTGCGCTCGCAGGGTCGGTTATGAGCGATCCCGGAGTACCCCTCGGAGCAAGCCTTCCGTCGTCGAGGTAACCCCTTTCCGGGAACCCCTCCTTGGCCACCGCAAGGCCCGCTGACTTCGCCGCCCCTTCGATCATCGACGCGGGAGGGGCGATCAGGATGAGCTCCTTGGATATGGCGACGACCGCGTCCACGATTGCCCTTGCGTAATCCTCTCGCCTAGCCGCCATATTGTACAACGCGCCGTGGGGCTTCACATGTTGAAGCTTCACCCCCAGGGAGTCAGACACGCCCCTGAGCGCGGACACTTGATAGAGCACGCCGGCCTCCAGCTCCTTCGGTGGCACCTCCATTTCGTTCCTACCGAACCCTGCACGGTCCGGGAAGCTAGGATGAGCCCCGACTCCGACTCCGGCACCTCTGCACATCTCCACAGTCCGCTTCATCGTCAGCGGGTCGCCCCCATGGAAGCCGCAGGCGAGGCTGGCCGACGTCACCATCTTGACGAGCTCTTCGTCAGAACCCACTATAGACCCAAGATAAGATTCTCCCATGTCAGCGTTAAGGTCGACCTTGGCTCCCAAGCGGCAGAAAAACGCACAAAGCTCGATTTAAAGGTGCGCGGAGCTGCGTTGGTGGGGCCGCCAAGGGGAATCGAACCCCTGCCCAAGGCTTTCTGCCGCACGGCGACCACAGGCCTCGATACTACCACTATACGATGGCGGCCACTGTCGGCGCTGTCACATAGGTTGAAAATCGAGGATAATAAAGCAAACGTGCAGAGGAAGGTAGGGGCTGACTGCGCTCGTCTGCCCGCCCTCATTATAAGGCTTAAGTAATCCACGCATGGGGTTAGCTAAGGACGATGGATTACAAGTGGACCGTGCTCACAGTGACGACTGTGGGGGTCATCATGGCGGGAATCGACGACAGGATCGTCATAGTCGGCCTCCCCCAGGTCGCCGCGGCCCTGCACGCCGACGCCGAGCAGGCGATATGGTTCACCCAATCCTACGCGCTCAGCAGCACCATATTCCTCCTCCTGATTGGAAGGGTGACGGACATGTGGGGGAGGATAAAGGTCTACAACATCGGATTCATCATCTTCACGATCGGCTCCGCCCTGACCAGCCTCTCTCTGAATCCCACCGAGGTGATAATGTTCAGAGCAGTACAGGGGCTCGGAGCTTCCATGCTCTTCACCAACAGCGCGGCTCTGATCGTGGACTCCACGCCTGCCAGAGAGCTGGGGCTCCACCTGGGAATCAACAGCCTTGCCTTCAGGATAGGCGCCATGTCCGGGCTCACTTTGAGCGGCCTCATCCTTGCCTTCTTGGATTGGAGGGCGCTCTTCTACATCAACGTCCCAATCGGAATCTTCGGGACGATATGGGCCTACAAGCGGCTGAAGGAAGTGGCCCAGCTGGAGAAGGGCGTGCCGTTCGATTGGCTGGGATTCGTCACCTTCACTTTATGCATCACCAGTTTCCTGCTCATGCTCACATACGCGGCATACGGCCTGGCTGAAACGGACTTGGTCATCGCCCTCGGACTGATCGGCGTAGGCACGTTGATAGTTTTCGTCAGATATGAAAGCAAGAGGAAGTTCCCCCTCCTCGACCTTGACCTGCTCAGGATAAGGGAGTTCACCGGAGGGGTCATGGCCCAGATGCTGAACGCCATCACGTGGGGAAGCATGCTGCTCCTGCTCAGCCTGTTCCTGCAGCTGGTGCAGAACCAGACCCCCCTCCAGGCGGGGCTGGAGCTCCTCCCCTACGAGTTCGCCTTCCTCGCGGTGGGACCTCTGAGCGGCACCCTCTCGGACAGGTACGGTCCGAGGTCGTTCGCCACCACCGGCCTCGTAGTGATGTCCTTGGCCCTCGTGCTGATGGCGACGATGGACCCCGGGACCCCGTACCTAACCATCGTTTACTACGAGATAATTATGGGAGTGGGAATCGGGCTCTTCGCGTCCCCCAGACATGAGCTCGGTCATGGGCGCCGTGCCTTCGAACAGGAGGGGCATCGCATCGGCGTTCAGGGCGCTGTTCTTCAACATCGGCTTCACCATCTCGCTGAACCTTTCGATGCTCATCATGGCGGCGACCATCCCATACCCCGTCGTCTCCGCGATAATAGCGTCGTCCAACCCAGCGGGGATATCGGCCGTAGACAAGGGCCTCTTTTCGCTCGCCCTCAGCCACACCTTTGTGGTGATGGCCATAGTGAACGCCGTGGCGATCATCCCATCCGTAATGAGGGGGAAGAGGACGGTGACCCCCGTCCCTACGTTGCGGACGACCGAAGGATAGATCGACGGACCCTCGAAGGGATCCTCACCCTAGCTTGGCACCGACGCACGAATCCCCTGTCAAAAGCGAAGCCTCAGGCTTTGGGACCGGAATCCCATCGAGGGTCGCAAGCCGACCTGTTGCGACATCGTCGTCTCGAGACGCCTCTAAAGCTTATATGGAGCCCGCAAACCACTATGGCTTGAGTTTACGTTGAGCCACCCAGCGGACCTCGGGGCTATCAAAGAAGGCTCTTATGTCATACTCGACGGCGAACCCTGCAGAGTCGTCCAGTCGGACAAGAGCAAGCCGGGGAAGCACGGCGCCGCAAAGATCAGGCTGGCGGCAGTTTCGATTTTCACTGGCACGAAGCATGCCCACGTGGGGCCCTCGGCCTCCAGAATAGAGGTCCCCAACATCGACAAGCGCAGCGGCCAAGTGCTTTCGATCAACGGCAACTCCTACCAGATAATGGACATGGAGACCTACGAGAACTTCGAGACCTCTCTGGTGGAGGACGAGGTCAAGGCGAAGCTCGCACAGGGCTCCGAAGTCGAATACTGGTCCGTGATGGGCAAGGTCCGCATCATGCGGGTCAAGGGTTAGAACCTCCTATCTGGACCACGGCGCAAGACCAGTTCATCGTGACCGTCATCACGTTCTTCATTTGAGTATCCCCCGGAGCCCGCGCTGATCAGGCGCGCAACGGTCGCAGACGCCGACGCGATTGCCCACGTTCAAGTGGACATGTGGAGGACGACCTATCGAGTGATGGTCCCTGAAGCCTTTCTCGACCCCTTGCTTACGGGAGCTCCGCCGGCAGATGGACCCATCCCATCCAAAACACGGGTGGCAGGTCTGGCGTGCCGGGAGCCAAGGTTAATACACGTCTTGTTGGTTCCCTTCTCAAGAAGGCGGAGGTCCGTTAGCGAAAGGGGGGCAGCCATCGACGGGCAAACCGACCCTCTCGGGTGACTCCAGAGAGGAGGATGAAGACTACGCCCTCCTGCGCCGGAAGTCCTCTAAGCCTTCCATTTCCCCCATCTAGGCCTCTCTCCGCAATTGTCGGATGAAACGGCCCTCGGTCGACCGGCAAAGCGTTACTGATTGTCAGCGCGCGACGAAGACTATCTCCCCCGCCTCTGGTCTTCCCTTGTGTCTTACCTTCCAGTCGGGGTACGCCGCGACCTCCTTGAAACCTGTGTCCTCAAGGTAGCGTTTGATGTCCCAGAAGGTGAGCAGCCGGAACCTCTCCTGATCGCGGAAGACATGGTTGCCGTCTGGGGCCTCAACGACGGAGGTCTCTTCTGCCCACAGGATGCCCTTCACGGGGTCGAAGTCCTTCACCCTCTCCACCTCCATTATTCGGACTCCCGGAGCCCGGACCTCGTTGACATAGGTCCCCCTGTCGAGGATCTCCATGAGCTCCCGTCCGCTCTTCGTGAAAGGGTTGTAGATGTTGCAGATCAGGACTCCGCCCGGAGTGAGGACTCTTCTGATTCCCCTCAGGCACTTCTTGATGTCAGCGTCGCTCGGAAGGAGGAAGAGTATGTAGAGGGCAAGCGCCGCGTCGAACGGGCCGGCGCTAGGGAGCTTGGTGGCGTCGCCTTGCTTCAGAGTCACCTTTACGCCTAGACGTTTCGCCCGCGCCTTCGCCGCGCTCACGCGCTCAGCCGTGTAATCATAGCCAGTGCATTCATAGCCGCGCCTTGCAAGGCCAACGATGTGGCGGCCACCCCCGCACGCGACGTCGAGGACCTTGGAAACCGATTTCGTGGCATCGGGCCTTGAAGGCGGACTCGATGAAGTCAAGGTCCCGTTTGGTCTCCTCGTCAACACGGGTCCTTTCCGCGACGAGGTCGTAGTAGTGGGCGCGCCTAGCGTAGTACCTCTTGGAATGGGCTAGGACTTCCTTCCTCCCTTCTTTCACCATTCTAATCCCGGGTTGAATGCCGCGTTATTTATCGATACCCCCGGCGACATGGACAAAAGCCGCATCATCGTCGAGACCAAACACTCGGGCGATCCGAGAGCAAGCCGGCCCACCCTTTCTGGGGAGCTGTCTTCCCCTTCCATATTCACAATACTCACGCTACATGATAACCTTTTAATGCGCTGACTTGCCGCCTCTGAAAAGGCACGACTGGCTTTGGTTGAGAACGTAATCGAAGTCAACTCGCTTGAGAAGAACTACGGCTCTCTGAAGGCCGTAGCCGGAATCTCCTTTGAGGTCAAACAAGGAGAGGTCTTCTCTCTGCTGGGCCCCAATGGAGCTGGCAAGACCACCACAATAGAGATACTAGAAGGTCTGAGGGAGAGGGACGGAGGGGACGTAAAGGTCCTCGGGGTCGATCCCTGGAAGCATGGCTACGAGCTCCATAGGAAGCTGGGTGTCATCGCCCAAGGCTTCAGGTTCTTCGACTACACGACGCCGAAGGAGGCTGTGCAGTACTATGCCGCCCTCTTCGGGGTCAAGGTGGACGCCGACGCCATATTGAAACGGGTCCTCCTGGATGACGTCTCTGGCAAGTGGTACAAGGACCTATCCGGAGGCCAGAAGCAGAAGTACGGCCTGGCCCTTTCCCTGGTGAACGACCCCCAGCTCGTCGTTTCTCGACGAGCCCACGACGGGCCTCGACCCGCAGGCGAGGAGGGCGGTCTGGGAGGTCATAAGGGAGCTCAGGAAGGAAGGAAGGGCCGTCCTGCTCACCACCCACTACCTCCAGGAGGCCGAAGAGCTGGCGGACAGGGTGGCCATAATGAACCTCGGGAAGATAATTGCATCAGGCACGCCTGAGGAGATAATCGAGAAGTACAGCGTAGGCGAAAAGCTCGTAGTCAAGGGCGGCGGAAACCTGGCCACCTACCTTGTGCAGGCCGGGCTGAAGGTCGACGTATCCGGGAAGGACGAAATCGCCGTAAGGATAGAGCAAAAGCATGACATCGTCGACGCGATGGCCGCCATCTCTAGGTCGGGCTTCGACTGGAGCGACCTCAGGATGCAGCGCGAGACGCTCGAGGACATATTCGTCCGCCTCGTCGGAAAGACCGAAGAGACTTCAGTGAGGCTGATGTCCTGATGCCCAGTCTCAACCGCATCTGGGCCGACCTGAAGGTCACATCCAGAGGGTTCATCCGTAGCAGGATAGGCTTCTTCTTCGCTCTCATCTTCCCCATGATACTGATACTGCTCTTCGGAGCCATCTTCTCGGGCACCTCCGGGACCACAGGTGCTTACATCCAAGACCAGGACAACACCCCGCTGAGCGGCCACTTCATCACGGCTCTCAACAGCACCAACGTCATCACCCTCACCCAGGTTCCCGCTGCCGACAACCTCTCACAGTACTTGCTGGACCATTCATCCTCAGACGGAATCATCATACCGCAGGGCTTCCAAATGCAGTACGCGCTAGGGAATCCCATCAACATTACAATCTACGGGAACCCGACGTCATCGTCCAGCGCAATAGTGTCGGGGGTCACCCAGAGCGTAGTGAACGCGTTCAACCTGGAAAGGGCCAACGTCACGACACCGGTCATAGGAGTGCAGAGCCTTTCGATTAAGTCGCAGAACTACAAGTACATCGACTTCCTGATCCCCGGCCTCATAGGGTTCTCCATCCTCACAGCCCCCATGTTCGCCACCGTGAACATCACCTCCCAGTACAAGCGTGACAAGCTCTTCAAGCAGCTTTCCCTGACGCCCCTCACGAAGGGCGAGTGGCTCATGTCCAAGGTCCTCTGGTACTGGTTCGTCACCGTCATCTCCTTCTTCCTGATGATTGCGGTGGGCATCTACGGCTTTGGGGCGCAGATCACCCTGACGGCGTACATACTGCCATTCCTGCTCCTGGGCCCGCTCCTCTTCGTTTCACTGGGCATGCTGGTCGGAACGATCTCCAACAGCCCCGAGTCAGCGGCGGTGGTGGGCAACCTCATCACCTTCCCCATGATGTTCCTGTCGGGGACCTTCTTCCCTGTGGCCACCATGCCGCACTACCTACAGATGATAGCGCACGTGCTCCCGCTCTTCTACGTCATAGACGGGCTCAACAACGTGATGACGTACAACAACCTCAATGCGGCCTTCGTCGACCTCGGGGTCATCTTCGTCATAGCGGCGATAACCTTCGCCCTGGCCGTGTACTTCTTCAAGTGGAGAGAGGACTAAGGGGAATCCAAGCGCCGACGTGGTTTTCAGGCTCCAGGGTGACCTCCGTCAACCCGCAGCCCGCTCCTGATGGGTCAAGATGACTTCAAGTAATGGGCCCACAACCCTACTCGATAGACCATGATAGTCACTGTGGGGATACATCATCCAAAGGGGCCTCGGGAGGAGAAGCTCTTGTTAGAGGACATGAAGAGGTTCGGGAAGGAACAAAGGAAGCACAAGGGTCTGGTGATGGTCACGGCCGTAAAGGACGAAACCGAAGGCTGTCTCATGGGGATGGCCATCTGGGACACCAAGGAGGACTTCCTGGCGGCGAGGAAGGAGATTGCCAAGACCTTCAAGCACTCGGTGGACTTCTCAGCCATAGAGGACAGGGAGATCCAGTTCCTGTGGGGCGAGTCACAGTTCTGGGGCTGACCGAAGCCGCCTTCGTCAACGCTTAAGTGGCGCGGCCGTATCCTTCACGAATGAGCAGGGATGAAGAAGGACAGCCCCTACGCGATATTGGCGGGGATAGTCCTGACCCTCCTCGTTTGGCTGGCGGTGGTGGAGATCATCTGGCCTGCGTCCGTCTCACTCTACTTCGTCCCGATGTCGGTCTTCATCGTAGCCCTCTGGCTCAACGGCTGGCGCGTTTCAAAGAAACAAAAGGCAGCGATCGGATAGCTGCGCCTGGAGGTTACGCTGCGGGGAAGCCCTCCGGTGGAAGTACTCTCTCTCGGCCTAGGCGGGCTGATGCTCTATCTCTTCTAAGAAGAAGACGTCGGGCATCCCCACGACTCCCGCCTTCTCCATGGTCTTCTTGAGGTCGTCGGATTCAGCGAACGCCTTCATGTTCTTGGCGTTGTCCCATTCGAAGAGCATCACGACTTCGTTCGGCTTGTGGCTGCTCTTGTAGAGGTGTGCGCCCTTGGAGCCGCTCTTCTTGCGCGTGGCGGCGTGCTTGTCGAAATGCGGCTTCCAAGCCGCATAATCCTTGACGTCGTGCCTTACGAGTAGATATGGCATTGCGGCCCTCCTTCATCTCCACGGCTTATTAGTAGTCCGACCGATTCTAGGAAGGAATAGCTCACAACCCCGCTTTCTCGGGACGACCAGGATGCCCGCGGCTAGTTCCAAAGCGTTATTAGAAGCGGGACCCTTTTCATGGGTGGTTTGGCAAAGCTCCAGACCGTTCGGGATATAATGACGAAGCGCCCGGTCGTGGTTGACTATGATACGCCCGTCCTTGATGCCATGAAACGCATGCTTCAGCGCCACGTGGGACACCTGGTCATCCACAGACACGGAGAGTACGTCAACCTCCTCTCCGAGCGGGACGCATTGGGGCTCGTCCCTGACAGGATGGACCAACTGAAGACAGCGTGCGCCGGATCCATCGCCGCGTCTCATTCCTTCACCGTATCGCCCAGGATGGGGATCAGGGGGGCCGCCAAGGTGATGCTGTCGGAGAAGGCAAAGCTGCTCCTGGTGTCCACGAAGCCGGTCGGCGTGCTGACGGCCAGTGACCTCGCCTTCAGCCTCCCCTTCACGAAAGGCGCGCAGCCCGAGCTCACCTCGACTATGACCGGGGTGGTGGAGAGCGTGGACTACGACACACCCCTCAAGGATGTGATGCGGCTGATGAGGGAGAAGAGGATAGGCAGCGTCTTGGTCACTCGCCATCGCAGGCGCTATGGCATATTCGCCGAGAGGGACCTCATCCCGGTGCTGACTGCCAAGACCCCCCACATCGGAGCCCCGGTGGGCAAGCACTGCGGCAGGCCCCTCGTAACAGCCCCCCTGAAGTCCTCCACCAAGGAGGCGGTGACCCTGATGAAGAAGAACAAGATCAAGAGGCTCCCCCTGACGAAGGACGGCAAGATAGTGGGAATCGTCACGGCCCGCGACATCGTAGAGTCCTACGCGAAGCTGTAGCTTCAGCGGCGGCCGTCCAGAAAGTAATTCGGGAGTAGGCAGCACAGCCATCAGGAACGAGACATGATAACGCCAAAGCCCGTATACGCGTCCTTACGTCTCATCACCCCCGGTAATAGAGAATTGTCTCAAGATTGGGGCTGGGCAAGTGTTAGGTGCCCCAAATGCGGGAAGGCCCTACACAATGATTCTGAATCTAGGACCGATAAGGTGGCCATGTGTCCGGACTGCGGGGACCTGTTCTACGACGACGTTGCAAAGGCGAGCCGGCCCATTGCAACCCCAAACCGGGTATTAGTCAGCGTGAAGCCAGCATCAAAGAAATCGCCCAACCGCCAGCTGCCCAGGTAGCGCCATCCAGACGAAGCAATGAAAACGAAGCAACACAGATAAGGGATTCCTAGACCACTTCGTGGAAGGTCGCGAATGAAGAATCACAAAGCCGGGATGCCCTCCCATGAGCAGATCCTGGCCGAACTAGGGAAGCACTTCGAGCCCGTCTTCAAGTCCAGCCCTGACGGCGTATACCTATGGCTCGATGAAACCCACATGATATGCAACAAGAGGCTTGCCGACATGTTCGGCTACACCGTCGAAGAGATGTGCGGCAAATCGCCGTTCCTGGACAACTTCGTCCACCCCGAAGACCAGGAGCTCTTCTCGACCAACTACCACCGCAGCGTGGAGCCTCTGGCCTTCCCGACGACGTTCCGTTTCAGAGGGAAGAGGAAGAACGGCACCTTCTTCGACGCGGAGACCGACATGGTCCCCCTGAGCTTCCACGGCCACCAGATAGCCTACCACTTCGTCAGACAGATGAAGTGAAATCCTACATGCCGCCAGGGGCGGGCCTCCGCCCCCGGCGCCCATTCCCTTCGAAGCGATCACGTCGTCTATCCTCATGATCATTACGGCGGCCTCGGTCGCCGACTTTATGATCTGGGACTTGACGACGGCAGGCTCGAAGACCTGCTCCTTCTCCATGTCGCCTACCTTGCCGTCGGATGACGTCGATCCCGGCCCAGGTCTTATTCTTCGCATGTGCCGCCCGAAGGTCCACCTGGGTGTCGATGGGGTCCATGCCCGCGTTCTCGCCAGGGTCAGCGGGATGACTTCTAAAGCGTCGGCGAACTTCTGCGCCGCCAGCTGCTCCCTTCCTGAGAGCGTGCTGAGCCCATTCCCTGCATGCGATGGGCGACCTCAGCTTCAGGGGCGCCTCCTCCACACGACGATGGCGGGCTTCTCTATGACGTCCTTGACCACCATTATGGCGTCGTGGAGGGCCCTCTCGCCTCGTCCACGATGCGCTGGGCCCGCCCCTGAGCAGGATGCGTGACCGCCTTCGGGTTCTTGCAGCCCTCGATGAAGACCCACTTGTCCTCTTCGATCTTCCTCTCCTCCACCAGCGCGGCGTATCCCAGGTCGTCGGGGTCAGGTCGTCGAGGTTGGTGACCACCCTCCCTCCGGTCGCCTTGGCCAGCTGCGTCATGTCGCTCTCCTTCACCCGTCTGACCGCCATTATGCCGGCCTTGGCCAGGTAGTGCTGGGCTATGTCGTCGATGCCCTTCTGGCAGAACACCACGTTCGCCCCGGCCTCCTTGACCTTGTCCACCATCCCCTTGAGCATCTCGTCTCCTCGTCCAGGAAGTACTTCATCTGGGTCGGGTCGGATGATCCTGATCTCCGCGCTCAACTCGGTCTTCTCTATCTCGAGCGGCGAGTTGATGAGCGCGATCTTCGCCTCCTCCACCCTCTTCGGCATGCCCGGCGTGGACTACCTCCTTGTCTATGATGATGCCCTTGATCAGGGCGGTGTCGCTGAGGGACCTCCCGGCTTCTTCTCGACCTTGACGTTGTCGATGTCCACCTTTAGCTTCTCCCCCGACCTGTCTACCACATGGAGGACGGCGTCGACCACCACGTCCGAGAGGTCCGGCGCTCTCCTGGGACACCAGCTTGGTGGCCAGGCTCGTCTTGGCTATCTTGACGAGCCACTCCCTGTTGGTCGGGTCCACCTTGATGGCGATCTTCGTCAAGCATCGTCCAGCGCCTTCTCGGAGGCCTTCGTGTAGCCGTCGACGATGATGGTGGGATGGACGTCCTTGTCGATGAGCTCCTCGGCCTTCTCCAGGAGGGCGCCGCCAAGATGACCGCGCAGGTGGTGCCGTCGCCCACCTCGCTGTCGGTCGCCTTGCTGATCTCGACCATCATCTTGGCGCCGGGATGCTGCACGTCGATCTCCTTCAGCATCGTGGCCCCGTCGTTGGTGATGGTGACGTCCCCCATTGAGTCCACGAGCATCTTGTCCATGCCCCTCGGCCCGAGGGAGGACTTCACTATCCCGGCGATGATCTTGGCGGCGTTGATGTTGTTCCTGAGGGCGTCCTTTCCCTTGGTCTCGGAGGCACCCTCCTTCAGGATTATGACGGGTCTCGAATCGGATTGATATGTCATCAAATTCACCAATAGTTGGAGATTATTACCGGAACCCGTTCCCCGGGGCCTCTATTTAACTTCGCTATCCATCCGTCCCCTTGAGATGGCCTCCTCCATCTCCCTCCTAGGGGCAAGCGAAATCCAGCCTGCCGCGGCCGCCCGTGAAACACTATTTCCTCCATGCATTCTCCTTAAATCATGGAGGTCGGACATCACGGTCGTTGGGCCGGTAGTTTAGGATGGTAAAATGCCCGCTTCGCAAGCGGGAGTCCGCGGGTTCAAGTCCCGCCCGGTCCACCATTACTCATGCGATGGACAATGTTGAACGGTTGTGTCCTTCGCAAGACGATTCCAACCAAGGCTGACGACCTCGTGAGCGCCCTGAGGAAGGTGGAGTGCTTGAAGGAGGCGTACCTGACCTATGGCAGGTTCGACCTCGTGGCCTTCCTGCAGGTGGAGGACTATCAATCCCTGAGGAGGGCGACCAGCGAAATCGGCTCCCTCGACGGAGTGAGGAGCACGGAGACCCTCCCCGAAGACATGATCCGGATTCACTTCTTGTACCAATAGCTTCTGTAGTCCTTCCCGGTCTTCGTATGGGACCTCGCGAACTGGAAGGCGTTCTTTATGCTCACGCCGTCCACGACGTACCTCTTGTAGAACATGAGCGAGAACATGGCGGCGTCGTCCCACCTCACTTCGGTCGATGGCGCTATGAAGTAGTCCGAGTTGAACGCCTCGGCCATCTTCTTGGTGTCGCTCACGCAGGCGTCGAGGAACACCAGCTTCGCCGCGTGGTGCAGCCCGTCTATCTCCTCCGCCGATACCTCCCAGGTGCTCCCGTTCCCTATCGTCGCGTCGCGGGGCCCCTCCTTCAGCCCATGGGCCGATATGTGGATGATGTCGTACCTCTTGCCGGTGTCTAGCTTCCTGAGTAGCTCCGACTTGCTCTTCACGGAGTAGCACACGGCCTTCGCCCTGGCCGGCTTGAAAAGGCGGCAGATGGAGAAGAACTGCTTGAGCAGCTTCCCCTCGCTCGGCTCCCCCTTCAGCGTGCAGTCGAGCACCAGGATGGAGCGCTTCGTCATCACCACTGGACATACACGAGCCCACTGAAAAGCATGTGCCAGGAGGCCGGGCTTGCAAATGGAAGGCGGAATCGGGACCGTCTATGCTCGGGCGTCGGGCATGTCAGCCAACCGATTGCTATGAAAGAAAGCATAATGCGCGTCTAACATTAGCTTCACATGCGCCAACTGCAGTTCAGCATCGTAACTAGAGCCTTACGGAATGGCCGTGCATCAGATCAGAAACCACTCACTTCTTCTTGGTCTTCTTAGCTGCCTTCTTCTTTGCCGGCACTTTTCCTTCATCTAAATGATATGCGACCTGAATATATAAGTGAAATCTTCTGCGTTGGGACGCTGGATACCTCAGTTGGCCGTCAAGGAAGCAGGAACGGCGCACCTTTAGGGGAGGCATCCACATAGTAATTGGTATGTCGTCCGTCGTCGAGGAGGACACGAAGGGGAAGAAATCGTTTATATGAAAAGAGCGCCTTATTTGACGAAGAGTGCCTTCGTTTACCCTCGTGGAGTCGCAGTCTAACCTGTGCACCAGCTGCATGCTGGAGACAGGCAGGTGCATCGATTTGGAATGCATGGAGTGCGGCCCAGACCTTGGCATCGCCAGCCTTGTGGCCTCATGTCAGGCCAGACAAATCAAGACGCATCTCGTAAGGGGGTCAACTCGCTACCTGAAAGACGTGTTGATTACAGACAGCGAAGAACTCGTAGAGATCCTCACCCAAGGCGAAACCCCGACCCCAGACTGTCTTAGCTCGAAGGTTGAGATGTTACGGAGCCTGATCCGAGAGTATGGCGAAGGATGGTTCAAGGATCACCTCGTGAACGTGTATAAGACCCTCAGGTCCGGCGAGATGGTCGAGTCGCTGAGCATTCCTCGACTGAAGTACTCGAAGGATGTGGCGGACTGTGTCCTGAGCATCTACGGGTCGTATGTCATCCAAAGGGGTGGAAGGGACCTTTCCATAGTGAAGAGGCTCTACGAGGAAATTGAGAGGTCACGGCCCGACGTGGTGGGCTTCTCCATCAAGGCCCAGCTTGGCGTCCTCTCCGACCCGTTCTTTCGGGCGGCGTCCCAGCTGACGAAGGAGGGACTCGACGTGCCTGTGGTCGTCGGAGGGCAGTTCACTAGCGGCCAGCCCATCGAAAGGTTGCACTCCACGCTGACGCTCGCCATGAAGGACATGGACTACCTCGTAAGCGGAAACGCCGACCTCAGCCTCCCGGGACTGATTCACACCATAGAGAGGGGGGAGGCCCCGAAGGCGGTTCCCGGCGTGTCCTACAAGGAGGGCGGCAGGATCGTAAGCAACCCGGTCAGGATCATCAAGGACCTGGACGCCCTGCCTTTTCCTGACTTCTCCCAGTTTGACCTGGACGCCTACGCACCGGTACGCATCCTCCCGATGCTCACCGCCCGGGGATGTCCCTGGAGGAAATGCACCTTCTGCAGCCACTACAAGGCCTATGGGGACGACTACGTTTCCCTCAGCATCGACAGGGTCGTCGAAACGCTCGCCGAATACAGAGAGAGGTACAAGGCCCACTTCGTGGTCTTCAACGACGAGACGCTCCCATCGGCCAGAGCCAGGGAGATAAGCCTGGCCATGTTGAAGGAGGGGATTGATGACATCCGCATAGACACCTATGGGAGGATGGACGACGGCTACACGAGAAGCCTCCTGAACCTCATGTCCAAGGTGGGCTTCAGGGTGGTCTTCTGGGGGCTGGAGTCGGGCTGTCAGCGCATCTTGGACGGCATGGACAAGGGGATAAGGACGGCGACCATGGCGCGGGTCCTGAAGGATTCGCACGAAGCCGGCCTAGCCAATTTCTGTTTCGTCATGTTCGGTTTCCCGGGAGAGGAGAGGAGCGAGGCCATGGAGACGTACGCATTCCTAAACCAGAACCGGAAGTATGTGGACCTGATCGCTCCCAACATATTCTCTCTGTCGGAGACATCTCCAATCGGAAAGGACCCGGGGAGATGGGGGGTCGTACCGGACGATTCCAGGTACGGATACCACGTCGATAGAGGGATGCAACCGGTCGAAGTGGAGCAGTTGGCTGGCGAAATGTATTCACGAGTTGAATCGATGGTTTCTGATCGCTTTCTGGACTGGTGGAGATCAGGCGTGCTCCCCGACCCCTACTGGCGCAATCTCCTTTTCGTCTTTCACAGTTGGGGGCTCCTGGACACGGGCGGCTTCGAACGCATGGTCGCGCACAGGGAGGCATGGGCCGCATATGTACCCGGTCTTCACCGGGCGCCTAGCGCGCTCGGGACCGGGTGAGGTGGTCGCATCGGCCTTCTGGGAGGGGACGCCTTCGGACTACGTGACGCTAAACGCCTCCGACCTTGACTTCTGTACCCTCGCGGATGGGAAGATGACACTCCGCGGGATTCTGGATTTGCTCAGGAGAAACAAGCCTTACATGGGCGAAGAGGACGTGGCGGGAGGCATGCGGGAGTCCATCAGACTGCTGAATGACAACCATCTCGTCGTGTTCTTTTCAGGAAGGCTGAATCGTGGTACGCCCTCCGCGGCGGGGCCAACGCCGTCGGCCTGAGCCTCGGAGAGCGTAACGCCCGCTGGTGCCCTGGGCCGTCATGAAGGCGATTCGCGCGGTTTCATCTACGATGCGAGAGAGTCAATTACGGGCCTCAGCCTCGACCGGTCAAACCCAACTGTCAGCAGCTTGATCCCCTCTCCAATGCTCTGGCGAGCGCCCTTTGGCACCGGCCTTCTAGAGACTATGAACGTCCCGAGCTTCGGCGTGAAGGCGTTGTGCATTAGCCATGCCTTTCTCAAGTCATTCTGAAGCTGGTCTCCCTGCTCCGTGCATTCCACTATCAAATCGGGCCTGCACATCCGCTCCGAATCTGCGATGAGGGCGATGTCCTCGGGCTTCCGGCTCATGTAGACGCACAGGTCAGGCCACAGGCGTGCTGGGCCAAGCTTCGCCTTGATGGAGACGAGCTGGTCCCACTTCCTTCTCCTGCTGGCGTTCGAGGCTATCCAAGAAGCGTCGGCAAGCTCAGACCCAATCGCAGCGTATCCATTCAACTTAGCCGAACGTACGATGATGTCCGGGGCTATGAAGATTGGGAATATCTCCCGCTCGAGGGAGAGTCCTCTAGCGTCTTCAAGCGGCGGGACCGGCCTCTTGAGCGGCGCCGAGCCCGGTATCTTCTGAACGTAACGTATCTTCTGTATGTAGGTGAACTTGGGGAGGGGGACGCGCAGTACCCTATCGGGCTCCAGGATCCCCGCCAAGGAGATCTCGACCCACTTCTCGTATCCTTGCCGGTAGAACGTCTCGAAGGAGGTTTTGAGCTTCCCGGAGGCCTCCCTCTCGAAGGCTTCGGCCGAGGTCTTCTTCTTCACCAGATCGAACGAAGGCTCGAAGAGCTCGGCCATCAGGCTCCCTTTGGGGTCCTGCAGGAACTTCTGAAGGCCATGTGACGTAGAGATGCCCTCCAACTTGAGCTGGCTCGATAGCTTCCTCGCAGCGATGTCGTAGCTTGAGCTCAGGCGCTTGGCTTCAGGGAGCATGTCCGGAAAGCTCTCGTTCAGGAGGTTGGCTCCAATCCTGTCGAAGAGAGTGTAGAAGCGGGGGCGATGGCCTTCCGGTATCCTGACGACCTCCTCGCCGATTTCGATCTCAGGGTGCTTCGAGATGAACTCCGTCAGCCGTACATAGGATGGGCGCCATCCATTCGACATGCATGGTTCCCCCTAGGTTTAGCCCGATATAAATAACGATGATGGGGCCGGGATCAGGACAGGATGGCCCGCTGGATCAGTGCGGAAGTGATCGGTACCTTGTATTTGTTCATCGTCATGGGAACCGCGCTTTGCATGGCGGCGGTGGCGGCGGCGCTGGCCGTAGTCGAGTTCACCGCCTGGCCCGTCAACGCCTTCTCCGCGGCCGTAGCCCTTATCGGCGTGGGCGCCACAGCCCCGAGGGCTATCCTCGCAGCGCTGACCGTTCCGGATTGCACCGTGATCATCGACGAGACGCCCACTATGGGGAAGTCTATCGCCTTCCTGATCCTGAACTTAAGATAGACCTGTTTGCTGCCCGACGGCGGGGTCGGGATGTCGACCTCCGTAACCATTTCGTTCACGTTCAGGGCGGTGCCAGTGAGATTGTCAAAGAACGAATCGATGGGGATTGTCCTCGAATTCGTGACGATGCTCGCGTTCAGGGCCAGGAGTGCCGTAGCGGTGTCCGATGGATATGCCGAATAGCAGCCCTTGGGACCGCCGAATATGCTGTGGTAGCGGTTGTCGCCCGCCGAGGCGTAGCACATCGCCCCTCCCTTCCTCAGACAATTGAAGAAGTTGTTCATACCCCTGTAGTACCAGCACCTCACGTCCTGGCAGAGGTTTCCGCCCATGGTCCCCATCTCCCTGATGTGGGGAGAGCCCACCGAAGCGGCCGCCTGCGCCAAGGCTGGCCAGGTCGAGACGACGGTGCTGTTAGTGGCTATGTCCGACAGCTTGGCCAGCGCCCCGACCTTAAGGCCTGACGAATCACTCGTAATCTTGTCCAGGTTGGGGATGTTCTTGATGTTCACTACCGCCTGGGGATACGCGGGAAGTATCTCGTCCTTCATGACGCCGAGGAGGTCCGTCCCTCCGGCGATTATCTTCGCCTTCCCGTTATACTGAGTGAGGTACGACACGGCGTCGGTCACGGTCTTCGCGTCCGAATGGATGAAAGTCTTCATCTATCTACACCTCCTATACCTTCCCCAAGGCCTTCAGCACCTTGTCCGGAGTGATGGGTGGGTCGACCCACTTGCCCGTGGCGTTGCGGACGGCGCTGACGATCGCGCAGGCGATCGTGATATTCATTTCACCCACTCCCGTGTTCCCATAGGCTCCGTCCGAGGCATCCGCCTCCATCCACTTGGGGGTGATTGGCCCGCAGTCGAGGGTGGTGGATATGTTGGTGTTCAGGAAGTCGGCGTTGAGCCTCACTCCTGTCTGGGGGTCGAAGATGATGTCGCTCTGCTCAGCAGCCCTCCACACGGCCATGTTGGCCTGCCCGTACAGCTGGCCCTCTACCGTGGCAGGCCTCAGAGCCTTGCCCACATCGTAGGCCATGACTACGTTCGTCACATCGACCTCTCCCGTATTCGGATTCACCTCGACCTCCGGGAATATCGCCTGATAGCAGTGGAACGGCGTGTACACCCCAAAGTAGTTCTCGTCTGACCAGCCCTGGAAGCCGCTTACGGACGTGCTGATTTCGATAGGTGCGACAGTGAGCTTGCTCATGGGCAGCGTCGTGCTCGGGCTCGCCGTTACGAAAATCACGCTGTCCTTCATGTCCAGCTTGTCGGGAGTCGTCTTCAGCAGGGGTGCAGCGGCCGCAAGCGCGCTGCCCTTCCCCGCTATGCCCAGCTTGGCGAAGAGCCAGGAATTGCCGTGGCATCCCGCGGCACCTCCCGACGCCTGCGGTGTATGACCGCTGCTCGTGTCCGAGAGCGGATAGTAGACGTCCTGGAACCTCATCCCCATCTCCTCCGCGACTATCATGGCGTAGGTCGTGTGCTCGCTGCATCCTATGTCGTCCTTGACCCCGATCAATGTAACGGTGCCGTCGGGATTGATCCTCAGGCCAGCGCTGATGGTGGTCGAAGACGAGGGACTACCGGACTGCCCGATGTAGTTCCCCCAGCTGTGGCCGACGTAAAAGCCCAAGCCGTGGAGGTTCCCGTCCGAAAGGGTGAGCGCGCCCGGCTTGTGCCACTTTGTGCTCCAGCCCACTAGGGTCTTGCCCTGCTGTACCACCGCGGTGGCGCTGGGTGAGGGCCTCCTGGCGTTCTTCAGGTAGACGTCAGTAGGATCTAATCCCAATGCGTCGGCCGTATGATCGATCACCGTCTGCAGGAAACGGGCGTTCTGGTTCTGCTCGGAGCGGTTCCACCACTTCGGCTGCGTATTAGTCTGATACGAGAGGTAGTGAGCCGTAAAGGGACATTTCAGGTCGAACCTGACCCAATTGGCGACGTGATCCACGGACGCCCAAAGGGCCCCTGAGCCTCCCGGCGCGCCCTGCCCGAGCAGGAAGGTCCCCTGGACCGCCGTGATCGTTCCGTCCTGCTTTGCCCCGATGGTGAAACTGTACTCACCTTCAGCCTCTGAGCCATAGAGGTAGTCCTTCCGGCTCATCTCCATCTTGACCGGCTCCCCCGTCTTGGCAGAGAGGAGCGCGGCCGTGAGGATCAACCTGCACGACTGCGAAGAGCAGAGCTGGCCCTGACCGAACATGCTTCCCTGGTACGGCACGACGATTTTCAGGGCAGCCCCCGGTATGCCGAGGAGTGCGGCAAACGCCTCGGGTCCGGCATGATACGTCTGACCGTGTACCCATAGCGTGAGGGCACTGCCCTGCCACAGTGCGACGGCGCTCTCCGGCTCAGCCCCTGTGTGGGGGTACTGGTGGAGCTTGGCGGTGTCGGTAATCGTGACGTAGGCGTCCTTCAACCCAGCCGTCACATCATACGCCGAGTTCTCCTGATAGTTCGGAAAGTCGCTGACGATCAGGTCGCGGTAGGCGGTGGTCTCCATCACTTTCGTGGTCGGATCATTCTTAGCGGTATCGACCGTCGTATAGTAGGTCAGCTGCTTCCACTGGATGTTCATGAGCTCCAGCGCCGCATCACACGTCTCGTTGCTATCAGCGCAAACCGCCACGCCGACATATTCCCCCTCCCACATCCCCTGCTGAGCGATGAGGGGGAGGCCCTGAAACGTCACGATCTTGTTCACCGGCACCGCGGTAGGAGAAATCGTGTCAGTGCTCAGGTAGGTAAGGATGGCCTTCACGCCCGGCAGGGCCTGGGCCTTGCTCGTGTCGATGCTACTTATGCTGGCGTTGGGGTACGGGCAGGCGAGGAACTTCGCATGGAGCATGCCGGGGACCGATATGTCCCTCGCGTACATCGCCTGGCCGCTCGCCTTTGGGAACGCGTCGAATCTCTTGACGTTCGTCCCGATGAATTCGAAGTTCCCCTTCTTGGGCGTCACCGAAGCCTCCAAGGCGTTGACGAACGCCTTGGCGTAGGGATAATACGGACTTGGGTCTACTGACAATCTAGGACCCTCCCTTCACCTTCGAGGCTGCATCCAGTGTCGCCAATGACCACTGCGGATAGGTTCCGCAAACGCAGAGGTTACCAGAGAGGGCCTGGTTCACCTGGTCGCTGGTGGGCTTGGGGATCTTGTCCAGGAGAGCCTTGGCGGTCACGACCGCGCCAGGGGCACAGTAGCCGCACTGCATGGCGTCGAAATCGGCCCAAGACTGGACTATGGGGTGGCCCGATGTCGCGATCCCTTCAGCGGTCTGTATGGAGTGGCCGAGGGACGCATCCAACTCTATGGCCAAGGCCATGCAGGAGAGGATGGCCCTTCCGTCCACGATGACGGCGCACGAACCGCATTCCCCCTTGCCCGTACACATCGCCTTGACGGAGGTGATGCCCAGCTGGTCGTGAAGGACATCCTGCAAGGTCCAGTTGCTCTGCAGGGGGAGGGTGTAGGATTCTCCGTTCACTACGAGTGTAACGAGCGAAACCGAGCCTGCCGGGGCAATGACGGCCAAGGAAGCGGTCGCGTATGCCTTGCTCCCCTTGCTATCAGCCACGGTCAACAGGGCGGTATAGTTGCCCGCTGCGGCGTAGGTGTGCGCCCCTGAAGCTGTCAGCGTCGTCCCGTCGCCACAATCGATGCTTATGGTGTATGGAGATGTGCCTCCTCCTGGGGTCGCGGTGAATGTCACACTCGCTCCCGCCTGAATGGTTCCAGAGCTGGCAGAGAGCGTAGCTGTCACCGCTGCCGGCGCCGTGCCTGTAACGGTGGTTGTACTCGTCGATGTGACTGTCGACGTGCCACCGGGGACCGTTGACGTGACAGTCGAAGTGCCACCAGGAACCGTCGAAGTCTTGGACGGCATGCTGGGTATGACCATCATATTCTCCACACCCGCCACGGCGACCGCGCCAACTAGAACGCCCGCCCCTAGGCCCTTCAGAAGGTTCCTACGGGAAACCTTCTTTGCTTCTTCAGGCTTCTCGCTACTCAAAAGTCGTCCTCCTCCTCAAAACGAACGTCTCCTCCACACCTTGTGTTTTCTTGGTTATGAAGGATTAAGACTCTTTTGTTTAGATTTATACAAAGTTTCGGCCTGAGTTACTATATAAAAGAACGGAAGTGGCTCCGGAAACTATAAACCAGAGCAGGCCCAATATAGGGGTAGCCGGGAGGGCGTGAGAAACGCATTGAGTCACCAGATGCTGGATCTGCTGGACATGCGAATCATCAGTCTCCTCCATGAAACGCCAGATATAACCCAATCCAAGCTGGCGGAGGAGCTTGGGATATCGCAGCCCTGGGTGGCTACCCGGATCAGACATCTTAGGCAGAGGGGTATCCTGAACGTGTCCGTGGGAATCGACATCCAGAGGCTGAACCTCGTGTCGGGCGTTGTAGGGCTCACTTCAAAGAATCCCCACCGCGTCCTGAGGAAGTACCGTAGTTGCCCGAGCTTCCTTATGGGACTGGTCTTCGCAGGGGAGCGCAACGTAAGCCTCACCTTTTGCTCTGAGGACATCGCTTCGTTGGAAGGCCTAGTGGACCACTGCATAAGAAACGACCCTGATGTCAGCAACGTGGCGTTCAGTTTGATCTCCTATTCGGTCGGCGTAACGAGTGTTTGCCCGAGACTTGTGTTCGACAGGAAGAAGGAGACGCCGTGTGGAACGAGTTGCGGGGATTGCGATCAGTACGAAGGCGCGAACTGTCTTGGCTGTCCGGCCACGATCTACTACCGGGGCAAATTCTGGAACGGTAACAAACAGAACCACACCATCGAAGCTCCACCGGTGCAATGAAACACCGGCTCAACCTCGGGAAGTGTAGCGAAACAGGTATATGAATAACATGAATTATCTGCACGTTTTTAAGGAGACTTTGGTTATTGCTGTTCCTTTCGTGGAGTTCCTATATCGTGAATTTCGGACTCACTAAATTGATCAAGTGCCTGCTGCCCGGTCCACCACAATCTTCCCTCAGGTTATTCACAAATCATTTCCCTAGATGTATGCCGGAACCTGGATGGCGCTCTTAGAGTAGGGCAAGCATTGGCATACTCTCTCATACGTTAGAGACGTTTCCCATTTCTGGTTGTGATGCCTTTCCAAAGTCCTGTGTTGTGACAGTGAGGACCCCAATCTGGCCGCGAATCCGGCTGAATCCACGCTCGGTGGCATGTCGTCCGGTACTCTCCCGAGCGTATCCGGGCCACAATTCTTAAATCACGAATTGCTGTATTGTGCAACAGAGGGCCCTTAACGGAGCGAAATAATTGAAGGTCCCACTCCGATTGTTCAAACGCGTTGGGACGGGTATCACCACGAGTCGACTTCGTTTCCTGGGCTTCTCATCTTTCGAGTGTCTAGACAAATGAGCGTGTCCAAGTCCGAAGAATACGAGATCAAGGGAAGCCAGGGGATGGGCCTCTTCGGGGCCACCTTCGGCTTCTTCGTAGGGTTCACGGCCGTGGCGCTGATCAGCCCGCTGGGTTCGAATTTCAAGTCCGCACTGGGGATCTCCGCCACCCTGCTGGGCTTCCTGGTCGCTGCCCCCCAGCTCACCGGCTCGCTCCTGAGGATCCCGTTCGGCGCCTGGGTCGACAGGGCCGGAGGGAAGAAGCCCCTGCTCACCCTGCTCTCGATCGCAATCGTGGGGCTGGTGGGCATGTCGGCCATCTTGCTCGCCTGGTATCCGGGCGGCTTCAGCCAGCAGACGTATCCTCTCGTCATGCTCTTCGCCATATTGTGCGGGGCCGGCGTCGCCACCTTCTCGGTGGGCATCCCTCAGACCTCCTACTGGTTCCCCCAGAGGAAGCAGGGATACGCCCTCGGGGTGTACGCGGGCCTGGGCAACACGGCCCCCGGGATAGTCACCCTGATCCTTCCCTTCGTCCTCTCCGCCCTTGGACTTGCGGGCATCTATGTGGCGTGGCTCGTCCTGGTGATCGCCGGGGCCCTCGTCTATTTCTTCATCGCCCACGACGCCCCCTACTTCCAGCTGCGGGCCCACGGGCTTTCCAGGGAGCAGAGCGTGGAGCTGGCGAAGAAGAATGGAGAGGAGCTCATTCCATCGGGCCAGTTCGTCGGGGCACTCAAGGTTTCAGCAAAGAACTGGAGGAACTGGGCTCTGGTGGCCCTCTACTTCGTCTCCTTCGGTGGCTTCCTAGCCCTGACGACATGGTTCCCGACCTACTGGCGCCTGGGCCACGGGCATGGACCTCAGGAGCGCCGCGGTCCTCACCGCCGTCGGGTTCACCCTCCTGGCTTCCTTCGTGAGGGCCGGGGGCGGCAAGCCAGCCGACAGGTACGGCGGCGAGAACGTCGCCGTGGCCAGCTTCCTGCTGGTATTGGTGGGGGCTCTGGTGATGGTTTCGACCTCCTCCTTCTGGGTCGATGTAGTTGGGGAAGTCATCCTCGCCTCGGGCATGGGTCTTGGCAATGCATCCGTCTTCAAGCTCGTGGCCAGGTATGTCCCGGAGGCCGTGGGCGGAGCCTCGGGCTGGGTGGGTGGCCTAGGCGCCTTCGGCGGGTTCGTCATCCCCCCGCTCCTCGGCTACTTCGTCGATTCCTATGGGAACTCCGGCTACTCCTTCGGCTTCATCACGTATGGAGTCCTGGCGGTATTAGCCCTCCTGGTGACGGTCACGCTTCGGGCCAGGCCCCCTGAGAAAGGGAGAGGTCTAGCTTGACCTGGATCAAGGACGTCTTTGACCCCAAGGCTCGCCGCTGGGAGGAGCTCTACCGCGACCGCTGGCAGCACGACAAGGTGGTGCGTTCCACCCACGGGGTCAACTGCACCGGGGGCTGCTCCTGGGGCATCTACGTCAAGGACGGCATCGTGACATGGGAGCTCCAGCAGACGGACTACCCCACCATAGACCCCGAGCTTCCACCATATGAGCCGAGGGGCTGCGCCAGGGGGATCTCCTCGTCCTGGTACGTCTACTCCCCCCTCAGGGTCAAGTACCCCTATGTCAGGGGTGCCCTCCTTGACCTCTGGGCGGAGGCCAAGAAGAAGGAGTCCGACCCCGTAGCAGCCTGGGCTTCGATCATGAGGAACGAAGCCAGCCGCCGCAAGTATCAGGAGGCGCGAGGGAAGGGCGGCTTTCGCAGGGTGTCGTGGGATGACGCCCTAGACATAGTGGCCGCCTCCACCATACACACCGTCAAGGAACACGGCCCTGACAGGATCATCGGCTTCACGCCCATCCCCGCCATGTCCATGCTCAGCTACTCCGGCGGGACGAGGTTCCTCCAACTCCTGGGCGGCGTCGCTCTGAGCTTCTACGACTGGTACGCCGACCTCCCCCCTGCCTCTCCGGAAGTCTGGGGTGAGCAGACGGACGTCTGCGAGAGCGCCGACTGGTACAATTCCGCCTTCATCGCCACGGTCGGCTCCAACGTCAGCATGACCCGCACCCCCGACGCGCACTTCCTGACGGAATCGCGCCACGCCGGGTCAAAGGTTGTGGTCTTTTCGCCCGACCTCAGCGACGTCTCTAGGCACGCCGACTGGTGGATACCGGTCAACGTGGGCCAGGACGCCGCCTTCTGGATGGCCGTTGACCATGTCATCCTGAAAGAGTTCCATTTTGAAAGGAAACCCGCAGCCTTCTTGGACTACCTCAAGAGGTACACGGATTCGCCCTTCTTGGTCGTCTTGGAGAAATCCAAAGACGGATACACGGCAGGAAGGATGCTGAGGGCGAACCAGGTCCATGGCCACAAAGCCGAGGAGAACGGCGACTGGAAGCTCCTCGTCTACGACGCCAAGACGAAGTCTCTGGCGATGCCGCTGGGCTCCATAGGCTTCCGCTGGCAGGAGCGCAAGGGACAATGGAACCTGGTGATGAAAGACGCCTCCGACGGCAGGGAGATCGATCCTATGCTTACGTTCCTGGAGGACAACGACGGCATCCTTCAGGTGGACGTATCGGACTTCGCGGCGGACCGCGGCCTCAGGAGGGGGGTCCCGTTCAAATTCGTCAAGCTCGCCGGCGGCTCAAAGGTCCAGGTGACCACCGTATACGACCTCCTGATGGCCCAGTTCGGCGTGTCCCGCGGGCTCGAGGGCGACTATCCCAAGGGCTTCGACGACGATTCCCAACCGTTCACCCCCGCCTGGCAGGAGAAGCTCACGGGAATAGGCCGCAAGACGGTCATAGCCTTCGCGAGAGAGTGGGCGGAGACGGCCGAGAGGACCGGAGGGAAGTGCATGGTCATCATCGGCGGAGGGGTGAACCAGTGGTACCACACCGACCTGACCTACAGGGCGGTCATCGCGAGCCTGATGCTATGCGGTTGCGTGGGCAAGAGCGGCGGAGGTCTGGCGCACTACGTGGGCCAGGAGAAGGTGGCGCCGCTGGCCTCCTGGTCGGCCCTGGCATTCGCCCAGGACTGGGTGAAGCCGTCCAGGCTCCAGAACGCCCCATCATTCCACTACGTCCACACTGACCAGTGGAGGTACGAGGGACCCTACTCCGCATACTACTCCGTCCCGAAGGAGAACCCGGCCGAGCACACCATGGACGTTCAGGTCCGTGCCGTCCGGGCCGGCTGGCTGCCCTTCTATCCCCAGTTCAACAGGAGCCCCATCGATGTCTTCAGGGACGCCGAAAACGGGGGGGCGAAGACCGACCAGGAGAAGGCGAAGTGGGTCGCGGGGCAGCTCAAGGAAGGAAAGCTGAAGTTCGCCGTCGAGGACCCCGATGCCCCTGAGAACTGGCCGAGGCTCTGGTTCATCTGGCGCGCCAACGCCCTCCTCGCCAGCGCCAAAGGTCATGAGTACTTCCTGAAGCACTACCTGGGGACCCACACCGGCACCGTGGCCGACGAAGTGGCCAAGGGCTCGACCAAGGAGGTCACCTGGCGGGATGAGTCACCCAAGGGCAAGCTCGACCTAGTGGTCGACGTGAACTTCAGAATGGACACCTCGGCCCTCTACTCCGACGTGATCCTCCCGGCCGCCACCTGGTACGAGAAGAGCGACCTCAACACCACCGATCTGCACTCCTACATTCATCCATTCTCTCCAGCCGTCCAGCCCTGCTGGGAGTCCAGGACCGATTGGGAGATCTTCAAGGCCATAACCAAGAAGGTGAGCGAGCTGGCGAAGGCTCACCTCCCGGACCCCGTCAAGGAGATCGTCGCCGTCCCGCTCCAGCACGACACCGCCGACGAGCTGGCCCAGCCTTCCGTCAAGGACTGGGCGAAGGGAGAGTGCGAGCCCATCCCGGGGAAGACCATGCCCAAGTTCGCCGTCGTCGAGAGGGACTACACGAAGCTCTACGATGAATTCGTCTCCTTCGGCCCCTTGGCCAGGAGGGACGGCATCGGGGCCCACGGCGTACACTGGGACATCGCCGACCTCTACGACGAGCTCGCCGGGAAACACCCCTTCACGTTCCCCGATGGCCGGAAGCTACCCTCCGTCGAGGATGCGGTGGACGCCGCCAACACCATCCTCTATCTCTCCCCCGAGACGAACGGAGAAGTGGCTTACAGAGCCTTCAAGTCGGAGGAGGAAAAGGTCGGGGTAGCCCTGGCGGACCTCGCAGACGAAGGGAGGAGGACGAGCTACACCTACGACCAGCTGGTGGAGCAGCCCAGGCGCATCCTGAACAGCCCCGTGTGGTCGGGGATCGTGAGCGGGAAGAGGACCTATTCGCCCTTCACGCTCAACGTCGAGAGGCTCATCCCCTGGAGGACCCTTACCGGGAGGCAGCAGTTCTACCTCGACCACGAATACTTCCTCAAGTTCGGGGAGAAGCTCCCCACCTACAAGCCGAAGCCCGACGCGGCTTCGCTGTCGGAGCTGGGGAAGAGCGACGGCCGGAAGGGGATCGTCTTGAACTATCTCACCCCCCACGGAAAATGGCACATCCATTCCACGTTCTCCGACAACCTGAGGATGCTCACCTTGTCGAGGGGCCTGGAGCCGCTATGGCTCAGCGTAAAGGACGCCGCCTCCATCGGAGTGATGGACAACGATTGGGTGGAGGCCTTCAACGACAACGGGGTGACCGTGACGAGGGCCGTCGTGAGCTCCCGCATCCCCGACGGCGCCTGCTTCCTCTACCACGCGCCGGAGAGGACCATCTCAGTCCCGAAGGCCCCCTCCAGGGGCTACAAGCGTGCCGGAGGGCACAACTCCCCCACCAGGCTCAGGCTTAAGCCGACGCTCATGGCCGGGGGCTACGCCCAGTTCACCTACTCCCTCAACTACTGGGGGCCTACCGGGGTCAACAGGGACACCTTCGTCGTCGTGAGAAAGCTCGAGGGTGGAATAAGGTGGTGAGCAGGGAATGAACGTGCGCGCTCAGATTTCAACAGTCTTCCACCTGGACAAGTGCATAGGGTGCCACACCTGCAGCGTGGCCTGCAAGAACGTCTGGACGGACAGGCCAGGCGCCGAGTACATGTGGTGGAATAGCGTTGAGACGAAGCCCGGGACGGGCTATCCGCTGCGCTGGGAGGACCAGGAAAAGCACAGGGGCGGCTGGGTCGTCAGGGACGGGAAGCTATCGCCCCGCCTTCAGGGCCGGAAGAGGGCCCTGGGGAACATCTTCTACAACCCCAAGCTCCCCCGCCTAGACGACTACTATGAGCCGTGGACCTACACCTACGAGGACCTGTTCAGCGCCCCCGCCGGCGACGACCAGCCCACGGCACGCCCGATCTCGGCCATCACTGGGAAGCCCATGGAGATCAAGTACGGCCCCAACTGGGACGATGACCTAGGGGGCTCCCCGCAGTACGCCGCGAGTGACCCTAACTTGGCCGCCCTCACGGAGGAGGAGCGCAGGCAGCTCTCGTCCCTGGAGAGGATGATATTCTTCTATCTCCCCCGCATCTGCAACCACTGCCTCAACCCCAGCTGCGTGGCCACTTGCCCGGCCGGGGCCATCTACAAGCGTGGCGAAGACGGCATCGTCCTCGTTAGCCAGGAGAAGTGCAGGGGCTGGAGGATGTGCGTGTCGGGATGCCCGTACAAGAAGGTATACTACAACTGGATGACGGGCAAATCCGAGAAGTGCATCCTCTGCTACCCGAGGCTGGAGGGAGGGGAGGCACCATCCTGCTTCCACTCCTGTGTCGGCCGCATCCGATACATGGGGGTCCTGCTCTTCGACGCGGACAGGATCACCGAGGCGGCAACGAGCCCCGACGAGAAGCTCGTCCAGGCGCAAAGGGACATCATCCTCGACCCGTTCGACGAGGCCGTGGTCGGGAAGGCTAAGGAGGACGGCGTGAGCGCCTCGACGATAGAGGCTGCCCGGGGATCTCCGGTCTACAGCTTCGTCAAGACCTACGGGCTGGCCCTCCCCCTCCACCCCGAATTCCGTGTGCTTCCTACGCTCTTCTACGTCCCGCCTCTGCTCCCCGTCCTAACCTCGTCCTCCAAGGAGGGAGCCCAGGACGTGGCCCAGGACGGGCCATTCACATCCCTTGAGAACGCGAGGATGCCCCTCAGGTACTTCGCCTCCCTGTTCTCAGCCGGTAACGAGTCGGTGGTGACCGACGTCTACAGGAAGCTCATGGCCGTCAGGCTCTACGAGAGGGCCCAAAAGGTGAAGGACGTGAAGCCCGAGGACGTCTCCCGCGCCCTGGAGGCCTCCTCGTTGACCCCCTCTCAGGCCGAAGGGATCTACAGGCTCTCCACCCTCGCCACAGTAAAGGAACGGTACGTGATCCCTGCCATGTCGAGGGAAGGCGGAGCCAGGCGCAAGCTCGACCTCGGCTCTGAGCGCCTTTGGAAGCCGAAGGGGAGGCGTTGATCGGGATTGGAGATGAGCCATCGTGAATACAAGGAGGCCTTGGTGGCCTTCGCGGGGCTCTTCGAGTATCCCTCCGAGGAGACCTCGAAGCGCGCCTGGGAATGCTTCTCCTTGCTCAAGGACGGGGAGGCCTCATCGCTCATGAAGTCATTCTATTCTTATGTCAAGGGCCATCCCCTGGGGCACGTCGCGGAGGTGTACACGCGGACCTTCGACCTGCAGCCGTCGTGCTCTCCCCACATCGGATATCACATCTTCGGGGACGGCTACAGGCGGGGGGAGTTTCTGGTCAGGCTCAAGGGCCGGTGCTCCGAATGCGGGCTTGATGTTGGACGCGAACTCCCCGACCACATCTCGGTGGTCCTGCGCCTCCTCGCCCTCGTCGGGGGCAGTGAAGCTGACGACCTCGTGGCCCTCTGCCTCTCCCCGGCCATCGGCAGGATGCTCGAGGCCTTGGCTGACGAAAGGAACCCCTATTCGTGGGCCCTGGAGGCGCTCTCCCACACCATCAAGGCGCCTCAAAGGGCCCACCTCGCGAAGCAGGAGATGAGCTAGTTGGCGGCCGTATGGGACGTCATCCTGCTGGTGCTCCTCCCCTATTTCGCGATAGGCCTGGCCATCGTCCTGAGCGTCTACAGGTATCTCACGAACGGTTTCTCCGTCTCCAGCCTTTCGTCGGAGCTGCTGGAGCGCCGCCGGCTCAGCTGGGGCTCAATACCTTGGCACTATGGAGTGATCCTCATCCTCGCGGTCCACATCGTCGCGGCGGCCTTCCCCAGCTTCTGGAGCGCCCTTGGGGCCGACTCGACTAGGCTCTACGTCATGGAGGTCACGGGCTGGGGCGTGGCAATCTTCCTTGGGATAGGCCTGGGGGTGCTCATCGCGCGTCACGTCGGCAGCGCCAGGATGCACGTCGTCACCTCCCTGTCGGACTGGGTCCTGCTGGCCAGCCTTGCGATCCAGGTGGTCTTGGGCCTCTACATCTCGGTGACGCTCCGCTGGGGGGACATCTGGTACGTGCAGATCGTCGTGCCGTGGCTCCAGTCCCTGATGACCTTCAATCCCCAGGTATTGCTGGTTTCGTCTCTCCCTCTGGTGGTCAAACTGCACATCCTGAACGCCCTGATTCTCGTAATGCTCATCCCCTTCACACGCCTCATTCACATGTTCACCGTCCCGTTCGGCTATCTGCGGCGCCCCTACCAGCTCTACATCTGGAGGAGGCCCTCACTGACGGCCGGCGAACCTGCCCAGCCTCAGCCGGAGGGAGGGAGCAGGAGGGGATTCCTCAGGGTGCTCGGCCTCGCCCTCGTCGTGGGGGTAACGGCTCTGGTGGGCCTCAACTACCAGAACAGTTCCAAGCCCAAGCCCGTCTCCGCTGGCGGAGGGGGGACAACCACCACCGGAGGGTTCCCGAAGGTGAAGGTGGCGAGCGTCAGCGGGCTCAGCGTCAACACCCCCATCACTTTCGGCTACCCCCTGGCCAACGAGTTCAACTTGCTGATCAAGCTGGGCCAGAAGGCGCAGGGTGGCGTAGGGCCGGACGGTGACATAGTCGCATTCAGCACGGCCTGCCAACACCTCGGTTGCGACTGCAAGTATGTCGCCACAGCCTCCTCGCCCACCTGCAACGGCTCGTACAAGGCAGCAGGTCCGGTGGCATACTGCTGCTGCCATTCGAGCGTATACGACTTGGTCAATAGCGCGAAGGTCCTCTCGGGGCCAGCCCCCCTCCCCCTGCCACAGGTCATGCTGGAGGTGGACTCCTCCGGGGACATCTACGCCTTCGGAATGGGGCCGCCCACGATATACGGCCACAACACGGGGTCCAGCGACGTCTCCGCTGACCTGCAAAGCTAGTCGGAGGCTCGATGGATGAGGAGAGAAGAATGTCCTCGTGGAGTACTTCAAGTCCTGGGTTGAGACGACGAAGACAGTATTCGTGGTAGGGACGAAGAACTCGGGGAAGACCGCTGTGGCCGAGTACATGGTCAGGCGCCTCACTGAAATGGGCTTCATGGTCGGGGCGATGAAGCATATCCACCATGAGTTCACGATCGATTCGGAGGGCAAGGACACCTACAGGATGCGCAAGGCGGGGGCTAGGCTAGTCATGAGCTTCTCTCCATCGGAGATCGCTCTAATTCGGCCCCCGGGTGATCCAAGGGAGGAATTCGAAGAGCTCTCAAGGAACATGGCTGATGACGGATTCGACTTCCTGGTTGTCGAAGGGTTCAAGGTCATGTCCCAAGACCTGCCTTCGACCTTCAGAATCCTGACGTGCAAGAACATTTCTGAGCTGGACTCGATTCTCGCCGAAGCTACGGGTTACGACTGCATCAGCGGTATCTGCTCGACCATCATAGAAGGTGACAGATATCATGCCATACCAGTCATCAGGTTCCCCGAGCGAGCCGAGGACCTGATTCGCATAATCGCAGGCCAGCAAATGAAACAGGTGTGATGATAATACAAGTTTTGTCAACCTATATGATATTATCTTTGTAAACAGCCACATCTATCTTGAACATGTCACATCACGTTTTTCAGACTTGAATCCGTAATAGGTACTGATGCCGGCCACGTGTCGGTACTCTGGCGAGGCATCCTCTTCTCACCACCACCCAGCTTATCCGCGCGCGGAGACCCTTCTTCGTCCGGCAAAGGATATTAGGCACATGAAAGCACCGAGAGAGGCATAGGTAGACTCGGCCATCACATCCAAAGATGAGGCCCTCCTTTCAATTCAAGACCTGACCGTCCGTTTCAGGACGAAGATGGGCGTCGTCACGGCGCTTTCGCACATATCCTTCAACGTAAAGGCCGGGGAGAAGGTCAGCATAGTCGGCGAAAGCGGCTGCGGGAAGAGCACCCTCGGGCTGGCGGTGATCGGCCTTCTTCCGGCCGAAATCACCTCGGTTTCCGGGAAGGTCGTCTTCAAGGGGGAGGACCTCCTGTCCGTGCCCGTCAAGGAACTCGCAACTTTCAGGGGTACCCAGGTCTCAATGATCTTTCAGGAGCCCATGAGCCTCCCTCAACCCTGTCTTCAAGGCCGGGGACCAGATTGCGGAGGCCGTCGGTGTCAGGGAGTCTCGCCTCCCGCCCAAGTCAGAGTATGGCCCCTTTCTTCCGCAGGCTGAGGCCCGCAAGGGCCGCTTTCCGACGCCCAAGAGCGGTTACAAGAAATCTGGCAAGTCCGAGGCGCTCAGGTATCTGGAGCAGGTTAGGATCCCTGACCCTGCCCGGGTGGCCGAAAAATACCCGCACGAGCTGAGCGGAGGGATGCGACAGAGGGTCATGATAGCGATGGCCCTGGCCGAGCGACCATCCCTCCTGATCGCCGACGAGCCCACCACAGCGCTGGACGTAACGACCCAGGCGCAAATCCTCCTGCTGATGGATGAGCTGACCAAGAATTACGGCACCTCCCTCCTCTACGTCACTCACGACCTGGACGTGGCAGGGACGATAGCCGACCGGATCATCGTGATGTATGCCGGGGAGGTGGTCGAGGACTGCCCCTCGGTGGAGCTCTTCCATGACGCGCTCCACCCGTATGCCAAGGGGCTCATGGCCTCCACTCCGACCACGTTCAAGGGAGAGGCCAGGCTGGAGCCGATCAAAGGGAGCGTCCCGGACCTCAGGTCACCGCCCGCCGGCTGCAGGTTCCACCCCCGATGCCCCTATGTAATGGAGAAGTGCAGGTCCGTCGAGCCAGCCCTTCTGGATCATTCCGCCGGGCACAGAGTGAGGTGTCATCTCTATGGCTGAGCGCCCAGTGCTGGAGGTCCGCCACCTGGTGAAACATTTCCCCGTCCGGGGGGGCCTCATCAGGAGGAAGGCGGAGGTTGTGCATGCCGTCGACGACATCTCCTTCGAGCTGTCCACCTCCGAGACCCTCGGGATTGTAGGCGAAAGCGGGAGCGGAAAGACGACGCTGGGGAGGGCGGTCGTGATGCTTTCGAGGCCCACTTCCGGGAGCGTCAGCATAATGGGGAACGAGATCACGAAGATGAAGGGTTCCGCACTCAGGAGGGCCCGCCGCGACTTCAACATCGTCTTCCAGGATCCCGTCTCTTCACTGGACCCCAGGATGAGGGTGCGGGATATAATAGCGGAGCCCCTGGTCGCCCTCGGACACCGGAAGGACGAAATCCGGAAGCTAGTCGTGGAGGCCGCCGCGGAGGTGAACATGTCCGAGGAGCAGCTAGGCCGACTCCCTCACGAATTCAGTGGAGGGCAGAGACAACGCATAGGCATCGCCAGGGCGTTGGTCTCCAGGCCACATCTCTTGGTATTGGACGAGCCCACCAGCTCGCTGGACGTCTCCGTCCAGGCTCAGATCCTGAACCTGCTCCTAGACATCCAGCAGGCGCAGAGACTCTCCTATCTTTTCATCTCACACAACGTGAACGTCGTGCGCTACATGAGCGACCGCATAGCCGTGATGTACCTCGGCGAGTTCGTGGAGGTGGGCTCCGCCAGGAACGTGATGGAAGCGCCTCTTCACCCGTACACCATGCTCCTAATCGCTTCCCTCCCTTCGCACGGGGAGGGCGGAGGCCGGAAGCCCTCCCCGGACCTGGGAGAGGTTCCGAGCTCGATCAACCCTCCCTCTGGATGCCGGTTCCACACAAGATGCCCCTACGTCCAGGATAGGTGCAAGTCGGAGACACCCAGGCCCAGGGAGATCGGTGCGAACCACTTCGTCGCGTGCCACTTCGCCCCGATAGCCGTCCCCTAGAGCTTCCTGCTCTTCGGGTCCAGCATATCCCTCACCGCGTCGCCTACCAGGCTGAAGGATATCACGATCATGACGATGGCGAGGCCCGGAGCGAGCGCGAGCCACGGAGCCCTCTGGATGTAGTCCTGGCCGCTGCTGACCATCCCTCCCCATTCGGGGCTGGGTGGCTGCACGCCTAGGCCTATGTAGCTCAGGACGGAGAAGAGCAGGAGTATGTTGCCCACGTCTAGGGTGATGTAGGCGAGCAAAGGCGAAATCATGTCGGGGACGATGTGCCTGACGATGACATGGAAGGAGGTCGACCCGCTGGCCTTCGACGCCTCCACGAACTGGGCCTCGCGGATCCTCAGGACCTCTCCCCTGGCCAGCCTTGCGTACTTGGGCCACCAAGTAACGAGAAGGGCATAGGTGGAGGTCAGGAGGCCGGGGCCCAGCGCGGCGGCTATGGCCATCGCCAGCACGAGTCCTGGAAAGGCCAGGAAGATGTCCGTAATGCGCATCATGGCCTGGTCAGCCCACCCTCCGAAATAGCCGGCCACGACCCCCAGCGCTCCGCCCAATACGAGGGAGAGGGCTACCACGAGCAGGGGTATGGGCGCGTCGAAGACGGTGGCCGCCAGCATCCGGCTGAAGACATCGCGGCCCAGGGCGTCCGTCCCGAGGAGGTGAGTGAGCGACGGTGGCTGCATTATCGAGTTCAAATTGATTCCGGTCGGGCTGTAGGGGAGGATCGAGTAGTTCGTGACCACGAGCGCCAGGGGGATTACGAAGAAGGCGGCAGTGATGACGAGGCCCACCGCGGCGAGCTTGTCCCTACCGACCAGATGCATGAGACCCCCCAGGCCGATGCGGGCTGTCATCCGATCACTCCAGCCTGATCCTCGGGTCCAGGACCGCGTACAGGATGTCGGCCAGCAGGTTGGAAAACACGACGGCCAAGGTGAAGACTATGGTCACACCCATGATTGCGGGAAAGTCGGCGTTGGAAACGGACATGGTGGCATACCTCCCGATGCCCGGCCAGCTGAACACCGTCTCGACGACGATGGTCCCGCTGAGGAGGTCACCCAGCAGGAGCCCGAGGACCGTCACGGTGGGTATCAGGGCGTTCCTCAGGGCGTGCCTGTTGATCACCACGCTTTCCTCCAGGCCCTTCGCCCGGGCGGTGCGGATGTAGTCCTGATTCAGGACCTCGAGCATGCTGGCCCGGGTCATGCGGGCGATAAGCCCGAAGGTCGTCAGAGAAAGGGCCAGAGCTGGCAGGATTATGTGCCATAGGGCGTCGACGAAGGCGTCCAACCTGAGCGCGAGGAGGCTGTCCACGAGCATCATCCCGGTCACCCGCGGCGGCGCGTTCATCAGGACGGAGAGCTGGCCGCCGCTGGGCGCGATCCTCAGACTGAAGAAGAACACGAGCAGGAATATCAGCGCGATCAGGAAGGGGGGAGTGGAGGACCCGAGGAGGGTCAATACCCTGACGACGTCGTCCTTCTTCTTCCCTGCGTGGGCGGCGGCGAAGACTCCCAGGGGGATACCGATGAGCGCGTCCAATATGATCGAAACCAAAGCGAGCTCGATCGTGTTGGGGAGGTAGGCCTCTATGTTGCCGAGGATGGAGGACCCATCCATCGGCGACGTCCCAAGGTCAAAGTGCAGAAGCTGGGTCAAGTAGAACATGAACTGGGACAGGAGGGGGTCGTTGAGGTGGTACTTTATCCTGATCGCTTCGATGGTGGAGGGGGAAGCCTTCAGGCCCGCCCACACTCGGGCCGGGTCCCTCATGATCAGGTGTGAAATCGTGAAGGTAAGAACCGTGACGCCAAGTAGGATGGGGATGATGAGCAGAAGCCGTTTGATCAGGAAGGATACGAAGCCCGTCCGACAATTCCCCCTATCGGCAGGCAGCTCCTTCCCGATGGCTCATTCCCCTCCAAGGGTAGTTTGGTGTATAAAAGCGTAACCACCGTGAATATGCAAATCGGAATATTACATTCGGATTTGGTATCCGATACGCATATATACGCACACTGTGTGAATGGTATTTCTTGTCAAGGGCGATAACGCGAATACAATCCGTCGCACTGATTGCGATTCTCGTTGTGGCGGCTGCAGCCGGTGTGTACTATTTTCTGGCCATCGGCCCCAGCAAGCAGGGAGGCACGACCTTTGTCTACGATGACAACCTCGAGCCGACCTCCATGGACCCCGCGGTGGATTATACCGGCTCCGGCTGGGGTGTAATCCAGAACGTATTCCAAACCCTGATTTTCTACAACCGTTCAAGCACGACGCAGTTCGTGGGGATCCTCGCTCAGAGCTGGCAGAAGAGCGCTGACGGCTTGACTTGGACCTTCACCCTTCGCCAGGGGATCAAGTTCAGCAACGGCGACCCGTTTAACGCCACCGCGATGGCATTTTCACTGAAGAGGACCCTCACCATTAACCAGGGCCCCTCGGGCCTGCTTTCGGGCGTCCTGACGACCGATGGGATTACGGTGCTGGACGCGTACACCCTCCAGATCGTGCTCAGCAATCCGTCGCCGGCCGTCCTCGCAATCCTCGCTACACCTCCTGCCTCTGCAGTTGACCCGCAGGTCGTCAATGCCAACGGGGGCGTAGTAGCCAACCAAACCAACGACTACATGTCGACGCATCCTGTCGGGACTGGCCCCTTCGTCTTCAAGGAATGGGTGAAGGGCGACCACATCACGCTGCTGAACAACCCGTCCTACTGGGGCGGGGCAAACGGAATGTTCCCTACGCCCAAGCTCACCCAGGTCGTCTTCAACTACAAGACTGATGCACTGGCCAGGGAACTGGACATCAAATCTGGGACCGCACAGATGATACAGCTGGATCTAGGGCACGTAGCCGACGTCCAAAACCAGACGGGCGTGACGGTGCAGAACATAGGCGTGGCCCCCATCATCCTCTACGCGTTCATGAACACGCAGCAGGCGCCGTTCAACAACACCTTGGTGAGGCAGGCCCTGACGCACGCCATCGACTACGACGCGATCGTACAGCAGGTATACTCCGGCTTCGCTTCGAGATACACGGGCCCCTTGGCCGTGGGCGTGCCGACCTACAACGCCTCCATCCCCGAGCAGTCATATAACGTGAGCCTGGCCAAGCAGCTTCTATCGCAGGCAGGGTACCCCAACGGTCAGGGGCTGCCCACGATGCAGTTCGTCATCTGGGCTGGCGATCCGACAGTCCAGAACATGGCGGAGCTCATCCAGAGCAACCTCGCCGCAGTGAACATCAACGTACAGCTGCAAGTCGTGAGCTTCAGCACCTTCATGGATATTCAGTCCAGCGCAGCCTCCAACCCATCCCACCCTCTGCTGGGCATCACCGAATGGGGGGCAGACTACCTGGACCCCGATGACTTCGTTACGCCCATCGTCTGGTCTCAGGGCTTCGACAACCCCTCAGGGTACAACAACTCCGCGGTGGACCAACTGGTCTTGACGGGAAGGTACAACCAGGACCCTGCCCAGAGGGCGCAGATCTACTCCCAGATTACTCAGCTCACTGCCCAGGACGCCCCCTTTGCCTGGCTGGTGCAGATTGGCCAGTTCTTCATCTACCGGAGCAACGTGCAAGGGCTGTACTACAACCCCAGCCTCGGAAGGATAGACCTGTCCCAGATCTCGCTGAGTG
Organism: uncultured Nitrososphaerota archaeon; assembly: GCA_963772005.1. GTDB lineage: Archaea > Thermoproteota > Nitrososphaeria > Conexivisphaerales > DTJL01 > DATKKG01. The sequence goes on along the minus strand of CAVYVS010000025.1, from coordinate 191,418 downwards.
GGTAGGCAATTGGTCGAAATCGAGTTCCGCCCTGTGAGAAAGATCGTAGTGGTGGAGGCGCGCAGGTACGCCAGGCCGGAAGACCTGGCTCGAGCTGTTAGCCTGCAAAGCGATCCTCCCCACTACGTGAAGTGGTGCCGGGGATGGGCCTTCAAGCCCTACCCGGTCCGCTACTCCAACACAGAGACGTTCGCAAAGCAGTTCCTAGCCGGGGACATGTACACGTCCATAGACTATGCGAAGATGAAGAAGTTCCAGCCCCACCTGAAGGGCTCAGTGGAAGGGAACCCGGTGGCCGTGATGGACGATTCGCTGAGCGTCCATTCCATCCGCGCAACGAAGTTCCTGGACAAGCACGTACCGGAGATACCGGAGCTCACCGTGGCCGACTTCGAGTGACTCCGGCGTCCCTCTTCAGCGCCACTATCATACGCCCAACGACCTTTTTCGTTATCTCCTCCCCAACCTTGGCGGAGGCCCTAGAGGCCGCACCCAGGGCACCCGTGTCGGTGAGCTCCTCGAAGTACGTGCCGCCCCACCACCCTACGGTGGAGTCCCTGTTCCAGGTAACATGTGGAGTCTTGGCCTTCTCCATCTTGACCCACTTCTCCCTGAAGTACATGTCCATGCAGGTCTCCACGTAGCCGGAGTGGCCTCCTTCGCCCTTCCTTTCGTCGGCGTCATCCTTCTTCATGAAGTTCGTCCACATCACCAGGTGGCATGGCAGCCCCATATCCCTCTGGATGCGGTCCACAGCAAGATCCAGGATGGGCATGTTGGAGTAGTGGCCGTTTATTATCAGCATCCGCTTTGCCCCGTGATGCTTGAGGCAGGCCCCCACATCCATTATCAGGTGGAGGTATGTCTCTGGGTTGAGCGACACAGTCCCCGGGTAGTTCCAGAATTCCTCAGAGTAGCCAAAGGGGAGTGCGGGGAGTACGCCTAACTTCAGTCCCTTCTTCTCACCCGCCGCGGCCAACTCTCTAGCTATCCCTTCCGCCTGGATGGTGTCCGAGAGCATCGGCAAGTGGAAGGCGTGCTGCTCATTGCTGCCGACCGGGAGCACCACGTAGTCAAGCTTGGGATAGAGGGCCTTGACCTCAGGCGCCGTCATCTCTCCTAGGAAATATGGCATGTCATTCAACCTATTGTGAAGTGTGCCATGTCGGCAGCCCCTTAAAACCATTGGCGCGGCTGGCTTCCAACTCATCGGCGGCCTTCTTTACCAAGGAGGCATCGGCCAACAGGTCGATGACCATGCAAGCCATCACCTTAGAGCCGTCTATCATGGTCTTGAGCGCCTCTTCGCTCCTGCTCTGTTCCACCGCGGCGGCCGTATGGAAGTTGAAGCCTCCCGGGATGCCGAAGAGGAGCTGGGCGCTGGGTATGGCTTGGCTGACGTTCCCCATGTCCGTGCCGAACGGGTACGGGCTCGGCTCGTCGGGGGTGAATTTCCTTCTGATGAACTCCACGTTGCTTCGGACGAGCTCCTCCATTACGGGGCTCTGCACGATGCGGCGGTATGGGATGTCCTGCGGGTCCATCGTGAACAGAGCTCCGACCGCAGCGGCGCATCCCGCGCCAACCTCCCTGATCCTGTTCGCCAAACCGTCCAAGTATTCGTCGTCACCGGACCTCAGCCAAAGCTCGACCGAGGATTCCAGGGCATGGACGTTGGGCGACTCAACGTTACCGACGACCTTCCTCTGGATCCTAGAGTGTCCGATGTCACGCTTCTCTCCAGAATATCCAAGGATAGCAGGAAGAAGGAAAGGGCGTCGTTCGGGTCTACGTAGGTGCGGGACGAAATGGACTCGGGGCGCCTTCCCGTGAACCTGACAAGGAAGTTCCTGGTGCTGGTGCAGGCGCGGGCCATGGTGTACCATTCCCTCTGGTCGCCGTGCAAGGCTATGGCGGCGTCGATACCTTCAAACACCCCCTTTTCGAGCATGATGATCTTCCCTCCCCCTCCTTCTTCGAAGGGGGTTCCCATGAAGGAGACTGTCCCGCTGAGCGAGCCCTTGACCGCCGCCAATGCCAAGGCGGCCCCAAGCGCGGCGCCGACGTTGAGGTTGTGGCCGCAGGCATGACAGACCCTATGGGTGCCATCGGGGAACCGGAGGTCGAGGGCATCATATTCAGCCACGAGGGCCACCGATGGCCCAGGCCCCCGACCAAATCGGCCCTAAGGGCGGTCTCCAAACCGGCCACCCCTGCCTTGACTACATATCCCGCCCGAGCGAGTTCTTCGGCGAGCTTCCTAGATGTGTACGCCTCTCTGAAGCCCAGCTCAGGATGGTTGTAGATGTCGAGCGAGAACTCCCTCACCCTCGCTATGCTTGCGTCGATGGAGGAACATGCTTTCTCCTTGATTTGCTCTGGATTCAAGATAGATTCCCAGTCGTAGACTCCATAACGCCCCGGCGTTTATTTAAGGGAAGCCCTGGCCGCCGCCGCTCTCATTCCACACGCAAAATCCTAGCTGAGTCTGGATTCACTCACCGACAGCAGGCCCGCTTGCCTCAGACCCTTGAGCACGCGCCTCCAGTCCTCGTTGACCGACAGAACGTCGCGCAGCAGTGAATTGGCAGCTCCGGTTTCCCCATGGTCGAGCAGAGTGACCGCCTGCCAGAACCTTATTTCGTTGTTCCCCAGCGCGGCCTCCCTAGCCTCTTTGTATTCCTCTAGGGCCTTCCGCTTCATACCCAACTCCATGAGCCTGTCGCCTTCGGAATTGTGTGCATAGGCCCCATGAAGGCCCATAAGCCTCCGAAGCTCGCGCAGGGGCTCGGGGTGATCTTCAACCCGGAGGTCCATGACCTTGCCCTCCCACGGCTTCTCCTGCAAGGCGGTCTTGACGACAAGGATTGCAGCGGACTGCATTCCCCTAAGGTCCCCGCCCGCCTCCTGTCCTGCGTCCAACGCCGCCAACAACCTTGTCGGCAGGCTTCCTCCGGTCTTTTCGAAAGCATCCGCCATGGCGGGCCAGACTTCCCGAGTACGCATCAGGTTCGCCTGCACGCTGAAGCCCCTTCCTCTTTCGTGGCCGGCCTCCGGGACACATTTGGATCCCGTATGGACTGCAACTATCCCTTTCGAGTTCAGCATCGCGACCTGGCGCAGGTCGCGAAATGCGTCCTCCCGAAGGCTAGCCTTCAGAGAAGAGGCTGGGCTCCTCCCGGCCTTCATCAGAGAAAGGCCTTGAGGGCCGTAGCTCGCCCCGGGAAGAGACTGAGTGGCAACCACGCCCACCCCTGCCTCAGCCCAGCACACCGTGGGGCCGACTGAAAACCAGTGTGATTGTACGGCGATCCCCATCAACCCTTCAGCTCCGCTATATGCCACTACGGAGAAAGTGTCCACCGGTCTGTACCCGGAGCGGACTGAGAGACCCACATCCCAGCTAAGGACTTTGCTCTGATATGCTTATGGGCTTCGACGGTCCAACTCCTCTGGTCCATTTCTCAGATGTATCAAGAAGTAGGTACCTGTACGGGATAGGTGCCTTGGGCGATGACTATCTTGACTTGAACGGTCTGTCTGGCAGGCACTCTGGACACAGACGAGACGCAATTGAGAGTGGCCCCGGGCAGGTATGACGGTGTCCGGATAGGAAACCATGTTCCCGCTGGGAATTCGTTCCGGTCCGTCAGGTGTTGACAGAAGGACTAAAAAGCTTGATTCGCCCCTGTGACCGCATGCCACGATACTCTCAGGTTGAGACTTATGGGGTCATGGACCAAGCGACGACCTCCCCCCATCAGGGGTCTACCGACAACTTCCAAGACAAGCTTTCTGTGACACGCAACCGCATCGGGGACTTCACCCAGAGACCGGTCACGGAGGGCTTGACCGCCGCACTCTCCTAGGGCGAAGGCGGATATACCTTGGGCAGGGCCAGCCAACCTCGCACCTTCTCGCGGATAGAGGTCCGCGACCTCCTGGTCGCCTGGATCTCGCTGAGCGTCGCTTTCACGGCGCCGTCACCGGGGGGCTCCTCGGGGGCTTTAGCTCCAGGCTCGGCGTGACGGAGAATGGGGTGCCGCAGTATCTGAGCCTCGAGTGGACGTTCGTCCTCGCCCTCATGACGATAGGGGTCGGTTTCGTGCTGCACGAGCTGATGCACAAGTTCATCGCCGAGAGGTACGGCTTCACGGCCGAGTTCCGCATGTGGGTTCGGGGACTGGCGTTCGCCCTGGTCTCGGGGCTGCTCATCGGGTTCGTGTTCGCCGCCCCTGGCGCGACCTACATCATGGGGACGGGATCTCGGAGAAGGAGAACGGGATCATCTCGCTGGCGGGGCCGCTTACGAACGTCGTCATAGCCTTGCTCTTCCTGCCCCTCTTGTTCGTGAATACGAACAGCGTGATAATCCTCGAGGCGGGATACCTCGGTTCCTACTTCAACTTCTTCCTCGCGACGTTCAACATGCTGCCGATTTCGCGCTCGACGGAGCCAAGGTGTGGCGCTGGAGCAAGCCCTATTGGGCCGTCGTCTTCATCCCGCTGGCCATAGTGGTCGCTGCATACATCGGTGGATTCTTCCCCTAATCCCGACTTTCACCTGGCATCCATCAGACCCTGCGCGGAATGCCTGGCTTCGTCCGCCGAGTCTCGGATTGTGTACCGGTTACGGCTTGATCGTTTCAGGCTCCGTAGGATAGCTCCTCCTCAGCCACTGAACGAGCTCCCCCAGGGAGCCCGCTGGGAACGACGCGTGATGTCCCCCCGGTATGACCATGAAGTCCTTGCCGTCGCACTGGATGGAGTCGAAGAGTGCCCTGGTCGAGTCCACGGGGAATATCTCGTCCTGGTCGCCCACGCCCACCAAGAGGGGGACGTGCAGTCCCTCCGGGATGGCCAGGTTGGGAGAGTCGATCTCACCCTTCCCGAACATCCTGACCACCGACCAGGCGCTCGCGCCGTAGAGGATCGAATAGAACCGGGCCGTGTAGTGGAAGTTGAAGAGGGGGTCGTCGGTGCCGGTCATCCCCCGGCGACGGTACTCGATCAGCGGCCGACCGGGGAGCAGCGCTACGCCGAGGAGCGTTTTCAGCGCGGCGCCCAGAGGGGGCTTGGCGTAGGCGCCCGGCTTCGTCTTCCTCCCCGCGCTGAGAAGGACAAGGCCGTCGATGTTCCCCGGGCAGCTGTTCACTGCCATGACCGCGGAGAGGACGCCGAGGGAGTGCCCCAGCACGACCACCTTGGAGTACTTGGCCTTCAGGAAGGCGATGGTTTCGCACAGATCTTTCAACAACCTCTCTCTGCTCGGATAGTCGCCCCTGGTTCCGTCGGACATGCCATGGCCCCTGAGGTCCATGCCGAACACGTTGAAGCCTGCCTTCGCGAGCTCGACGGTGAGGAGCTTTCCATAGGGCTCGCTATAGGCGCTTATACCGTGGAAGACGAGGACCGCCAGCTCGTTCCCAGGGGCGCCCACCCAGTGCCTGAGGAAGATGGTCTTACCGTCCGACGTCCTGACGAGTTCGTGGATACCCTTGAACTCCTCCCTGAGCTTGGCTACGTCGGGGGCCTGCATTTTGTTCTACGCACCCAGTATTGAGGAATACTTCTCGCGGAGCGGCTTCTTGTCGAGCTTCCCCGTGCTCGTCTTGGGCAGCGGCTCGCCGCTGAATACGATCCTCTCCGGGAGCCAGAACTTCGCGATCTTCCCTTCGTCGACGTACTTCGCGACGCGTGCCTTCAATTCGTCCTCGCTGGCGGCCTTCCCCGGCTTGAGGCAGACTATGGCTATTGGCCTCTCGCCCCACTTCTCGTCCTTGGCCCCGATTACAGCGGCCTCGAGCACAGAATCGTGGCGCGTCAGGAGGTCCTCCAGCAGGATGGTGGAGATCCACTCTCCGCCGCTCTTGACGACGTCCTTCAGCCGGTCCTTTATCGTCAGGTACCCCCTCTCGTCGAGGGACGCGAGGTCGCCGGTATGCAGCCAGCCGCCCCTCCATAGCTCCGCGCTCTTCTCGGGCTCCTTGTAGTAGCCCGGCGTGGTCCAAGGGGAGCGAACGATGACCTCCCCCAGCGTCTTGTCGTCTCGGGGCACCTCCTTCATCTCCTGGTCGACTACCCTCATTCCACCAGGGGTATGGGGACGCCCGTCTTGAGCAGGGCTCTGTCGAGGAGCTGGTCCTCTGGGAGGCCGCGGAGGTCGTCGGTGGGGGTTCCCAGCGTGAGGACAGGGGCCGTCTCGCTGAGGCCGTAGCCGGCCATCACCTGTATCCCGAGCGCGTTTCGCCGCAAGGGCGACCCCCTTCGGGAGCGCCGCACCCCCTATCACGACCCGCCACTTGGAGAGCGCCTCCCGATACCCTGGGACCTCTGGATGGTTGATCACCATGTTGAGGATCGTGGGCACCATGTCGGAGAATGTGACCTCTTCTCGCTCGGATCAGATCGAGGATGTTCTTCGCATCGTACCGCCCCGCAAGGACCGTCTTCATGCCCCACATCCCGGCCAGGTACGGGAGGCCCCATCCGTGGACGTGGAAGAGCGGGACCAGAGGCATCCAGACATCGCGCCGAGTTGAGCCTGATGGCGCTGTCCCCCAGGCCCACGCGCGATGCCGAGGGTGTGGAGGACGATCTGCCTGTGCGTGAAGGAGACGCCCTTGGGGAGGCCCGTTGTGCCCGAGGTGTAGAAGAGTGTGGCCTGGGTGTCTTCGCTGAGTGCAGGGAACTCGTAGTATGATAGAGGGCGGACGATGTCATCGTAGAATTTCGTGTCTGGGAACGGGGAGCTGGGCGCGATACCGGAGTCGCTCATGGTCACCACGGCCTTGACCGACTTGAGCTGCGCTGCCATCTTCTGCGGCCAGCGGAAGGAAAAGGTCGCCGATCAGCACGGCGTCGTCTTCGGCGTGGGCGATGGTGTAGGCGATCTGCTCCGGCGGGAGCCTGATATTGACCGTATGAAGTACCGCCCCCATCATCGGGACGGCGAAATAGGCCTCCAGATATCTGTTCGTGTCGATGTCGACGACGGCGACCTTGCTCCCCTTCTTGACGCCGAGGTCCTCAAGGCCCGCCGCCAGACCGTTCACTCTCTGGAAGAGCTGGGACCAGGTGTAGCGTTTCGTTCCATAGACGACCTCGCCCTTCCCTCTCCTGTACTCGGTCTGCTTGATCAGGGAGCCGATAGTCAGCGGATAATCGTTTAACAAGGGAGACTCATCATGGTGGAGGAAAGGGCGCTTAAGAATCCTAGGACGAAAGCGACCAACTCGCCCGTGATGAGCCGTCCACCTGCGATGGGCTGGTATGGATGGCATGTCAAAATAGCATGTTGTAGCCCAGTCGATGTGAGGTCATTTCGCAATGCCCAAGGCTTCTCCTCCTGAAACAGACGAAAGTGATGAGGAGGAGAGAACATCCGAATTGACGGGGAGCTCTCACACCAAACGATATAGGATTCGTCTGGGCCAAAAGGTCCACCTGAATCGGTGGGATCCCAACGATACATCGGGTTTCGACGGAAACGAGGATGATGCGCTGGAGGAGTCAGGGAGGTTGACCAAGAAGCTTGAGAAGCTCCAGGAGAAGCTTTACGCAGAGCACAAACACAGTGTGCTCTTCGTCTTGCAGGCCATGGACACCGGGGGCAAAGACGGCACCATTAGGCGCGTTTTCGAAGGGGTTAATCCTCAAGGCGTGCGGGTCGCCCGTTTCGGGGTTCCTTCCGTGGAGGAACTCAACCATGATTTCTTGTGGCGAATACACAGCCAGGTTCCTGGCAAAGGCGAGATCGTCATATTCAACCGCAGCCACTACGAGAGCGTACTAGTCGAGCGGGTCCACAAGCTCGTCCCTGAAGAAGTCTGGCAGAGCAGATACAAACAGATCAATGACTTTGAACGGTCGTTGTGCGAAGAAGGCTTGACCATCGTGAAGTTCTTTCTTCACATCGATGAAGACGAACAGAAGAAACGGTTGCAGGATCGCCTTGATGATCCCGACAAGAGGTGGAAGTTCAGCACATTTGATGTGGCGGAACGGAAGTTCTGGCCAGAGTATATGAAGGCATATGAGGACGTCTTGGAGAAGACCAGCACTGATTGGGCTCCTTGGTATTTGGTGCCAGCGAATCACAACTGGTTCCGGGACGTGATAGTTTCAAGCGTCATCGTGAAGACATTGGAGAAACTGGACATGCACTATCCTCCCTTGGCCAAGGATCTCAAGTCGATCGTCGTCAAGTAAGAAGTCATCACAGAACGCATGACGGGATTGACGCGCCAATATGCGAAGGAGCCAGTTCCACCTGCCGGCTTCGGTGGAAGCCGGGCTCCAAAGTGCTCCAGTCCTAGGTGTCGGCAAGGCCGACGGTGAGCATGCGACCAGTTTGCACCTGGAGGTCCCGCACGAGCGGGAAGAATGTGTTCCGACTTACAGGAATCAGTTTTGCGACTTGACTTCCTTGGGCGCTTCGACGATTGTAGCGGCCTTCTTCGGTTCGTTTGATGTATTCGTCATTCGTGCTTCAATTGCCGCCTTAGCCTTCCCAGTCGCCTTCGCCGCCTTCTCTTCAAGAGCCTGAACTTTCCCCTTAATCTTCTTCTCTTCGCGTTTGGGGCCCGAAGCCGCTTTCAGCGCTTCCAATTCGGCATGCGTCTTCTTGCGCAAGTTCTCTATCTCGTCCTTGAGCTTGACCTTCTCCTCCGTCCGCAGGCGCGCCAGTTCCGCCTTCACGTCGGCAACTTCGGTCTTCAGAGCCATCCCTGCTTTCAATCCGGCAACCTCCACCTTTAGAGCTGCCAGCTCCCTGGAGAGTTCTTTCTTTGTCATCTTCTTAGTTTTCTGTACCATTATGCTACAACGCACTTGATATCGCCGGCGGCGTATATGAACAAGATGCGTATACTACGGTGCGAGCGATCGCCCTCCGAGCTTGAAAAGTCTGCGCGTTCCCTGCGGGGAACTCCAATGAGATGATAGCGAACCATGCTCCCTCGGAGGAACAGGCATCAGAATTTGACTCGACTGTAGAAGATCCTCTTGGCTACTTCTGCTGAGACAATATAGAGCACCACGATTACCGCCATGGCAAGCATGAACGAGACGGGGGGAGGCGTGAATCCGAACAGAGATTCCGAGGGGAGTGAAGGGAAAGATGAGCGTGACGCCGACGATCGCCAGGGTGGTCATCACCAGATACTTCCCGGGAGCGCTCTTGAAGAAAGGTCCTCGGGTCCGAATGACCAGCACGATCAGAGATGCCGAAATGACCGATTCTACAAACCAGCCGGTCCTGAATAGGTCGGTCGAGAATGCAAGACAAGAATCAGCACTCCAAAGGTGAGATAATCAAACACCGAACTCGGTATGCCAAAGACAATCATGAAATCGCGGATGAAACTGACGTTCCATCGTCTGGGTTGTTCGACCATTTCTGCGTCCACGTTGTCCGTGCCGATCGTCGTCTCTGGGAAATCTGTCATCAGGTTGGTGAGCAGTATCTGCGTGGGCAGCAGGGGAAGGAAGGACAGGAAGAGGGATGCGCCTGCCATGCTGAACATGTTCCCGAAATTCGCGCTCGTCGCCATGAATACATACTTGAGAGTGTTCGCGAAGGTCTTCCTTCCTTCCTTCACTCCGTCCACAAGCACGCCCAGGTCCTTTTCAAGCAGCACGATGTCAGCCGATTCCTTGGCGACATCGACGGCGCTGTCGACTGAGAGCCCGACATCCGCAGCATGGAGAGCCGAGGCGTCGTTGATTCCATCTCCCAGATATCCCACCACATTTCCTGCCTTCTTGAGTGCGAGGATGATTCGTTCCTTCTGGTTTGGCTCGACCTCCGCGAACACGTCAACCCGATTCACCTTTCCGAGGAGTGCTTCGTCGCTCATCTCGAGAAGCTCCGGACCTGTCAGAATTCTTGGGCTTGGGAAACCGACCTGCTGACTGATACTCCGCGCGACCAGTCGGTTGTCTCCGGTTATGACCTTCAGTGAGATGCCGAGACGCTTCAGCTCGCCGATGGTCTCTGCAATCCTGGGCTTGTGCCGGGTCGAAGAGAGCAAGGAATCCCACAAAGGTCATTCCGACTTCGTCGTCCTTGGTGATGAGCTTCCCGGTTCCGGTGTTCTTGTATGCGATGCCCAGGACGCGAAGACCCTGGTCGCTCAGATCCTCGAAGCGCCGCTGGATCTCCCCTCGCGCCTCGTCGATTTCTACGACCGTTCCTTCCGAGGTTTCGACCGGAGAGCAGGCGTCGAGCACGTTCTGCAGGGCCCCTTTCGTTACCATCAGATCTCGTCCGTCCTTCGTCACAAGGATGCTGAGTCGCTTGCGAATGAAATCGTACGGGACCTCGTCCAGCTTCTTGTAACCGGACGCTTCAAAATGATGGGCCAGAACGCTTCGTCAGTCCGAATCGCTTCGTCGATCGGATTTGCGAATCCCGTCTGATAGAAGGCGTTGAGATAGACGTAGAGAAGCGCCTTCTCGCTTTCCTTGCCTTCAGCATCGAGACTGACTGTATTCGTATTTCGCCCTCCGTCAGGGTGCCGGTCTTGTCGGAACAGAGCACGTTCATGCTGCCGAAGTTCTCAATGGACGCAAGCCGTTTGACAATCACCTTCTCTGCGCCATCTTCTTCGCTCCGCGAGCCAGGTTGATGCTGATGATTGCAGGGAGCAGTTGGGGAGTCAGTCCCACGGCGAGCGCCAGGGAAAAGAGAAGGGATTCCAACACCGGACGGGCGAAGTAGACGTTTATGGCGAAGGTGGCGACCACCAGCACCAGCGTGACCTCCATGAGGAGATACCCGAACCGCCGGACGCCATGCTCGAACTCGGTTTCAGGCGGCCTGAGTTTCAACCGGTCCGAGACCTTGCCGAACTCGGTCCCTGATCCGGTTCCGACGACGACCGCCTGGGCACTGCCGCTGACTACGTTGGTCCCCATGAAGAGACTGTTTGTCCGCTGGCTGAGCGATGTTTCCGGCGGCAGGACTCCAGCCGTCTTCTCGGCGGGAAAGGTCTCCCCGGTCAAGGATGCCTCGTTGACGAAGAGGTCTTTCGATTCCATGACCAGAGAGTCTCCGGGAATCAGGTCCCCAGCGCTGAGCATGACAACGTCTCCGGGCACAATCCCCTCAACCGGAATCTCCTCCTGGTTTCCATCGCGAAGCACGGTCGCTTTGGTCTGCACGACCGCCAGGAGCTTCTCGACGGCGTTGGTCGCGCCTCTCTCCTGCCAGAACCCAAGGAGGCTGCTCACGAGGATGATCACCAGGATGATGACCGCATTCAACGTGGTCACCGAGGAAGAACGACAAGCCCCCCGCAAAGATCAGGATGAGGATGAGCGGGCTCTTGAACTGAGCAAGCAGAAGCGTGAGCGCGTCTGATCTCTTCTTGGGCTTCAGAAGATTTGGACCATATTCTTGAGTCGTCTTCCGGCCTCTTCGTCGGTTAGGCCCTTTGGCGTAGTTTGCAGACCCTTAAGGATGTCGGAAGCGGGGACGCTCCAGAAGGATTGTTGACTTTGGCTTTCTTGGTCACTCATGGGGATCGCCAGGGAACGACTCGCTCATGCTTCTTAGGAGATTGGGAAACAGCTGGTCTATAAGCAGAAGGGGAAACAGGTACCTTCTTCTCGAGGCAACCAACCTTGCCTCACTAATGAAAGTTGTTGAGGAGACGCCTTCAGCTCCGTCAACTGTCTTGTTTCATCTCGGCCTCCGTGATGTCATAGAGTGGATCATATCTTTGGGCCATTGCACGGGCGGCGGCCATGGGTTCGAACCAAACGAGCCAAGGGTCATGGGGAACAGGGGCACGCATCTCACTGACGCCATCTCTTCTGTCCCTACAAGGCCCCAGGCGACGGCTGTCGGCAAGAGTATCCGCCTGGGGACAGTGCATCGCTTGGCAGTCCATACAGGAGTCGGGATTACACGAGGGGGATGATGATGGCCGCGAGGGCGAAGGCGGCAAGAGGGACGACCACCCAGGAGGATACGACCTCCAGCGAGAGCCTCCGATTGACGATGGCGATTTTCTTCGTGAAGGCTGCTCCGAACATGCCGCCAATGAGGCATTGGGTCGCTGAGATCGGGATGCCTAACTGTGTGGCCAGCCACATGACGATGATGGTTCCGCTGAAAGCTGCGAGGACTCCTTGGGGAGATAGGGAGAGCAGCCTGTCGCCGACCGTCCCAGCGACGTTTCCTCGTCCAAACAGGGCCATGGCGACTATCGCGGATGCTGCGAGTACGAGGATGAGAGAGAGGGAACCCTCAAGAGAGATGGGCGGGCCGCCACCTGTCCCGAAGGCAGTTCCGTAGATTAGCCCAATGTTGTTCGCGCTGAGCACGTACGCGAGGGTTAAGGACACGAGGCCGACCCCTGCCCTGTTGAAGGCATCCACTGAGAGAAGGCTCCAATTGGCCGTCGCCCTCTCTATCACCTTGTAGCTCAGGAACGTGACGGCCATCGTTACAAGGGGGGCGACAATCCAGAAGGCGAGTATCGTCGCGAGGTCGCCTGCCCGGATTTGTAGCGAAGATCCGAACGCAGCCCCGGCGAAGGCGCCCACCATCGTGTTGCTAAAGGCGACTGGAATGGCGGCGACGGTCAACCCGAAGGTAAGGATTATCGAAACCACTAGCGTAGCGAGGACCATCAGGTCGGTGGCCTGCCCGATGATTGTCCCTCCGAGGCTCCCGCGCATCTTCGATCCTTCCAGCGCAACCCCGAGGATCATGCCGATAGAGCAGAGAATTGTGGACTCCCGAGCGGAGAGCGTCCCTGAACCCCTCTCATTACCAATCAGTATGGAGCTGTTGTTCCAGCCGAAGACGAAGGTCAGGACTGCGGCGAGGAGGAGAGCGATGCCTTCATCCATAGCCCTTCGCGACCAGTACGAGCACAACATCGCTCGCGTCTTCCGCCTTGTCCGCCACGTCATCGGCGCAGAACAAGAAGTCTCTCACTAGGATCAAGGTCACCGGATCTATCCCTCCGCGCGATTCTTCAAAGAGGGCGACCAGCATGTTCTGCTTGAACGTATCTGCCGCCTCCTCGTACTCCTCGACAACGTGCACCCTCTCTAGGATGGTCTTGCGGTTTATCCCGAACGCTTCGATGAGGTGCTGGAGCGCCACAACCGCCAGGTCGAGGTTCGCGAGAAACTGCGTCATGTCTCCAGAGCGAAGTATCTCCCGGGCCTTCGGGTCAGTTATCTCCCCTAGAGTGATCAGGCGGGCTGCATCCTTGGCCTTGTCGGCAATCAGGCCCATCTTCCCGAGCAGGTTGATAATGTCCTCCCTCACTCCGCCGAAGAAAGCCCCCTCGGCTATCCTGGTGCTGAGCGCGCGGCGGGCGGCTGCGGCTTCCGATTCGAGCGCGAAAATCCGATTTCTTTCGGTGCGGCACAGGGCGACGTCGCCTTCTGCCACAGCCGCGACCAGAGCCGGAATCTCGTGCTCCGTCTCCCTTACAAGGTTCAGGTTCTCTTGCATTTCACGAATAATCGTGCTCTCCTTCCTGCTGAAGGTCACGCCTGGCAAGCTCACCAAAACACCCTGCTCAGCCGAGACGCGATACTTAAACTAGCGCGGGTTCAGGCTAGCATCCATTGGCCATCGGCCAGCTTGGGGGAACCTTCGCCGCTAGGGGCCCTGGCCAATCCTGTTGCCAGATTCCGGCTCAAAGAGGGAGCCTGAATATAGAGAAATAGTCGCTATATTCGTGATAGGCCTCGCCTCGCGATAAATAGATATACATGACGCAGGGCCTTACTTCTGTGGAGTTATACCTACTCAGGACATGGTGAGGCAGGAGATTCCCTGCCAAGAGGCGGAGCTGACGCGGAGAGAGCGCTGACGGAGGAGGGGAAGAAGGAGGTTGCTGAAGTATGCAAAAGGCTGGTAAGGGTGGGTCTCGAAGTCGATAAGATTGCCACAAGCCCATTGAGGAGGGCGAAGGAGACCGCCGAGATAGCCGGCAAGGCATTCAACTTGGATGTAGAGGAGTGGGTTGAGCTCAAGCCGGAAGCCAAGGGGGATGAGCTGGCGAGGAAACTCGCCAGAGAGAAGAGGGAATCTTCGGTCCTCCTCGTGGGCCATGAGCCCTTCCTGACGGCCTTCGTGGGGCGAGTGGTCGGCGCTGGTCCGGAGGCGAAGATGGTATTGAGGAAGGCTGGGCTGGTGCGGGTTTCGGTGGCGGACTTCGAGCCGAAGATGACCGGGGAGCTTCGGTGGCTCTTAAGCCCAAAGGTCATCAAGAGGCTGCGGTGAGCGCCGCAACGCCTCCGACCCTTAACCGTGGCGTGGTGATCAGCATCGAAAGTCGCCGTCATTGACCTAGGCTTCAACTCACTGAAGATGGTGAGTTACAGGGTCGCCGACTGTGGGGAGTTCGAGGCCTATGACCAGCACGGGGTCATGGCGAAGCTTGGTGAGGGGTTGGTTTCCGGCGGGCCGCTCCCAAAGGCGGCCATGGACCGCACCCTAGAGGCCCTCCGGCTTTTCAGAGAGATAGTTAACACCGAGAGGATGGAAAGGGTCCTTCCCATAACCACTAGCCCGGTGCGGGAGGCGAGTAACGGGGTCGAATTCGTCAAGAGGGCTAAACTAGAGACAGGTTTCGACTTCAGGGTGCTCTCCGGGAGGGAGGAGGCACTCCTCTCCTTCTTGGGCGCTGCCAAGGCGATGGACCTCTCCTCCTCGGTCTTGTTCGATCTCGGAGGCGGCAGTCTGGAGATTACGGCGACAAAGGAATCTAGACTCTCCAGAGTGCTAAGCCTCCGAATCGGAGCTCTGAGGCTGACCCAGTCATATTCCGCTGAGGGTGGGAGATACTCGAACCGAAGCGTCAACCAAATGGAGGAGGAGATTCTCCGACGCCTCCCTACGAGGCGTGACTTGGGGCTCATTGAGGGGACGACTCTCGCCGGGGTAGGTGGATCCGTTCGGGCGCTTGCTCGGTACGACCAGGAGTTGAGAGAATATCCTTTCGCTAAAGTCCACAATTACGTCCTCAAACGCGAGGCAGTCGAGTCCATGTTCGAGGGGCTCGCCGAGCTCTCCACCAAGGAGATTTCCAGGTTGCCGGCCATAGGAGGGGGCAGGGCCGAGACCATCGTCGCTGGGGCTTTGGTGGTCAGATGCCTGATGGAGAAGCTTTCGATTGATGAGCTCCACGCCAGCACGCATGGCCTCAGGGACGGCGTTCTGAGCGCTTCGCTGGATGATCACTACAGGTACAAGAAAGGCCCCATCGGCGAGGCGTACATCGTCAGGTCCGCCAGGATCCCCAACGGCGTGAACGCGTTCCCACACTCTCACATGCTGGTCCAAGCCTTCGTTGACGGTCAGCGCCTTCAGGAAGGGCACGTCAGAGCCCTGGCCCATGCGGTCAAGCTAGCCACCGGAGAGGGCTCTTCGTTCGACCCGCCGACCCTTTTCTATTCCTCCATGTATGAAGACAGCCCCCTTAGCCATTCCTGCCAGCTGGCTGCCTCCATCGCCATCGTCGAGACCAGGAAGCCCCGTATGGCCGACTGGTTCTTGGCCAAGTACAGGTCCCTCTTGGATGCCGACTACAAGGGCTCCATAAAGAAGCTCGCTTCCCTCATGTCGATAGTAGAGCTACTCGAGATGACCGCCTCGAGCACGGAGGCCAGGTGCACGGACGGCTCGGTGACCTTAACGGTCACCCCTACCGATGGCGGGTTCCCAGAAAGGTTATTCTACGAAGCGGCAACAGCTCTCGAGAAGGAGTTCGACGTTGCGGTGACGGCTCGCGTGAGGAAACCTCAGTCTCAGCGGAGGTACACCATGAGGGTTAGGAGTCCCGGCAAGGTGAACTGACAATGGCTGTAGTAGAGACTCCTGCAAAGCCCGTAGGACGACTGATAGTGGGAGAAGGAATCGATGGCTCTGGGAAGACTACGCAGATGAACCTCTTACAGAAGTGGCTGGCCAGCCTAGAGCTCAGGGTGTTCTTGACGGAGTGGAATTCTTCGGACGTCGTGAAGGAGATTACTTCGCGAGGCAAGAAGAAGGGACTGTTGACCCCCACTACGTTCAGCCTCCTGCACGCCACCGACTTCGCCGACCGCTACGAAAGGAACGTCGCACCCCTCCTAAAGGCGGGATACTTCGTCGTCGCCGACAGGTACGTATACACGGCCTATGTCAGAGACGGGGTGAGGGGTTGCTCCCCCTATTGGGTTAGGAAGGTCTACAGCTTCGCCGCGAAGCCGGATGTCGCCTTCTACTTCAGGGTCCCGGTCGATGTCGCCGTGGACAGGATAATCGGAGGAAGGCCCAAGTTGAAGCACTACGAAGCTGGTATGGACCTCAACCTTAGCAACGACCCATACGAGAGCTACAGGATATTCCAAGGGAGGATAGTCGATCTGTACGAGGGGATGGCGATGCGTGAAGGCTTCACGATCGTGGACGGAACCCAGGACATCGAAACTCAACAGAACCTCATCCGTAACAAGGTGAGGGAGTTCCTGCCTGCCGAGATCGTAGCTCAGGAGGAGAGGCAGGATGCTACCTAGGCATGCTCGCAACATCAGGCCGAAGCCCGTAGAATTCTACGGGGACGGCCTTCCTGGCTTCGAGAAGGGAGAATCCAAGGGCCGTTTGATCGTAGTCGAGGGGCCCGACGCCGCCGGCAGGACCGTCCAGACCGACCTCATCCAGGCCCGCCTCGAGACCGAGGGGCACGCTGTCGTGTCCACCGGCCTGAAGAGATCCGAGCTCATCGGCCCCGGCATCTTGAGCGCTAAGCAGAAGCTCCCCATGGGGAAGAAGACCTTGGCCCTATTCTACGCCGCCGACTTCGCTGACCAACTGGAACACAAGATTCTCCCGTCCCTCCATGCAGGCTTCGTGGTCTTGGCTGACCGCTACATCTACACGCTGCCTAGCGAGGAGCGCCGTCAGGGGGATCAACAGGAAGTGGTCCCACGACCTTTTCGGCTTCGCCCTCAAGCCCGATTTGGCCTTCTGCCTCGACGTCAATCCCGCCGAGCTCTTCCACAGAGCTTTCCAGAAGGGGCCTGTTCTGGATTACTACGAATCAGGGGCCGACATGGGTCTCTCGGACGACCTCTACGACTCCTTCATCAAATACCAGAAGCTCATGGCGAGGGAGTTCGCCTCAATGGAGAGCAGGTACGGCCTGATCCGGGTCGACGGGAACAGGAGCATCCACGAGGTCAACGCCGACCTCCAGAGGATGATAGAAGAATACCTTGACCAGCAGCAGTAAATGCGCCAAGCAATTGGCTTCAGCCTTCAACGAGAGGGTGGAGCAACTTGTAAGAAGGCTAGAAGCTTTCAGCCAAGTGGCGACAGGAGAGAACGTCCACGATTTGAGGACCGCCATCAGGAGGTACGAGGCCGCCGAACGCCTCCTCCCCGGGAAGATACGGAGATCCAGCACGCATAGGGAGTTCGCCGAGATGTGCAAGTCGGTCTTCAGGTCCACCACCAGAATACGGGACCTGGACGTCGTCCTGCGGAGGGTCAGGCAGGAGAGTAGCCCGCATGCCCTGACCTTGGCGGAGGGCCTCTCTGAGGGAAGGCCAGTCCTGGTCAGGTCCTCTCGCAATGCCGCAAGGTCCCTCCTTGCAGCCAGCCTACCTTCCATCCACCATTCGGACCTGTCAGAACGAAGGTGCAGGAGAAGGGCAAGGAGGGTGGAGGAGCGCATCAAGGTGTTGGCGAGCAAGGAGCTTCAGGAGACGCTTTCGGACGAGAGGGACCAAACCTCCCTTCATCGCCTAAGGAAGACATGCAAGGAGCTTAGGTATACGTTGGAGGTTACGACCCCCGGAGCTGAAGAGGCCGCTTCGATACACAAGCTGGAGGAGCTCCAGGAGGCGCTCGGAGCTATTCACGACCTGGACATTGCCGGCGCGTTCCTTTCACACAAAAGGGCGGGCCCAGGGATTGCGGATCTAATCAGAGCCGACTCAAGGAAAAGGCACGATCTTTACGCCGCTTTCTGCGCGGCCGCCATCCGTGGCGGCAGGCTGGCACTCACATTCTAATCGGATCCTCTGAAGCGAGCCCGCAGCAGGAGTTTGACGAAATCGGCAGCGATAGGTCGGCTGCCACTCCCGTCATCTCAGCAGCTCGCCCCGTGGCCTATGCTCCTATCCCGGCAGTAACGCGGCTTCCGACGACGCGGAACCACTGGTAACTTAATTATCGGGAGGGAGAAGGAAGATTTCATAGGATGACAAAACGAAGGGGATTGAGGCCTCTTGGCCCAAGTATGTTGGCGGCCTTAGAGTTGGCCCTGGTCGCCTCCGTCTCGGGTCTGGCCCTTTCGACTCCCGCCCGAGCGGCTGAAACTTGGTCGGTGACTATGCAGCCGGACAATATGGGCTCTTACGGCTTTTACCCACAAGTGATTGTCGTGAACGTAGGCGACACAGTGAACTGGACGGACGTTGAGGGGATACACACCACCACATCCCTTCCTGGGCAGGCGGAGTCATGGGATTCGGGGCTTCTTTACACGGGTGAGTCCTTCATCCACACGTTCGGGACTCCTGGAACCTATACGTATTCCAGCACACCCGACAATAACATGTTGGCTGAGGTCACCGTGCAGGCGCCCGTTCCCGAGTTCCCTGGATCTCTGGTCTTCTGCACTGTCCTAGTCGGCGTAGTCATGGCCATGCTCGTCGAACTGAGACTGAGGCGTCACAAGAGTCCGGCTTGAGCACAGGCTCCCATGCTCCCATCCCGGCTCTTCCGCATCAGGAGGTGGGTACCCCAACCGGACACGACCCCTGAGCCGTGACCATCTTGAATGTTCTATCCCGCGGAGACCCCGTTGCTACACAACCTATGAAAAGGGGTCACACCCTAGGGGTCTCAATGATAGTCGTAGACGTGCAGACGACGGGCTGGGACGAGCGGAAGGACCACATCGTTGAGATAGGGGCCGTGGACTTCACGGACCCCGCGAGGACCTTCCATCGAGAGTGCCGGCTATCGCCCAATGCAACTATCTCTCCTGAAGCGTTGCGCGCCTTTAAGTTTGAAAGGCGAACCCTGTCCGACGCAAGCAGGCCCACGGTCAGGTCGGCAATCTACGACTTCATCGGATGGAGTGAAGCCTCAGAGGTGAGAACCCTGGCGGGGCAGAACTCCTGGTTCGACGCGGCGTTTCTCAAGGCGGCCGCAGGCAGATACGATGTGCGCTGGCCTTTCGGATACCGGCAGGTCGACCTTCATTCAGTCCTCTTAGCGACCCTGATGAGGCAATCCATCGAGTTCCCAGTGGAGGAGGGCTTGGACGCATTGAGCCTGTCAGCAGCGATGAGATTCGTTGGCCTGGAATACGGCGACGGAAGACACAGCGCTTTGACCAACGCAAGGCTGACCGCGGAGGCGTTCTCAAGGCTCATCTACGGAAAGGCACTTTTCGGAGAGTATGAAAGACATGAAATACCCCCGTCTCTCCTAAGACGGAGGCTCTGACGCCATCAAGGAGTGCGGCGGTTCGGAACATGCCCGTCTTCCTCAAGGGATGAGGCTCGAGGCATCAGTATCACGAAGGTCATCATAAAGGAAGGATGCAAATAGGCCAGGGTATATATCGGCGTAATACCCATTCGCGCCAGCTTGGGAAGATCAACAGCGCCTCACAAGAGCATCAGGATACGCGGAATAGCTCAGTCAAACGCCACATCCAGGTTCCACGACTTCCTGAACCAGAGGTACTCCGTATACAAGGCATCCAGCAAGTTGCCATTCGTGGCCCTTCACGTCAAGGTCCTCCTGGAGGACAAGGGTAAGGCTGACGTGCTGGTCAACGCCGATGACACCGTCGACATCCTCGCATCACCCCATGCCAACGTCACTGCCTTCGACGGCCTAGTGGAATATGTAACGGCCGTCGGCAGGATGAGCGTCAAGCCATCGCTCGCGGGCCAGAGAAGGTTGAGACAGAACAGGGTGGGGATACTGGGAAGCGGCGTGGTTGGCCAAGCTCTCGGCTCGGGGTTCTCGAGCCGTGGCTACGAAGTGATGCTGGGCTCGCGCACTCCAAGGAGCGACAAGCTGATGGCTTGGGCGAAGAAGGCTGGAACAAATGCGACGACGGGCTCGTTCGCTGAAGCGGCAGGTTACGGAGACATCGTGCTGATCGCCACGCTCGGCACGGTCGCCGAGGAGGTCGTTGATCTCGCTGGTGTCGAAAACTTCGATGGGAAGCTGGTCATCGACACCACCAACCCACTTGACTTCTCTAGTGGGGCGCCACCGGGGCTCTTCGTAGGATTGACGGACTCCTTGGGTGAGAGGATTCAGAGGAAGTTGCCCAACGCGAAGGTCGTCAAGTGTTTCAACACCGTGCCCAGTTCCCAAATGGTTCACCCGACCTATGAAAATGCCCGGATGCTCATCTGCGGATACGATGTCGCGGCCAAACGGAAGGTGACTGGAATCCTGAAGGAGTTCGGATGGGAGGGCTCGATAGACTGCGGAGGCATCGACGGCGCAAGGTGGCTGGAAGCGATTGTTCCTCTGTGGGTCAGGGTGGGCACGGCTCTCGATGTCTGGAGCCACGCGTTCGTGGTGGACATTGGACAACCTTCACCGGCCAGAGAGGGGCAGGGCCGTCATGGGTAGGAGGGTGGTTTCAGTGCAGGTTCTGCGGCGCTTGGATTTACTTTGAGAGAGAAACCGAAACGGGAAGGACAGACGCAATAATCCTGACGGCGCTCTTCACAGGCGCAGTGGTCCATGGGGTTGACCGGCTGGTCGAATGAAGTCTTGAATCCAACTTAGTTGAGGGTCTCGAACGGCAATCTCAGGCTTCTTTGGCCTCTTAACGGCTAGGGCTCCCTCTTCCTTCCTAGACACAATTACACCTCGACGGTCCAATAAGTGGGACCGGCTGTCATAGTTATCTGGGAGTCCGCAGAGCTCCTCGCAAGTCCTTGGTGAATAGGGTAGCTGATATAAGGAGGGGAAGCGCGCTGGACGCCGACGATGAACTCGACGGGCGACGATTCAGACCAGGAGAAGGAAGTTGAAGGGGAAGCCGAGGCGATCGAGCAGGAGCATGAAGTGGAAGCCGCCGGGGACGTCAAGCCAGTTGGGGAATCTGAGTCGGAAGGGCAGGAGCAGGAGACCGAAGAGGAATCGGAAGAGCACGAGTCAGAGGAGATAGAAGACCGAGAGACCGAACAAGATGAAGCGAAAACGCAGAAAGGCAAAGGACCAAAGCATTCGGCTGACGCCGTCCCAAGGTCTTGACTCCGGGGCAATGCTCGGATTCGACTTCTATTCACGCCAAGTAACAGACATTACATCGTGTACAGGCATGTCGCGGTTGAACCGTTAAGTATTACATTCGCCGGTTCCAAACTTAGGTCACACATGTCAAGCAAGAAGGCATCCATCCCTGCCGTGGTAGCATCCATAGTGACGCACAACCCCGCCGTCTATGAGTGTCTCAAACAGAGGATAGTCAACTATCACGCCTTGGCCGCGAGCATCAAGTCTGAGGTCGAGAGGCTGGCGGAGAGGCCCACCAGCGTCAACACAATCGTGGTCGCCCTCGTAAGGTTCTCCGACACCATCACCAAGGCAGGCACGCCTGAATCGCTCCCCATCCTAAGGGACGCCCGAATAACGTTGGCCAGCGACGTGGTGGACGTGACCATCAAGGCCAAGAAACCGGAGCTGTTCTTCGTCGCAAAGCAGTTAGCCGAGTTATCTTCCACTCTAAGCGAACCCATCCACCTGTTCCAACTTTCCAGCTCGATCAAACTGATCGCCGATGAAGGCGAGTACAATTCCCTGATTCGGCCATTTCTTGACAAGGCAAACATCGCCAGAGAGACGACCCAGCTGTCGATATTGGACATCCATCTCTCCCCCGCCGTTGAGACTACCCCTGAGTTCGGGTTCTTCCTCACCGAGTTGCTCTACCGCCAAGGGGTGAAGATTCGCCACACCTACATCGGAGAAGAAACGATCCTCGTCCTGGGCAGAGATGAAGGTTCGAGAGCTTATGGAATATTGCGACAGGAGATCGACAGAAGCAGGACGGCCCTGGCCAAGGAAGAAACCAAAGCATAGTCCGAGGGGCCTGACCGCTCGGATCATCCAGACGTTTTTGGGTGAAGACTCGCCATCCTGCCATCTCCGAGATCGTCTAGGTATCGCTCTGGGGTCTTGCTGCAGGATAAAAGCGCGGTGGTATCTGAATTAGTATGAAAAGAAAACAGCTTCGTCTACGCCATTACGGTCGGCTTGTAGACGAACGATGTTTCACTTGTTCTTATTCCGTCGATTTGAGAGATCTTCTGAACCGTCTTCCCGAGGATCTCTTCGTAAGATTCCCCTTTCACTGTTGCAAGGATGTCCCACTGGCCTGATACGACCGAGGCGTCCGAAACTCCAGAGATGGCCATAAGCGACTTCAGCACATCCTTCACGGGTTTGTCCACCCTCAGGAATACTTGACCCATCGCGTGGGCGCCGTTGCTACGTGCGTTCATCATCCCTTCGTAGGGATGCATGGAGGTGGTCGAGATTACGCCGTCCATGGACCTGATCTCCTTGATTGCTGCGTATGTCTTCTGGTCGTCATTGCCTTTGAGTGAGGCTACGAGATCGAAGCGGCCGGAAGTGGTTCCGAACCAGTTGATGTTCTTGACTTCCTTCAGCTTGTGCAACACTGCGTTAAGCTCGCGCTTTTCGACGTTTGCGAACAAGTACGTCGGCTGCATGTTTGCGGTTGGTATGTTAGTCATTGTAATAATGTATTAGACATGTCGATATATAAGCGTTTAGCAATAGTTTGTTACATCTACAACAGTTAACATTAGTCTGTAACATCAGTCTTTCTAGCGAGTCGGCCAAGAGCTTTACGGGACCTGGGCGCCAAGGTGGACATCCTGCGCGTGATGACACTCGAAGAGACAAAGAGCAGCCTCTAGAAGGTCCAGTTCTAACCGGGTCCCCACTACGGCTGCGATCGATGAAACCACATCCGAGGAATCTCAAGGCAAAACTTGAACGGCACCACTGCTAGTTGGCGGTAGGCTCGAGCATGACGGATCAGGGCCTTCTCTCCTCATCTTGCGCCACTCTTGGATTCGGGACTGACGTTGAGGTCACAAGCCCATACCCTAGGATCTCACCTGCCCCCGTTTCGATTGAATGGGGTATGAAGATGGCAGCGGAAGACTTCGAGAGGGTCTACCCGGTCTAGACGAACGAAGCAAGCCCCCCGACCCCGACTCAACGTTATTAGAGGGAGGAGTCCGGAGAGGACGCGTTGCGGTCTGACGGCAGGAGCTACTGGCGCGACTTCGTGGCTTACTTCGGCCCCGCCCTAATCGTGAGCGTCGCTTACATGGACCCGGGGAACTACGGGACGGACATCAGCGGCGGCTCGTCCTTCGGCTACTCCATGCTGTGGGTCGTCTGGCTAGCCGGGATCATGGCCATGCTGCTCCAGTACCTTTCGGGGAAGCTGGGGATAGCCACGGGCTCCTCTCTGCCGGAGCTGATTCGGATCAGGCTGAAGAAACGCTCCTACATCCTGGCCTACTGGCTGGCGGCCGAAGCGGCCACGGTGATGACGGACCTGGCCGAGTTCCTGGGCACCGTCATAGCCCTCTACCTGCTGTTCGGCATACCGCTCCTCTACGGTACGTTCCTTTCGGTCCTGGACGTCTTCCTCATCTTCGGCCTGACGGGGGGGAACGTGAGGAGGCTGGAGTACATATTCATGGGGCTCATCGCCACAATCGGCATAGGGTACGTCTTCGAGATCTTCATCACGGGCCCGCCCCTGATCCCGGTTGTGGTGGGGTCGGTGATTCCCAATCTGAGCTCCACCTCCAGGATCCTGATCGCCGTGGGCGTCGTGGGGGCGACCGTCATGCCCCACGCCATCTTCGTGCATTCGGCACTTGCAAACGACAAGGTCACCACGCCCGACGTCGAGACCAAACGCCGGGTGCTGAGCCTCCACAGGGTGGAGAGCTTGGTCATGTTCACGTTCGCGGGGCTAGTCAACGCGGCCATCATGGTCATGGCGGCAGTGGCCTTCAGCCAGCACAACCTGGCAGTGGCCACCATCGAGGAGGCCTACGTGACCCTCTTGCCGCTCTTCGGCGGAGCTGCGGCGACGGTGTTCGCTCTTACACTTCTAGCGTCGGGGCTCTCGTCCTCGACCACGGCCACCATCGCCGGACAGGCCATCATGGAGGGCTTGCTCGGTCGGCGAACGAACCTTTGGGTCCGGAGGATCGTGACGCGGGTGATCAACATGGTCCCCGTCACCATAGCGATCCTGGCGGGGATAGCGCCTCTGGAGATCCTTGTGTATAGCCAGGTCGCTCTGAGCCTGCTCCTCCCCCTTCCTCTGCTGCCGCTCTGGATCTTGACCAAAGACAAGAGGCTCATGGGGAGCTTCGTCAACAGGAGGATCACGACCATCGTGGCGGGAGCCTTCATCGCCCTCATCATCGTCCTCAACGCCCTCCTCCTCTTCTTGAGCTTCGGTGGCAGCATCTGATGAAGGGGAACGCGGATTGAGTCCATCGACGCTCGTCCTTATATATGGAGGGCCTCTGAAGGCGAAGTTGAATGCCGAAGACCACCCCGCTCATTTCCATCGAGAACGTGGTGACCTCAGCTGGGGTCGACCAACCAATAGACCTGAACGAGATCACCAGGCTCTTTCCCGACGTGGAGTACGACCCGAACGTGTTCCCTGGGTTGGCGTTCCGTCTGAAGGCGCCCAAGACGTGCACGCTTATCTTCCGAACCGGGAAGATGGTATGCACCGGTGCGAAGAGCGAGGGGCAGTCTTTCAACGCGATTAAGATGGTGGTGCAGAGGCTGAGGAAGTCCGGGATCAAGATAGAGAACGAGCCGCAGATGGAGGTTCAGAACATAGTCGCTTCGGTGAGCCTGGGAGGGAGGGTCAAGCTGGAGGAGGCCGCCGTGACGCTGCCTCGGAGCTTGTACGAGCCCGAGCAGTTCCCCGGCCTGATACTCAGGATGCTAGATCCGAAGACGGTCATCCTCGTCTTCGCCAGCGGAAAGCTGGTGTGCACGGGCGCCAAGAAGGAGGAGGATGTCTACGTGGCCGTGAGCAAGCTCCATGAGCTGCTTGAAAGCGAAGACCTGATGGTGTACTAGAAGTTCAGCCGTGGACCGTCGGCCAAGGTGGATTCCGACGGGCATGAAGTATGCAAAGAGGGTCACTCCGCCTCGCCTTCTCGTGGCCTTCATGATGGCAGTCAGCCGGGTCAGGGAACATCGCGATGGTAGTTGCTTAACGGGGTCCGTTTAAATATGACTTGTGGGAGGTAATGGGAAGCTGCTTGTTCTTGGTGTTACGATATGTTCTCTAAGGGTGAAGCCCACGATGGTAGCCCCAATTCCGAGGCAGGGCGCTGCCCCAGGTGCGGGAGACGAGGCATGGTCGTCGACTCCGCCAAGGGCGAAATGGTTTGCAATTCATGCGGTTATGTGACCAGGGACCGGATCGAGGAGACGGGTCCTGAGTGGCGGTCCTTCTCCTCGGAGGAGAAGGATAGCAGGAGCAGGGTGGGGATCCCCGCATCGCTCGCCATGCACGACATGGGCCTGGCCACGGTCATCGGCTGGGAGAACAAGGATGCCGCGGGCAAGAGCCTGACGGGCGGCGCCAAGTCGACCATCGAGAGGCTCAGGACCTGGGACGGGAGGAGCCAGGTCCACGAATCCGTGGACAGGAACCTGCGGCAGGCCTTCAGCGAGCTGGACAGGCTGGTGGACAAGCTGAGCCTCTCCGACATGGTCGTCCAAAGGTCCGCCTACATCTACAGGAAGGCCATAGACAAGGGCCTGGTGAGGGGTAGGAGCATCAGCGGCCTCATAGCGGCCTCCACCTACGCCGCCTGCAGGGTGACTGAGACCCCGCGGACCCTGAAGGACGTGGCGGCTGCCAGCGGCGTGAAGAGGAAGGACGTCGCCAGGTGCTACCGCCTCCTCCATCGTGAGCTTGACATGAAGATGCCAGTAACAGATCCCATCAAATGCGTCTCCAGGATTGCCAGCAAGGCGGGCCTGACCGAGAGGACCCAGAGGCGCGCAGTGGACATATTGAAGAAGGCTATCGAATCCAGGACAAGCGCCGGGAAGGACCCCATGGGCCTGGCCGCGGCGGCGCTCTACGTGGCCTGCGTGCTTGAGGGCGAAAGTAAGACTCAGAAGGACATCGCCGAAGCTTCCGCCGTCACCGAGGTCACCATCAGGAACAGATACAAGGGGCTGAAGGCGGCGTTGAAGATTCGGGAGCCGTCGCCGGCGTAGGGATCAATCCGTAAGCACCGGCCCCTGAGAAGTTTGATGTGATGAGAGAGTAGGGTGAGTGCCCATCGAATGTTCGAAGGTGGTATTGTGAGGCACGAAACACAAGTCTTCTTGAGGCCCTACTGGCAGCCGGTCACGATATCTTCCAAATCTAACACCATATTCTTGAGACGCGAACCCGTAATTGGTACCAACACCGTCCGGCCCACTTCTCGCACATGCATCAAGAAGTAGGTACCTGTACGGGATATGTGCCCTGAGCGGTGATTATCCTAACTTGGATGGTCTGTCCGGGAGACACGCCTGAGACAGACATGACGAAATTGAACGTCGCTCCGGCAGATATGACCGTTCCTGGATAAGAGACAATATCCGCATTGACCATTGAGCTCATCACCATCGCACCACCCAAGCTCCCTGCCATTTGCCCGTTCACCTGTATCTCCTGCACCGTGGCCGCGGCAGTTCCTGCGTTATATCCTCCTATGACAACCGCCCAGTTTCCGCTGCCAGATGCCACGGCATATCCCGTGCTCACTTGGAGGTCTTCAGATTGTGCCGACGCAGGAAGCAGCACCTGAAGTGCGTAGGAACCCTGACTGGTGACCAACGTTAAGTTGATTGTCTCTCCCGTCGTGAAGGTCAGGTTGCCGAAGCCTGCGGCCGTCAAATTCATGGCAAACGTGAACGCATCTCCTGCAGGCACTAAAGCACTGACAAAGGGCCCGGTCGCATTACCATTCACCGACACGTTGAGCGTACTTGGAAGGGCCAGGCCATTGATCTGCATCTTGCTGAACGATATGTTCGAAGAAGCCGTGTTCCGCCCCGCTATCGTTAGAGTCCAACTTGTGGCAGGCGACGTAATCGCAGTCGCGTTTGCCACGTACACAGACATGCTCTCACTCTGCACGGAAGCACCTGGAAGGACGACCAGCACCCGATAGGAGCTCTGCGCCGTGACGACCCTAACGTCAACCGTCTGCCCTGACGAATAGGTGGAAGTGCTTATGCTGAATCGGAGAAGAAACGCAGAACCAGCTGGAACCGCGAGCGACGTCATAGTCGAAGGAGAACAACTACTACCAGCACACCCCATCCAGCCCCCGGCAACCGGACCCCCGTTGACGAGCACTTGGTTGATCGAACTTGTTGCCGTGCCATTATCCAAGCCAATCAGATTGACTGCCCAGAACCCCCCCGATGGGCTGGAAGCATATGCCGAAGAGATGTTCAACTTCTCGCTTCCACCTGCCGCCTCCAATTCGCTAACCTTCGCCTGCAACAAGGTAACTTGTTGCTGTAGCGAGTTAACCTGAGCGCGAAGCTGCGCATCGTCCACTTCGGTGGCATTCAGTGTCTTCTGCAGGTCTGAGTTCTGACTTGATACAGTGTAATACTGCCAGAACGTGTAACCTGCCACGAACAGCATCACTACGAGAGCAAAGACTCCAATCGACACCCCGATGGAGGCCATATCGCCGATTTCTCCGTTTGAGCTTAAAGACCTTTGCAACCAGACAGGCTAGGCCACAGGCCGAATCCGCCCTATCAACAGGGTATCAGGTTGGCTTGGAAGAAAAGTCGAATCCACACTCAGGGCAGAACTTCGCCGTCTGATAGGGAAGCTTGCATCCGCATTCGGGGCAGTACTTCCACTTTGGGGGAGGGGAGGACGCTTGCCTCCCAATCCCCTTGGCGTCAGACCTCATGGGGCGATCATCTTCAGAACCTCGCAGGTCCATTGCAGGAGGAGGAGAGTACGCAATTGGGGCGTTGAGATTCCGCGCGCCACATGAAGGACAGAATTCATCGCTGGGCTTCATCTCCTTCCCACAGTAGGTGCACATCAGCCTGTCCGCGTCGCGGACCGGGACGCCGGAAAAGTCCTTCTCTCCACTCCTCAGCTTTGCCAAACAATCCGCGCACACGAGGTTCTTGTCTGGGACCAGCACGTTCGCTGTTTCTTTCGTCAACTCCTTCCCGCACTTGTAGCATTTGAAGCAATCAATGCAATAGTAGCCGTAGCCACCCATGTCTATCTTCTTCTCATTCCAACCGATATCTTCCCCGCAGCTGACACACTTTGCCAATATAACGGAGGATTGGGTCACCTTTCCTATTATGATTTTCCGCTTCGAAAGGTCCTATTTGCGGTCTCTGTAGTAAGAAGAGCTTCGGAGACTGCCTGCTGCAACTTCTGGAAAGCCTTTATTCGAAAGGGAGCCGCGGGGTTTCTGTGACAGGAATGGGGTCACAACTAGAAGGCAGGGTCGGACTGGTCACTGGTGCCGGATCGGGGGTGGGAAGGGAGATGGCGAGGTTGTTTGCCGAACACGGCTGCAAGGTCGTAGCCGTCGATGTCGTCCCGGAGAGGGTCAACCAGGTAGTGTCAGAGATTGGTGCCAGCGGAGGCAAAGCCACCGGGATGGTGCTCGACCTCTCCCTCAAGTCTGAGGTGGAGAAGATGGTGGAAGACACATTCAGCGCCCATGGCAAGATCGACATTCTCTGCAACAACGCCGGAATAATGGATGGCGTGAAACCCGTCGCAGAGACGTCCGACGAACTCTGGGAACGCGTGCTGGGCATCAACCTGAATGCGCCGTTCTGGGCAAGCAGGCGGGTGGTCCCAGATCATGCTCAAACAGGGAAGTGGTGCCATACTCAACACGGCGTCCGTGGCTGGACTCTTCGGAGGCAGGGCGGGGGCTGCCTACACGGTCTCAAAGCATGGCCTCATCGGGCTCACCAAGAGCATCGCCGCCTCATATGGTGCCAAGGGGATAAGGTGCAACGCGGTGGTCCTGGGCGCCATCCAGACGGCCATAGGGGTAGGCAGCAAGGAACCGAGCCCTCTCGGGCATGGAGATCCTCAGCAAGACCATGCCACTGATGCCCAGGGTGGGCGACCCGAAGGAGATTGCAAAACTGGCTCTGTTCCTTGTGTCTGACGATTCGAGTTACTTGAATGGTTCGTGCGTCGTAGCCGACGGTGGATGGACCATCTACTAGGCATCTCCAATGGGCGTGTCTTCTTCAGTCCACTACCGTCCTGGCTAGATGCCCTTCTGCTGACGAACATCGAGTCTCTGAAAGAACCCCTTGATCAGGCCGGAGGAGGGTAGGCGTTCTCCAGCTCGGACCTGTCTTCGACTGACATCCTCCAACCCACGGACCCGGTATTATCCAAGACGTGCACCTTGTTTGAGGCCCTGGGGATGGGAAACACGTTCTCCTGTGAGAGAAGCCAGTTGAGGGCCACCTGAGGAGCGGTCTTTCCATACTTCTGTCCGACGCTCGACAACACCTTGCTAGAGGTCAGCTTCCCGTGGCCCAACGGGAAGTATGCCAGAAGAGCCATTCCCTCCTTCCTGCAGTATGGCAGTATCTCCTTCTCCATCCGCCTGTCGGCGAGGTGGTATGGCATCTGGGTCGACGCGAGGCGGTACTTCTTCAGGGAAGCGTTCGCCTCGACCGTCTGCTTGAGCGAGAAGTTGGAGACGCCTATGTACTTGGCAAGGCCCCTGTCCACCATCTCCTCCATGGCGGCCATCGTCTCCTTGATGGGCACGAACGGGCTTGGTTGATGGACCTGATATAGGTCGACGTAGCTGAGACTCAACTTCTTGAGGCTCCTCTCAAGCGACTTCACAAGCGCGTCGTGCCCCAGGTGGAGGAACATCACCTTGGTGGCGATGAAAAGGTCCTCCCTAGGCAGTCCGTCTATCGCCCTGGCGACAAGAGGCTCGGAGTTGTAGATTTCAGCCGTGTCAATGAGTCGGATGCCGCCGTCGAGCCCGGCTTTCAGTGCAGCCACCTTCGCCTCCGCTCCCCCGACGATGCCCATCCGAGACTTGATGATCCACGGGAAGTCGTAGTAAGTGCCCATCCCCAGCGCGGTCACCTGCCCTGCCGTCCAGCCGAAGGATTTGCTTTCCATGCGCCGCTCGCCTAGCAAGGGCTCCGGAATCCCGCCTAACAAGTCTTCCTGACCTGCAAATCTCTACAGCCACAGAATGTCGAACCTGTCTCGAACATCTCATAGTGTACCCTTGAAGCTTGAACCCATGATAACCGCCAATATCGTCAGTCCACTTCCGCTACCACACTGCCCCGGGTTTGGCTCTGCCGTGATCGAACTCTTATCTAATTGGACAGAGCAAATGTAATGCGTTGACCAGTCGACGTGCCATCGGGCGGCGGCTATACGTCCTCCTCGCGGCTGCGATGGTCGTCGTCATAGTCATCGCGGCGGCCGCCCTCACTTCTTCGGGCCAGCGCGCAACCACCCTGGTGCCTGCAGATTCCTACCAACTTCCGACAAGGGGGTATTACATGGGAATCCTCCCTTCACCCGCCACGGGACAGAGCCTACAAGACGTCTACAAGCAGGCGAGCCAGGACGCCGAGCTGGTGCCTATCTGGGGGAGGCCGACGCCCTTCTATGACCTGGCAGCCGACCTGTCGGGAAGCTGGGGACAGACCTTCGTCACCGGATATGTGCGCGGAAACGGGATGATACCATTGGTTCACATGTCCTTCATCGGCGCGAACATGACGCTCATCGCCCCTCCCGGGATGGTGAACGCTACCCTAGCCGATCCGGCGTGGCGGGCTGCATATGAAAAGGCGGCGATCGACATAGTAAAGGCGTCCAGGCCCCTGTTCCTCTCACTGGGCAACGAGGTGAACATGTGGTACGAGAGGTATGGCGCCGATCCCGGGGACCCGAACGGCTTCCAGAACTTCGTCAGCCTCTACGAGCAGCTCTATGGCGAAGTCAAGGCGCTGTCTCCCCAGACCAACGTCTTCTGCACCTTCGCCCGGGAGAACGTCCCCCTTGATAGGGAGGCGGACCTGAGCGTGCTCAGCCTCTTCAACGCCAGCAAGATGGACCTCCTGGTCTTCACGAGCTACCCCAACGCTGTGCAGGGCATCAAGAGCCCCTCCGACCTGCCGGACGATTACTATTCGAAGGCGCTCAGATACATGCCCGGAAAGCCGCTCGGGTTCAGCGAGCTAGGATGGCCTCCTAGCGACTACTTCGGCGGCGAGGAGGGTCAGGCGCAGTTCCTGACCCAGGTCGCGGGGCGTCTGACCACTGGACAGGGGGTGAACCTGCGCCTGCTGTGCTGGGCGTGGCTTCATGACCTTTCAGACACCGACCAGGTTGGCCTCATAAGGGCCGATGGGACGCCGCGGCTCGCATACCAGACCTGGCAGGCCCTGGCGCATGCTCCAGGCTAGATAATCCGGGCTTCCAGCAGCGATGCGGATCCCAGTGAACCAATGAAACACCTGGGATGTTGCGAAGTGGTAATAAGGCCTATGAAAGGCCCTTGCGACGATGTTATTCATCGTCGACCATACGCACGCTGCCGAGCACTGTCCCGCCGGAACGATGCACCCTTACAGGGAATTCACCCGCGACCTGAACAAGGCGGCCGCCGACAACGACGTCAAGATAGTCGAGGGCTACTTGGACGGCCCTGGCCACCACATCTACCTCGTGATTGAGGCCAAGGATCCCGCTCAGATTTACAGCTTCACACTACCACTCATCTCCATAGGACACACGCATGTGGCCCCCGTAATGAAATGGAACAAGGCCATCGAACAGTCTCGCAAGCTCGGTCGTCAGAAGTAAACCGATTCCGAACACCCGTGTTTTTGTTGCGCCCCCGGAGCAGCGAGAGCTCTGGACTTGACCCCACAAGATGAATAGATCATCGGCTCCTCACGTCTCCTCCCAAGCGCGCCCATTCTGACCAGTGCTGCTGTGGTTGACCTCTTTTGAGCTCGAGTACAATCTTAATAATCGAGCTTGGCGAATTGAAAGTCGTGCACACAGAGTTCAAGCTGGCCTATACCAGTGCGATGCTTCTTGCGGTCGGCATGGTAGCGGTTCTGCTGATCAGAGACAATCTCTCCGAAGCCATAATTGGAATTGTCCTGACAGGCCTAGGTGGGTTCTTGGTGGCCTTTGGATTCTGGGGTGCCGACTACGCGTTTTCGGTGGCCATAGGGGAGTTAGACCAATCAAGGCAAAACGGGAAAGTGAAAGGCGAAAGCGGCAAGGTCCACGTCCCCTTCGATCGCAACTACACCCCGGTTGAATGGTGGAATCTCAACTGGTTCATCGTCACTCTAGGCGTCTTCTGCTTGGGGATCGGAGCTTGCTTCGTCGGTCTGGTCCTGGGAAGGCTCGGCGTATAGGTTCACACGAGGCCGCACGCCATGTCGCCTCGGTCGAATTCCAGAAAGGTGCTGGGTGAAAGAGACAAACCAACCTGCTTCCTCCTGAACTCGGCTGGCCCCGAAGGCCACACAATCCGAACGAGGAGAGGCGGCAGGTACGGATTTAAGTGCAAACCTGCCTGGCTCAATGGCAGGTCCGCCAGATGAAGTTCTGTCCTCGATGCAACAACCGCATGAAACCCAATCGGTCGGGCTCTTACCTCTGCGTCAGGTGTGGATACCAAGAATCGGGAAGGGCCAGAAGAGACTCCACGCTGACGGGGAGTTTCCCGTACGAGTCGATGCGGCCTCACCAGAAGGAAGCGATAGAACAGATAGGAGAGGCGCTGGGCTCCCAGCGGTTCATTATCCTAGAGGCACCCGTGGGATTCGGCAAGTCGGCCATCGCGGCCACCCTCTGCAGATACCTGGATTCGGCCCACATCCTTACTTCGACGAAGCAGCTACAGGAACAGTATGCCACCGACTTCGGCTTCCCGGTGGTCAAAGGCAGGTCCAACTTCAGATGCTTGGTGCCAACGACATCGGGGGCCTACTTGCAGTGCGACAAGGGGAGATGCAGGGTCGACTGGAAGCTGAAGGACTGCCCGCACTACCTCACCTTCGAAGAGTATCGGGATCACAGGCTGGGGAACTGCGACGGTGATTCCAAATGCGAGCACCTCAAGGAAGGCAGGCTTTGCCTCTATTACAGTCAAAAGTGGTCCGGGTTCGAAGCCACCAGCACGGTCTACAACTATCCCTTCTTCCTCAGCGAGCTGAAGCATGCAGGGGACATCCCCCATCGACGCCTGCTGGTCTGCGACGAGGTCCACGACCTCGAGAAACAGATCGTGGGCTTCGCCTCCTTTACCCTCAAGAAAGCCTCGCTGCAGCCTTATCATGACAGGGTCCGGCACGGGGAGGACCTGGTCATCCCGGACCTGGGCAGGGACGATCCCGCGGCCTGGCTGGACGTCCTCCTTCGTTTCAAGGAGGAACTGGAGGAGTACTTGGACTCGAGCCATACCCTAGACGACCAGGGCAGAATAGCGGTCTGCGCCGATTTGGTCGACGCGATCGGGGTCTTCGCAGCGGATCTCAAGGCGGACCCCAAGAACTGGGTTGTGAGCGACTTCGAGAGGAACAGTCAGGGCTCAATCGAGGAGGTTTCATTCGAGCCGATTCTGGTTAGCAGGTACACGGCCCCTCTCTTCAGCGTGGCCGACTCCGTGCTCCTGATGTCGGCCACGGTCTTCTCAAAGGAGAGACTTTGCGAGGTGCTTGGCATCATGGAGGAGGAGGCCTCCTTCATCCAAGTGTCGGAATCATCGTTCCCGGTGGAGAATAGGCGCATACGCCCCCTGAACGTTGCCCACCTGAACCAGAGCACTCTGGAAGCCTCCCTCCCTATCATCGCGCGGACGATCGACGATATCATGAACAATCATCCCGGGGAAAGAGGGGTGATCCACACCACATCATACAGACAGGCGAACTACATAATGGACAACCTCTCGGAGCAGAACAGGGAAAGGCTGACCACGACAGAAGGGAGCTCTGACAGGTCGGATCTCCTACGAGGACACGGCGAAAGGAAGGCTTCGGTCCTCATCTCTCCAAGCCTCTTCCAAGGAGTGGACCTGAAAGACGAGCTGTCGCGGTTCCAAGTAATAGTCAAGCTCCCATATCCGGACCTTTCCGACAGGAGGACCGGGATCCTGCTCCAGAGGAACCAGAACTGGTACGACTGGCAGACGGCCCTCCGGCTCGTCCAGACGTACGGAAGGAGCGTGAGGAGCGAGACCGACTACGCCGTCACATATGTGCTGGACTCGAATTTCACACGCTTCGTCAGTGCCCACAAGGACCTCTTCCCGGCGTACTTTCTCGATGCACTGTCAGAGGGATAGGGAGATTTCAGGCGACCAGTTCGTAGATCACGTCGCCCTCCGAGTCCGCTGGAGCCGGGATGCCCGTCAATTGCGAGATGGTTGGGGCGACGTCGAGGAGCCTGGGTGTGGCCCTCGGCTTCGCGCCCTGCGTAACGCCCTGCCCCGCAAAAATCGTGAAGGAGTTGTTGGTGAAGTCATCCATGGTCTCGGTCGGAAGGTACGTCGTATGGTGACCGCCGACCTCGAAGCTGTTCACGACCTCGTCCTTGAGCCTAGAATCGTCAACTTCGTCGAACCTGAGCGAGCTTACGGTCCCATCCCAGTTGGAATATCCCGGCTTCAGGAAGAACATCACGTCGCCCAACCTTTCATTTGCCTTCCCTCCCTTTCTGGCCGTTTCCTTCCTCACGGCCAGCCGGACGACCTTCGATCCGTCGTCGGGGTCCCTGATCGAGTAGAGGGCATCGATTGCCGCATCGACCACCGCGTCGTAATCCTTCGGCTCCACCATGCCGCCCTTCTCCCTCCCACTCAGGTTCACCCAGACGTGAAGAGGGTCGTGGTAGGTGTAGACCTTGCTGGCCGCCAGGTCGATCTTTGACCTTCCCGTGCCGAGGCTGTCGTACTTGGCGAGGCCTGCCTTGACGAACGCCGCCTCGACAGAGACGTACTTCCAGCACGGCAGCGCGGAGTGGTCGGAGGTAACCACGGTAACGGCGTCCTTTCCTCCTAGAGCCGTGACCTTCCCCACCATCTCGTCAACCAGAGAATAGGCGCTGGCGTAAAGGTCCTCGATGGCGGCTGCTTTCTGCTCATCGTAGGCCGGGTGCCCCTTGTGAAGGTAGCCGAGATATGTGTGGTTGAGCGAGTCGATGAGGTGGAAGTGCGTCACCAGGGCGTCATAGCCGTTGGATTTGTATAGCTCCGCTGCCGCCGCTCTCAACTAGGAGGCCTGCAACCTGGCGTGCTCCATGACGAAGGAGCCGTCTATGTTCGAAGGGCTGTAGGGCCTTTTCGGGTCGCTAGAGACGTACGGCGTCTCAAACCCCTCCAGGTATGGGCCCGCGGTTCGGAAGAGCCTCGATTCAAGCCCCGCAGGATGGGCCCAGCCGGACGCCTTGAAGACTTGGGTTACATACACGCCGATCTCGGCGCCGTCGTCGCGGAACCGACAGAGTTTCACCATGAAGACGCTTTCCTCCCCGCCTGCTGGGGCCCTGAGCCACGGTGACCAGCTTCCTTCCGAAAGCTCGATGCTAGACTGGACTCCGACTCCGGATATCTCCAGCCCTTTGGGTTCGCCGATGTCCGCTGGAGACGCGAAGTGTAGGATGGAGTCCGTCCCTTCGACCTTTATGTCGAAGGATACGCGCTCACCGACGATCATCGGCTTGAGGGGAGTGTATCCTATCTTCGACCCCTTGATTCGGTTCTCCAGGTAGACGGGCTCCTCTGTGGCGTAGACCCTAGGCTTGGAAAGCCTCCAAAGTTCGCCGCCCGGCGTCAGTCCGCCCACGACGAAGCCGTCCTTTATCTGAGGGGGCCAGCCCACGGGGTAGTTGATCACGGCGCACCTGGCCCCGGCACGCTCGGCGGAGCTCCAGAGGAACTCGGCCCTGCTGAAGCTCGAGTCCTGGGTTCTCCTGATGTATTGACCTTCGGCCGGCGTTTCGCCTGGAAGGTGAGTGGAGAAGCTAATGACACCGTGGGTGAAGGGGCTTGCTCCGCTCATCAGGGTGGACCAGTTGGTGGGCGTGTCGACAGGGACGGAGGGGATGCTTTCGAATGCCGTCCCTTTCTCCACCAACTCCGAGATGTGGGGGAGGAGCCCCCGGGCGGAGAGCTTCCTTATGAAATACCCCATCCAGCCGTCCACGCCTATGAAGAACAACTTCGTGCGCAAGACGGGCCATGCCATTTACAGGTCGGTCAATAAGCCTTGTGCAGGTCTGCCCATCCCTCATACAAACCCGAGCTCGTATCCCTCGTCCGGACGCAGTCTAATCCTTAAGTAATCCACAGGAGGAGTCCGAGCTATGATGAAGGGCTCCGTGGGTGCGAAGGAAAAGCTCCTGCTCCTCAGGGCACTGGTCGAGAGCGCGGTGTACAATTCGACGATCGATGCGAGATTCAACCAGATGCTGTCAATTCTGGAGGCCCATCAGGCGTTGGAGTGGACCTTCAGAACCATACTCAGGGAGAAGGGGCATACCCTCGGATTCACAGGCCAGTACTACGATGGCATAGACAAGATGAAGTTCGCAAACCTAGTAGAGGACGCCAGGAAGGTGGTGGCGAAGGTGGCCCCAGAGCAGGCCATCACCGACGACCAGCTGAGCCTTGTGCTGGCCTTGGAGAACGCCAGGAATGCAATCTACCACCAGGCCCTCGTGGACTCGGACGTATCTGCCAGGATGGGAGCGCTCGAGGAGCTGATCGTGGCCCTCTGCGAGAACGTGATCGGAGTTCCTTGGAAGGATCTCTCCCTGGCCCTCCAGATAAAGAACCATGAGTGGAAGGAAGTGGCTTTGGCTTCGGAGGAGGCGCTGGCTAGGGGGGACTACGTGGCCTCGGTGGAGCAGTCGGGCCAGCTCTTGGACGACGTCCTCGCGGATTGGGCTACGGTCGCCGGTGAGGTGGGGGCGACTTGGCTTTCCGCGGCCTTCGGCTCGGAGAGCACCAACCTGCTCCAGAAGATGTTGAAGCCGGAGGAGTACGCCGCCGAATACTCCTCTCCCGAAATGAAGGCCCTGGCCTTCGACGTCAGCCAGGCGGTCTACCACCTCCATTTCCTCGTCGATACGCTGACCATGCTCGACGAAGAGGAGCGCGTCAAGTACCTCAAGCTTACGAAGGCCAGGGCGGGGGTCAGGGCGACCGTGGGCGGAAACGTGCTCGTCCCAGCCCCGGCGGTGGCCATCGAAGCCTCCGACTTCGTGGTGCAACTGACCCTGAAGTATGAAAGGTTGAAGCTGAGCTACATGACGACGTGAGGGAGCCTCTCCCAGCCTGCATTACCGCGCTATTCGCATGCGTCATGGACGTCGCTCAGAGCTTTACGCGACCTTGGGTCGGTCCCAACGCTTCGACGAATCTCTTTCGCTCTCGCCCATCTGGCGGATGATGGTTTCTGCCGCCTGTTGGGCGGGGATCTTGCCGGTGTCAATCCTCAGGGCGTTGGCCGGAACTTGGATTCTTGGAAGCATCTGGTTGAACCTTCCCTGTGGAACGGTCGCCTTGCGCAATGTGTTCCTCTGGTAGGCTGTGGGCACGTCGCAGTACAGGTAGACCACTAGATAGGAATCGTACGCTCCTCGCAGGCGCTTTAGAGCGTCCCTCCTGTACTGTTCGCGTAAGAACGTGCCGTCGAGTATCGCGTTGTAACCTCGGGCTAGAGCCTCTCCGGCAAGAGCTATGATTGCGGAATAGACGAATTCCGATTCATAGTTGTCGTAGAGGGGTTCGGAAATCATGAGTCGCACCGCGTCGGTCTGAATGTGCACTGTGCCTTGTAGCGTCTTTGCCACCAGCTTGGCGATTGTCGACTTGCCAGATCCGGGGATGCCGCAGAAGATTAGCAGCTTTGGCAAGAGTCGCCACCAATAGGACCTGGTGGTGTTATAAAGTTGGGGAACCGAGGAAAGGGCTCCCTCAATCCTCTGAGAAGGAGGCGGGGTACTCCCTGCCGGTAATGGTATGAGGCCTACCAGGAAGGCCACCGAGAGGGAGGACAGGAGGAGGAAGACCCACGAGCCGATCAATTAGTAGACCACAGTTATGTTGACCATCGACGGCTTGCGGTCTATGGACAGGACCACCATCGCTCCGACTATCGCCTGGGTCAGGCTACTCGGGATGTCCAATTGCGTGTAGCTCCATAGCGTCGCGCTGGCCCCCAGCCTGCACGCTCTGGGGGTGTGGCTTCCGTGCCAACGATAAATACCACCTTGGGGCAACTGGACCGAACCTTGGACTACGAATGGCTGGGGGAGAGCTCGCAGGGATTCTATCGGGTCTGGGTCATCCATCTGGGTCGCAGGTACGGCATCCTACAAGCCTTGGCCGATTCGAAGGAGCCTCTGACCCCGGAACGGGTCTCCACAGAGGCCCGACTTTACCCGCAGGGGGTGAAGCTCTGGTGTGAAGCGGCCTACGCCCTTGGGCTGGTCTCAAGGCGGGCCGGTGGGTATGCAGTCTCCCACAGAATGAAGGAGCTGCTGGTTGAAGAGACGCATCCTGATTACCTCGGAGGGCAGTTCTCCTACCTTGCCCTTCGAAGCCTGGACTATGATGCCTTCGACGAATTCTTCAAGGAGGGTTCCAGGCCCAAAGATGCTCCGCATATCATTGAGGCCTTCAAGGAAGCCACCAAATGGGACCACACCGCCTTCCTGAAGCTCCTCCTCCCCAGGTACCCCAAGATAAAGACCGTATTCCTCCGCGAGTCCAGAATACTCGACGTGGGGTCAGGGACCGGAGAGTGGATCTTCCGCATCAGCAAGGTGTATCCCAACCCCAAGTACACAGGGATAGAATCGGACCACGTAGCTGTAGAAAGGGCTCTACAGAGAGCGAGCCGGCAACACACATCATCAACAAGATTCGTACAGGGAACTGCCGAAGGCATGCGCTACTCCGGGGAGTTCGACCTCGTCTACTTGGGCGAGGTGCTCTGCGTGATGCAGCAGAGAGCCCAGGCCGTCAAGAAGTGCTTTGACGCCCTGAAGCCCGGCGCTTTTGTCGTCGTGGGCGAAGGCCTCTTGGAAGAAGAGGACTGGAAGGGGCCCACCTCTGGACTGATGAGAGGGATGCAGCTCGACTTCGCCCTTCAGGGAGCGAGCTTCATGACGAGGAAGGAGCTAACGAACATCCTGGGAGATGCAGGCTTCAAAGGAATAGGATTCGTCCCCGCCGGCGGGGGGTTCTGGTTCGTCGTCGCGCGCAAGCCGGCCGGCCGAACCCACTTCGACACGCTAGGTACGGCCACTTCAAAAGGGGAAACCTAAAAGAGCGGTCCACCCTCAGTCTGCCGACATGAAAGCCTCCGAAGTGATGAACGTCAGCCTTGTGAAGGTGCGCCCCGACGCACCTCTCTCAGAAGCCGCCAGGCTTATGTTGAGTCTGGACATTGGAAGCCTTCTCGTCATTGAGGGGAAGGAGCTCAAGGGCATTCTCACAAAGAGCGACTTCATCCGCTTGGTGGGGAAGAAGAAGGAGGCGAAACTAGTCAAGGACATCATGTCCAGCCCGGTCACCACCGCGTCGCCCGACACGGACCTGATCGAGATAGCCAACATAATGAGGCTCAACCGGATCAGGCACATACCCGTCACAGAGAAGGAAACCGTCGTGGGCCTCGTCACGGACTTCGATATCGCCTGCTTCGCGGCCTCGGACCTCGGGCGCATCCTGACCATGCTGAAGCCGCCCAAATTGTGACTTCATGGCTCCCAGCCTGCCCTGCGCCGCTTGAAAGGCGCGAATCAGCAGGCTTAATATGGCACCAGCTGCTCAGAGAGTCATGCCTTCGGGGGGGATGGGTATCCCAGTCCGGGCGGGGAGGTCCGCCTAGGCGTTGGCGCGGCGGTACCCGGTTTCAAATGAGTTCTTCTTCCTCTTAGCTGCCGAAGTGGCCATCCTGATCACTATTCCCTACATCGATTGGGTCCTCGTGAACGAAGTCATACTCAAGTCAAACGCTCCCCTCCTGCCACCGGTCGTCGCCTCATACGCCAAGGCTTTCGAAGCGATCAAGTGGGCAGTCATCCTACCCACCGTCGCCCTGGTGGCCCTTTACAAGCGCGATATCCTGTCCGTGACGGTCTGGACGGTCTCCGCCTATGTGCCGTTCGCGACCGGCACAGAAGATCTGGTCTATTACATAATCGGCCAGAGGGCCCTCCCCAACGTGTGGCCGTGGCTCGACAGCGCGCCGGGCATAGGCTGGACGAGGCTGCTGACCGGCACTCCAGACGTCGTCCTCTCCGGCGTGGTCATGGCGACCATCGTGGGCTGGGCATTCTTGGTTGGCCTCTGGCTCCTGGCGAAGAACAAGGGACCTTTGGGAAGCCTCAACTCTTCGGCCTAAAGGGGAACGGTTTCACTTTTCGGTCGGCGTCCATGAGAAGTTCTTGACGTAGAACGGGGCCGAGAAGGCCGCGTAGGTCTCCAATATCCCAGCTATGGGACTCAGCACCAAGGTCTTCAGGTGCAACCACACCCTCTGCCTCGTGCTCAGGTTGAGGCTCTTCAGGTTGATCCTGAGGCCCTCCTGATAGCTGAAGAGCCACATGACCGTTATCGTCGTGAGGACTATCTTAGAGATGGTGTCGATTTGCTGAGGGACCAAGAGAGTCGCGATGGCGGCGAGGCTGGCTATGAAGCCGATGCCCCATGACAGCCATCTGGTCGAGATCTCCAGCTTCTTGATGAGAGGGATGTCCCCGGTCCTAATGTTGTAGAGGTTCCCCACGAACCACCTACGCCTCTGCTTCATCAGGCTGCTCAACGTCAATGGCGGCTGTTCCTCCAAGAGGCCCCCGTGCCAGGCGAACGCAGTCGATCCGTATTTCAGCCAGACCTCGTGGCCGAACCGCTGGTCCTCTGAGGCTGGGTTTCTGTAGTCCCACCCCACCACGTCCTCCACGTCGGACCTGACCAGCAGGTTGGAGCCGTGCATGTGGATGGGGAGCTGCCCCTTCATCTGCGTCACACAGTCATAGCATATGTAGGGCCTCATGGACTCGACGACTTGGCAGAGGGCAGGCACCTGGAGGAGCTTGTTGGGGTAGTTGATGGGGCCTTCGGCTACCGGCGCAGGGTCGCTTCCCGCCAGGTATTTCGTGACAGATATGAGGAGGTGGTCCGTCACGAAGCTCTCCTCGTCTAGGTGCATTATCCAGGTGTTAGCTCCGTCTTCATGCGTGTTTCGGCGCCATTCGACGGCGTACTGCATGGCGCGGCACTTGAAGCGAGATCCTTTGGGGGTCCTGTAAGATTCCGGCACCACCAACACGTTGGCACCCCGGAACTGGACCTCCTTGTCCACGACTACGTCCACGCGGTAGTTCGTGAAGTTGTGTCTCGCAGAGACCTCATGTATCCTGTCGATGACCTCCTGCACGACCGGCGGGCCGGACTTGGTGGTGATCTGGAAGATTAGGTACGGGATGTGCTCTGGAAGCGGGTTGTGGACGTAGGGAATCAGTTGCTTTCGGTTCTCTAGGAACCGGATGAAGAAGTAGACCACGAACGGGATCTGCAGTATTCCGATGAGCCAAAGGTACTGGAGCAGCCTGGTCACCTCATGTGCCGATCGTTGAACTGCTGGGCCGCCACGATTACAGATGGATTCGTGACCGTGAAGCCTACCAAGGCGCCTATGTCCTTAGGAAGGCACTTCCCGTCGAAGGGCCTCCCCCCGAGGGTACCGTATTTCCCGATCCTTTCGTCGAGCGCCACTGCCTCTGATACCACTTCCGGGTCCAGGCCCAACTTTTTGCACATCAAATACACTTCGTTGAAGAACGAAATCTTGGTGCATAGGAAGGCGTTGGACACGAGCTTTATCATCTCAGCCGTCTCCCAGTTTGTCCGGACTACGG
The DNA here is from genome assembly GCA_963772005.1 of uncultured Nitrososphaerota archaeon. Lineage (GTDB taxonomy): Archaea > Thermoproteota > Nitrososphaeria > Conexivisphaerales > DTJL01 > DATKKG01. The sequence continues at coordinate 149,354 of CAVYVS010000025.1, read as the reverse complement.
GGCCGTTGAACCACGAATAGAGCTCTTTGACCTTCAAGGCGGCAGACTTGGACTCCGAGCCTATGACGACCCGGTCCGGCCTGAGGAAGTCCTCAAGAGAGGATGCTTCTCTCAGGAATTCAGGGTTATGGGTCAGGTTCTGCGCTGGGACGATTGAGGCCAGGCCGCGCATGGTGCCAGGCACCAGCGTGCTTCTGACCATGATCACTTGGTCTCGGATGAACGGCGCGGCCGAGCTGACGGCATCTCTGACGAAAGTGGTGTCGAGGTTGTGGTCCTTTGCCGGCGTAGGGACGCACACTGCCACAAAGTCCGCGTCGACCAAACCCGAAATCTCCTGCGTCGTTTCGTAGCCCTGATGCTCAAGCCCCTTCAACCGAGATGGGTCAACGTCGTAGAAGGTGGCCTCGTGCCCCTTCGATATGAGGCCAATCCCGGTCGCCTTGCCAACCACCCCAGAGCCAATTATGAACAAGCGCAAGCGAACTTCCTCGCCCTCTTCGGTGCCAACATATATACGCCCCTAAGGTTCCGAGCTGTTCTAGAATCTTAGAACCTTTGACAGCAAGTGTTACATGTTATTCCATCCAGTGTTCAATTTATTGTCTGATGCGTCTCATAGTATTGAAGATTCCATACTAATACAAATATAGGGAGGGAATTGGGGGCCGGCCGGAGCGTTTCAGGTTCAGCGGCTTTGAGGGGCTGGGATACTAATGGCAGCTCATGCGTCGAAAGATGGGAGCTCCGAAGCAATCCAGGGTGCATACTTTGTGAACCATCCCCTGATGGCCTGTGCCTTCTCTCGACTCCCACCTGAAGCGGCATCCTGGAAGTCCCTGATCTTCTGCCGAAGGTCTCCTCTTTCGTACTCACTCAGGTCTGTCTTCTCGTCCAACAGCCGCAGGACCCTCTCTATGGTTGCACCAAGGCTCTTCTCGACGGGAATAGCTTCAATCCCTTCAGTGCCGCTCGTTGGAGCCTTAACGTTGGCTGGCGCAGTAGTCTCACTACCAGTAGGGGGGATAGCTGCTTCATGTGGTCGGTGCGCGGCCAAGATACCCTGCTCGGTGACCCTTGCCAGGATGAATTCATTTGCACCACTCATGAATCCAGATCGGTCGGCGAACTGAAGATAACCGGCGGCGTACAGGACCTTGTAGCTTTCGTTGACGCTCGCTAGGCTCACATGCAGAATTGATGCGATTTGAGCCGAAGCGGCGGTCTTCATATCCGCCAAGCACCCGAGGACGCGCCAGTCTTGCTCTTCTACCATGTCCTACCAGCACTCTTGAGTTCCTTGTTCCTTTCTTTACCTTTTCGCCCGGCAGGTTTCTTGTTCGTCTCGTGGCTCTGATAACCACTATAATGACCTTATCTCTAACCTATATAGGTAATATTTATATACTCAGCCTTCGTTATCAATTCCGAAATGTCTACCCTCACGCTAGCTCCAGGGAAATGGGCTGGGAGGTTCATCTGGGCCTCCATCATTCAGGGGCTTCTCGCAGTCGCATGGACACTCTTCATCATCGACCCGTACATTTCCTATTCTCCTTCCAAGGTCATCGCCGGAGGGGGAGGCGGAACATGGTTCTTCGTCGGCTACATCGTATACCTGCTCATCGGAGTGGTGGCGGTAGCCGTCACCGCAATCTTCTACTTCTACATCGAACAAGTACAGCATAAGGCCTACAAGGGCCTCACATCTGCCCTCGCTTGGGCTCACCTCCTGCTCATGAACGTCGGGGTCGCGGGAGCCGCATTCCTCCTAATGTACGGAGGTTATGTGGCTGGCGTGGCCGCAGCCCCGGTTTCGAGCGGAGGTGGCGGTCTAAACGCGGGTCAGATCCACGTGCAGATCCTCGGTGGGCTTGTCGACCCAATCGGCCTCCTCGTCGGTGCGGCTGCCCTCGGCGCAATCCTGGGCGGCCTTGGATACATCTTCGCCGAACGCAAGAAGTCCATGTAGAAAGCCACGGTAGCGCTCGTTTCCAACTTTTTGGCCTGAAATCAGGCCTTTTGTTTATCTTAGCAGCCTTCCACCAGAGGGTCCACTCCGCCGTCGGTATTCGATAGTGAGGGGTGGGATCCGAGCCGGCTTAGCTCAGGCGGAGCCGGCCGAAGCACGCCGCTTCAGCCAGCCCTCTCTCAGCTTGAGGGTCTGGAGTAGGCGCTTGCGCAGCCTTTCCCCCCTGATGCCACTCTGGGCGATGGTGGCGATCTGCTTGGAAAGGGTTTCGTCCCCCAGCATCGAGATCCACTTAGCGAAATCTGCCCTGAGCATGTGAAACTCAATCGATTGGAGAGGCAGGTCCTTGATCGACTCTATGAGCTGTCCGAGGCTGTTCGCCGACCTGCCTAGGGGCGATTCCAGGCCGGAATAGAAGTAGAAGCTCCTTTCGCCGGGGACCTCATGGAGGACGTTCGCCGCCTGATTCGAATTCAGTTCGAGCATGTGTTACCCAACTTGACGGCCAGTAGCTAATAACCCTTGGCATAGGGTCGTGAGCCTGACGACGTGGCAGGGAAAGCGCCCTGCTTATAGGTCAAGAGGGGGGTGATGGAAGCGAGAGCGAGATGCCAGCCCACATTAGGGCAGAGGAGGGCGATGTGGCAGATTTGGTCGTGGCCGTTGGGGACCCGGCCAGGGCAAAGCAGGTTGCCAAAATGTTCCAGAAAGCCAAGCTCGTCAACTCAAACAGGGGCTTGCTGACGTTCACCGGGACCTACAAGGGGAAGGCGGTGACCGTTGCCACCCACGGGCTGGGAGGCCCTTCCAGTGCCATAGTCTTCGAGGAGCTGCGGATGCTGGGCGCGAAGACCATCGTCCGGCTGGGGACTGTGGGGGGAATGGTGAAGGCACTCGAGATAGGGGACCTCGTCATCCCAATAGGGGCAGCCTCAACGAAAGGTTCCCTGGAGATGTACGTGCCGGATGGGACCCTGCCTGCAGTCCCCGATATGGAACTCACGCTCCGCATAGACGAGATGTGCAAGAAGGAGGGTCTCAGGCGTAGGACCGGGGTTGTCTTCTCCAGCGACTCCTTCTATGGCGAGGACAAAGGCTTCGTCGAAAGATGGGCGAAGAGAGGTGTGGTGGGCGTAGAGATGGAATGCGCCACATTGTTCACGCTGGGCCTGCTCAGGGGGTTCAGGGCGGCCTCGCTCCTAATCGTGAGCGACTCCCTGGTGCACATAGGGAAGAAGGAGACTCTGCCAGCAGAGAAGCTTGAAGGCTACGTGGACAGGGCGGCCAAAGCGGTCCTGAATGCTCTGGCAGAATAGCGGACCTTCACCTATTGCTAGATTGCCCCCTGCCCGCTTGTCGTGACTTTGCGGAGGCAGTGTGGAACGTGTGAGTCCCTTAGCCAGATGGCAAGATGGGAGTCCTCCCCACCACCGTTAAAAGCTCCCTTCCACTTCGGAGGACCATGGCCAGCACGTCGGAGAGGAAGATCGTTGTATCAAGGGATGGTCCCTTCGTGATCTCAGGGGACGTTCCGCTAGCTATTTGGAACATCGTTAGAGGCAAGGATGGGATCTCCATAGGATGGAAGGAGTGGACCTTCTTCGAGACCCAGGGCGAGTACTACCTCTGCAGGTGCGGCGGTTCTAAGGAGAAGCCCTTTTGCGATGACACACACAAGGAGATCAGGTTCAAGGGTAAGGAGACGGCCAGCCGGCTTTCGTTTTCTGATATGGCGAGGGAGTTCTATGGGCCCACGCTGACCCTGAGCGACGCGGAGGAGCTATGTGCGTTGGCCGGCTTCTGCGATGCTGAAGGAGGGGTCTGGAAGCTGAACACGAAGAGCGACGACCCGAAGGCTCGCGAATTGGTCATCCGCGAAGTCAACGACTGCCCAGCAGGCCGGCTGGTGGTGCGGGACAAGGAGACCGGGAAGGAGATCGAAGAGGAGCTCCCTCCCTCAATTGGCGTGGTCGAGGACCCTGGGCTCGGCATCAGCGGGCCGCTCTGGGTCCGCGGAGGGATTCGGATCGAATCTACATGACGGCAAGTCCTACGAAGCGCGCAACCGGGTTACCCTCTGCCGGTGTGGGGTCTCCGTGAACAAGCCATTCTGCGATCGAGCCCACATCGACGTCGACTTCCAGGATGGCCTAGTCGAGTCCGAAGAAACAAAGTAGCGCGAAGATGACCACTTGACTCGGGCAACCCTCCCCCACAAGGTCAAGATACTGAACTGGAGCCATACTTCACCGATATCCATGTTCCCATCCTTCCTTTCATCGCCTCCATCAACCTCTACCTGTCGGCCAAGATACCCTTCAAGGAGGTCAAATCCCCCTGGAAGTTTCTGCTTACAATAATCGTCGTCATCTCGACGGTGAACGCCCTTTTCACCACCTTGGGGGCCAGCGTGGCCCACCCTCACGTCATCGCAGGGCTCTTTGTCATTCACACCAGCAGGATCGTCCGTCACCTTGCTACAAAACTCCTCGACCTCCGGGCCGCCGATGGCGTGCGCGATTCGCCTTCTCGTTTCTCCCTCTGCCTTCAGGTGCTCGGAGTCCTCGCGAGGACGGGCCATGATCCACATGTCGAAACGAGAGAACAAGAAACGCCACTATGTTGCCGGGTGAAGAGAAGCTCTCCTTTCGTTTACCTCCTACTCTCCAATGCTAGACTCGAGCTCCTATAACCGCGGTGCGGTGATGTGAGCCCAATGAACCCGAAACCGTTCCAGTGGATGCGCGGTGCCAAGGAGATAGAGCGCGACTTCCTAGGCCTGACCCTATCCGACGGATGGCGTAGATGCGATGGTTGCGGTGCAAGGGTACGCCAGGGTGAAACAGTCGAAGAGCAGCACGTCTACATAATAAATTCAAAGGGAGCCAAGGAGTGGGCGAACTTCTTCCTCTGTGGCGGTTGTTCGGTCCGGGTATACGAGATGGCTAAGGGGTTACCAGAAGGGGGAAGGCGGACCGGACGGGCAGCTTCTCCCACCGAGACGACGGCCGCCCATGACACCACTGAGATAAACGACGAGTGGAACATACTAAAATGGAGTCTCTATCGGGCGAGGGACCGCCTGAGCGGGGAGGCAACGCCGGAGGCCCCACAGCCTTCGACAGGGGAATATGAGGCTCAGGTCGGGGTAGCCACCGCCAAGGTCCAGGATGCCATAGCGGAACTCGAGAAGCTGTCCGTCGGGCCCATGACCAAGGTACCGAAGCCCCGCAAGAAGTGAGAGGAGTCCGGCCTCCAGCACTTCCGCTCTAGCGAGGACCAGGATGGCACCGACCCGTTGGGGGTTGCTCTTAATAGTGACCGAGTGCTGCTGGGCGAAATGAAAGGCAGATTGATGGTGAAATGAAGGTCCTGGTCGCGTATGCCAGCAAGTACGGAGCCACTCAAGGGATTGCCGGGTTCATCGGAGAGAAGCTTCAGGAGCAGGGCTTCGACGCGGAGGTGCAAGATGTCAGCAGAATCAAGGACGTGAAGGCCTACGACGCCTTCGTAATCGGCAGTGCCCTGTACATGTTCCACTGGATGAAAGAGGCGAAGCAGTTCCTCTTGCGCAATCGCTCCATTCTGGCCACGCGCCCGGTGTGGATCTTCAGTAGTGGGCCTGTGGGGAAGGATCCCAAAGACAAACAGGGCCGTGACTACAAAGAGGTATCAGGGCCGAAGGAGTTGGAGGAGCTACGAAGTGCCGTCCACCCCCGCGACCATAGGGTCTTCTTCGGGGCCCTAGACAGCTCTCGTCTGACCGGCTTGATGGCGTTCGGCTACAAGATGGCGATGAGGAGCGAGGAAGCCCGCGCTGCAATGCCTGAGGGTGACTTCCGTGACTGGAAGGAGATCGCGTCTTGGGTTGATTCCATTTCAGACGCGCTCATCTCCTCAGCCAAGGGATAGACCACTCCCTCACATCCGCGTTAGTCGTGGGACCTGCCTAGAAATCGGCTTTGACGAAGACAAAAGGGGTAGCCGGGGTCAACGCCCCAGCGGCTAATGCGACTGGTATCGACAACGACCCAGACCAGCCCAAGTCACGGGCCTGGCCCGCCATACTGCGTAGCTATGAGTAGCCCGCACGTTTCGGGGTTGGTAGGTGCCTCCGCCTTCACCTATAGGGCAATTTTTCTATATTCAGTTTCATTTAAGGCCGGTTCCTGGTCAAAGAAGGGATGCTCTCCCTAGGCAGGGATACCTGGAAGCTCGGCCTGATTCCGCAGGCCATCGCAAACGGCCTAGTGAGCATCCTTGTACTGCTCTTTCTCATCTCGGGTCTCCACGGGAACCTCCTAGACGTCGGGCTAGTCACCGCGCTCTCGGCCCTGGCCCTGATACCCTCCCAGATGCTATGGGGGAGACTAGTGGACTCCTCCGGGAGGTGCAAGCCCTTTCTTGTGTTCGGCTTCATTGGGATGGGCCTCGCCATAGCCGTAATGCCCTGGGCGGGGGGTGTCTCCGCGCTATTCGCCCTCATATGCTTGAAGTCGGTCGCCTACGCGGCCACCCTTCCAGCCAGGCAGCTACTCACAATTGAGTCCGAGCAACAGAAAGGGTGGCAGCAGGGGCTGGCCAACATGCAGTTCCTGACCTCTTTGAGTGAGACCGCCGGGATGGGGGTCGGTGCGTTGACGGTGTCTGCCCTAAGCTTCAACGAGCTCTTCCTCATTTGCGGGGTCCTTTCCGGGATGTCGGCGCTTGCGCTGGGGCTCGTCGCTCAGGAGCCAGGCCTTATGATTCAGAGGAGATTGGTGGCGCTAGAGCGCTCGACGTCGACCATCGTCACGGTATCCAGTATTGCGGGATATCCAAGGCTTCAGCCGCAGCTGCAGAGCTACGACAGGCTGCTGGGAACGCTGAACCGGTCTACCAAGTTCCTCATGATAGGGATTTTCGGCTTCTCCCTTGCCGGGAACGCCTTGTACTCGCCCCTTCCGGCGTACTTCCTCCAGTTCTTCTCCTCAAGCTCAGTATTCTTCATCTTCTTCGGGGGCTCGTTGGTGGGCGCCCTATTCTACCCGGCCATAGGCCGCCTCACCAAGGGCGCCGGGTGGAGCCTGATGCTGTCTTCATCTATGAGGATCATAGTGCCTCCGCTCCTCCTACTCGCGGCCCTGGGACCCACTTCGGGGTTCGCAGCCGCGGTGGCCGTTCTCGCCCTCCTTGAATCCCTCTGGTCACTCTTCGACGTTTCGAGCCTGTACGCTTTTCTTGAAACTGCGCGAATCGGTCGGGTTGGGCTCTACGGGGCCGTTCTGGGCTTGGGGAGCGCAGGGGGAGGATTCCTGGGCGGCTTCATTTCGATGCGGTTCGGGTTTCCCGTGTTGTTCGTCCTCTGCAGCCTGACCTTCGCTGGAGCCTTCGTCGCCTTCTTGCTGCAGTTCAGGCGCTCGAGCTCTTCCTTCGTGTAAACTGGAAGATGTGCCGGCTTCAAGGGGCACGCCGCATCAAGGAAGTTGATGGGAGCTGTGAGCAGGAAACCAAGGAGCTGAGATGTTGGTATATTGATTCGACCGGTCGGTACGGAAAGTCATGATGAAAGAAGGACTCTTTCACATTAAGGTCAGGACGGCATGTTCCCACTGCTACTATCCGATGTAGGTAACCATCTCATGAAAATCAAGAGTTTGGTGGGCCGGGCAGGATTCGAACCTGCGATCTTCGCCGTCTTCTGCACACCACGTGTGAGTCAGAGCGACGTCCAAGACCAGACTAGACGACCGGCCCTACTTCGTTAAGCTCCGCTTGAGAAATGATTTAAACATTTGCAGACTGGATGCTGCACGACGAACTCCGACTGGCCTTCTCACAGGGTTTATCTACCTGCGCCTGACGTAGAGCAAATCGACACCGAATGAGCTCTTCTCTGTCCGGGCTCTACAAGATCGACATGGCCGAAAGGATCAGACGGGTCAAGGACGCCTCCGGCATCACCGACGAAGAGGCAGACTCCATCTACTCCATGACCTCCCTGAAGAGGGACGTGGCCGACCGGATGATCGAGAACGTCATAGGGGCCATCCAGCTCCCTGTGGGCATAGCCACCAACTTCCTGATCAACGGGAAAGAGTACGCCGTCCCCATGGCCATCGAGGAGCCCAGCGTCATCGCAGCCGCCTCCAACGCCGCCAAGATGGCCAGAGTGAAGGGGGGCTTCCACGCCGTCGCCTCCAGACCGCTCATGGTGGCTCAGATACAGTCGGTGGGGGTGACCGACCCCTATGCCGCTGTCCATAAGTTGCTTGCCCATGCCGACAAGATACTTGAGATAAGCAACGAGACTAATCCCACCCTGGTCAAGCTGGGTGGCGGGGCCGTTGACCTAGAAGCACGCGTCATCGATACAAGCCGTGGGAAGATGGTGATAACCGAGATCACCGCCGACTGCAGGGACGCCATGGGGCCAACACCGTCAACACCATGGCCGAGACGGTGGCACCCCTCATCGAAACCCTGATCGGCGGGAGGGTGCGACTGAGGATCCTATCCAACCTGGCCACCAAGAGGCTGGCGAGGTCATGGGCGACGTTCGACAAGGATTCTCTCGGAGGACCCGACGTGGTGGAGGGCATACTCGACGCCTATGCCTTCGCCGAAGCGGATCCATTCCGCTGCACGACCCACAACAAGGGGATCATGAACGGGATTTCATCCGTGGCGCTGGCCACCGGGAACGACACCCGCGCCATAGAGTCCGGCGCCCACGCGTATGCTGCAAGGAACGGGCATTACTCCTCGCTGACCAAATATGAGAAGGACGCGGAGGGGAACATCGTCGGAAGCATCGAACTCCCCATAGCTTCGGGCATCCTCGGCGGAGCCACTTCCACCCATCCGGTGGCCAAGGCCAACATCAAGCTTCTGGGCGTGAAAACGGCCCAAGAGCTCGCCTGCGTCATGGCCTCCGTCGGCCTGGCCCAGAACCTGGCCGCCCTGCGTGTCCTAGCCACCGAGGGCATCAGTAAGGGCCACATGAAGCTCCACGCTCGGAACCTGGCGGTCATGGCCGGGGCGTCCGCAGACCTCATCCCTCGGGTGGTTGAGGAGATCGAGAAGGAGCCCAGGATCACCTACGACAGGGTAGTCGAGATAGTGAACAGACTGAAGGCCGGAACCTCATAGGGAATCTTCAAAACAGGGGGAAATCTTGCCAACCCATCGCTTGCTTCTGCCATCAATGCCAAATATACAGGTCGGGCCCGGCGTGTCAACACTTTTTATGCGCGAATGCAACGTTGCAAGACACCGAGCATAAAATACCGTCTCCATATCTGCCTGACATGCTGGTTTCCATTTGGCGCCAAGCGGTAGACAGAAGTTCATCGAAAGAAAGACCCTGGAGAACGTCCCGGAGAGAACCCTGCGCTGCTCGTACTTCCTGCAGTGCGCCTTCTACAAAGACGGGTCGCCCTACTGTTCCGATCAGCCCGCAACCTGTCCCAAGTGGAGGGAGCACAATAGCGGCCAACACGAAGTGTCAGACTTCACCGACAACATCCTCGAGGCCGGACGTCTGGCGAAGGCCATCCATGTAGTCACGCCCTATGGGAAGTTCGAGCACAACCTCCACCTCTACGAATTCGAGGTGGTCGGCGACGAGCTCGTGGTCTACCCGCTTGACGGCTCAGGCGGCTCGTTCCACTACAGGGGCTCATTCCTCTACTACATAGAGGGAGAGTACAGAAGGTAAGCCACCTAGACCCCGAACGCCATTTGTCGAAGGACACCGATGAAATCACGGCTACTTTCTAGTCGGGGCCGCAAAGCCCGGAGCCGAATGCAGCGACGCTCTTGAAGGCATAATCACGTTTACATACAGGATTACGTACGCATCGGCCGTGAAATTGAAATTCGGCGCGCGCCTTCCCGTTTCCGGTCCACTTGCCTCCCAGCGCAGCATACTTGAGATAGGGCAGGCGGCAGACAACCTCGGATTCGACGCCGTGACCACCCACGACCATGTCTCCTTCAGCTACGATGAAAGGTATCACAATGCCGGGGGCGCCGCGCAGATGGTCGACGAGGCCGACAAGAAGGGGCTTCCCGTCACCGACAATTTCGAAACCATGACGACGCTGGCCCTGGTCGCCGGACGGACGCATAACGTAAGGCTAATCCCCTGCTCCGCGGTTCTTCCCATCCGACATCCCGTGCTCTTCGCGAAGCAGGCGGTTTCACTCTTTGAGCTTTCGGGCGGAAGGTTCGTCCTCAACGTATGCATAGGCAGCATCGAAAGCGACTTTGATGCAATGAACGTGCCCTTCAAGATGAGAGGTAAGATGACCGACGAATACATCCAAGTCATGAAGCTGATACTCTCAGACCAAAAGGAAGTGAGCTACCAGGGCCAGTTCGTCTCATTCCCTCCTTCGGAGTTCTATCCCAAGACCTCCAAGAAGATGCCCTTCTGGTTCAGCGGTCATTTCAACGACAAGGTTCTGGACAGAGTGGCCAAGTACTCGGACGGCCTTCTACGCCGGATCATCCTTCCCAGGCGAAATCAGCAAGTGGCGTCCCAAGCTCGAACAGCGCCTGATGGATGAGAGCAGGAGCATAGATGACATCGAACTTGGCATACAGACCTTCCTATGCATGGCGAAGGATGCGGAAGAGGCGAAGAAGATCTCTCAATACACGATAGAGAGCTACTTCCGTGGCCCCGAGTTCGACAGGCCCGACCCTAACGACCCCTCGAAGACCATGCGTCAGGTGAGAATGGACGGCGTGCTGAGGTCTTCCCTAGTGGGATCACCTCAAGACGTAGTGAACAAGATTAGGGCCTACGCCGATGTCGGCGTCGACTTCTTCGACATCAGGATGGTCAATCTCTCTCTGGAAGAAATCAGCCGGATGATGGAGCTCTTCTCGAAGGAAGTCATGCCCGCCTTCAATTGACGGGGCTACCGCGCCCACCGGGCGCCTCCTGGAAAATTGATGGAATTTCCTTTTCCACCTCCGTATTTAACGGTATTAGTTACTAATATATGTCGGAAGAATGAATCAGTGGAAATCCTAATAAGGAAATCGGGGCGGGGTGCCTCCATATGCGAAAATCAAGACGACCTGGCATTAGTACGATCGCTGCCGTCGCGATCATTATCGTCGTTCTCATAGTGGGAGGGGTGACCTTCTACGAAGTCGGACTGTCTGCAGCCGGCTCGGGCAAGACGGTCACCGTTACGACCACTTCTTCATTGACCGGCGCTCCTACCACGACCACCACGACTACACCGGTGACGACCGAGACCATGCGCGTCGGCACCACGGTCAGCACACCTGACCCCAGCGACGTCCCCCAGTGGCACGGCTATCTGGTGGACGCGCCGTCCCTCGGGCTCAGCATCACGCTCAGCACCTTCACGGGGCAGCAGGCAGCCGTGTCGGCCCTGCTTTCGGGTCAGATAGATGGCCTGCAGAGCTCTCCCGCAGCCCTGCTCTCCCTGGTGACGCAAGGCGTCCCGATCATCGCCATAGGCGTCTCAATCGATGCCCCTGACGCCCTTATGGTATCTACGACCAATATCACCTCAATGGGCCAGTTGGCCACCCAGCACATCACCGTGGGAATAACATCCCTTACCGATTCGTCCTACTACTTCCCCGCCATCAACCTATCCGCCCAGGGCTACAACATAACCGACGTGAACTGGGTCATAGTCCCAGGCGCCTCGGGCAGGACGGCCGCTCTCATCGCGGGCAAGATTCCGGTCGGCGCCGTGGACGTGGCCGGATGGCTCCAGATACAGGCCGCCGCCCCCGGCCAGTTCCACCCGCTGGCGTACCTCTCACAGCTCGTTGCAGGCTTCCCGCAGAACCTCATGTTCGTCACCCAGACGTACTTCCAGAGCCACCAGGCCACCCTGGTCAAGCTCATGGAGGCCCTCATAATGGGCCACAGATGGGCCCAGAACAAGACGAACTACATGGCCTATGCGCCTTCGATCGTCGGCTCCACAGTGAACTCGACATTCCTTTCTGAGTCTTATGACCAGCTCCTGTCACTAGGCCTGTGGGATACCAACAACACTTGGAACGTCGGCATAGCCAATTTGCTCGCAAACGACTTCGCCACCTACAAGATATCAGGGATTACTTCCGCCCCTAACGCAACGATATGGGCCGACTTCACCATATACCAGCAGGCATTGAACGCTCTCGGTCCGTACACGGGGCCGTAGGCACGACCTTGCAGGAGGAATGGGGGATCGGGGGAGGTCCCCCTCCTCCGAAGGTCAAATGCACGGTCTTTCCGTCAAAGGAGCCCTGGGACAGTGAAGCGTAGATGATGCTGGAAGTAGAGTCGCTGAGTAAGAGCTTCCACGTCTCCTCTAAGGAGAGCCTGACAGTCCTGGACGACATATCGTTCACCGTCGACAAGGGGGAGGTGGTCTCCATCATCGGGCCCAGTGGCTGTGGCAAGACCACCTTGCTGAGGATAGTAGCCGGCCTTGAGGAGAAGGACTCCGGCTCCATAAAGGTCGATGGCCGGGAGATAACAGGGCCGGGAAAGGACCGCGGCTTGGTCTTCCAGACATTCAACCTCTTCCCCTGGATGACGACAGGGCAAAACGTCGAGTTCGGCGTCCTCGACCTCAGGCCAGAGGAACGAAAGAGGAGGACGGAGAAGTACATCAAGCTGGTGGGCCTCTCCGACTTTGCTGCCTACCACCCAAACAGGCTCTCGGGGGGGATGCAACAGAGGGTGGGCATCGCAAGAGCACTGTCGATAGAGCCTGATTTGCTGCTTTTAGATGAGCCATTGGCTAACGTCGATGCGCAGACTGCGGAGACCCTTCTGGACGAATTCCTGAAGATATTCCAGGAGACCGGAAAGTCGGTCGTCTACGTCACCCACAGCATGGACGAAGCGCTCTACGTGTCTGACAAGGTCTTGGTCCTTTCCGCCAGGCCGGCTAAGATCATCGAGGTCGTTCACTTGGACTTCCCGAAGCCGAGGTGGGAGCACGACGTAAGGTCGCTGCCAGAGTTCGGGGCGAACAGGTCAAAGCTGAGAAAGCTGCTGGGGTTGGCGAAATGAGCTCCTCACGGCTTTCCGCCGTGGGCTCCAAGCTCTGGCCTCCATTGGTCGTGCTGGTGATAATACTGGTGGCTTGGCAACTCATAGGCTCGGCGATCAACCCTCTGTTCATCTCCACCCCAACCAGGATAGCCGCCGCGTTCGTAATTCTCGCGCAAGGCACAGGTCAGTACTCCTTACTAGCTGCGTTTGAGACTACCTTCGGAGCCATGCTCGCCGGCTTCCTCGTGGCCATCGTCCTCGGCCTCCCCTTAGGCCTGCTTATGGGAATGTCGCGAACCGTGGAGACCGCCCTAGACCCCTGGGTGAATGCGCTCTACGTCATCCCGAGGATAGCGTTGATTCCGATACTTGTAATCTGGTTTGGTGTGGGGTTCGAGGCCATAACCATAATCGTGATGCTGCACTCCTTCTTTCCCATAGTCATAAACACCCACGCCGGAGTGAAGAACCTAGACAAGTCCTTTCTCGATGCCTCAAAAGCCTTCGGCGTTAGGGGGTTACGCCGTTTTCGGAGGGTCGTCTTCCCAGGTGCCCTTCCATATGTTATGGCCGGGCTTAGGCTGGGGCTGGGGCAGGCTTTCATAGGCGTGATCGTGGCGCAAATGCTCCTGGCCCTCTCCGGATTCGGCTTCATCCTCACGGGTTACAGCAACTATCTCGACACTCCCGAAGTGATGGCGCTCATCCTGATAGTGATGGCCATCGGGGTGGTCCTGACGGAAGTCGTGAAGAGGGTGGAGGGAAGGCTGGCCTACTGGAGGACGGTAGGAGGCATCAGAAGATGAAGGTCCTTCGCCCGCGGCTGATATCCCCCATCAGCGAGAGGGAGGTTCCTTAGCGATGGCCAAAGTCGAGACGTCCGGTCTGAAGAAGTGGGCCATACGGATCATCACATTTGTAGTGATCGTCGGGTTCTGGCAAATCATAGGATCTAGGACGAACCCTGTCATACTGTCGTCTCCCTTGACGGTCGTTAATGCCTTGATGCAGCTCGTCCAGGGAGTCAACGTGGTGGGGGTTATGACGGGCCATGCTTTCTGGGCGTCAACAACGCTGACATTGGAGCTGATGGTCATCGGCTTTGCCTCGAGCCTCGCCATAGGCATCCCACTCGGGTTGCTGATTGGCGCCAACGCCACGCTAGAGAGAGGGCTGGACCCTTACGTCAACGCCCTCTACGTCACCCCTAGGGCGGCCCTCGTCCCACTCATCATAATTTGGTTCGGGATAAGCGACATTGGAGTCATCGTGATAGTGATTCTGTCGAGTGTCTTCCCAGTCATCATAAACACGGCAGCCGGCGTGAGAAACATCGACAAGAGATACCTAGACGCCTCTCGGGCTTTCGGCGTCGGCGGCCTAAGTCGGTTCAGGAGGGTGATACTGCCCGGGGCCCTACCGTACATCATGGCCGGCCTGAGGATAGGTCTAGGCCAGGCTTTCATCGGTGTCATGATCGGCCAGATGCTACTTGCGGTGACGGGCTTGGGATACCTACTCACCGCCTTCGGCGACTACTTCAGGACGCCCTACGTGATGGCCATAATAGTCGAGCTAGCCGTGATAGGCATACTGCTGACCGAATCCTTCAAGTTCGCTGAAAGAAGGATAGCCTACTGGGCCCGGTAGGAAAGCGCCCGACCTCTAGGCAGCTCCCAAGTTTCACGGGCTCCCGTACCCGACGCCGACATCTTCATTTCTTGGCCGACTTCTTGGCCTTCAACCTCGCCGCTTCCTCTTCGGCCGCCTTCACGGTCGGTATGCCAGCCTCCACATACGCCTCCATACCGGCGAGCATCTGGACTATGGAGACTACTTCGTGAATCTCTGCAGGCGTAACACCCAGACGCACCGCTGCCTTGGCGGGCCCTATTCCCTTGGCACCTCCTCTTGTGGCCACTTCGACCGCTATACGGATGAGCTCCCTGGTCTTCCTGGGAAGCCTACCAGTGACTTCCTCTGACGGCATAATAGCCTTCCTGAACGCCAGGAACCCTTTGAGCTGCTCGGGGTTGTACTTCGCCATCATCAGGTGGGAAGGCCGTATCTCCCCGAACTGCTCTATGATATAATCCCTGAGCTCCTTCGGAATTGCCTTCAGCTCCTCCTCGGAGACCTGTCCTTCGCTCATGAAGTTGAGGCCATCTTCGCACTTTATTTAACAGTGCTCGATTTCCTATCGGGCCTGGATTGCCGTAGGTGCTTTCCGTTGCAACGGATAAATAGGAAGGAACCGGGATTCGGCCTGTGTCCCAGCCCGTCACAAAGAGGTCATCTGTGCATGACGTAGTCTACGTTCGCCACCAAGGCCGCTACGATGAGCTAGAGCCAACCATGGCGGAGCTGGCATCCTGGTGCAAAGCTCACGGCGTCAGCCCCGGGCCTTACATAATCATCTACCATGACGAGCCCCATGATTTCGGCATCGGGCTGACCTGGCCGGAGTCGCCACCAGACAAATGCAGAAGCTGGGTGTGCGTGGAGGTCAGCGGGGAAGTCCACAAGGACGATCGGGTCAATCTTCTGGCGATGCGGCCCGTCACAGTTGCGTCGATGGTCTATCAAGGGCCGAAGACGAAGCTCGTCCTCCGTTCTGTCTATCGCGACCTCGGAGAATATGTGCGCAGAAACGACCTCACGGTCGGCGGGCCCCTCAGGGGAATATTCGAAAACCGTTCGACTGGTCGGGGCCCGGAGGGAAAGATTGCCGCCGAATTTCAAGTCCCGGTTTACGACCTTCCCGGACCCTAGAAGCCACTGATGAAGGTCGTCTTCGCTCGCCTCAGGACAGGACCGTGTTTGACAGAGGCCGCTGGAAGCGCCCGAATCCGGGCTTGACTAGGATTTCGCCGTCATCACAGACCACGTTCCCCCTGACTATGGTCTTGACAGGGAAGCCCTGCACCACATCGCCTTCGAAGCATGTGTAGCCCGCCTTCGAATACATCTCGTCGGACGTGAACTTGTGGCGCTTCTTCAGGTCGATTATGGTGAAGTCCGCATCGGCACCTACCTCTATGCATCCCTTCCTGGGGAAGATGTTCCATCGCTTCGCCGGGTTCTCGGAGCAGATTTCTATCAGGCGCTCAACACTGCACCTTCCCTTGTTGACCTGATCCAGCATCAACGGGAAATATTCCTGCACGATGGGTCTCCCTCCCGCGGCCTCGAAGTCGTTCCACCAGCCCACCTCCTTATCCTCTTTCGTATGCGGAGCATGGTCCGAGCCGATCACTATCCTTTCCCGGCCCAGGGGGCTGTTTATCGCCTGCCAGTTGGCTTCCGAGTCTTCGGGGCGCGTCCAATGGCCCTGAGAATAGGGGCCGTAGCGGACGATGTTCTTCCACTCATTTTGGAAGACCAACGATGCCGGATTGATCTCCGCCGTGATGTCCTGGCCCCTGCCCAGGGCCTCTTCTTATCATCTCCCAGCTCTCCTTCTTAGCGACGTGGAGAAGATGGAGCTTGACCCCGGTGGCGTACTGCATCCAAATGCATGTGGAGACGCCGAGGAGGACCGGTAGGTTCTCGTAGCTTTCGCCGGCACGGCCGTACCCTTGGGCGTCGGCCTCGCCGCGTTGGATGAACTCCTTGGATATCCTCTCGTACACGGCCTGGTTGTTCACATGCACGATCAGGGGAAGGCCCGTCTTCGCCATTTCTTTGGCGCAGACGAACATGTGTCCTTCGTCAGATATTCCAGTCCCGGGCATGTGGGGGTAGCTTCTTGCGACGTCTATGAGCATGAAGATCTTCAGCGTGGCCGCTCCTGCCTTGGCTATTCTCGGTATCTCTTCGGGTATGGTGGCGGACGCGTTATGTCCAAAGTCCACGATTGCCTTCCCTGCGGCGTTCTTCTGGTGCTCTAAAAAGGACTTCAGGGTGTTGGGCACTGGCTTGACGTTGCACATGTCGAAGATGGAGGTGATGCCACCAGCGGCAGCCGCCATTGTTGCAGTCGAGTAATCCTCTTTGTACGTGTACCCTGGGTCCCTGCAGTGGACGTGGGTGTCTATCACGCCGGGGGCTACGAGCATTTTCTCGCCCGTCGCATCGATGACACGATCGGCCTTGGGCATTTCGGTCTCGCTCCCGAGGCCAATTATCCTTCCGCCGTCGACGGCGATGGAGGCTCTGACGATTCCACCATACCACTTGCAATATGTCCGGTCTGACCTGATCACCAGGTCCACCGTGCTGCGGGCTTTCACATTGAGTTCCTTTCCGAAAGTAGCCTAAATACTCACCTACACTTGAAGGAGAATGTTCGGCTCTGTCACGCTTCCTGAAGGCATCTACGTCAAGCTTACATCTGTTCCTTCAAGCTCACGGTCGTAGGTGGCGCCATCTTCGAGCGGACAGGAGGAATATCCAACCCTTTGCGACCAACGCCAATACGGGGACGGCCCCTCTTGAGTCGGCGGCCTGAATCAGGGCCTCCCTTTCCGCAGTTGACAGTTTCTCAACAAATGTGACCGGCCTATGGGTTGCCTTCACCTGCACTAGCCACAAGCGGCGTCCCTTCTTAGCCGTCAAGTCGTAGGGGCCGCGGCTGCCAGGAGACATTTTGACCTCCCATCCCTTATGCCTGAGGCGCTCCGCCACCTTCCTTTCCATTTCTGCACCATATTGAAACAGGCTCATGCCGCACGCCTCCCGCTGGTAATCGAAACCAACATTCTCCCGCTTTGGAGCGCCACTAATAAGGGTGGGTTCCGCGACGATTCACGCTTATGCCCAGCCGGACCTCCGACAAACTGTTTTTGTTCAACCAGAAACTCTCTTTAGCTCCAACCTTCGACGGATGGAGCGGCGTCTGATACAATGGAGATCAAGGACGGGATACACCTTGTGGAAGGAGTTCGGGGCGCAAACGCCTACATCGTAACCGCGAGCGACGGCCTAGCTGTCGTTGATGCAGGCCTCCCCGGCAGCAGCGAAAGGATTATCGAGTACGCGAAACGCATCGGCTTTTCCCCCAGTCAAATCAAGACCATCATACTGACCCACCCCGACATAGATCATGCCGGAGGTGTCCTCATGGTGAGGGAGATGACCGGAGCAAGCGTCGCGATCCACGAGGCGGACGCGGCAAGGCTGTCTGGCGAAAAGGGACCAAAGAAGGCCAAGGGAGCCATGGGGGTGCTCATCAGGATAGGAAGTGGCCTGATGAGGCCCAAGCCCGTCAAGGCCGACATCATGCCGAAGGATGGCGACAAGATTGCTGGGCTCACAGTCATCTACACTCCCGGCCACACCGAGGGGAGCATCTCCCTCCTCAGCCCGGGCGGAGTCCTCTTCGTGGGGGACGCCCTTAGGACTAGCAAGGACGGCAAGCCGGAGCTGCCGCGGGACGCCATGAACGCCGACACGGAGCTGGCCAAGGAGTCCGTGAAGAAGATAGCGAAGCTCGACTTCTCCGTACTCCTCCCCGGCCACGGGGCTCCCATACTGGTTAACGCTTCGGCCCTAGTCAAGGAGCTAGTCACCTCCGACTTCAGATGACCGCGCGCAGTGACGGCCTAACCTATCTTCTTCGAAACGTCGAAACGGCTGAAGTAGACCAACGCTACAGCGGTGCTGACTAGGAAGTAAGCTCCAATCAGGAGGGCAGAGAATGTCGTCGAAGGCTCCACGCTCCCCGTCGCGCTGATGAACCGAAGGATACTCGCGGCCCCAGAAGGAAGGTTGGAGATGGCGTATTGCAACGAAAGGGAGCCCACGGGGGAAGTTGGGATATACATCTGGATCGCTTGAAAGTTGTTCGTGCCCGTCAGTTCGGCCACGATGGAGATGTACAGCCCAGCAAGGTCGCTCGCGAAGTAGACGGCGGTTGCGAAGATGTAGGAGACGGAGGACCGCCTGATCAGCTCGCCCAGCATGAAGGCCACCGAATAGAAGAGCAGCGATGCGTACGTTTCGACCACGACTACGCTGGGGACGATGCCCAGGGAAGACTGGCTCCCGTATGTCGCCGTGGCGGCGAGGACGCTGAGGAGCGAATTGAGCACCACGATGCAGAACAGGAGGAAGTAGCCACCGAGGAATTCGCCTACAAAATACTCGGTCCTGCTCACGGGCTTGGAGAGGAGCATCTCGGCCGTCCCCTGCTCGTATTCCTCCGACATGGCCCCTGCGGCGATGAATATGGCTATGAACTGTATGAAGAACGACAGCGGGGCGAATACTCCAGCCACCCAGAGGTATTGGTAGTCCGAAGGCGGAATCACCGTCAGGTGCGAAGTGGACAAGATGTAGTACGGGATGGTGTCGAGGAGGGCGGTGAAGGCCACGAAGATCAGGACCTTCCTCCTG
The DNA here is from genome assembly GCA_963772005.1 of uncultured Nitrososphaerota archaeon. Taxonomy (GTDB): domain Archaea; phylum Thermoproteota; class Nitrososphaeria; order Conexivisphaerales; family DTJL01; genus DATKKG01. Next base: position 130,017 of record CAVYVS010000025.1, on the reverse strand, counting down.
GCTAGGGCTCTCTTCACTTCGTAGCTCATGACGTGAAGATGACCGACGGCCTCAGGGCCCAGCCCTCCTAAGTGCATCGATGTACGCCCTTTCCAACATCCTTTCGCCCTCCTTTATCGTATAGAGTTGGGCGCCGGAATCCACGATGAGCTGGGCGATCTTGGGCCTTACTTCGGCGTCCTTCTGAACCGATATGACGATGGAGCCATCCTGCTGGCGGATACCGATGACGCCTCCAACTCCCTTGATTGTACGGAGGCACTCATCCGAAACGCCCTTGGCTTCGACGACGAGCTCTTTCTCTCCCAGCACCTGGGTGACGACTTCACCCACTCCGCCCTTGAAGAGCACTCGCCCGTTGTGGATCATCGCAACGGAGGAGCACAGGTCTTCGACCTCGTTCATCATGTGAGAGGAGAGTAGGATCGTCCCTCCGGCCTTGGCGAATTCCCGGAATACATCCCTCAGGTGAGCAGTGCCGGCCGGATCAAGGCCTATCATGGGCTCGTCCATCACGAGCACCTCGGGCGACCCGATGAGCGCCTGGGCGATGCTGAGCCTTTGGATCATCCCCTTGCTGAGCTTCCCGACCTTCACATCTCCATATTCGGCCAGCCCTACAGTCTCAAGCTGGGCGGAGACCTCCGCCTGGACTTGGGGTCCTTTCAAGCCGACCTCCGACGCCGTCAGCCGCAGGAGGTCTGCCGGCGTAAGGAAGGTCTGTATGTTGGGGAGTTCGGGGGAGTACCCCACCCTCTTGAGCGCCTGCACATGGCTCTTCAACGGGTCCAGGCCCTTCAGCTCCACCCTGCCCGAGGTCGGCCGAACCAGTCCCAAAAGCATCCGAATGCAGGTGGTCTTCCCCGACCCGTTTGCCCCAAGAAGCCGAACATCTCCCCTTCTGCACCGAGAAGTCTACGGGGCCAATCTCTCTCCTGCCGTAGTCCTTTACTGAAGAGAGGAAACTTATGACCGGCTCTGACAAGGGTCTAAACCCTTCAGTCCACCCAGTAGAGTGGCTTGTCTTCCTTTGGATTGCTGGCCTGCCGGCGATGCCTGACCCAGAGCGGGACGCCTATCACGGCCGCCGCCGCGCCGGCGCCTATGACAGAATAGGCCGCTGTCTGACCCGGGCCGCGGCGGCGGATAGCGAGAGGTCCGTGGCCTCCAGGGTCGCGCTCACGGAGTAGTTCCCGTCCACATCGGCGGTGAGGCCGTAGACCAGGCTCGAGGGGAAGAATGACACGCTCCCGCTGCCCGTGTGGGTTTCGTTTCCGGCGGTGGCGGAGAACGAGAAGTCGTACGCCTGCAGTTGATAGGATGTGCCATTGAAGTCGATGGTGCTCGTAGTGGCGTTAGAAAGCTGCAGATCAATCGAATAGCCCCCCGTGCTGTTGCTGAAGCCGAGGGACTGATTTGGCAGGTTCGAGAGATACGGGAAGAGGTCAAGGGAAGCGTTGACGAGCCTGCTGTAGCTCAGGTTCTGGTCCGACCCCGTGAATGCGAGCACTGAGGGTCGGAGAAGCTGGCGTTCTGGCTCGGTTCCACGCTCTCTGTGACGGTGAAGTTGACGGTCCTCCCCTGTGCGAAGATGGCGACTCCATAGGTTACATAGCCCTGGTTAGCCTGAGACGCGGTTGCCAGGAGCATCGAAGGCGCAATCATGAGGGCCAGCATGGTCGCGAGGGCGAAGACTCCTCTGCGGTTCACATGTCCGTGTTGCGACAGGCGAAATATAAACGGTGTTCAGCAAGCAATGTCTCTTCCGAAACGGTCCGCATTGTTTTAATGTCCACCTGTCGCCGTCAAGGAGTCTGACAATGGCTGGGAGCCTTCCCTATGGAAACGACGTCTTGGGCTTGATGAAGTCCCTCCCGCCGAAGGACAAGACGATCATCGTCGTCAGGCATTCCGAAAGGCCCTCCTTTGACAACATCCCGATGAACCGCTGGAACACCGTCGGGCTCACCAGCCGCGGCGTGGAGGCCGCGAAGGGCTTCGGGCGGAAGCTGGCCAGAGATCTTGGGGGCACGGGCTTGCGCGTATATGGCCGGGGCCTCCCTCGTGTGATCGATACCGCCGCGGCGGTCGCCGAGGGCGCGAAATCCGACGGAGGACGGGTGGTCGAGCAGAGGGCCATCAGGCTGAGGTCCCCCATCACGAATCGGAGCGCCTACCAAGAGGCACAACAGTCCGGCCAGTGGCTGGAGGTGGTAAAGGAGTGGCTGGGAGGCGCCGCCGAAACCCCTATGGTTGCAATCCATGAATATGATCCGAGATCCTCCGGACCCTCCTCGACCCTGCCATCGCCGTGTCCGGTGAAACCTCCTTGGTGGTGACCCATGACTGCAGATCATGGCCTTCGCGAGCCACCTTCTGGGCGTGCCGGTGGGCTGGCCCGACTTCTTGGACGGCCCCGTGCTCAGGGTGGACGATTTAGATCTCCATGTTGGAATGGGAAGGCTCGTCAGGTCTGTGAGATTAGACGACGTGCTGAAGTGACGTCGGCCGTAGGGAGTCCCCACGAGAGGAGGTCAATCCTTATAATGGCATCCTCCCGCGCCCATGCCGTGTCAAACAGTTATCTCTTCACATCAGAGTCAGTTGCAGAGGGCCATCCCGACAAGGTCGCTGACCAAATCTCCGATTCGATACTCGACGCAATCCTAGCCGTGGACAAGAACGCCAGGGTCGACTGCGAGACTCTCGTAATGGAGAGCATGGTGATTGTAACCGGCCAGATCACCACCAGGGCGGTCGTGAATTACAAGCGGGTCATCAGGGGCGTCCTTAGGGGAGCTGGGCCTTGACAACGCAAGGGACGGCCTCGACTGGGAGACCTGCGGCATCCTCGTCTCGATCGAAGAGCAGTCGCCGGATATCGCCATGGGCGTCAACAAGGCTCCGGAGGAGATGGGGGCTGGTGATCAAGGAATAATGTTTGGCTACGCCTGTAACGAAACGCCGGAGCTCATGCCACTTCCCATAACGCTGGCCCACAAGATTGTCAAGCGTCTTGCCGAGGTCCGCAAGAAGGGAGTCCTGCCATATCTCAGGCCTGACGGAAAGTCCCAGGTCACGGTCGAATACAAAGAGGGCAAGCCCGTCAGGGTGGAGGCCGTCGTGGTGGCCGCTCAGCACGAAGAGCACGTCGACCGAGCGCAGATGAAGAAGGACATAATCGAGAAGGTGATCAAGGAGGTCGTCCCGTCGAACCTGATTGATGCCAATACCAAGTTCCTGGTCAACGAGACAGGCAGGTTCGTCGTCGGCGGGACCCTCGCGGACACCGGCATAACCGGCAGGAAGATCATCGTCGATACCTACGGCGGCACGGGCTCGCACGGAGGGGGTTGCTTCGGAGGGAAGGACCCATCGAAGGTGGACCGCTCGGCCAGCTACATGGCCAGATACATCGCAAAGAACATAGTCGCCGCGGGATTGGCCGACAAGTGCCAGGTCCAAATCGCCTATGCCATAGGGGTAGCAGCGCCCGTCTCGGTCTTCGTAACCACCTTCGGCACCGGGAAGGTCCCCGACGACAAGATCATGGAGATGGTAAAGCAGAGCTTCGACCTCCGCCCGGGCATGATCATAAAGAGACTTGATTTGCTGAGGCCCATATATCGCAAGACCGCCTGCTACGGCCACTTCGGAAGAAATGAGCCCGAATTCACTTGGGAAAGGACGGACGCGGCGCAGCAGCTTAGGCAGATGGCAGGTCTAAAGTAAGAACGCGTCGAGATAGCCAATCCGAAATCCCTGGATTACCCATCCCAGGTCGGTGCGCCGGTGATGAGTTTCGTCTACTTGAACTCTATTTGAATCAAGAGGCTTGGCGCAAGGCTCTCGATGGCATGGCTACTTCCGTCTGAGAAGGAGAACTCTCCCTTCTTCAGCTTCATGATGTCTGATTTGCCGTCAGGCAGGACCGACCTGAACTTCGTCGACGTCACCGCATAGACGAAGTTGGCTGGGTGTGAATGCATGGGGAGCTTCTGACCCTTCCTCAGCTTAATCTCCAGTACTCTCACTCTCTCGTTTTCAAATAGAATCCTGGTGGACTTACCGGCCACCTTCACCACGTCCGGAGGCATCGCGAATCGTTTCGTCTGGGTCGATTTATAACGTTGTTTTAAGTTCCCCACTTCACAACTTCTTCAGCAGGCGGAAGGGAACGACGCGGCGACAGGACCAGCGAAGGGACCTTGCTTGAAGGGGAAGAACGCCCTCATTTCATATCATGTTTTAACCCCAATCCAGAGGGGTCCCGGTCTGACGCGTGCTACGAACGTGCCCTCAGGAAGTAGAGCGCTAGGGAAACTAGGGAGATGATTATCATGATGGGGGATGTTACGAAATAGAACCCGTCGCCCTTGTAGACCCAGATCAATATCGGAGAAACGTTCTGAATCGAAGGAGCGATCTTCACGAGGAATGGTATGGCCACGAGAATCACTCCCAATACTATGAGGATTAGGCCGGGAATCACGAAAGCTTGGTAGGAGCCGGCGTCGATCGCCTCCATCATTCGTCTCCTCGAGAGTTCGTCCACTCGGGGACGATTTCATCCTATAAGGTTTGGCGTCCAATCGGTGGCTTTCCGTAACACTCCTTAAACCCGGACGCTAGAGGAAGGATGGGAGCGCCTCTGGATGTTCTTCAGACAGATCAAGGAAGTGGGGGACAACTTCTCATATCTGATTGCAGACGAATCCTCTCGAGAGGCAGCGGTGGTCGATCCGAGTCGCAACGGGAAGGAGATTGAGCGGCTCGTCAGAGAGAACGGCTTTGTGCTGAAGTTCATAATCGTTACTCATCACCACCATGACCACTTGGGGGACAGCTATCTGTTGAAGTCCAGCCTAGGGGGTCTTATCGTCGTCAGCACATCCTCGAGCATCACGAGGGATCTCTCAGTCGCGGACGACGACACCCTCAACATCGGACAGGTGAGGTTCGGGTTCATCCTTACGCCGGGACACACGCCCGATAGCATGTGCGTCCTCGTCGAAGGAAGACTCATGACCGGGGACACCCTCTTTATCGGAGAGTGCGGAAGGACGGACCTTCCTGGAGGCGACCCTTCGAAGATGTACGACAGCCTCTTCTGCAAGTTGGGCAGGCTCGATGGCAAGATCGCCGTCTACCCCGGCCATGACTACGGGCCGACGCCGTATTCCACGCTGGACGAACAAAGGAGAACGAATTACACGCTGAAGGAACGCACGCTGGAGGAATTCGTCAGGTTCATGGCCGAGCCTTAGTCCGTCGCCCTAATCTCGCGTCGCGGGTTCCTTCTCGTTTACGGCCGATGATGGAAGGAAAGGATGTTCCGTTGTTTCGCCAACCTTTAATCGAAGCCCAGCTGCTTGGCATTGGTCTCGGGGTCACAACCAATGGTAGTCAACATCGTCTACCTTGCCATCGCCGTCATAGTTGGCACGATCATCATTGCGCCCATCCTCTGGCTGGCCGGCAGAGCGCTGGCCGGGAACAAGGCGAAGTTCTCCCATGCGGTCTGGATAGTCTTCCTCGGGACGGTGATTGGCACCATCGTTGGAGCGTTCTTCTCGGGTCTTATAGGAGGAATAATACAACTAATCCTGTGGCTGGCCCTCATAAGGTACTTCTTCGACTGCGGATGGCTGAAAGCCTTGGCCATCAGCATCGTCGCCGTGATAATCTTCATAATGGTTGCCTTCATCCTCGGGCTGATCGGCCTCTCGTTCCTGCTGCTGTGACCCTCTCTCCGACGGGATGGTCACTTTAATTACATGAGACCTCATAGGTTATCGTCGGCATGACGCTCGACAAGAAAGCCGACTTGGCCGGCCCCGGCATAGGCAGCTACGAAGAGCTCGAAAAGGTGCTCCCAATGGGCTATCGGTCCCTATTAGGCTCAAAGGACACCCAGCGGGCCATCTTCGCCGCAAAGGGCTACATCGAAGAGAACCTCTGCAAGGAGCTCAACCTCATGATGGTGCAGGTGCCTCTAATCGTAGATGCAGAAGGCGGCGTCAACGACTTCCTGGACAGGGACGGGTCGCGTACCCCTGTCCAGTTTCACATTTCCAACGACCACAACAAGAACCCGATCGATGCCCAGGTCGTACAGGCCGCCACCAAGTGGAAGAGGACCGCGCTCAGGCAGTTCCGAATGCAGGAGGGTGAAGGGCTATGCACCGACATGCGAGCTGTACGGAAGGACTACTTCCTGGATCACGACCACAGCGCCTACGTGGATCAGTGGGATTGGGAAAGGGTGATCACCGAGCAGCAGCGGAACTTGGACTACCTGAAGGACACCGTGAGGAAGATCTGGAAGGTCCTGAAGGGGGCGGAGACCCACGTGCGGTCCCTGTACCCACAGCTGAAGGACGAGAAGTATCCCAGCCTCCCGGAGCAGATAGAGTTCTTCCACGCGGAGGACATCCTCGACATGTACCCAGACCTTCCGCGCAAGGCCAGGGAGACCGCCATCCTCCGGAAGCATCCTGCCATCTTCATAATCGGCATAGGCTGGGTCTTGCAGGACGGATATCCCCATGAGATGAGGGCGGCTGACTACGACGACTGGGTGACGGAGACCAGATCGGCGGACGGGAGGGTCATGCACGGCCTGAACGGGGACATTCTTGTGTGGAACCCGGTGACAAACAGGCGCCACGAACTGAGCTCCATGGGCATCAGGGTGAACGCCCAGAGCCTGAGGAAGCAATTGGAGCTCAGCGGCCAGCTGGATTTCCTGAAGTTCCCCTACCACCGCGGAATCACCGACGGCAGCCTTCCCCTGACGATAGGAGGAGGCATAGGCCAGTCAAGGACCTACATGCTCCTGCTGAAGAAGGCCCACCTAGGCGAGGTCAGCGTCACCGTCTGGCCCAAGGTCCTCAAGGACATGTGCGCAAAGAAGAACATACACGTCATCGAATGAAGGGCGATCAGTCCTCCTGGGATTACTCTCTCCGTATGCGTCAGCGGGTGCGCCTGCGGCCGCCAAAGAGGCCTAGGTGTTAGCCCACCTTCCCAGCCTCAAGAAGGGTATCATCATCGGGACCCCTTCGACACAGTCATCAGACTGCCGCCCAAAGAGGGCCCGAAGTTCCCTTTCTTCGAACCTTGCGACCACCATCGTGAACCACAGGAGGATGACGGCCGTCGAGATGAGGACGAAAGGAAATGCAGTCAACAGCCCCAGCCGAGGACGATCGCGACCACTCCGAAATGCAGAGGATAACGAACGTACTTGTATAGGGCCGCCATGACGACACGCTCTTCCCTTCCCGCTCTCTCCTCCATGGGCACTCTCCTAGCCATCTTGATGAAGATGAAATGTGTCGAAACGAAGACTCCCGAAACCCCACTCTCCCTATAGACCCACCCCATCATCGAGAGCCCGCCCAGCGCTCACCCTGCTCTGAGAATAGCGCTGGATACCAATATTAATCTTACAATCGCTTTAGCGGGGTAGCTCAAAGAGGGTAGACTCAGCCGCGTCTCTACAGGAAACCCGCGAATCGTGTCAGGGCAGGCGCGTTCGAAGAGGGCATGTACCCATCCTTACATATCCTGCCTCGGGCGCCACCTCATGCTCATGCGAATCCCCATGGGATCAACCTGTCGGGAGAGGGCGGAAAGCAAAATAGAGTCGATTAGGTTAGAAGCCCAGCGAATCGTGGAAATGGGCTCCACAGTCAGAATCTCTTCGCCGACGATGGCCATGGAAGCCGTAGGGGGAGGACGGGGAGCATGCAGGATCAGACGCTATTACCAAAGCGCTGCAAGAAGCGCTCAGAGTCGCCGACCCTCAGACCATCTTGGGCCGGCGGATGTCATTGAAGGGGGAGGCCCTGCGCGTCGGTTCCCTTTCGTTCGACCTTTCTCGGTTCACCAGGATACTAATCATAGGAGGAGGGAAAGCCTCGGGGAAGATGGCCTTGGAGGTCGAAAGGATTCTGGGAAAAAGGATAACCGGCGGAGCGGTCAACGTCCCTGACTACCTGAGACCGAGACCGAACTGTAAGCGAATCATACTGCAAGACGCAACCCACCCAGTTCCCAGCGCAAAAGGCGTCAGAGGAGTGGAGAAGATGCTAAGGCTCGTGGGCCGCCCCACGAGGAGGGATTTCGTCATCTGTCTCATTTCGGGCGGCGGGTCCGCGCTGATGCCCATGCCTGTGAAGGGGGTGTCCCTCCGCCACGTCCAAAGGACTACGGAGCTTCTCCTGAAGTCAGGAGCCGAAATCGAGGAAGTGAACGCGGTACGGAAGCATCTGTCCGCCATCAAGGGTGGAAGGCTGGCGGAGAGGCTCTACCCTGCCACGGTCCTGTCCCTGATCATATCTGATGTGGTGGGGGACAGGCTGGACTCGATTGCGTCAGGTCCGACCGTACCTGATGGGACAACGTATGCTGGTGCGGAGGCCGTTCTCAAGAGATACTCGATCTGGAACAAGGTTCCCCTGACGGTGCGGCTTACGATAGCTGAAGGTGTAGCAGGGAGGATCGAAGAGACGCCGAAGGAGGGGGCAAAGATCTTCGAGCGCGTCCACAATATCGTCGTCGGAGGCAATGTGCTCTCCTGCGAGGCCGCCGCAAGAAGCCTTCGCAAGAGTGGATATCCCACTCTGATCCTCTCGACGAGAATCCAAGGGGAGGCAAGGGAAGTTGGCAAGCTACTCTCCAGAATCCTCTCTGACATCATCAAAGGCGGGCTCCGGTTTCCTTCCCCGATGGCCGTCGTGGCCGGCGGGGAAACCACAGTCACCATTCGAGGAAATGGGGTGGGTGGAAGGAACCAGGAACTGGCTCTCTCGGCTGCGATAGGCATAGCAGGGGTGAAGAACGCCTACGTCGCTTCGATGGGAACGGACGGCGTTGACGGGCCGACGGACGCCGCAGGCGCTCTGGTCGACTGTCAGACGGTCCCTAGTGCGAGGAGACTTGGCCTAGACCCCGATGCCTTCCTGCAGAATAACGATTCGAATGCCTTTTTCAAAAAGCTCGGCGGCCTCATAGTGACCGGCCCAACCGGCACCAACGTGAACGACATAATGGTAGCCGTCGCCTGCAAGTAGCGTCAGGCGGATGATTGGGGCTGCAGATGCACCGACCTAGGATGGCGGCCGGGGAGAGATAGCCGCCGACTTTTTCCCTCTATCTGACGATGGAGACGGACAGCGAGAACCTTGGTTCCTTCTCTGGCTCGGCGGTCTGGCGGATTATGACAACGCTATCGTCCCGCTTGACGTACTTGCCCTTAGCCAGACGCTGCACCAGCTCAGCGGATGACTCAAATCTCCCTGTTCCTCTGGGCTCGACCTCGTAGATCCCCCAGATTATCTTCGAACTCCTCAGTTCCACTTCGCTCTCCGACGCGAAGAATATCGGTGCCCTTGGGCGGAATCTGGAGATCCTTGGAAGAACTTCTCCGCTTTCAGATTGGACAGCGATAACCTTCGCGCTTATGTCCTGCGAGATTTGGTATGCGGCCTCGCTCAGGGCGTCAGCAGGGCTCTCACGCTGGGGGCTGCCTAACCTTCCTGCCTTCTCACCATCAAGCATGAACTCCTCTGCTTTGAGGCCACCCGGTTCAGGACTGCCACGCATTCTACAGGGTACTTCCCGACGGCCGTCTCTTCGGATAGCATCACGGCATCGGTACCGTCCAAGATCGCGTTCGCTACGTCCGTGACCTCTGCCCTGGTGGGGCTCGCGATGTCGACCATCGACTCCAGCATCTGGGTGGGCGTGATCACCGGCACACCCTTTGACCTGCACTTCGAGACTATCGATTTCTGCAGTTCGGGGACCTCCTCGATCGGATTCTCCATGCCCATGTCCCCCCTCGCGACCATCACCGCATCCGCCGCTTCGATAATCCGGTCCACGTTATCGACGGCCTCCTTCTTCTCTATCTTGGCCACAATCGTGGGTTCGCCCTTCTTCCTTCTGATGAATTCCCTCACTTCCTCGATGTCGCTGGCCGTCCTGACGAAGGAGGATATGCACCTTCGCTGACCAATACGAGAAAAGCTCTCGATGCTATAATGGAGGCTATCTCACAAGCAGGATACACCGAGTCGGAAGTCAAGCTTGGCATAGACGCGGCACCCTCAACCTTCTTTGATAATAGGAGCTCACTTTACCAGATAGACGGTAAGGAGTACACAAGCGAGGCGCTGGAAGAGTAGTACGTGGGCCTAGTCGATTCGTACCCAATGACGACTATCGAGGACCCGTTTCATGGAGAGGTCTTCTCGGACTTTCGCAGGCTGACGGGGAGGCTGGGTGGGAGGGTCAAGATAATCGGGGACGATCTTTACGTCACAGATCCAGAGCGGATAAGGAGAGGCATCAGACAAAAGGCTACGAATGCGGTTCTCATCAAATTGAATCAGATAGGCACTGAAACGGAGACTTTGAAAGCTATCGACATCTCGAAGAATGCTGAATTGGAGATAATCGTCTCGCACAGGTTCGGCGGAACGGAGGATGTGTTCATTTCGCACCTCGCCGCCGACGACGAAAGCACCTTCATTAAGGCAGGGGCGCCGGCCAGAGGCGAGAGGACGGCGAAATATAACGAGCTCCTTCGCATCGAAGAAGAACTCACCATTAGTGGTAGAGAGCAATCCTCCGAAGTCCCTCATCAGCTGCGGACTAGTCGAGGCCGGAAGACCCATCAAATGAAAATGGCATGAGGATAATGTAGGTTTTGCCAACATATCTAACGTCTTATTGACAAGTAGCCACATCTATCCTGAATATTTTGCATTGCATTTTTGAGACCTGAACCCGTAATAGGTAATAATACCGACCGATTCAATGGCACGCGACTACAGGCGGCACCCCCTAGCGAGGCACGTTCCCCGAAGAGGGAGATCTACCGGCGACAGGTAGAGAAGGCGGCAGCCTTTGCGGCGCACACCTAGCCAAGGATTTGCCGCGCCAAGATTGGCGTTTTGATAAAGTCACTCAACACACATGGCGGCGGAGACAACGTGGCGGCCTACGCGCCGGCCTTGATCCCCGGACCAGCATAGGGCCTGTACGACTCGATGCCGGACTTCAGCCGCCGTGTGCCCTCCAGCACTTCGGCCGTGGGTATGGAGTAGGATATTCGCAGATGTCCCTTTCCCGCTGACCCAAACCCCGAGCCAGGAACCGTGCAGAGGTGGCTCGTTTGCAGCAGTTGCTGGGCCATTATCTCATCATTAGGTTCTATGGCGGAAAGGTCTGGGAACACATAGAAGGCACCCTCCGGCTTGGAACAGCGGATGCTTGGGATGTCCCGCAATCCGTCAAGGACGGCATCCCTGCGCAGGGCATATTCCTTCACCATGCCATCGACGCAATCCTGCGGCCCCATCAGCGCCGCCACCCCGGCCTCCTGAGATACTGAATTGGGGCAAAGTGTCGCATAGTAGTGCAGCTTGCGAATCGTAGCCGACAGCCCTTCTGGGGCGGCTATGTAGCCCAGCCTCCACCCCGTCATGGCGTACGCCTTGGAGAAGCCGTTGACCGTTATCGTCCTGTCGCACATTCCCTTCAGTGAGGCGATGCTGACCGCCTTGACGCCGTCATATGTAAGCTTCTCATAGATCTCGTCGGCGAAAACGAGGAGGTCATGGCTCCTCGCGACCTCGGCGATTGCCTCCAAGTCGGGGCGAGAGAAGACGTTTCCCGTCGGGTTGGAGGGGTTGCAAAGCCAAATCATCCTCGTCCTTCCGCTTACCCGCTCCTCAAGCGTCTCGGCAGTCACCCTCCAGCTCCCGGACTTGCTAAGTGGGGCATAGACGGGCACGCCCTCGGCGAGAATCACGTCCTCGGCATACGCTGGATAGAATGGATCTAGCACTATGGCCTCGTCCCCGGGGTTGAGGAAGCTAAGAGCAGCCACCAGCATGCTCTCCTGCGAGCCGGAGGTCACCGTCACCTCGGTCTTCGGATTCACTTCCATGCCGTTGTCCTTCCGAAGCTTCTCGGCTATTGCCTCCCTCAGCTCCAGCTTCCCGTTGAGGTCAGTATAGTGAGTCGCGCCACTGCGGAGGGCTCTCATTGCGGCCTCGACTATATGGTCCGGGGTGCGGAAATCGGGTTCCCCCTGCTCCATGTGGATGACGCCCCTAATACCTGCTGACATCTCTAGCATCTTCCTTATGGCCGATGGCTTGATCGCGCTCGTCCGAACGGCGGCTGCTGAGCTCAACTGACTGTCGCGATGCCACTGTGCGCTCCGTGATATAAAGGTCGCAGGTAGGCTACCCCATCGAACCTGAACCGCGAAGGTACGCCCGCGTGCCGAGAAACGCAACGCTCATGTTATTACACGCGGAACGGGAGGAACCCTCGGCCCCTCCCTTTGTAAGGCACCGAGAACGCAGTGTACTCCTTCTTGCGGTACCCGAGGCCAACGCCTAGCGTCGCGCGACCGTCGCTGAGGTTGTCAAGCACGGCCGCGTCCTCTGCCACTTTTCGCCGCACTGCGCAGCGGAAGGATGACTATGTCCGTGCCGAGCCTGAGCCTTTGAGTGACGAATGCCACGGCGCCTAGCTCAGACGAAAGGAGAGGGACACCAGCCATCCTCGGCGAAATGACGCTTCCTCACTTATATTCCGTGAAACACCAGCTGGTCAACCCTCATGACCTCTCCGATGAAGTCGCTGTATGTCTTGACCCACTCCTTGTTAGACTGCGGTGTGTAGTGAAGCGAGAATTTCATGGAGCCATCGCTGCGAGTTTGGAGACATAACCCTTTAGCTACGGTCTATTCGCTTGCCGACTGCCTCGAGTTATGCAACCGTCGCGGAGAGGCGCAGTATGCACTTCGCAAAGTACTCGATGGCCCTGGGATAGTTGGCTGCCAGTATGTTTTCGTTGGGCGCATGGCACGCTGAGCCGACGTGCGTCACGCTGGGCGGTACCACCGTCGGGATGGAAAGGTCGTGAAGAAAGAGGGAAATGGGGCCCGTCGCTGCCTTGCTGGGCCATACGTTCGCGCCCATGCCATACACTTCTTCTGCGACATCCACAAGAGGCCGAAGGGATGGGGTATCAATGGGCGTCTTCCCTGGAAGGGTGCTGGTATGACACTCGAGCTGAACGTCGCGGAGGCCCATGTCGTCGACATACTTCCTAATTGAAAGGAAGATCTTGTCGGGGTTCTGGTTGGGGACTAGCCTAAAATCGACGTTCGCCACGGCATGCGCTGGGAGCACTGTCTTTGAGCTCGTGCCGCCGTACCCCGATACGAAGCCATCGATATTGCATGTGGGTGAGAAGACGAGATCGCAGGACGTGGTGGAACCAGGCGCAGGGTCAAGCATTTCATTCGCTCCAAGCGCTTCACCAAACTCCCTCGCGTCGAAGTGGTTCTGGGTCACGCGCTGTAACTCTTCGGAGGTCGGCGGTACGACATCGTCGTAAAAACCTGGGATGAGCACTTTCCCCTGCCTATCCTTGAAGCGGCCCAAGATCCAGGTGAGCTTCCATGCGGGGTTCGCTACCACCGCAGCGTATTGCGAATGTAGATCAATCGAGGCTGTCGCGGCTGCCATGCGAACATAAAGCAGCCCTTTCATCCCCAGGTAAAGCTGGGGACGACCGCTAGCAGAAAGGTCGGATCCCTCCCACAGGCACACGTCGCCCGTGATGGCGCCGCGGCCCTTGAGCAGTAGCTGCTGCAGGTGTTGGCTCCCGAGCTCTTCCTCCCCCTCCACGACGAACCTGACGGACATGGGAAGGCGGCCGTACATATCAATGAGAGACTCCACTGCTTGAATCCTGGCCATCAGGTCGCCCTTGTCATCTGCGATCCCCCTAGCGAACATCCTGCCATCTTTCTCTTGTAGAACGAAGGGGTCCGTGGCCCATTCCTCCAACGGCTCCACTGGCATCACGTCGTAGTGATTGTAGAACAATACGGAGCGACTCGTATCGCCTTTCATTTCGGCCACCACCAGCGGCGGGGAATCGGGAACCGTCAACTTCCTGGTCGTGAAGCCCATGGAACGAAGCTTACCTGTGATGAAGTCGGTCGCTTCGTCCAACGCTTTTCCTTCCGCCGATATTGTGCGATAAGAAATCAGTTCTGCCAGCTCATCCTTGAACCCTTCAAGGTGGCCGGAAATATGAGCCCTGAGGTCCGCCACGCCATCGGGCTGGGCCATCCGTCGTTTTAATCATTCCGACGCGACGGCAGAACTTGGGTCGCCCGGAAACGGTTAAGTAACTCTCGGCCACCTTTCAAGACTTCGTGACGGCGAAATGGCGTTGCTGGATGAGCCGTTGAGAGAAGGATACAGGCTGAAGAACTTCGTCGGGGGCGAATGGGTCGAATCCGCCGGCGAGTTCGTCACAATCGTGAACCCTGCTACCCAGAGAACCATAGGAATGGTGCCGACTTCCACCAGGGAGGAGCTGGACGCGGCCGTAGACGCAGCCGCCGGTGCGTTTCCAGGATGGAGGAGAACTCCTCCTCTCGCGAGGGTCCGCTGCCTGTTCAGGCTCAAAGAACTGATGGAGGAGCACTTTGAGGAGATCAGCAGGATTCAGACGATGGAGCACGGAAAGACCATAGACGAGTCCAGGGGAGAGACGAGGCGCGGCATCGAAAACGTAGAGGTCGCGGCCGGCGTGCCCTCTCTGATGATGGGCTACAATCTCGAAGACGTGTCTGAGGAGATAGACGAGTACGTCATCAGTCAGCCCCTCGGCGTATTCGGCGTCATTGGCCCCTTCAACTTCCCCTGGATGGTCCCCTTGTGGTTCATTCCATACGCTATTGCGACGGGGAACTGCGTGATAGTGAAACCATCCAGCGAGGACCCCACGAGCCAGGCCAAGGTCGCCGAGCTGGCCGAGGAGGCGGGAGTGCCGCCTGGCGTGCTCAACATCGTTCATGGGGGCAGGGCGGTCACCAACGCAATGCTCGAAAATCCCGGCATCAAGGGCATCTGCTTTGTCGGGTCCACGGCCGTCGCTAGGGACGTGATTTACAGGAAGTGCGGCGAGACCGGGAAGAGGGTGATTGCGGGGGCGGGGGCCAAGAACGCCGTCCTGGTGATGCCGGATGTCAGGGTCGACAGGATAATCCCTGGCCTTATGACTTCGTTCTTTGGCAACACGGGCCAACGATGCTTAGCGGGGGAGAACCTCCTGATAGTCGGCCAAGGGTTGTCGGAGGTCGATCACCAGGCCCTCTGCTCCAAGGTCGCAAATGCCTTCGTCGGCTCAGCGTCCAAGATCAGGGTGGGGTACGGACTGGACGAATCCGTCCAGATGGGCCCCCTCAGGGACAGTGCCAAGAAGGAGAACGTAACGAGGTACATAGAGAAGGGACTGGAGGAAGGAGCGGAGCTAAGGCTCGATGGCAGGGAGGTGAGGCTTGTGGGGGAATGGCCTCACGACGCCTTTCTCAATCCCACCGTGTTTGTAGACGGCATGCCAGACATGGAGATAGGCAGAGAGGAGATATTCGGGCCGGTGGCGAACATAATCAGCGTGAGGAACATGGACGAGGCCATCGATATCATCGAAAAGAACAGGTACGGCAACGCCGCCAGCATATTCACCAACAACGGCGGCTGGGCGAGGGACCTGCAGTACAGGGTCACGGCGGGCAACATAGGAGTAAACGTCGGCCTGCCAGCGCCCATGGCGATGTTCCCCTTCGGCGGAGCAAAGGACTCATTCTTTGGTACACTTCACCCGCAGGGAAGGGAAGCAATCCGCTTCTTCACTGACAGCAAGGTCGTCATCCAGAGGTGGATTTGATTTGGAGGAGTCCAGCGCGACGGCATCGGCCGTCATAAGTTACACCCAGAAGCTCGAAGGGGACTCAGCGGCGTTCTACAGCAGGATGGCGTCGACATATCCGGAGCAGGGGGCTCTGTTCCTCTCCTTCTCGGCGGATTCAATGAAGAACAGGGCGCTCATCGCTAGGACGTATCAGGAAACGGTCACCGACGCACTCGAAACGGGCTACTCGTTCGCCGGCCTCACCTTTCGGGATCTCCTTCCACACATCGAAGAGGGGGCGCCGGTGCGCGCCGCGATAGAAGCTTCTGTCAAGCTCGAAAAGGAGGCCGTGGCGTTCTACTCGGACCTGAGGGAGAGGTCGAGGACACTGCTCTCGACCATATCCGGCGCGTTCGGGAAGGTGGGAGCCAAAAGGGCAACCCGCATCGCAAGGCTGGAGTCGTTGGCTGGGGCTCAGGGCTGAGTGGCAGCCAGTCGCGGTCGCACGCCGGCGCGGCCCGCTGATTTGCTTTGCAGTCGCGTGAAAAACCTAAATGTAGGCTGACGCGAACCAGTAATGCGATGTCGGGCCACTTGAATCCAGCTCTTGGACCTGGTGCAGGAGGACACCGTGACCAAAATGCCGACGCCCATCCGGAGGCGTGCCCAGCTTGAACGAGCGCAGCCTCCTGATGATTCCGGGGCCGACGAACGTCAATCCGTCAGTGCTCGATGCTCTGTCAAAGCCTACGCTCTCGCACACCAGTCCTGCATTCGCGGCGATAATGAAGGAGACCTTGGCTTCACTGGGGAGGATCTTCGGGACCTCCGGACTGGTCCTGCCGCTTGCTGGCACCGGCACACTGGGCGGCGAAGTCGCTTTGGCCAATATCATCGAGCCCGGCGACAAGGTCCTGGCGGTGTCAAACGGATTCTTCGGGGACAGGCTGGCCGAAATCGCGAGGACGCTTGGGGCGGACGTCCACAGGATGGAGGTGCCCTGGGGTTCCGTGGCCCAACCTTCCGAAGTGGGCGAACGGCTCGCATCTGACGAATACAAGGCGTTATTGGTGGTCCACGTAGACACGTCGACTGGTGCGGCGAATCCTATCGACAATCTAGGTGCGGTAGCGAAGAAGAACGGTGCACTCTTTCTGGTTGACACGGTGTGCTCGATGGGGGCAATGGAGGTACGCGTAGACGAATGGGGGATCGACGTATGTTTCACTGGTTCCCAGAAGGCCCTAGCGGTCCCGCCAGGTATGGCCATTATTTCATTCGGTCCGAGGGCGCTCGAAGCCAGGGACAACCGCAAGAAGCCGATGAGTACGTACTACGGTGACTTGAAGCGCTGGAGCCCCATCATGCAGGACCCCACAAAGTACTTCGCGACACATCCCGTGAACATGATTTATGGACTTAACCAGAGCTGCAAGGCGATAATGGAGGAGGGACTGGATAGGAGGTGGGGGCGTCACGCCAAGCTCGCTTCTGCCTTCAGAGCATCCATGCGAGCTGTCGGTCTCGGCATCCTTTGCGAGGAGGCCGCCTGCGCAAGCACGCTTAGCGTTGTTCGGTACCTCCAAGGCGTGGACGATGCCGCATTTCGGAAGGCGTTGACGGAGGACTATGGCATCGTCGTGGCGGGAGGTCTGGGGCCACTGAGCGGAAGGACGTTCAGGGTGGGTCACATGGGGAACGTTAACCCGGCTGACATCCTCGCGACTGTGGGTGCGATAGAGGGCGGCCTGGCGAAACAATCTTACAGTTTCACGGCCGGCGCAGGGACTGCGGCCGTCAATTCCTTGCTCCGGTCGCCATAGCCCCAGCCGCTCGTCTCTGCCTAGGGATTCCCGCAGCCAAGTCGGACTTGGAGTCGGCATAGGTAAGACTTAAGTTCGCTCGGACTTCTTAGGATATGTTTGCAGTATAAGTGGTCGGTGCTTACGGTCACAACCGTGGGCGTCTTCATGGCCGGCATAGATGCCAGGATAATGATTGTGGGCCTTCCTCAGGTGGCTGCGGCGCTCGGGGCCGACGCAGAGCAGGCCATCTGGTTCACGCAATCCTACGTGCTGGGAAGCACCGCTGCACTCTTGCTGATTGGCAGGATTTCAGACATGGTCGGCCGGGTCAAGGTGTACGTAATTGGGTTCGCCGTCTTCACCGCCGGCTCCGCCTTGACGAGCCTATCGTCCACCCCCAACGAAGTGATAGTCTTCAGGGCGATACAGGGCATAGGTTCAGCCATTATCTATACGAACAGCGTCGTGCTGATCACCGATTCGGCCCCTGTGAAGGAGCTTGGCCTTTCGCTTGGCATAAACCAGCTCGCCTTCAGGTTCGGGGCGGTCGCCGGCCTGACGCTGAGCGGCGTCATCCTCACGTTCCTCGACTGGAGGGCTCTGTTCTACATCAACGTCCCAATAGGGATATTCGGCACGATATGGGCGTATAAGCGGCTGAAGGAGCCGAGACGAGAAGGAAACGAAGCGCGGTTCGATTGGGTAGGCTTCGCGTTGTTCACCGCTTCGGTCACTACCTTCCTGCTGGGCCTGACCTATGCCGCATATGGCATTGGGGAGGACCTGACGGTAACCGTCTTGCTTGTCACAGCAGGATTGACGTTCGTCCTTTTCATCCGCTACGAGGCGAAGGTCCGCCAGCCCCTGCTGGACCTCAAGCTACTCCGAATCAGAGAGTTCAGAGGGGGCATCCTAGGACAGCTACTCAACGCAATTGCCTGGGGAGCTGCCCTTCTTCTCTTGAGCCTATTCCTGCAGCTCGTCCAAGGCTACAGTGCGCTCGATACGGGAATCAGGCTCGTCCCCTTCGAACTAGCCTCTTTACTTTTCGGCCCCCTGAGCGGCAAGTTCTCGGACAGGTACGGGCAGGTGTATTTCGCTACGGCTGGCCTTGTGCTAATCAGCCTCTCCCTTGTCTTCTTTTCGACTGTGGCGCCGTCGACGCCATACAGCGAGCTTGCGGCCTTCATGGCTCTGATGGGAGCTGGCTACGGTTTCTTCACATCCCCCAACATCAGCTCGATAATGGCCTCCGTTCCGGCTAACAGGAGGGGGATAAGTGCGGCCTTCAGGGAGACAATAGTCGATGTGGGGTTCGCCATCAGCCTCAACGTCGCGGTCCTCACCATGTCGGCCTCAATTCCCTATGGCGAGGTGTCGGCCATCATAGCGTCGACTAGCACCATCACCACGGCCTTAGACAAGGGCCTCTTCTCCGTTGCAATAGACCGGACATATATTTGGCTGGCGGCGCTGAATACCTTGGCCATATTCCCATCACTGATGAGGAAGCGCGGGCCATCGACCAAGGTCCTAAGTGCTGTTCCGGAGATTCACGCTGATGGATCCGATCAAGCCTAAATAGCACCTGACGCGAGAACGCCCCTGTGGCCACCAAACTCACCGTAGGTTTCATCGGACTTGGCATAATGGGCAAGCCGATGTGCAGAAACCTCATGCGGGCCGGGTACGCTCTCGTCGTCTACGACATCAACCCTGCTGCTATCGAAGAGTTCGTGGGTGCAGGCGCAGAACCTGCGAAGACGCCAGCGGAGGTCGCGAGGAAGAGCGGGCTGATTATTACGATGCTTCCTGATGGGCCCGACGTGGAGAAGGTGGTGCTGGGAGAGCATGGCATCCTGGCGGGGCTCAGGCCCGGCGCAGTACTTCTGGACATGAGCTCCATTTCACCAGTGACCGCGAGGAAGGTGGCCTCGATGGTTGAAGCTAAGGGTGGGTCCATGCTCGACGCCCCCGTCAGTGGTGGGGAGCCGAAGGCGAATGATGGCACACTAGCAATTATGGTGGGGGGCGATAAGGAAGTATTCAAGACAAGTTTGCCTATCCTCCAGAAGCTGGGAAGTAGCATTACCTATGTTGGGGGTCCCGGCTGCGGCCAGATTGCCAAGCTGGCGAACCAGATGATAGTCGCGGCCAACATCGGCGCCGTATCGGAGGCGCTCGTCTTCTCCTCCAAGGCTGGAGTAGACCCGGAACTCGTTATCAAAGCGATAAGGGGTGGCCTCGCGGGCAGCGCCGTCATGGAAGCCAAGGCTACGATGATGATGGATAGGAACTTCAAGCCCGGCTTCAGGTTAAGGCTCCACCAGAAGGATCTGAAAAACGCGCTGGCCGCAGGGAAGGAATATGGAGTCCCCTTGCGAATGACTCAGCTGATGAAGGAGATCGTCGATGGACTTGTGGCTGACGGCAAAGGGGACCTCGACCACTCCGCCATCCTGCTGTCCGTGGAGGGAACCGCACGGGCGAAGGTGAATCGAAAAGCTGGCTGACGTATCGCGGAGGCCGTTGACAAATACAACCCCACATGCAGTCTCTGAATGTGGAGACCTCGAAGGAACGTGGAATGGCTTCGGGCGATTCGACAGCGGATTTGCACTGAGGTGGGGCGCCCGCCAATTTTCTTTATATAGGAACCCGGCTTGAAGCCAATCAAGGTGAATGCGTTCTTTGAAAGACACGACGATAACAATTGAATGGCACGATTTGAATGTCAAAGTACTCGCCAAGGTGTTGGCAAGGGAGGCTCCCAACGCCTCGGAATGCCTCCGACAACGGCTACCATTTGAATCTCCAACTGGACATGACGTGTTCTCTGGCCAGATGGTCGAGTTCTTCCTTCCGCTGGGCGTTGCGGGAGCAGAGAATCTGGTGCAGGGAAAGCCGGGCGATGTCGCTTATTCGAACAGCTCTCAGATGCTAAAAATCGTCTATGGTGGGATTACTGATTCCAAAATCAACAAGGTCGGGGCGGTCAGTCAGGAAGACGTTCCGAAGCTCAAGGCAGTGGGGGAATGGGCCTGGATGAGTGAGCTGTCCAAGGCTGAGAGATGGAAGAAGTACTATTCGCCATCGACGCCTCGGGCAAACGCTGTTTTCAGGATCAAGGAGGTGTGAAGAGGTTGGCTACAAATAGGGCAGGCAGAAAGGACTGGAAGGAGGTCAAGAGGGCGATGGACAAGGAGATGACGTCGCTGGCCAAGGAGGAACCAGAGGAGATAAGGAAGCTGCGTCTGGGCTTCGTGGTCGGAAACGTCGGATCGTACGGGCAGTACTTCTCCGTGATGGTGAAGGCCTACACAACGCTCACATCACTAGCTGATCACATAGCCTACGGCTGCGTGGCCGCTTCTGAGAAGAAGGGCGTCGACCTCAAAACGCTAGTGGCAGTCACAGAGGCGCTGTTGGGCACGGCCGGCGCTCAGCCGACGGAGACCCTGCGCGTGGCTGGCTTCGGGAAGGTCCACGACATCACTCTCTCCACACTTGCAGCACTGTCCGACGTGAAGAATTTAATCCAGTACGAGGAGCTGATGACCAGCTACTGGACCTACGTGAGCACGATGAGGAACTGGCTCGATGGGATCTTCCCCTGGAGCCTAGGACTTGCCCTCTACCCCAAGCTCAAGCCCGATGACATCAAGGCCTACAAGGGCTTCATGCCGTTGGTCGATGAGGTGCCCTACTTCTAGGAGTGATGGAAAGATGCCACAGAACTGGAAACAGATTAGGGACGAAATACTGGAGGCGCGCAAGCGGGCACTGACGGAGGAGCCCGAAGAAGCCAAGAGAGTGAGGCTGGGAATCATCCCGAGCGGCCAAGGCAACTTCGGGGGATACTGGGGAATAGTCTGGTACTGGCAAGTATACACGATGCACATGGGGGAGCACGTGACATACGATCTGATGAGGCTCGCCCAAGAAAGGCGGATTCCCCTTGACATGCTGAAGCAGGTCACGCAAGTCTTCTTCGGCGTGGGCGACTGGGAGCCAGGGGAGTTCATGGGCGCTCTCGGCTACCCCTCGGTGTACAAGTATTCCACGAACATCATAGGCGCGCTTGACCAGATAAAGACGGAAGATGAGTTCATCGACCTTATGGGCGCGTTCCATATGTACATCAACACCATCAGGACCAAGTGGAACCCCTTCCCACAGGCGATAGCATACGCTGCTTTCAGGAAGAAGACCCCAGAGGAAATCAGGCAGCTGATCAAGTGGTTGCCGGAGCTGGAGAAGGCCAAGTAAGAGGTGAAATGGCGTTGGCAAACAAGAATAGATATATGGAGATAAGCTGGCCCGAATTCGGAGTCACCGTGACTGCCGAGCTGCTGGAGGACAAGGCTCCACAGCTTTGCCAGAGGGTCTGGGACCACCTGCCATACCAGTCGACATGCTTCCACGGATGGGTCGCAGGAGAGAGCTTCGCATGGAAGACCGCTGACGGCGTCGAGCTGGCCCACATGGAGAACCTGGCCAAACGCATACCAGGTACACTCTACGTCTACAGGGACCTGATGGGACTTCCATTTGGGTACGTGACCGAACCCGGGAAGGTCAACAGGTTCGGCGCTGTGGTGGACGAAGACATCGGCAAGTATGATGAGATAGGCCTCACTGCTTGGCGCAGGTTCATGACCAAGGTCGGGCCCCCACTAGTTGTGAAGCTGGCACGCAAGGAATAGCCTCCGACGAGTCCAAGTTTTTTCAATCACTGCGCAGGGGACTGCGAAGTAGGAAGGCTCCGACAATGAAGGGTGAGGGACCCTGCGTCTTCGACGCTGTGCCAGCGCCCCCTCCCCGTATGGTTTTCATAATGGACAGCTATTCTCTCTCATTCCTGTCATTACATTACACATGTAATAGATAACGTTCCGGCTGCCCACCCATCTTCCCACCTTTGAGGCTGAAAGGAGGGTGCCATTCGCTGGCCGTCCCTGCGCTTACGGGAAACTCATCTCATCCTAGTGTTCGATTTCGAGTCCCGGGATGCTAAGCCTGGACTCTGTGTACCTGAAAGCGATCGTCGCGACGGCGTTCATGATCAAGTAGACCACCGCGGCGGTCCCGAAGATGGCCATGGGCTGAACATAGTTAGCCTCGAAGGTCTGAGCCGTGCCCATTATCTCCTCCACCCCTATGATGAACGCGAAGCACGAGTACTTGACCTGGTATATTATCTCGTTTGAGATGCTGGGCAGCGCGCGCCTGAACGCCTGCGGCAGGACTACGTTCCATAGCTGCTGCCATTTGCCCATGCCGAGGGAGCGAGCCGCGAGCACTTGGCCCGCGTCGATTGACCTAATCGCGCCCTTGATGTATTCCGATTGGTAGGCGCCACTGCAGAAGATGAAAGCGAGCACGGCCGTCCAATAGGGCGAAAAGTAGATGCCCACCTCCGGCAGGCCGAAGAAGAACAGAAGAAGCGTGACTATCAAGGGGAATCCCCGGAAGACGCTCGAAAAACCTGTGGCCGCAAGCGAGGTCCCTCTGCCCCCATAAACTCTCAGCGAGCCCAGAAGGAGGCCCAACAATATACTCACGGGGATCGTGACGACAAGAATCTGGAGGGTCAGGATCATGCCTGCGCCCATCTGGGGCAGGTATGAGCTCCAGAGGTCAGGCACTATGGTTCCTCCTTTCCGTACAGTGAATGGATCTTCCCGAAGAACTCAGAAGTCTGCATGTGCTTGGAATGGAAGACTATCTCACTCGGAGCGCCAGCTTCTAGGATTCTTCCTTCGCTCATGAACAGGATTTCATCCGCGACGGATATCGCGAATCCCATCTCATGGGTGACGACGAGGCTAGTCATCTTGTTCTTTGACAGCTCACGCATCACTTCGAGGACTTCACCTATCAGCTGTGGGTCGAGGGCGGATGTGGGCTCGTCGTAGAGGACGATTAGGGGGTCCATCGCCAGCGCCCGCGCTATCGCCACGCGCTGTTGCTGCCCCCCCGACAGCTGCGCCGGATACTTCCCCCACAAATCCTCCGTTATGTGCACCGAGAGGAGCGCCTGTCTGGCCTTATCGACCGCCACCCCCTTCTTCAGTCCCCTCACTTTCGTTATCCCTATGACGACGTTGTCGAAGGCCTTCAGGTGCGCAAACAGGTTGAAGTTCTGAAAGACGAAGCCTATCCTCTGTCTCGCCTTGTCTATCTTGGCATGCGGGGCGGTCAGCTCCTCCTCCTCCAGCCATATCCGGCCCTTGTCCGGCTTCACGAGTAGGTTGAGGCACTTCAGGAGGGTCGACTTCCCTGCACCAGCTACGGCCCCGCGATGACCTTCGTCTGGCCCTTCGCTATATCAAAGGAGACCCCCCTCAAAATCTCCACTTTTCCGTACTGTTTGCGCAGGTCATCGACCCTCATCACGATTTCAGGCGAAGATGACATTGATTGACTCGCCAACCTCTGGCATTACGCCTTCTCCTTGATTAGTCCCGGTATCATTACCTTTTCGTAGACCATGCTGAGACCCTGTGATCCAACATACGTAAGGGCGACAAAGATGATGCCAGCAGTAATGTAAGGAAGGAGTGCGTCGTCGGTGGCGATCACGACATACCTCGTCCTGTTGAGGATCTCCATGACGCCTATGGTGAAACAGATAGCCGTTTCCTTCAAGACCAGCGCGTACTCGTTAGACCATGCCGGTATGGCTATCCTGAGGGGCCTGCGGGACAATGACCCTGAAAATGGCACTCACCTTGCCCATCCCCATCGAGCGGGCCGCCATCATCTGCCCCTCGTCGATGGACATTATCGCGCCGCGGAAGATTTGGGATTCATACGCACCGCCGACCAGTCCTATTACCAGCGCGCCCGTTTCGAGGGCAGGAAGGTCTAGCCCCACCGATGGCAGTACCCCCCAGAAGAACAGGAACAGCAGCACGAGCAGAGGCACCCCCCTGAAGAACCATACGTACACGTCGAGGAAGGTCTTTGCTTCAGGTGGTCCGTATACCTGAGCGAGCGCCAGGGGTAGCCCTATCAGGAATCCTATCAAGAGCCCACCCGCCACCAGGATGAAGGTGTTCACGAGGCCTTCAAGCATGTATGGCAAGAAGGCCATTAATGATGCTGGCAAGAGGTTCACCAACAAAAAGAAAGAATTGCGAAAATGACCGCGGTCATACGTTCCATTTCTGGAGCAGCTGGTCCCAGGTCGGGCTAGCCATCAGCGCAGTCAGCGCCGTGTTGATTTGTGTTCGCAGCCAGGTGTCGCCAGGCCTTGTCGCTATGGCGTAGTAGACGGAGGGTCCAACGGTCGAAACGATTCTTAGTTCAGACGCCTGAGCTGGGTTAGTTCTCTGATAGGGGATGAAGTAGCCGCTATCGGTCACATAGGCCACTGCCCTTCCATCGAGGACGGCTTGGGTGGACGAAACCGCGTCTGATAGGCCCAGCTTTTGGAAGTGGTATCCTTCAGATAGAAGGTTGTCGACCTCCGTTTCGGAACTCCCGCCCGTCACGCAGGCGACGTAGCCTCCTGAATTGAGGAGGTCACTGATGCTCCTGTTGTCAGAGGCCTTTGAAACGACTAGGTTGGTCAAGGTGTAGTAGGGGATACTGAACCAGATTGCTGATGAGGCCCGGGCGGTATTTATTTCCATCCCTGAATCAATGACGTCGAGTTGCCCGCTCTGCAATGCCGTTATTATTGTGCTCCATTGCCATGGTTCTCAACGAGCGTCCAATTGTTGTAGTTGGCGACCCACTGCATGACGTCTATGTCGAAGCCCTGCGAGCTGCCGTTCGACATCACTTCTGTCCAAGGCGGGAAGGCAGGGTCGAAGCCCATGGTGATCGTCACCTTCGTGCCGGCTGCTGGGGCCACGGCGAACTTCGCCGTTGAGGTCGACGTCGTGGTCATGGCTGAAGTCGCTATATATCCTATGCCGGCGCCGATGATTAGTGCAATGATAGTGACTAACGCTAGCCGAGAAACTGCTCGTCTGTGATGATTCATCAGGCTCAGAATGCCATGGGCGCCATATAAGCATTTGGCCGTGGGGTCGCTCTTGCATTATTCTTCTTACCCATATCAGCAAGGATTAGGATAATTAGTAAGCAATGCGAATATTTTTGAAAATCGTAACCCCCTGTTGGCGTGCGGGCCGTCCTGCCTTGTCCTCCTCTTCGGAACCGCGCCCGCAATTCCTTATATAGCAAATTGGGGCTTGCAAGCTCAAGGGAGATGCATCGTGAACAGAATGTTCGAGCTTGAATGGCCACAGATAGGGATGTCAGTGGACGCGGTGATGCTTGAAGAGCAGGAGCCTGAGCTCTGCGAAATTCTCTGGAACAACATCAGCGCGCCCCTGAGGATGGCCTGTAGGCATCCAACTTCGACGGGGGACTTCTTCGCTGGGGATGGAAGGCCGCCATTGCACCCCGTGAGCACAGGAACCCAGGCGAACCCGGTGGGACGGACGAGGATACTGTACCCAAGAATCAAACCTGGCTCGATTGTGTATTCTATCTTCGGAGGGTACGGCGGGATGAACGTGTTCTATGGACCACTCACGGAGCCCCTCCCCGCAAGGGGGGCCATCGCTGCCACGGTCGTTCCGGAAGACATGGCAGATCTCGTGAGGGTGGGCAAGGCGGTCTGGAACGCGCAGTACATCACCCACAAACTGATGGTCATGGTGGCCAGGAGGAAAGGGTGAGCAAATTGGGAAAGGACTGGCGAGACGTTAAGGCAGCCATCGAGGCCGACATAGACAGGATTTGGTGGGAAGAGCCCGACGAAGTCAAGATGTCGAAGTTGGGCATATACCCTAGCGGCGCCGGCACGGACGGACAGGTATTCGGGAACATCTTTTTCCTCGTCGCGGACACGCAGGCCATGAGCTGGTGGACGGTCGATCCCGCGATGAAGCAGGCTATGAACGACCCTGGGTTCAGCCTTGAGAACCTGAAAAGCATGTGGAAAGACATGACGGTCCACATGGCCAAGCTCATGGGCGACGTCGACGCGCCCGGTTGCCCTGCACCTTGGCTCAACCTTCCGAAGCTGTCACAGTTCTGCAACGACGTCGTGGAAGCGTTCGATACGGTCCACACCAAGGAGGAGTTCAAGGACCTGATTTGGAGCTGGTCCAACTATGTGACCTGCCTCAACAGGTGGTTCTTCCTGGTATTCCCCTGGCATCTCGGCCTCATGTTCCCCTTGGTCAAGGAGGAGGATGTCAAGGAGATGAACAGGCTGTGGTCCCTGGCGCAGACGATGAAAGTAAATACGGAGTAGCTTAGAACCCCCGGCCGTCCCTTTTTCAATCAGGCGCGAGGCAGCAAGCGGAAACATCTAGCGCGCAACGGGGGGACAGCAGCGCTCCACGGGCCAGCCGAAGGAAAATGCCTGAATCTACTCTACTTCCTCCATGAGCGTCGAGGCGTTCTTCAAAGAACGCCAGAATCACTGTGTCCGAAGTGTAATCTGGGGACCAGGTGTCCCGTACCGGGAAGCTGACGCTTCACTGCTTGGAAGGCATCTACACCAAGGTCTAAACGGATGGGTCCTAATACCCTAGGAGCATCCTGAACAGCTCTGCCCGATCTAGGGCGTCGTCCAAAGCGGTTCGTGCAGGTACCAAGGAGGAATGCGTTTTGGAACTGAGGCTTGTCGCTACAAACTCACTTGCTTCGGGTTCGTTGTCCTCAAACATATATATCGTCAAGCGCTTCTTTTATCCCTTCAGCCATGGAATCCTTCCACGCCGTCGGGATTCGGACCCCGAGGAGTGACGGTGTATCCAAGGTCACCGGTAGCGGAGTCTTCGCCGCCGACGTGACCCTTCCTGGAATGCTCTATGGAAGGATACTGCGAAGCCCGTACGCCAAGGCCGTAGTAGAGGATATCGACGTTTCAAAAGCGGAGAAGCTGGGGGCCATCTGCGCCACCTTCCGCGACGTTCCGAACAAGTTGTTCAACCCACGTCTGGTCAGCACCCTGGAGACCACCTACAAGGACTGGACGGTCCTGACCGACAGGCCCAACTACGCTGGGGAACCCGTGGCGGTGGTGGCATCGGAGTCGGAGCAGGCGGCCCAGGCTGCCGTGGAGGCTATCAAGGTGAAGTATAGAGTCTTGGAACCATGTTTCGACTCTCTTGAATCCCTGAAGGGGAGGAAGACAGTCCATGCCTCCATACTCCTCGCAGACAAGGAGATCAAGGTTGATAGGAACGTGGGTTGCAAGATGCATGTCGAAGAGGGAGACCTCGCCAAGGGCTTCGCCAACGCGGACATCATCTTGGAAAGGCAGTACAAGACGAACAGGAGGTACCACGCTCAGCTCGAGACGAAGGCAGTAGTCTGCCGGCCGGAGCCCGGAGGAGGCGTCACGATATGGTGCACGACCCAGACCATTCATAACACCAGGATCCTAATTCACGAAATCTTCGCGATTCCGATGAACCTGATCAACGTGAAGAAGACGGTCCTTGGAGGAAGCTTCGGTTCCTCCATACACACGAACATCCTCGTCCCAATATGCGTCGCCATCTCCCTCAAGGCGAGGCGACCCGTGAAGATCGTCTATACCTAGGGAGGAAGATATGCACGACCACGCCTCCTTTGAAATGAGGTTCAAGATCAAGGCGGGTGCGAAGAAGGATGGCACTTTCACTGCCTGCTCCCTCGACATGATCATGGACATCGGAGCCCACCAGGTCCAGGCCTATCCCCTTCTGAGCACCGTCTTCGGTTGGTGGGCCTCCTTCTACAAGTGGTCCGCCTTCAGGTACGCCGGAGAAGCCGTGTACACCAACAAAGTCCCTTCCTGTGCCATGAGAGGTTATGGAAACCCCCAGACCTCCTGGATGGTGGAGACATTCGTCGACGAAATGGCTGGACTCCTGGGGATGGACCCTGTGAAGCTCAAGCTGAAGAACTACATCGGCCTCGGAGACGTCTTCTATGGCCAAGGCATCACTGTCAAGAGCGTCATCAGGAGTTGCGGAGTGGAGGAAACGCTGGTTAAGGGAGCAGACTTGATTGGGTGGGCAAAGAGGCTTCCGCCAGAGGCCAAGAGAGGCGTTCTCCGCAAGGGCATGGGGATGGCCAGGTCCTTCCACACATCCAGCGCCGGCTCTCCGACTTCTGGAGCGGTAATAGATTACACCGGTGCCATGGTCAAGATAAACGAAGACGGGACGGTGGACGTGGCTACGGCTATAATGGACCACGGCGGAGGGACCTATCAGGCCCTCGCCAAGATAGCGGCGGAGGAACTGGGAGTCCCGTTGGAGAACGTGGCGGTGGTGGAGGGCGATACTCAAACCACGGTCTATGATGTATCAGCCCATGCCTCGCGAGGCGTTTACGCCGGAGGCGGCGCCGTCCAGAAGGTCTCCAAGCAGGCCAAGGAGAAGCTCCTCTCCTTTGCTTCGAAGCTGCTCGGAGAGGATCCTAAAGCCCTGAGGATTGTCCCGGACTTCAAGCTCAAGCAGGGGGTGGTCTACTCTGAGACCCACCCACAGAAGAGGGCCACGGTCGGAGAGGTCGCTTCCTTTGCAAGGGAGAAGAACATGGGCACAGTGGCGGCAATCGATAGCTACAGGCCCACCGCCGGGCCGCCCCATTTCATTTCCTGCTTCGTCGAGGTGGAGGTAGATACTGAAACGGGGGTCATCCGCCCAATCCGGGTCGTCTCCGGGGCTGACATAGGAACGGTGGTCAACCCCGACTTGGCCGAAGGGCAGATACAGGGAGGCTTCTCCATGGGCTGGAGCATGGCCACCCTGGAGGACGTCCTTTACGACCCCGCAACGGGCGACATGGCCAACAGGGGGATGCTCGTCGACTACAAACTCCCCACGGCCCTTGACCTCCCTCTCAATGAAGACTTCAAGGTCTTCTTTGCGAAGACCTACGAGCCCACGGGCCCCTTTGGGGCCAAGGGAATGGGAGAAGGCGCCTACAACCCGGTCGCAGGCGCCATCGCGAACGCGATCTATAACGCCATCGGGGTCAGGCTCTACGAGCTCCCCATGACCCCCGAGCGCATCCTAGCGGCCCTGAAGACCGAGCGGACCCACGGAGGCTCCTGAACTTGGACCTGAATAGGATCAACACGCGGCTCGTCCCTCAGACCTTTCAGTATCATGAGCCCAAGAGCGTCGAGGAGGCACTCCGGCTTCTGAAGCACTACGGGACCCGAGCCAGGGTCTTCGCTGGAGGGACTGACCTCTTGGTCAAGATGAAGCAGCGGTCCGCTGAGCCCACGGCGTTAATCAACATCAAACGAATCACGTCGCTTTCATACATCCGCGATGGTACGGCCTCCATGCGGATGGGGCCGACGGTAAGGATGGCCGACGTCGAACGATCCCCCGCCATCGCGAAGAGGTTCCCCGTCCTTGCGGAGGCTGTTTCCTTCATCGGCTCTGTGCAGATCAGGAACATGGCAACCATCGGTGGAAACCTGTGCAACGGCTCCCCTGCGGCCGATGGGTCCGTGGTTCTGCTGGCGCTCGACTCCACACTGACCTTGAGGAGTCTTGACACGACCAGGGAAGTGCCAATCGGGACGTTCTTCCAAGGGCCTGGAAGGACGGTTATCGATGGTGAGCTCCTGGTGGAGATAACAATCCCTCACGCCCGGGCGCGAACCGGAATGGCCTTCGCAAGGATCACTCGCACGGACATGGACCTCGCAAAGGTCAACGTCGCCGTCGTCCTTCGGCTGAAAGGTGAGAAGGTTTCCGCAGCGAGGATAGCCCTCGGGGCGGTGGCCCCCACACCGATGCGGGCTGGAAGAGCTGAGGAAGCGCTGGTGGGCAGAAGGATTTCCAACCGCTTGCTCGAGGAGGCGGCGGTCGTGGCTGCCGACGAAGCGAAACCCATCACAGATGTCAGGTCCACCGCCGAATACAGGAGGGAGGTCACCGCGGTCCTCGTTCGGCGGTCGCTTGGATTGGCCTGGAAGAGGGCGGGGGGAAGCTGATGAAGAAGCTGGAGTTCACCATCAACGGCAGGAAGAGGAAGATGGATGTCGAAGAGAACACGCTGCTCCTTAATCTGATCCGGGACGATTTGGCCCTTACGGGTACGAAGTACGTATGTGGGATTGGCGAATGCGGTTCCTGCACGGTCATGATCGACGGCGAACCCATCCTGTCCTGCCTGACGCTCGCCGTGGATGTCGACGGGAAGGAGGTGACCACCATCGAGGGCCTCTCCGACGGAGAGCTGACCCGCGTCCAGGACAGCCTTATACGCGAAGGAGGGGTCCAGTGCGGATTCTGTACGCCGGGCATGGTCATGGTAGCCGAGTCTCTCCTGAAAACCAACCCCAGTCCCAGCGAAGACGAAATTCGGCAACGTCTAGCGGGGAACCTCTGCCGTTGCACGGGCTATTCCAACATCGTCAAGGGAATCAAAGCTGCTTCAACCAAGAGGGTCGAGAGGTAATGCCGTCCTCCGTCGAAAGCTGGTAGTCCTTCCTAGGACGGTTTCTTCAAGCGTGTCAGTTGCTGACCGCAACCCCTACCGGTCGAATCCACTTCCCTGTCGGGACGACAGATTCTCCGTCGAAGGCCACAGTTCCTCTTACCACAGACCACTTCACCCTTCCCTTCACCAACCTGCCGTCAAAGGGGGTCACCTTCTGTTTGCTGTGGAGGTTCTCCGCCCTTATGACGTACTCCTCCTTCAGATCGACAATCGTAAGGTCGCCGTCGGAACCTTGTGACATCCCTCCCTTCCTAGGATACAGGTTGTAGACGATGGCCGGATTCAGGCTGGTCAGTTCCACGAACCTGTGAATCGTCAGGTTTCCTTTGTTTACGAAGTCCAGCATCACTGGGACAAGTGTTTCGACCCCTACATGGCCTCCAGGGACCTCCCAAATGTCGGGGTTGCTCTTCTCCTTGGCAAGGTGTGGGGCGTGGTCCGAGCCCAGGGTGTCGACGACGCCAGAACCAATCCCTTCCCATAGAGCACGCTGGTCGCGGCTGCTCCGCAACGGCGGGTTGATCTTTACAAGGGAGCCATACTTGGCCATGTCTTCTTCAGTCATTGAAAGGTACTGGGGACACGTCTCACATGTGATCTTCGTTCCCTTCTTCTTCTGGTCGCTAACGATGGCCACCCCGGCTTCTGTGCTCATGTGAACGATGTGGGCCTTCCCTCCGGACCTGCGGGCCAACGATGCTATCCTGTCGATCGATACTGCTTCGCACACCGGAGGTCTGGCCTCCAAGTGGGCCATGGGGTCCAATCTGCCTTGCTTCTTCAGCGAGTTCGTGAAATATTCCACCAAGGTGGCGTCTTCAGCGTGGAAGGCGATGGGCGTTCCGCTCTCCCGGAGTGCGACCATCGATTCGTAGATGGTCGAGTCCGATGGAGGGGGTATTGCGCCGGTAGTCGGTCCAAGGAAGGCCTTGAAGCCAACCACCCCAGCTCGCACAAGGGGGAGCACATCGGTAGCGTCTCCGTCGTGTAGCACCGCAAAGAGACCGAAATCGACAGCGGCCTTGGGCCCGATGAGCCGTTCTTTCTCCTCTAGCCGCTGGATCGTGTCCACCGGAGGAAGGCTGTTTGGCATCTCGAGCACCGTTGTGACACCGCCCGCCGCCGCCGCCGCCGTTCCGCTGGCGAAGTCCTCTTTGTCAGGAAAGCCGGGCTCCCGCATGTGCACGTGGGAGTCGATTACCCCGGGGAGGACGAGCTTCCCCGAGGCGTCGATCTTTGGACAGTCCTGAGCGGGAATTTCGCTTCCGACCTTCGCGATGCGGCCGTCCCTGATCAGGACGTCCGCCTTTGTGAGTTCGCCATGCGATACGACGTTCCCGCCGACCACCAACAGGTCAGGTCCATACATTGGCAAACGCTTGCACCGCGCGCAGTTAAAGTGTTTTTTCGTGTCCCTTGAATAGCTTAATAGCCCCGCATGAGGCAAACGGATGGCGATGTCAAGCGACTTCTACCACAGGGACATCGTTTCGGCGAAGGAGTTCACCCGCCAGTCAATGGAGAGACTGTTCGACGAGACAGATTCCCTTACCACCGAGATGAACCGGGCGGGGATCCTTAGCACTTGCAAGGGCTCCCTTCTGGCGACGGTCTTCCTCGAGCCATCCACCAGGACCCGTCTGAGTTTTCAGTTCGCCATGACGAGGATGGGCGGGCAGGTGATCGACTTCGGGTTGGCGGAGGCCGCTTCCGTCGCAAAGGGCGAAACCTTCGAAGACTCGATGAGGATGGTAGACGGCTATGGCCCCAACGTAATCGTGGTCAGGAACAAGGAGACCGGGTCTGCCAGGCTCGCGGCGGACGTCTGCAAGGCTCCCGTGATTAACGCTGGAGACGGGTCCAACGAACACCCGACCCAGGCGCTGCTTGACCTCTATACGATCCGGAAGGTGAGAGGCTCCATCGCCGGGGTAAAGATCGGCATGATGGGGGACCTTGCACATAGCCGGACTACTGCTAGCCTCTCCTACGTCCTCGACAAGTACTCTGGGGTAGAGATCGTCTTCATCGCCCCCAAGGAGCTCCAGATACGGGCGGAGGTCACTTCCTCCTTGGCGCATGCCAAGTTGAGCATGGCCGATGACTGCGACCAGGTCATCGAAAGCCTAGACTTCCTATACGTCACGCGGCTCCAAAAAGAAAGGTTCAGCGACCCCCGGGAATACGAACGGCTCAAGGGTTCCTATCTCCTCAACAGAGCCTTCCTCGCCAAACACTCGAAGGTTCCATTCATAATGCACCCACTTCCCAGGGTGGACGAGCTCAACAAGGACGTGGACGAAATCCCTCAGGCCAAATACTTCGAGCAGGCAAGAAACGGAATGTACGTCAGAGCAGCACTTCTCAAACAAGTCCTTAACGGCTGACGGTGCCCTATTACACGCGTAATAATCAGAGTCTGTTCGCGCCCTACTCGAATTCCTTTATATAACCTACGGCAGCTGAATAGCTTCGGTTCCGAATGAGCGAAAGCGTGTTCGAGACCGTCGAAGAGGACGCACAAGACCTTCTGAACCAGTGGCTCCATCGAAAGGACTTCCTGGTGGTGGGGGAGTCTATCTCTCGGGTCGATTCCCTCGAAAGGGTCCTGGGGAAGTCGAAGTTTATCGAGGATTACTTTGCCAAGGACATGCTTTTCGCCCGCATCGTCAAGAGCCCGGTGAGCTCTGCCGTATTGAAGGGAGTGGACTTCCGGGAAGCCGCTTCAGTCGCCGGCTTCGTCGATGGAGTGACGGCCAGGGACATACCTGGAAAGAATGAGGTCGGGTACTACCTCCTTGACCAGCCAGCCTTCGCAGAGAGAGTGTTGAGGTTCGACGGCGAGCCCGTAGGGCTGGTCGTGGCCAGTAGCCCCGAAGCCGCCGAAGAGGCTTCGGCCAAGGTCAGGGTGATGTCGAAACGCAAAGCCGCCGTTTACGACCCCCTCAAGGCCATCGACTCCAGAGTGCTGGTACACGAGGAGAGGAGTTCCAACGTGGCCCTGACGACGAAGGTCAGGAAGGGCGACCCGGAGAAAGGCTTCGACGAGGCCGAAGTGATAATCGAGAACACCTACAGGACCGGCTGCCAGGACCATGCCTACATCGAGACCGAGGGAGCCATCGCCACTCCCACGTCCGAAGGGATGACCCTGATTTCGTGTAGCCAGTATCCTCATCTGGCTCAGAAGATAGTGGCCAGGGTTCTGGGATGCCAACAGCGTCAGGTCAGGGTGATTCAGTCTGCCATAGGGGGAGGGTTCGGAGGGAAGGACGACATGGGACCCATCGTCGCGGCCCAGGCGGCGGTGGCAGCCTCCAAACTTCAGCGACCCGTGATGCTGACGTACAGCCGTGAAGATAGCATTACCTCCCATTGCAAGCGGGAGAGCGCCATCGTCAGATACAAGACGGGCGCTTCTGGAGACGGGATGCTCAGGGCCATTGAGGCGGAGATTGTTTTCGATGCAGGCGCTTACGCCAATCGTGGCCCCTTTACGCTTTGGCGCGCGACGATGCACGCGTCGGGCCCGTATCTCGTGCCCAACGCCCAAGTTGATGGGAAGCTTGTCTACACAAACAAGGTGTACCAGGGATCGTTCAGGGGGTTCGGGAATCCTCCGGTGCTCTTCGCAGCCGAGTCTAACCTCGACGAAGTTGCCATCAAGCTTGGCCTCGATCCCGTCGAAATCAGGCTTAAGAACCTGTTGAGGGAGGGAACTACGACACTCACGGGCCAGGCTCTGAACTCTTCGGTCGGCATCGTTCCGGTTCTGGAGCGCGTAGCAGCGGCGAGCTCATGGTGCGAACGCCGGAAGGCCAGCGGCAAAGTCGTCGACGGCAGGGCCACCGGCATAGGCGTCGCCTGCATTTGGCACGGTATCAGCACCAGCAGGGGCGTGCCTGACTGGTCCAGTGGCTATATCGTAATACGCAAGGACGGGAGCGTCGACGCGTACACTGGCATCGTGGAGATGGGCCAGGGGACGAGCACGGCGATCACTCAGATGGTGGCCGAGGCGCTCGGTGCGAGGGTGGACATGGTAACGGTGCACATGGGCACTTCCGATGCCCCTGACACAGGAGCGACGCATGCTTCCCGCGGGTCCAGCGTGGGGTCAACCGGCATGTTGGTGGCAGCAAGCCGCATCAGAAAGCGCCTAGAAAGAGTAGCCGCCAAGATGCTCGGGAGCGACGTTCCGCAGGTGTCAATAGAGGAGGGGTTTGCCTTCGATCGCCGGTTCTCCAAGAAGAGGATAGAATGGACCGACATCGTCAACGAATGCTATAGCACGGGCGTGGAGACGGCGTCCACAGGGTTCTTCTTCGTCCCCAAGGGGAAGTTCGACGAAGAGAAGGGAAGCGGTTTCGCCTATCCGGCGTTCAGCTTCATGACCGTCGTCGTAGAGGTCGAAGTGGACATCCACACCGGCGTCGTATACGTCAAGAAGGTGTGGCCCGGGATAGCTGCTGGCAAGATCATCAATCCGGCGCTGGCCGAGGCCCAAGTTCATGGAGCGGCCGCCCAGGGCGTAGGCTACGCCTTGATGGAGGAGATTGTCCACAAGGATGGAAGGATCTTGAACCAGAACCTCACGGACTATCTAATCCCGACGGTGAGGGA
This sequence comes from uncultured Nitrososphaerota archaeon, assembly GCA_963772005.1. GTDB lineage: Archaea > Thermoproteota > Nitrososphaeria > Conexivisphaerales > DTJL01 > DATKKG01. The sequence continues at coordinate 94,356 of CAVYVS010000025.1, read as the reverse complement.
CATGCCGAGGGTCGAGAAACTTGTTTACGTGGAAGACCTCTTTGAGAACGGTCCCTTCGGCGCAAAAGGGGTCGGAGAAATGGCCCTAATCCCAATGGCTGCAGGCATCGCCAACGCGGTTCGAAACGCCACCGGGCGGAGACCGAAAGTGCTGCCCATGACGCCAGAGCGCATGCACTCCATGTTGATGGGGGCCAGGGCGCGATGATTCCTCGCGTTCGGTACATCAGCACCCACAGTGCTGCTGACGCGGTGAGCCTCATGAGAGGCAGGGCCCCGAAGTCACTCTTCCTCGCCGGGGGAACGGATGTGATGGTACGGATGCGCAACGGCAAGACTAAGGCAGATTGCTTAGTCGACGTCTCCGGCATACGCGGACTTGCCGGAATACGGGACAAGAAGGGACAATTCGAGATAGGCGCCCTCACCACCATAGAAGAAATCCGACGTTCCCCTGTGGTCGCTCGCGAACTCCCCGCGCTATGGGAGTCCAGCAATCTCTTCGCTGCTTGGCAGGTCCGCAATCTGGCTACGCTCGGAGGAAACCTTTGCAACGCATCGCCTGCCGCTGACATGGTTCCCCCGCTAATGGCTTATGACGCGGTCGTGGTCGCACAATCGACAAAGGGTGAGAGGAGCATTCCGATAGACCAATTCTTTGAAGGTCCGGGCAGGACGACACTCGCAAGTGGCGAGTTGGTGAGGAGGGTCGAGGTGCCCAAGCCTTTGGGAAAGAGCGTGTTCCTCAAGCTGGGGAAACGTCGCGCAAGTGCCCTCGCCATTGTAAGCGTCGCGGCCCGACTGAAGGTTGAAGACGGCAGAATAACGGAATCCCGGGTCGCCCTTGGCAGCGTCGCACCAACACCCATTCGAGCAGGCAAAGTCGAGACTTTCCTGAAGGGCAAGCCCGCCACTGAAATGACCTTTGAACAGGCTTCGAAAAGGGTGCTGAGAGATATCCGGCCAATCAGCGACATCCGTGCCAGCGCGGCGTATAGACAGGACATGGCCGTATATTTGACCGCCAAGGCGTTGAAGACGGCAGCCCTTGAAGGAGGCGTCCCGCTTTGAGCGATGTCGAATTCAAGCTCAACGGAGAGTCGGTCAGGGTGGAGGTCTACCCAGGGAGCACGCTCTTGGATTTGCTGAAACACCAGCTAGGCGTTGTCAGCGTCAAGAGGGGCTGCGAGACAGGAGAATGTGGCGCCTGCACGGTCATTATGGATGGAGCGCCGGTGAACTCATGTTTGGTGCTTTCGTCTAGGATGAAGGGGAAGGAGGTCGTCACGCTGGAGGGACTTCGGGACGACCCCCTGATGCAGGCATTGCAAGCCAAATTTGCTGAAGCAAATGCGTTCCAATGCGCCTTTTGCATCCCGGGGATCCTGATCAGCCTGTACGCCCTCTTCGCCGAGAACCCCAAGCCTTCCGAAGACGACATACAGAGGGCCATCGAAGGGAACCTCTGCCGATGCGGGGCCTATCTGGAGATCGAGAAGGCGGCGTTGTCCAAGAGCAAGGGGCTTCCCCCCTAGCCATAGACGCTCTGGACCCTATCCAGCTCTTTAGTCTTGGCTACCTTCCAATTGATGACGTCGTCCAGGATCTTGCGCAGCTCCTGACGCTCCCCCAGGAGCAATGTGCTCAGGGTGTCATGCTCATCCTCCGTCTGGGCGTCTTCGATGGCGGAGTCCACCTTGATGAGGGCGACCTTCAAAGCGAGGATGGTCTTCTTCGAAACGCTCAACTCCGTCTTACTCCTCTCGATGAATTCGTCCACAGCTGACCTCTCTCCGTCCTGGCGGCCCATTTCGGCCTTCTCAGAGGTCTCAGATACTAGGGCCTTCACTTCTGCCACCGTAAGCTTCCTCTGGACAGCGTCCCTCCCCAGCACGGACTGGACCTTGGGGTCGTCGATGGACGCCAGCTCCCTAGCGACGCTGGAATTCAGCCTGTTTTGCCTTATCAGGTCAATCACGTCGGGCGGAAGCTTCAGGAGGCCGAGGCGTTGAGAGATATGCTCCTGGCTCTTCGCAATCCGAGTGGCTAGGGCGGTCTCGCCACCCCATCCAAAATCGTCTATGTATTTCTTGTATGCCATGGCCTCTTCGACGGGGTCTAGGGTCTCCCTCTGGAGGTTCTCCGTTAGGCTCGCGACGAAGGCTTCTTCGTCTCCCAGGTCTGCCACAATGCAGGGGATCTTCTTCCACCCGAGAGATTTCAGGGCTGTGAAACGGCGGCATCCCGCAACAATCTCGAAGCCGTCCCCGAGGGGTCTAACCACGAGCGGCTGGAGGAGACCGTGTTGTCGGATGGAGGCTTTGAGTGGCTCTATCTCTCCCAACTCTTCGCGGAGGGCGTTGGCGGGGGTATGGAGGAGCCGGATGTCTAGAAGCTCTAGGATTTCATCGAAGTTCTTCGCCGTGGGCTGGGTGCGGCCCAGATCGGATTTCTCGGAATACAAGGCAGCCCGTGTAACCTTGCTCTCCCTAGCTAATTAGTGATTCCCCTTCGGTTCATGGGTAACTGCACCTACAGGCTCCTCCAGCAGTCCTCGAAGGAGTGCTTCAGGCCCTCTGCCATGAACCTATTCTTGGTCCATAGGGCCGTGTGCTTCCGAGGGCTAGTGGTTGGAAGAGAGGTGAAGAGGATGGCGGTGGCATCGATTATGGTGAGCCTGAGGGCCTCAGCGCTCGGTTCGATGAGCTTTACCTCGGCTATCTTACGGTATTCCCCGACTACCTCCTCTAGCATTTCGTCCTCGAATATGATAGCACGGACTCCCACTCCCCTCTTCACGCAACTCCTCTCGGCGTCAAAGAGCCCAAGCTTGAGGTTGACCTGAAGTCCCGCGGGGGAGCCGATCCTCAAGATTTCCTTGGTGGCCTCATTGGTAAGCGAAAGCATCTTGGCGAAGATCTGAGGGCCTGAAAGGAGCTTGAAGACCTGGGTGTCATAGAGAACGTCTCCCTGGTACGGCTTCAGGCCTGAGAGCCATATCAACAGCAACCGGCTGGAGTCCCGGGCCTCGTCCACCTTGTGCTCGAGGTTCTTCACGAGTTTCTGGACCATTATCTCTGGATCCACTGCCGTATACGTTTCAACATCGCCCCTGACCTTCTTCCTCACGATGCCCTTCTTCTCCATCTCGACCAGCGCCTTCTGAAGGACGTCTTGGCCGGCTCCCAGCTTCTCCTCAAGGAGGTCTAGGCTCCCCGAATCCAGGCGTGAAAGCACGACATACGTTTGCGACTGCAGCGGAGTCAGGCCCAACATGATGAACCGGCGCAGCACTTCGTTGTCCATGGACGCGACATCCAAGTCACTTGAGCTCATGGACTCTCTACTGCCTTTCTGTCTCCACCAGAGTCTTAAGGTTTTCAGATGGGTTGTCAACGCTCGACGCCCGAGCTCTTTCGTCCCCGCCGGCCTTCCGTCGAGTTGGTCTGCGCGGCCGTGATCGGATGGCGGGGTCCTGAAAGCGTTATATTCGCCGTAGCCGTGGCCGTGTACCCCATACTGGCGGCCAGGCTCCTCCCTCTGAACCGAGGCTTCTATTTCAAGGCCCGAGCTGCCGGTCGGCAGAGACCGAGCCCTATGAAATCCTTATTATGAATGCAGGCGCTCAGGTCGCTGGTCGTATTTTCATGCTGTTCGAACCAGGGAAGAAGGTACCTCTGATGGGGAACGAAGCCATCGCCCTTGGCGCTGTGGAATCCGGAATCGGTTTCGTTTCTGGGTATCCGGGAACACCATCAAGCGAAGTGATCGAAGCTCTCTTTCCCTATTTGAAAGAGGAGGGCACGCCGTTGCGATATGTGGAGTGGGCGGTCAACGAAAAAGTCGCATTAGAGATGACCCTGGGGGCGGCGACGGGAGGCCTAAGGTCAATGGTGACCATGAAGGGACCCGGGATAAACGTGGCCGCCGATCCCCTCCTCTCTGCGGCCTACTGTGGGGTCAACGGGGGAATGGTGATCCTCGTCGCCGATGACCCGGGCCCAATCACGACTCAGACGGAGCAGGACAGCCGGTGGTTCGCCGAGCTGGCCAAGCTACCCATGATCGAGCCATCCTCCCCCGAAGAAGCGAAGGAGTTCGTGGCCAAGGCCGTGCAGCTGTCCGAGGCCACTAAGCTACCCGTCTTCCTTCGCACCACCACCCGGGTTAACCACGCTGTAGGTGAGGTTTCGCCCTCGGCACGACTTCCAGCACCCACTTCCGTCCAATTCGTCAGAGACGCACCCAGGTACGTGCGGGCCTCGATGGCCTGGAATAGGTCACGACACTCATGGCTTATCGGCAAGCTGGCCGAAACAGCCAAGCTAGCCCTCTTCCCTAGGCTTAAACAGGATTGAAAGGAGCTCGGAGGACCGAAGGCTTGGAATAGTGACCGCCGGGGCCCCTGTCAACTACGTCCTGGACGCCCTCGACGATCTGGGCCTGAAGTGTGGAGTCCTCAAGCTGGGTTTGCTCTACCCGCTCGAGGAGAAGCTGATTCGGGAATTTCTTGCTGGTTACGACGAGGTGCTGGTCGTCGAGGAGACTGACCCCTACCTTGAGACCAAACTGAAGGCCTTGGCCCAGGACGCCAGGTCCAACGTCTTAATTGTCGGAAAGGCTGAGGAAATCCTTCCCCAGGTGGGAGAACTGAACACCGGCATCGTCAAGAACGCCATACTCAAGTGCCTCAGGCTGCCTTCGGAAGCGGCGACCAACCCGGAGCCCGCCGTTTCGCTCCCAAGTCGCCCCCCTCCGATGTGCCCAGGCTGTCCTCACATCGGGAGCTACTTCAGTCTCCTGAGGGGGATTGCAAAGGCCGGCCTCAAGAAGGATGAAGTCCCGGTGTTCGGAGACATTGGCTGTTATGCGCTGGCCCTCAATCCGCCGTTCGAAGCGATATGGACCGAGCACAGCATGGGGGCTAGCATCTCCATGGCCGCCGGGCTGAAGGCCGCCGGATTCGCCAAGCCGGTCGTGGCCGTCATCGGGGACTCCACGTTCTTCCATTCAGGCATCCCGCCTCTAGTCGAAGCGGTGAACAAGAACTTGGACGTGCTCGTCATGATACCTAGACAACTCCACCGTCGCCATGACAGGCCATCAGACCACTCCTGCCAACAAGGAAAGCGAGAGCGGGCGAGCGATCCGGCCCGTATCGATTCTGAAGGTCGTGAAGGCTGTGGGAGTGGAGCATGTGACCGAGGTCGATGCCTACGAGCCCCCGAAGCTGATCGAGGCCATCAAGGAGTCCATCCTGATGGCTGGCGTCAAGGTCATAGTCGTGGAGAGGGCCTGTGCCATCATCTCCAAGAGGAACGGCGAGGTGGGTCTCTACGAGGTCGTCCCAGACCTCTGCACGGGCTGCGACGTCTGCATCAGCCTTCTCGGCTGCCCGGCCCTGACGATGGAGGGAGACAAAGTCGCTATACTTGAAGAGGATTGCATCGGGTGCAGCCTGTGTGCCGGGGTCTGTCCATACAAGGCCATAGTGGAGGTCGAGCCCAAATGAACGTCCAGAACATCTTGATAGCCAGCGTGGGTGGACAGGGCGGCCTCACGCTGTCAAAGATCATTGCCAACGCGGCGGTTCAAGCCGGCTTTTCGGTCAGAACCGGCGAGACGCTCGGGATGGCGCAAAGGGGCGGAAGCGTGCAGAGCTTCGTCAGGATAGGCCAAGAGGTTCGGAGTCCGCTTTTCGCATTGGGTGAGGCCCGACTCCATGCTCGCGTTCGAGGTCGCGGAGGCCGTGCGGGCTTCCCCATATCTGAGGAAGGATGCCCTCGTGCTCGTGGATCCAGTAATGAAGCAATCGATCACGACCCTTACCAAGAAAGAGAAGTACCCAAGTATCGAGGAACTCTTCGGCGTCCTCAAGAGGAGGACGTCTCGCTTCTACGTGGTCGATGCTTTTGAAGCAGCCTCCAAGCTCGGCTCGAGCAAGTCGGCGAACGTCTACATGCTGGGCGCGTACTGCAGCCTGAGCGGCCTCCTGCCAGTCGAGGCGGTGGAGGCAGCCATCAACGAAGTATTGGGGAAGAGGTCCGCCGCTGCTGTGACGGTCTTCCAAAAGGGTCTTGAGATGGGTAAGGCGCTAGCCGTTCTCGCATAAGCCATTTTCCTGCGGTTTCCTCGCAGCGAAAGTGTGGAAATCTACCTAAGGACGATTCGAGCATCGACCGCGAAGACTCCTCCTTCTGTGGCAATGAGGGGGTTGATTTCAAGCTCCTGCACCGACGGGTTCTCAGCTTGAATCCTGGAAAAGCGGCTGACCGTCTCCGCCAATACCTCGAGGTCCAAGCGTGTCCCGCCCCTATAGCCACTGAGTAGGGGGCTCATCTTCAATCCCGAAATCATGCGAAGCGCTTCGTCCTTGCTAACTGGGGCCACCGCCATGGCGTAGTCCTTGAAGACCTCCGTGTAGACACCTCCGACACCGAACATCACAGTGGGTCCGAAGGTCTTGTCGAGAATGCCTCCAAGGATCAGTTCGACCCCGCCGGTCACCATCTGTTGAACTAGGACTCCATCGAACGTCAACCCCGAGCTCCGAGCGACCTTCTTCAGTGTGCGAAAGGCAAGCCCAAGCTGACCTTTGTCTTCCACGCTCAGAATCACCCCTCCCTTCTCCGTCTTGTGAATAAGCCCCTTCGAGAGCAGCTTGCAGGCCACCGGAAACGAAGGCCCATCCTTCAGCCCCAAGACCTCCTTTTCCGATTGCACAATCGCCGAATTTGCCACCTGGATGCCGTAGGCGGAAAGAAGTCGACCAGCGTCGGGTTCAAGGAGAAGACCTGGGCGCCCCCCTAGCCCCGCCACCTTGTCTGTGGTCGATGGAGATGCTCGCCTCTCTATCCGGTGTCTTAGGTCATGATATTCGGCGAGAGCTGCCAGGGCCCTCACGGCCCTTTCTGGGCTTCTGAAGCTCGGGACACCGCTGCCCAGGAACTCGCCATGTAGCATGTTCGCCAATTCAGACGTGCCCATCGTGCACACCACCACAGGCTTGCGGGTCGACTTGGCTACGCGGACCGTCCTCTCAACGATACTGTAGTCTATGGTCGGAGGCTGATGGGTAGGGAATATCACCATCATGTCGTAGTCGGCCGAGTTGACCAACATCTGTGAAACCTCCATGAACTCGGAGGTGGTGGCAGTGGCCGTCAGGTCCAGAGGGTTGTTCAGGGTCACTATCTTCATGAAGCTTGCGTCCTTGAACCGCGTTTTGAGGTCTCTAAGGGTGCTCCTACTCAAAGGGGCCACCGCAAGCCCCAACCTTTCGCTCTCATCAGCGGCGATGGCTCCTGTCCCGCCTGCGTTGGTCACTATCAGTACTCGTCTTCCGGCCGCCTCGGGTGCCAGTGAGAAGGCTATGCAGCAATCCACAAGCGACTCGAGAGATTCCGCCTCCAAGGCTCCGGCCTGTTTCAGTGCCGCCTTGTAGGTCTGGTAATCGCCCACCATGGAGGCCGTGTGGGTCAGGGCAGCCTTGGCTCCCGCCTCGGTCTTGCCCATCTTGAAGACGACCACTGGTTTCTTGCGCGCGGCCTTTGAGGTCATCTCCAGGAATCGCCGGCCATCCTTCAGCCCTTCCATGTATACGGCGATTACCTTGGTTTGAGGGTCATCCGCGAAGAATGAAATGACGTCCTCTATTGAAATATCCAGTTGGTTGCCCACGCCGACAAGAGCCCTCACTCCAACCCTGTTAGCCCGAAGTTCTTCACCGACTATCTCTCCCAAATGACCGCTCTGCGAAATGATCACAACTCCTCCTTTGAGGGGTGGGAGAAGGGAGACGACCTCCTGTCCGGAAGGCAGCTTCTTCGTCTCCGGCAGGAAAAGCGTGTTCAGCCCCGAGCACATGTCCAAGAGGCCGATGGTGTTCGGGCCTAGAATCCTTATGCCGTTCCTTGCTGCGAGTGCTGCTATCTCTTCCTCCAGACTTCTCCTCCCGGCCTCTGCGAAGCCCCCACTGATTATCACGATGGCCTTGACCCCGACGGCAGCCGCCTCTTTGATCAGGTCCAGGGTGGAAGTTACGGGAATCGCCACCACGAGCAGTTCCGGAGCACTAGGGAGGGACCTGAGGTCCGGATAGCAGTCATCCTCTCCCACCGACCTATAGCGAGGGTTGACTGCGTAGACATCGGCCTTCAGGGTTCCCTTCAGGGAGTTGGCCTTCAGCGTCCGGAAGATGATAGAGGCGACCTTCGTCGGGTCGGTTGAAACCCCAACTATGGCTATGGACCGTGGCCCGAAAAGATGCTCCAGCCCACTCAAGGCACATGAAGGGCCGGCGGAGACCCTTATGTGTCTTAACTAGAGGATGGTTCGCCTACGCTCTGAAAGACAGCCTTGGAGATCTCGTAGACTGCCGCTGCCTCTTCGCCTATCTGTGCCTTCTCCGTTTCGGGCAACAAATCGAGCAATGAAAACTATGGTGCCGCTCCCAGCCTTGCAGGTGCGCTCACCCAGACGAGCTCCTATCCCGCCGAACCTCCTCGGGGGGGCGACGGCCACCCATGCCGCTCCTCCCTTGGGCGGACGGCAAGCTTTTATCGCCGAGCTCTTACGAGACCCCGGAGTCGATTTGGCCCTCATCAAGTACGACAGGAGCGTGATCCCGGCTTGCGATGTAAGGAGCTTGCAGGAGCTGCGGAGGATGGTGGAGCTCACTCATGACATTGACAAAGTTGGGGCATACAAGGTCGGGGCCATCCTCGCAATCTCCGTCGGCCTTCCTGAAACGGTCAGGGCCATCAGAGAGTACACGGATCTCCCTGTGATTTACGACCACCAAAAGGGAATGACGGACATACCTGACCTCGGTGAGCTTTTCGCTAGTTCCCTTAAGGACGCCGGGATCGATGCCCTAATTGGCTTCCCCATGTCCGGTCCTGCCACCCAGAAGGCGTGGACAAAATCCTGCAAAGACGTAGGGCTGGAAACAATCATCGGTGGCGAAATGACACATTCGCAGTACAGGCGCAGCGACGGAGGGTATCTATTGGACAAGGCAATCGACGAAATCTACCTTAACGCTGCCCGCGCGGGGGTGACGGACTTCGTCGTCCCCGGCAACAAGCCGGCTGCAGTAGTCCACTACAGGAAGATCCTTTCCCCCGAGGTGAAGGACCGCCTGACTCTCTACTCGCCAGGCTTCGCGTCTCAGGGAGGCGTGATATCTGAGGCAGCGAAGGCGGCTGGTAAACGTTGGCACGCAATCGTCGGCAGAGCCATCTACGGCGCTAAGGATATCCGGGCCGCGACCAAGGAAATGGCCAGGGGCCTCTTAGGGCCTTCTAGCGAGAGAGAAGAGCACCTTTCAGGTCTTTGATCGTCCGGAACCCTTCGCGTTTCAACTCAGCCACCAGCTCCATCTTTATCCTCTTAGGGGTCGAGGGCCCCCTATACGCAAGCGAAGTGAGCACCTCGCAGGCGTCCGCGCCCAGCCCAATCAGCTCGAAGACGTCCCTTCCTGTGAAGATCCCACCGCATGCGACTAGGGTAGTCTTACCTCCGAACTCCATAGAGATGTCTCTCACGACCCTTTTTGTGGTCTGAATGATGGGTCTTCCGCTCAGGCCGCCGTACCCCTTTGACAGGCTTGGCTCGTTGACCGGCCTGGAGTTAGCCGCCGTTATGCCGAACCCCATCTTCTGGCTCACGACGGCGATGTTGAACGCTCCGTTCCTGCTCCTCTCGTCGGCATATGGGGGGATCTTGACCAGCGTCGGCCTGAGGGTCACCCCTTTCACCCTTTCCAGGAGCTCCTGCACCCTTCCCAGGTCTTGGCTCCAACTCCCCTTGAAGGTCGGGCTGCTCGTATTGACTTCTATGGCGTCTACGTAAGGCTGCAGTAATCTAATCACCCGGATGCATTCGTCAATCGAATAACCGGCCACGCTTCCGATCCTGGGAATGCAGGGCCTAGCTTTCTTGACGGTCTCGACTACGGCGTCGACTCCCAGCGAGTTCAGCCCCATGGCGTTGACGAGGCCCAGATCCTCCTCTTTTCTGACCAGCCTGGGCCACCTGTTCCCCGGGTAGGCCTTCCCCATTACGGAACCCAGGGTCACGAAACCGAAATCGAGGCTCTCCATGGCCGTCATTATGGTAGCGTCCTTGTCGTAGCCCGCCGCCAGCCCCACCGGCGAGTTCAAGTCAAGGCCGAGCAGACACGATCTGAGCCTTTCGTCGTCATAGCTGAAGGCCGGCGAAACAAGCCTCCATAGGCGCCCCTTTTCGAATACCTTCATGGAGATCTCGTGAGCGCCGTCGGGCGAAAGGCGGAAGAGGAAGGGCCGGAGCACTTCCTCATAGATCAATATGTAACCCTGCCTGAGCCGCCCTGGTTTCTAAGGGCCCGTACATAGGGGGAGTCCTTCATCGCCGACTTGAGAAGGCCCAGCTGCTTCTCCTTGTCTTGATAGGACCTCCAGTCCTTGCAGTAATCCTTCATGACTTCGTACTCAAGAGGGTGCATGTATTCCTTTAGCCAGCCTAGAGCTTCAGATGCGAACTTGATCACCGAGAAGAGTTTCATGCCGTTCCGAAGGGCCACGTCCTCGGCTCCCTGTTCCCTGTCGATGAGGACCAAGACATCGTCGCATTCAATCCCTTCGATCTTCTTGCCGGTGAGCCTCTCCCTCCTCTTCAGTTCGTAGTACAGCTGCCTCTTCGTGACCAGTTTGGTATCGAACATCGTCACCGTGTCGTCTATTATCGCAAACTTGTCGCCGTCGTTGATTTCGCCCTCTACAAGGCTATGCTGTCCATACTTCGACAGTATCGAATCGAAATCCTCCACTGTCCTGACTTCCTCCATCTTCCTCGTATAGCACGTCGGAAGCCTAGAATAGCCCGTGACAGCAGTCGAGAGCACGATTGCAGCTTCGGCGACACCCAGCCCCTTGTTCACGCGAGGTATCTGACTCTCGATGGTCTTTCCTAGCGCCAAGCCAACTTCGGGCAGTATCTTCCAGGATTCTTGGAAGCTGGTCAGCGGCCTCAGGTCGATGTAGTACGGGGACCAAACGCCCGAACGCATCTCCCAGCCTTCAGGCCGATGTCTGAACCAGGTCTTCACCATCCCATGCTGGAAGAGTTTCAGTGTTATGTCCTTGGCATAGTCTTCTCTGGAGAAGCCAACTAGGCCGAGAAGCTCGATATACCGTTCGACGAAGCTCAGGCTCTTGGACGTGAAGCCAGCGACTCCGCCATTCGGCGCGGAGCTCATAGCATGATCCCTCCTCCAGGTCGGCCACAGAATACCTCAATGGAGAACAGCAGAATCAGAAACCGCGAGCGGTGCGACGACGACCCACAACCGCTAATTGCCATGCCATTTTAAAGGGTTTCTACGCGACCCATTCGTCTGTCCATGGCCTCGACACAGATGCAAGCCACTCCTCTGTCATCGGCTAGAACATAGCTAGTCGGCTTATCTTCGGACCCGTTGGCCATGAGCGGAGGATCATGCTCCACAGTCCTGCAAACCCTTATCATCGAATTCGTTGGAAATCCGGCCCATGGGGAACAAAGTGCTGGCAGACGTGGCCGGCGCCCTGGTGGACCTGGACGGCTGCATCTATGAAGGAGATACGATGGTGCCGAACGCCGCCTCTGCCATCGCCTCCATGAGGGAGAGAGGTCTGAAGGTCGTCTTCGTCACCAATAACGCGACCAAGACGTCCCGCGAATATGTATCGAAGCTCCACAAGATGGGCATGCTCGTCGAGGAGGGTGACATCTTCACCTCAGGCATGGCCACGGCCGACTACCTCTCCGGACGATACGGGCCTGGGCGCAGGGTCTACGTGCTGGGAGGCGAAGCCCTGAAAGGTGAGCTTTCTAGGGTTGGATGTGTCATATTGGACGATAGAGGAGCCAGGGAAGCCGAATTCGTCGTCTCGTGTCTGGATTTGGAGTTCAGCTACGATAGGCTGAGGGCAGCCTGCTACGCCATCCAAAGTGGAGCCAGGTACATCGCCACCAACCTCGATCCCACCCTTCCAGTGAAGGACGGATATGAACCGGGATCCGGGGCGTTAGCTGCCGCCCTTACCACTGCGACTTCGGCGGTGCCCGAAGTCATCGGAAAGCCGTCCAGGATCATCGTTGAGGCCGCTCTGAAACGCCTTGGCGTCCAAAAGGATAGGGTAATCATGGTGGGGGACAGGCTGCAGACCGACGTCAAGGCAGCCCGGGCTGCTGGCCTCAGATCGGTGCTGGTCATGACGGGGAGCGCCCGAGAAGACCTGAGGAATCCACCGAAGGGCCTAGCCCCGGACGTGACCATCGACAGCATCGCGGACCTTCCGGACCTCCTTCGGTCCACGACTCATTGAGATGCCAGAGGCAGCTCGCGAAATCCAATCGGCACTCATGATATGGTGTGACGTTCGGTGAGTGTCTACAGGAGTCCCAGGAGGGCGAGCCTCAGTTTCAGCATGGGACCAAACGTCAGTGGTATGGAATGTCGCTCCGTCCCCCAGGAGAATTCGTCCATGCATGCCCGAGTTGGAGCAGAGCAACTGGACCGGCTGACCTGTGAGGAGTTGCCTCGCCTGCTCTTCGGTGACGTTCGTCTTCATTTCGGAACCGCACTTGGTGCACTTCAGGGTGTAGGCGCCCTGTAGGAGCTCGACGACCCGCTGAGGGAATTGAGCGGTGAGCTCCTCCGCCATGTGCTTGGCTTTTTGGTTCGCCACGGCGGCTTCACCCTTAAGATGATCTACTTCATCTTCCCTCTTCCTCAGGGCGGCCTCCCTCAGGTCGATGATGCCCTTGAGCTGCGCGATCTCCTCGTCCTTGGCCTTGAGCTTCCCCCTGTAGAGTTTGTCCAGATCGGCAACCAATGCAAGGATAGGTTCCACGTCCCTGTGGCCGCTTTGTTCCCCTTGAGGTCCTCCCTCAGACACTCCCCCGATCCCACCCGGTATCTCCATGATGGACACGTGCTCTAAACGGTTTCCATCGGCGTGGCAGGCACCCCTGGGGAGTCCATCAGGCCGCGTGCCGTTAAATGCCTCAAGAAGCTTTCATCCTTGGAATCAGATGGAAGGCCTTCACTACCTCTACGAATGCGACGGGAGCGGCAGGGAGAGGTACGTCTACTACTGCTCGAGTTGCTCCTGCGTGCTGGGCGTCAGGGGGGACCTCCAGCCGGTGAACGACATGGTCGACTCCCTCGAAGGGAGGTGCCCCGGATGCGGAGGGAGGCTGGAGGGAGCGACCGAGTGCAGGCTAGTCTCAGGTGGCCGACGAATGGTCGGACATCGACCTGGTCGCTCCCGGCAGGAGAAACGAATCGAAGGTCAGCTTCCGCCGGGCCTCTACGCTCATGCCCTTCTCCCTGGGCTTCCCCAAGCTCGACCTTATGATTCAGCCGCTGAGGCCTGGCAAGCTCCTCATGCTTTCCGGAGGGGCGGCGCCGGCGGTGGCGGAGCTGGCCTCGTTGAGGGCGCAGCTGTCCCACGAACGCGGGGGGCTGAATTCGACCGCCGTGTTCATCGACGGAGGGAACTGCTCCGACCCATACCTCTTCGCGTCGTTCGCCCGTCAGCATGGGTTGGACCCCAAGAAGGCGCTCAGGAGGGTCGTCACCTGCAGGGCCTTTACCATGTACCAGTTGGCCGACCTGGTCCAGAGGCGCCTGGTCAAGGCCGCCGAGGAGAACGCCTCCAGGCTGGTCGTCATAGCGGACCTCTTGGGTACCTTCAACGAGCCCGAGCTGGACATGAGGGAGGCGGCGCGGGTGCTGGGGGGCGTCAAGGCGGGGCTGGACGAGCTGCTCTCCAAGGAGGTCTACATGCTCTGCACCCTGGTCACCCGAAGCGAGGCGGCCGGCCTGGTCACGCCATGGGCCGACTCCCTGCTCGAGCTGTCCTCCGGAGAGGACGTCGTCCGGGCTACGCTGGTCAGGGGGACGACCAGGTTCAGGCGCACCTGCGAGTTCAAGATGGCCGACCTGCTGAAATCGGCGGTCGCCAGGGCGGTGGCTCCCTGATGGGGCGGACGGTTCCCTCCTTCCGGATGGCCGAAGCCATGGAGGCGGGCGAATGGAAGGCCTTCAGGAGGGCCCTGCCGAAGGGGGAGCGCAGGCTCTTCGACGAGATGCTGGAGACGGCCAGGCTCTACACTTCGGCCTCCTCCTCCGCGGTGAGGACCTCCCGCTTCGAAGGGATGGCGATGGCCCTGCTCTTCCACCACTTCAGGGAGCTGAGGGGGCTCAAGGAGCTCGCCGGAGAAGGGAGGGGAACCGTGTGAGCCTGGACGGCGGAGATATGGTCAAGGAGATAGAGAGCTGGAGGGGCTTCGGGGACGCCCTCCGAGCCGAGGACAGGGAGCTCTTCCACGAGATGCTGATGGAGTGTAACGAAGTCCTCCCGGCCATGGAGGTCAAGTCCTCCCCCTTCCCCAGCGAGGCCCTCTTCATGGGGCTCATCTTCCTGCAGCACAAGACCATACTCTGGCTGAAGGAGGAAGTGGAGAGGCTCAGGCGCGAGCAGCGATGAACGGCTGGATCCTAGACCTCCAACCGGGCGAGCCCGGGGAGATGGTGGTCTGGTTCAAGGAGGGGCCCCGCAGGACCAACCGGCTCGTGGACGGATGGACGCCGTCGTTTTACGTGGCCTGTGATTCTGAGGAGGGCCTGGCCGCCCTGGCAGGAGAGGGGTGGCTCAATTCGGAGGCGGAGAGGCTTGCCTTCGCCGCGAGGTACGTGAAGGTCACCGACCTGGAAAGGACGGACGTCCTGGAGGTGAAGGTCAGGGACGCCAGGGAGATGGTGCGCCTCGCAGCCAGGGTGGAACGTTCGAAACCCTTCGGTTTCTACAGGATATATAACGCCGACGTCCCTCCCGCGCAGACCTACCTCTACGAAAAGGACCTCTTCCCTCTAGCCTACTGCAAGGTGAAGAAGGCAGGGCCTGGCCTAGAGTGGGAGCTGCAGGACGAGTACATGGTCATGCGAATACCCTCCTCCTCCCCTCTCCACGGCCTTCCTGCGCGTGGAAATAGACAAGGGAGGAGCCCTGCCGCGAAACAGCGACCGGATCAAGACGATAAGGCTGAGGGCAAGGGGGGAAGAAACGGTCATCGATTCCGGCACCGAGGGGGAGAAGCTCACCTCTATGGTGGACATACTCAAGGAGGCCGACCCCGACATCCTCTTCACCGAAGGTGGGGACTCGTTCCTGTTCCCCTATCTGGCGGTCAGGGCCAGGGAGAACGGCATCGGAGAGCAGCTGATTCTGGGGAGGGACGACAGCAAGCTGGAGCTCCCTTCCAGGCCTGGCACCTCCTACTTCCAATATGGAAGGGTCCATTACAAGTCCTCCGGGGTCACGCTCAGGGGAAGGGTTCACGTGGACATCTCGAACTCCTTCGCCGCCTCCGAGGTGGGCCTCTACGGCCTCTACGAGCTCTCAAGGACCTGCCGCATGCCCCTTCACACCTCCAGCAGGGCCAGCATAGGGAGGGCCCTCTCGTCCCTCCAACTCTACCATGCCCACAAGAAGGGCCTCCTCGTTCCTTGGAAGCCCACCATGGCCGAGAGCTTCAAGAGTAGGCTGGAGCTGCTGGTGGCCGACAGGGGAGGCTTCATCTTCGAGCCCCGGGTGGGCCTCTACGAAGGGGTCGCCGAGTTCGACTACGCGTGCTTGGTGAAGGATTCCCGAGTGATTACAAGACAAGGTGAAAAACCAGTCTCAGAAATGAAGGAAGGTGAAGAGGTTTTCACTCCGTTCGGTTGGCAGCGGACGCTTTGCGTCCATCGCTATCCGCTTAAAGGAAAGGTTGTCAAATTGACACTCACTGATGGGAAGACGCTCGACATGCACCATGCGACACAGATTCCCCATACTCGTTAAAGGCGTCTTTGAAGAAAGATCAGCCGACAAAATCCATCCTGGAAACAGGGTGGTAGTCTCTGAGCCGCTAGCCGCGTATTCTGTCGATGAACAAAGTTGCTTATTCGGGGCCTTCCTCGCCGAGGGGACTTATGTAAGGACAGACGCCAGATGTTTCGACAAAAGCAGAGGCAGAAACAGAGTCGTGCACCAATACCGAATCACATTCAGTATCTGCACTGATGAAAGAGACTTTCGGGAGTTCATCATCTGTGCACTAACAAAGGCCTATCCCAGCGCAGGGATATACGAACTGAGGAAAAAGGGGACGAAAAGCCTTGCCATTTCGATTTCGCAAAGAGATGCTGTACAGGACTTCAAGTCAAAGTATGACGCGTTCGTCGGTTCAGAGGATTTAACCGCAGCTCAGAAAGCGTCATTTCTCAGGGGCTTCTTCGAAGGAGACGGCGGCGTAAACATTTACCGTAATACGGTTCAATTCAATCAGTCAACGAAAAATTCGGCAAAGGTCGCGCTAGGCATCCAAATATCTGAATGACCTCGGCATCGAATTTCATGCGGGAACCTATTCATATGACAATGGCGTTTCCACCAATCCCTTTCACATGATCGAACTATCTGGATTAGAAGGAACTGTCAGGTTCTACGCACAGATAGATTTCATTTCGCAGCGCAAGAAGAACAGATTACGGCGAGTGATTCGAGCCCGTATTAAGAACGCTAAGAACTACCCGCACCCACGCCTCGGGTTGTATATTCATGCTCGCAGACACAACGCGCTGTCATTTGTAAGGGAAGGAAAAGTTTCCAACGTGGAGGTGCTGGACTACGACGATTTCGTATATGACATAACGTTGGCGTGGAAGGAATTTCCGTTCTATTTCGCAAATGGTATTCTGACTCATAACAGCCTCTTCCCCAACATCATGCTGAGGAAGAACATCTCGGGGGAGACGGTGAGGTGCAGCTGCTGCCCCGACTCGGAGAACAGGGTCCCCGAGCTGGGATGGAACGTCTGCGAAAGGAGGGTGGGGATAGTCCCCCAGTCCATGGCGATAGTGGTTGGTAAGAGGCTGAGGTACAAGAGGCTCAAGGTCGAAGCCAAGTCGCCCGAAGAGAGGGAGAAATACGACGGCAGGCAAGCGGCGCTGAAATGGATTGGGGTCACTTCATTCGGGTACCTGGGTTACAACAACGCCAAGTTCGGGCGAATCGACGCCCACATATCCGTCTGCGCGTGGGACAGGAAGATCCTCCTTGATTCCGCTAGGGTAGCCGAGGCGAGAGGGTTCCGGGTCATACACGGCATTGTGGACTCCCTCTGGGTCAAGAAGGAAGGAGCCACCCAGGAGGACTGTCAGGAGCTCAGAGGAGAGATCGAAGAGGCCACCGGCTTCGACCTTGCCTTCGAGGGGCTGTACAAATGGATCGCCTTCCTGCCGTCCAAGGTAAGCCCCTCCCTCCCCGTCCTTAACAGGTACTTCGGCGTCTACAAGACCGGCGAACTGAAGATCAGGGGGATAGAGGCCAGGAGGCACGACACCCCCGCCTTCTTCGTCAGATGCCAGATGGAGATGCTTTCGGTCCTGGCGAGGGCGTCAGGGATAGATGAGGCCAAGAAGATGGTCCCCGACTGCGTCTCCATCTTCGAGAGCTATGCCAGTTCCATAATGAAGGGGGAGGTCCCAGCCGAAGAGCTCGTAATCAACAGGAGCCTGTCGAAGGCACCGTCGGAATACGTCTCCGATACCTTGGAAGCGTCGGCCGCCACCAACCTGGAAGAGGCGGGGCTGGAGCTTCATCCCGGCGAGAGCATCGGGTACGTCATAGCGGACTATGATTCGAAGGGAAGAAAATACAGGACTGTCCCTGCGGCCCTTTTGAGTGCCCGGAGCGGATACGATCGCACCAGGTACGTGGAGCTCCTCTCCGAAGCCGCGGCCTCAATCCTCGAACCCTTCGATCCCGCCATAGCATCCCTGTTGGACAGGAGGCGCCCCAGCTTCGCAAGATCCGCCCTTGCTTGAACAGCGTGGCACGGACCCGAGCGGGATCTCGCCTGTGTAGGTCCGGAGAATCCTTTTCAGGCAGACGGGGGGCCTGACTGGACGATGGCCCCGACGCGGTTTCACCTGGCAGCAAGGGTGAGCAGCGACACACCCAAGGCGATCACCTCCATCATTGAGAGCGTCCTCCCGAAGGGATCGGTCCGCAGAGAAGGGGACGAGTTCATCGTCGACGCGGACTTCGAGGGCGACGATCCGAAGAAGATGAACAGGGACCTGCTGTCGGCGTTGAGGCGTGCTGAGAAGAGGACCAGGATGCGGTCACAGTGGACGTCGGAGGATGGAACCACCTACAAGTTCTTCGACTACGTCCTAAAACAGAGCAAGAAGGGCTCTCCTTGATGGCTGCATCATCAGTGTTGCCGTCTTCTCCCGAGTCGAAAGTCCTCGGAGGCAAGGAGAAGTGAAAGGTCAGAACTGGGCGACGATAGCTGCGGGAGCTGTGCTTATCCCCATCGCGGCAGGCTGGGCCTGGCCGTATGCTGGTGCTTCCGTGATCATCTGCCTTAGATGCAGGAAGCAGATTCCTGGAGCAAGTAGATTCTGCCCTAACTGTGGCCTCGACCTCTATGGGGCTCCCCCTCCCTCGGCTCTTGCGCCATCCTCTTCCTATTGCACGGCCTGCGGCAAACGCCTCAAGCCCGGAGGGAGGTTTTGTGGCTCCTGCGGCGCGGCGGTCTGAAGACCCCCCTTCACAAATCCAAAGAATGCGTCGCGTCCTCTCCCGTTGTTGGTGCGACAGACGGGATTTGAACCCGTGTTACCAGCTTTCCCCGACGATGTCGTGGAGGGCTGATGTCCTAGACCAGGCTGGACGACTGTCGCACAAAACGGACTCCTCATTTCCAGCTGATATAAGCGTTATTCGACCAGGGGCGTCTGTCGAGCACGTCCTTTAGCGGGCGGTCGAATCCGCACAGATGCAGAGCTACCTGTCGGTCCACAGGCACCGGGGCCGAGTACCGGAATCCCCTGGGGCTTTGGCGGATGCCGAACTACGGCGACCTCCGGGCGTGGAGATGAAGCCTGTTCCATTCGTCTCACAAGCCTAGGCAACGCCACGGCACAGCGTGATATCGCAGCTTAAGGCCAAGTGTTGAAAAGTGTGAATCGCCTTAAATGCACCTGAGAACGACGAAGCGTTCGCTTCAACCATGGCCGTCTACTACGTCACGCCTTACTTCCTGAAAAGCGACAAAGTGGCTGCTTTCAGGGACTGGCTCAAGTCCGACAAGGCAAAGAAGTCGATAAAGGCCTTTGAAAAGGAGACGGGCGTCAAGTACATCGGGACCTTCTTCTCTGTGCTTGGCTTCGGCGACGCCGATGCTGAAGACTGGTGGGAGATGAAGAACTACGAAACATTTGACAAGCTGCGCGAATCGAAAAGCTGGACCGCCATGTTCAACGAAGTGTTTCCTTTCATAGACACCACCCACTCCACGCGCGCGCGGCTGTACCGCTCAGCTGACGACGTCAAGGTCTTCGAGCCTCCCAAGACGAAACAGAAGTAGCACACTCAACACTGCCTTTTTTCTAGCACTCCCTGAGCCCAGGTTAGGCGAAGTAGCCCTGTAATCGAACGGGCGGCTTAGTTTCAAGCCAAGCCGATGCGCTCTATCAAAGACAGGTACCTGGGGTCCGACCGGACGCCGTCCAGCTCTATCGCCAACCGAACCAGGGAGAGGTACCTCTCGCGTGCTACAAAGGATCGCTCGAGGAGTTCGAATCCTTTCTCCACGTCGCCCATTGCGAAGTATGGGCCGGCCACCTCGAAGTATGTCAGGTTCTCGTCTCCGGCCTTGTCTTCGGCCTGCGTCAGGAGCTTGCGCGCCTCCTCCTTCCTCCCCATGTGCGCGTAGACCGAAGCAAGATACATCTTGATGGTTATGGGTTTCCTCCCTTTGTAACAGTCGACCAGGGCGTCCACCTCCTTCAAGGCCTCATGGAACATCCCCTTCTGGAGATAGGCCGCCAGCAGGTTCTCATGGGCAGGGCCGAACAGCGGGTCCACTTCGATTACGCTCTTCAACTCCCTGATGGCGCCATCATAGTCCTTGTTAAAGTAGAGGCACTCGGCGTAGTTGGCCCTGATTATGGACGAGAGAGGATCCAGCTCCATGGCCTTCTTCATTTCGATTCTGGCTTCGTCCCACCTGCCCATGTTCCTCAGATGGATGGCGAACCAGAAGTGGCCGGTCGCGTAGCTAGGCTCCAGCATTACGGCCTTCTTGAACATCTGTTCCGCCCTGTCAAAGTCGAAGTCGACGTCGGCCAGAATGGAGGCGAACGTGGCGTGGGCCTCGGCAAGTTGGCCATCCAACTGGAGGGCCTTGGTCACATACTCTCTCGCCTCAGCGTAGTTGGAATGCGCTTCCCCCATGTTGTTGGCAGCTATCAGGAAGTGGCAGTCCGCAAGACCGGCATAGCCGAGCGCATAAGTCGGGTCCCTCTCGGTTGCCTTCTTGAAGTACTCCAAGGCCCGGAGCATCCCTTCGTCACTCCTCTGGTTCCAGAAGAAGCGGCCCCTCAAGTAGAGGGTGTACGCCTCCATGTCTTCCGTCGCCCGTTTCTTTATGTCACGCTTTTCGCTGGAGAGGAGCTTCACCTTGAGCGTGGAAGCCACCTTCTCCGCTACATCGCTCTGAACCGCGAAGACGTCCACCAGAAAGGCATCGTAGCTCTGGGCCCAAACGTGGTCGTCCTTGCTCGCGTCAATCAGCTGTAGGGCCGTGCGCATCCTGTTGCCATCCTTTCGCACGCTCCCGTCCAAAACCATTCCAACGTTGAGCTCCTTTCCGATTTCGGGGATGGTCTTCTCAGTGGTCTTGTACTTGATCACGCTGGACCTCGAGATTACGCTGAGGCCGCTGATCTTCGAGAGGGTCGATATTAGCTCCTCGGTCAGGCCGTCGGCGAAGTATTCGTCCTTGGGGTCCGGGCTTATGTTCCGCAGCGGAAGTACCGCTACCCTGGTCCGGCTCAGAGCGGGGGTTTCCGGCTCCGGCGTCGCCACGGTCCAAGGGAAGACGATTCTGTACGTCAGCAGGGCGGGACTGCCTGATTCGGACGCAACACTCTCCGCCTTTGCAAAGTTGAAACCACTTTGGTCCCCAAGCAGGTTGTAGGTCGAGTCGGAGATGCAGACACCGCTGGCGTCAGCCAGGCCACACACCTTGCGGGCAACCTTCTCAACGTCATCCAGCCCGTATCCTATGTGGACACCTACCTTGAGGGCTATCATCTCCTTGTCGGAGACGCCGGCGTTGCGCATCTCCATTACTTCTTGAGCCGCATATGAGCAGCGCACTCCGTCGATGGCCTTGTCGAAGACGAAGGTGACGGAGGCGCCTTCAGCGTGAAGCTCTCGCCCCCCGTGGTCTGGAACCACCGAGTTCAGCAGCTTCTTGGCGTCGTCAAGACGCTCGGCGGCCGAGGCCGCATCGGCCTTGAGCAACCCCTCATATCCGATTAGCTCTGCAGCCATGATGGTGTTTTGTTTGGTGGGGGCCAATAGTAACCTGGAAAGGAGAGGAAACTATGGTTAAAGCCGTTGTGGTTCGGGAACTCAACTCTGCCATGCGTTTGTGGGTAACCTGCCCAGCGCCCAACGGCTACGATTCGGCTATCCGAGGGAGGGCCATTTTTCAAGCCCCAGTGTGTTCTCCATTTCATAGACAAGGCGACACGCGACCATGCTTGCGTCCAGACCTTCCTGATGTATGGAGGCCAGGGAGTCGAACGTTCCTTCTGTCTCTTTGCTAAAGTGGCCAGAAGGAAACCCTCCAACTACAAAGCAGGGCCTGCTCCCCCGGGCTTCCGAAACTAGCTTGGGGAGGCTCTCCCTCTTTCCCAGCTTCGACAGACCGATCACGACGGAGGGCTTCGCCCTCCGGATGAGCTCCTTGAAGGAGGCGGGTTCTAGAGCCATGAGGTCTTCCTCCCCGCCGACCCTTCCTTCTTGAATGAGTTGTTCCATCAGGCTCCTGAACCTGTCGTAGGATCGCGGCGGCCTCAGCCCCTTCGAGAAGCTTAGCGCAAGGTCGCCACGCGTATGGACGAAGAAGTCAAGCCTGGCCTCCCTGTAAAGGGGGGAAGACGCGACGTCCAACAGCACATGGTAGGCAATGTCGGGCCTTCCCCTCGACTCACCTTCCTTCAGGCGCAACATGGCCGCGTGATGGATGCTCCTGTCGAGGAGGATTTGGGTGGGAGGCTTCCCCCTCCTGGCCACGTCGGCCGTTACAGCGGGATGCCTGACGATCTCCTCCGGGATGGTCTCGAGCGACGCTTCGGCTAGGACCAGTACGAAGGCTTTCTCGGCCATTCGGCCATTGTTTTATAACAGTCGTTATTCTACGTTGCGATGAAGCGCGGTTGGCAGACAAGGCGACCATAAGGCGAGAGCTGGAGAGGTGGACCTACGCCGCAGCTCGCTCCGTCGCGAGCGACCCTGCCCTAGCGGAGAAACAAGCGGGGAACGCGAGGAAGCTGAGGCTGCGCTCTCGGGTCCGACCTCCCTACGAGCTCAAGCTCTTCTTCTGCAAGAAGTGCAAGGAGTTCTCGCCTCCACCCACATACTCCAGCATCCGCATTCGCAAAGGTTGGCTGGTCATAAGGTGCTCCAAGTGCGGAGGAATTTATCGAAAGAAGCTCGAATCCAGGCGAACTGTTACCACTGGTCGGACTGCTCACCGCGCCGTCGGATGACTGTCCGGATTTCGGGACCCTCTCAGGATCTCTCTAGTCATAGTGATTCGCCGCATCCCGCCTTGAGCTCCTTCCGCCGTTGTCTGTAGAGCAGGATGGGCCTGTCGGCCTGAATCAGGAACTCGCCCATCTCCATCGTAGTTCTCTTTGGAAGCTGGGTCTCAACCACCGGCTTGTCTTGGTTCGCAACAATGGAATTGAACAGCTTTCCGATTGCGTCAAATGCCTGTTTCAACAGCGGAAGCCTGGCCATCCTCTGGTATTGCCGTATGTACATCATGGTGCTCTGGTCGTCCACGGGGGCGAAGGCTGCGAAGATCCTCAAGTTCGGATTGATGTAGTTCTACCAGACGTTGGGGAATATGAAGTGAAGGTAGTTACCTTCCCTTGCTGCCACTTCCTCGGGTTTCAGGGGCCGCTGGCCCCGGTCCGTCTGGTTGTCGGGCCAGACGTAAAGAGAGTCTCCCTCCAACCTGCAGCCAGGACCGTTGACCAGTGTCCTTCCCCCTCGCCCTATGGTGGACCTGTGAACGAATGGAACATGGGCCACGTCCAGCTGGTTCTCGATTGCGCGAGAGTAATGCGTCGCCCAAAGCGATTTTACGGTCTTCCAGGAAAAGGAGTCGTCAAGATTCTCGAAGAATGGGGGCTTCGGATACGATGCCCGCTTCTCCCCCCACCAGAGCCATACCAGTCCGTGGGCCTCTTTCACAACATACGAAGGCGCAGCATATTTCGGCGGTATGGCGGCGGCCCTGCCATCGGCCGGCATTGTCCTGCAAGCCCCGGTTCCGTCAAACTCGAAGCCGTGAAACGGACACTGCACGTTGTCTTCGAGGACCTTGCCCGTGCTCAGAGAAACCCCCCTGTGCACGCATTTGTCGGCAAGGCATTGGACGCCTCCCGTCCGATCTCTCCATAGGACGAGTCTGACTCCCATACGTGTGACGCCCAGGGGACGCCCCTGTCTTACCTCGCTCGACTCCAAGATGGCATACCAGCAATCCCGTATCATTGTTCGGACATATCTGATGAAACGCTTACAGGTGAATAACCCTATCGATTCGCATCAACGTGGCGTGGGCCCGGGAGGGACATTACTCACGTCAATGGGTCATCGGGCAGTTCGTTGGTCGACGAACCGCCGAGGGCGAGAGACCTCTACGGGATGGTCTACATCGTCAGTGCGGATTCCGCCCTATCTCAGTTCCGACCGCCTCAATCGATTCGCGCTTCGCCGACGAAACGCTAAACTTTAAAATACATCTCCAATGGCGAGTATGAGGACGACAACATTTGCCAACCGTCTACGATGTCCCCGCTGACAGGCTGATTGCGAAGCTGGCCGACCATCTCAAGCGGATTTCGCAGATTCAGCCACCCGTCTGGGCCGCCTACGTGAAAACCGGCTCTCAGGCGGAGAGGCCACCCCAGAACAAGGACTGGTGGTACTTCCGTGCGGCCTCTATTCTACGGAAACTCTACCTCCATGGGCCCATCGGAGTAAGCGACCTTCGGATAGAGTACGGTGGCCTCATAGCCGTGGGCTACACTCTCGCCCACCACAGGGACGCCGGAAGCTCCAACCTCAGGAAGATCATCGCCCAGCTCCAGGCTGCCGGCCTGGTCCAGAAGACGACAAAGGGGCGAGTCGTTTCGGCCGAAGGGCGGAGGCTCCTGGACAAGCTGTCCACGGAGATCTTCAAGGAAATGGTGAAGGACGACAAGGAACTAAGCAAGATAGTTTCATAAACTAGTTCTCCAATTGAAAGCGATGACGGTGGTTTCAGATGAGCAAGCCACAGCCCGCAGGTTCGGACAAAGAGGAAGAGGAACTGCTTAGGAAGAGGAGACTCAAGGAGCAGTACCTTAAGGTGTTCTTCACCCCAGAAGCTCGCACCAGGCTCAACAACGTGAAGTTGGTGAAACCGGAGCTGGCAGAGGCCATCGAGGACCAGATCATCCAATTGGGGGCCTCCGGCAAGCTGGGGCATCCCGTCAGCGACGCCGAGCTCAAGGGGATGCTAGGCCGGGTAGAGGAGCCTAGAAGAGAGTTTAAAATACGGTATATTTAGAGGAATGAGGACGAAGCATGAGCGGTCACAAGTCTTCGGGCGAGAAGAAGCGGCTAATGAAACACCTCAAGGAGAACTCGGGCGCCCCTACCTGGGTGGTCGTGAAGACGAACAGGAAGGTCTCGCGCAACCCAAAGCAGAGGAACTGGCGGTCCCGCAAGCTGAAGATCTAGAGGGGTTTGAGCGATGTCTGAAGCCGAAGAAACGGCCGAGAAACTGATGACGATTTCCCTCTCACGCGCGAAGCCCACTCCTAGGTATCGCAGGACCGACAGGATAGTGAACGTGCTGAAGGAGAACGTCGCCCACCACATGAAGGTGGAGGTGGACGAAGTGAAGATATCCCAGAAGCTGAACGAAGAGATATGGTCCATGGGCAAACGCTCCCGGAGGCCCAGGATTTCAATCAAGGTCACAAAGGATGCCGACGGCGTGGTGACTGCCAAGCTCCCCGACGAAAAGGAAGAAGAGGAGGAGAAGCCGGTGGTCAAGGAAGAGGCCAAGGGAGAGAAGAAGGAGGAGCCGAAGGCGGAGGAGAAGCCTGCGGCGCTTCCAGAAGCAAAGGAGACCCCCGAAGAGGAGCCAGGCGAAGCCGAGGAGCCGGCCGAAGACAAGAAACAGTAGCTATCTCATTGATTCGGACTCGATATTCTCCAGCCTAGGCTGGATCAGAAGAATTCGCCGAGCCTCTTGGGGTAGTCTACTGGAAGGGACCGTCTAAGCCTTCGCCGGATTCGGCCTCTTCCACCGACATCAGAAGGTAGTCGTGGTATACCAGCAGGCTCTGGGTATCCAACATCTCAACCAGAGGCATCACCCTCTCCATTTCGCCGCCGTCGACGAGTTTGTCGAGCCTGGCGACGAGGTCCTCCATCGAACTGCATGCGTAGTCGAGGGAGTCGATTACGCCCTCCAGCTGCCGCCTCGTCATCAAATCTGGCAGCACGCTGGGAATTCCGCATTTAGCCGTTGCTATCGAATTCTAGGAACTATGTTATCCCGAAATTAGTTCACCCCCTTGTCCGTAGGCTGCGACTGAGGTGGATATGGAGCAGGGGGAGGCGCTACGCCGTATACATGAAGCTGGACCCCGTGAAGGTGGAGTGGATAGTGAAGGAGAGGCTGAAGGGCAGGAAGAACATGGCCGTGGCTTCGTCCATGGGGGTGTCCACGAGGAGGGTGCAGGAGATACTCTCAGAGTACAGGAGGACGAAGGAGGTCCCTCCCCTGAGGAGGCCCGGGAGGAAGCTCCTGGAGGCCACCACCGAAGAGAGGGAGATCATATCCAGGGCGTACGGGGAGCAGAGGGCCTCGGCCTGCCCCCTGGAGAGGGCGATAGACGCTAAATACGGAAGGAGGATATCCCACAACAGGATACACAGGGTCCTGAAGGAGATGGGGCTGGCAAGGGACGAGCCGAGGAAGAAGGAGCGGAGGAAGTGGGTCAGGTACGAGAGGGAATACTCGAACTCCATGTGGCACGCCGACTGGACCCTCCTGGACGGGAAGGGGTGGCTCATAGCCTACCTGGACGACGCGTCCAGGTTCATCGTGGGCTGGGGCCTCTTCCCCGAGGCGACTTCCCAGCGTTCGCTGGAGGTCCTTAAGGAGGCGATATCCAAGTGGGGGAGGCCGGCCTCGATCCTCACCGACAGGGGGATACAGTTCTACGCCCAGGAGGCGGACGACAGGCTCAGGGGGCTCACGGCCTTCGAGAAGTACCTGATCGAGGAGGACATCAGGCACGTCCTCTCGAGGGTGAACCACCCCCAGACCAACGGGAAGGTGGAGCGCTTCTTCGGGACGGTGAAGGCCAAGATGAAGTGGTTCGACTCGGTGGACGAGCTCATCCCATGGTACAACGAGGTGAGGATCCACATGTCCCTGGACTGGGACCGGGCGGAGACGCCCCACGAGGCGTTCGTCAGGAAGCTCCCCCCGAAGGGGAGAGTCGTAGACGAAAGGTCAGGGGAGGCGTACCGAGTTGACTAGGGCAAGGAGGGGGCGAACCGATTTCAGGATAGTACAATCGAATTCTAGGAACACCAGCACCGGCCGCCTATACGTCCCCTGGTGGCGAGATTTGTGCATAAATATCATGGAAAATTAGGCGAATTTTTGAAAATGCCTGAGGATATCCATCTAGCCAGACCCGACGTCGGCGGGGGCTACCTCCATACAAACGCTAAAATAACTCACTCAGAGAGCATTCTCCATTGTCGAGTAAACCCGGCCCCCACAAAGGAGGTCCGCAGGGTTGACAGTCACCCTTTCGGACATATACCGGAATCCGAACGTGGGCCTCTACTCCAAGACCAATGAGAAGGTACTCCTCATGCCGATTTCGTACTCTGAGCCGAAGTCGGAGAGGCTGGCGTTGGCCCTAGGAGTCAAGCTCATCCATGCCAGCGTCGCTGGGACGCGCCTCCTTGGGCCTTTGATCGCCGCCAACAGTACCGGAATGCTCCTGTCCAGGTTCGCGGAAGACGACGAAATCACGATGCTGAAGAGGGAGACAGGGCTCAACGTGGAGCGCCTCGATTCACCCTATACGTCGGTGGGAAACTTGGTGGCCGTCAATGACTTCGGAGCAGCCGCTGGCGACTTGTTCTCAGAAAAGGAAATCGGGCAGATGAAGGACGTCTTCGGCGTCCCCGTTGTCGCCGGTAGGGTGGCCGGCTTCTCTCAAGTGGGCGCCGTGGTCTCGACTTCGAACTCGGGGGCCCTGGCGCACCCGAGGGCGTCTGAGGAGGACCTGAAGTGGCTTAAGGATGTACTCCACGTGGACTGCGACGTCAGCTCCATAAACGGAGGGGTTCCCTTCGTTTCCTCGGGCGTCGTGGTCAACAGCAGGGCGGCCGTAGTAGGCACTTCAACCACCGGGCCAGAGCTTTTCATACTGGGAAAAGCCTTTAAGGTGTAGCTCCGAAGCCCCTTCAGTAATCCCGGTGTTCTTGTCATGAGCGATGATGAAGGTGCGCAAGCCTTGGCGATTCAGCTTAAGCTTCTAGAGGACTACTACGAGGACCTTTCCAGCCGAGAATCCATACTTCTCAGGTTGTATCGCGAGGACAAGGCGTCCGTCGGCTCATTGACCGCCCTCAAGGACGCGAAGTCGGCCGATCTGCTCGTCCCCATAGGGGGAGGGGCTCACCTCCCGGTCTCTTTCGCTGGAGGAGGAAAGGTCGTAGTCGAAGTAGGCGCAGGTGTGGCCTTGGAGAAGTCCCCGGAAGACGCGATCGCCTACCTGACCGCCAGGGTCAAGGACATCGAGGACACTCTCGGGAAGCTCAATTCACAGAAGAAGGAGGTGGCGGACAGGCTCCAGGACTATCAGGCCCAGCTGGAGGCCTCGCAGGGTACCCGGAAGGCCTCCGCCGAAGAGCCACCCCCGGGCGACGCCTAGAATCGAGGGTCCTCTTCGTTGTTTGACAGGCTCCGGAAGGCCATAGAGGGTTTCAAGGAGAGCGTCACCACAAGGACCCTCTCGGAGGAAGACCTGAAAGATACACTCAACAACTTCGAGGTCGCCCTGTTGGAGAGCGAGGTAGCCCTTGAGGCCGTCGAGTTCGTAGAAGCGTCCATCCGGAAGGAGCTGGTCGGCAAGAAGGTCGAAAGGGGGAGCGACCTCGAGAAAATGGTCGATTCCGCCCTGAAGTCCGCCCTGCTCCAGCTCTTCCCCGCCGGGGCTCCCTTGGACTTGGAGGAGAAGATCAGGGAGAAGAAGGCCTCGAAAGAGCCTTACATCATTGTCTTTCTGGGAATCAATGGCACGGGAAAGACCACCTCGATTGCCAAGCTTGCCCGGAGGCTCACAGGAGAAGGATTCAAGGTCATTTTGGCGGCTGCGGACACCTATCGGGCGGGGGCGATAGAGCAGCTCGAAACGCACGCGAGCCGCCTCGGCCTCAAATCCATCCATCAAAGGTACGGCGCGGATCCGGCTGCGGTGGCCAGAGACTCGGTACTGTTCGCAAGGCAGCACTCCTATGACGTGGTCCTGGTGGACACGGCTGGCCGGATGCAGACGTCGAAGAACCTGATGGACGAGCTGAGCAAGGTGATCAAGGTAGCCCAGCCGGACATGAAGGTCTTCGTGGGGGACGCGCTTGCGGGGAACGACTTGATCAATCAGGCACGTGAGTTCCAAGACAGGGTCGGCTTTGACGCGGTCATCCTAGCCAAGGCCGACGCCGACGTCAAAGGAGGGGCCGCCGTAAGCGTGGCCTATGTCACCAAGACCCCCATACTCTACCTTGGAGTGGGCCAGTCCTACGACGACCTGCAGGTCTTCGATCCTGGTTGGCTCGTCGGGAAGATCACTTCCTAGCGGGAGTACAGCATCTTCAGCAGTGCCTTCTGTGTGTGCATCCTGTTCTCAGCCTGATCGAAGACTATGGAGGCCTTCCCATCGATTACATCGCCGGCCACTTCTTGACCCCTGTGGGCCGGGAGGCAGTGCATGAACTTGGCACCTTTTCTTGCGTGACCCATCAGGTCCTTGGTCACTTGATACTTCGGAACGAAGACCTTCAACCGCTCCTCCTTTTCGGCCTCATCGCCCATGCTGACGAAAACGTCCGTGTAAACGAAAGTTGCGCCGTCTACAGCCTTAACCGGGTCGTCGAAAAGTTGGATTCCCTTTCCCGCCATCTTCTTGGCCTTGGCAACCAACTCCGCATTGGGCCTGTACTTCGAAGGCGTCGCAGCGGCGAAGTCAATGCCGAGGGTGGCACATCCCAGCATGAGCGAATTGCAGACGTTATCTCCGTCGCCGACGAAGGCCACTTTCTGATCCTTGAACGTCCCGGCCTTCTCGAGAACTGTGTAGAGGTCTCCCAACGCCTGGCACGGGTGCTCCAAGTCTGAAAGCGCATTGATGACCGGTATGTTGGAGCTCTTGGCAAGGCCCACCAGCATCTCATGCTTGTACACCCTTGCAACGATGCCGTCCACGAAGCGCTCCATCACGCGGCCAGTGTCTTCCACCGTCTCGCCGCGAGCCAGTTGAGACGTTGAGGCGTCGACATAGATGGGCATGCCGCCGAGGTGGCCGATACCGGCCTCGAAGCTCAGCCTCGTCCTGGTCGAGCTTTTCTCGAAGAGCAGGACGATCGTCTTGCCTTCCAATGCCCTTCCGTAGGGTTTCCGCTTCAGCTTCCTAGTGATTTCGAAAAGCCTTTCGATCTCTCCCTTGCTAAGGTCGCAGACGGACAAGAAGTCCTTCTTCATTGCTATTCCATCCTTCCTGTCCAATCGGGCTTTAAATCTTGCCCACGGAGCCGCCGTTTCGATTGTCTTGGCGCTGCCCAGACAACGATCTTAAGGCCAGCATGTGGGGTCCAGCCATGCCTCCTCGGGGACCCCCGGGCACGACGGTCGAATACGACCCCAAATGGCCACGATGTTCGAAGAAGAGAAGGCCCGAATTGCGAGGGCCGTGGCGGCCGCATCATCGACTACTAGCATATAGGCAGCACTTCCGTGCTTGGCCTTGGCTCGAAGCCCATCGTCGATATCTTGGCGGGCGTTGAGGCGCTTTCGTATGCCGACCCGTGCGTTGGCCCTCCGGTCTCCATGGGCTACAGCTACTTCCCCGAATTTGAGAAGGGATTCCCCAGCAGGCGACTCTTTCACGGGCCCGGTTTCCAGCTGCGCGTAGTGAAGGCGGGGTCCGACTTCTGGAGGAGACGCTTCGCCTTCAGGGACTGCCTGAGGTCTCACCCTGAAACGGCCCAGGAGTACTTCCGCCCCAGGCTTGACCTGGCCAGTAGGTTTCGTGTGGACAGGCGGATACGCTGTAGGCAAGTCCGAGTTATTGACTTCCGTTCAACGAAAGGCTGGCTTCATGCCCGTCTCCAAATCTGACTAGCAACGTCTAGTGACGGCATCTCAATTGCCCCCATCCTGACTTCACCTTCGCCTCCGGTCTCAGGGGAGACACAACGCTTAAAATGCCGAGAAATGCTCGTCAGTCCTTGATGAACATCTCCGCCTCCATAAGGGAGCTTATCAACACGATGAAGTATAGCAAAAAGAGCGATAGCACAGAATTCATGCTATACCTCAAGCTCGTCCTCTTGGGGGTGGCTGTCGTAGGTGGAGTCGCCTTCGTCATACACCTGGTGGCGACCATGATTAGCAACTTCCTTGCCCCGAGCTCCTCCGGTGTGATTGCGACGCTCTTCGGATTGGTGGCCTAGGGATGGCCGTCGCAATCAAGTCGTCACCGTCTCACATCTTCGTAGTCAAGGTCACTGGTGGTCAGGAGAGGAACGTCGTCAACCTCGTGGCCAACCGGGTCGAAGCAAGAAAGACCCCAGTCCTCTCTCTGATCTACAGCGAGAAGATGAAGGGATACCTCCTCATCGAGGCCCTGTCGGCGCAGGCCATCAGCGATGCCGTCTCTGGGGTGAAGCATGTCCGGAGCTACGTCCCGGGCGTGATGACCCTGGCGGACATAGCCTCTCTGATCGCGGCGAAACCACCCATCGAAGAGCTGAAGGTGGACCAGATAGTGGAGGTGACGGGCGGTCCCTTCAAGGGGATGAGAGCGAAGGTGGGCAGATTCGATGCGGCCAAGAAGGAGGCGACGGTCACTCTGATCGATGCTCCCTACCAGCTTCAAGTCACCATAGACGCCGGATACCTCAAGCTCGTCTCGGCCGGCAAGTAGTAAGCGTCAAGAGGGATAACTTTTAAGTGCCAGTGTAAGGGGAGTCTGTGCGCTTACGGTCTAGGAAGGGATACGAGCTTTGGGTGAAAACAAGGTCATAAGCCTCTTGGTCACCGGCGGTGAGGCCAACGCGGGGCCGCCGCTGGGGCCGGCCCTAGGCCCCCTTGGGGTCAACGTCGTGGCCGTCGTCAAGAGGATCAACGAGCTTACCTCGGAGTACTCCGGGATGCGCGTCCCCGTGAAGGTCTCCGTCGACACCGAGAACAAGAGCTTCGAAGTTGAAGTGGGGCTACCCACGACTTCGGCTCTGATTGCCAAGGAGGCCAAGATAGCCAAGGGGTCGGGAACGCCGCAGGCGACGTTTGCAGGCAACCTCACGGCGGAGCAACTGCTCAAGCTGGCCAAGATCAAGTTCGGGAAGACATATGCGGCCACGTACAAGTCGGCCGCTAGGGAGATCCTGGGCGCTTGCGTCAGCATGGGGATTACGATAGAAGGGAAGGACCCACGCATCTTCCTCAAGGAAGTCGAGGAGGGGAAGTGGGACCAGCAACTCATGGGTCAGGGTAGTTAGGATTGGCAGACAAGAACTCTTTCATTAAGCTGATTGACGAGGCCAAGTCGAAGGCCACCAAGAGGAAGTTCACGCAATCCGTGGAGCTCTATGTAATCATGGACCCCTTCAAGGTCAAGGCCGCCGACGTCAACATAAACGACGTCGTCAACCTGCCCAACAGGGTCGCCCGCAAGGCGAAGATCTGCGTCCTTGCATCTGGAGACCTAGCGCTTCGGGCAAAGAAGGCCAACGTGGAACAGATAGTCACTCCAGAGGAACTGGACAGGCTCGGGACGAACAAGAAGGATGCCAAGAAGCTCGCCAGGGACAATGATTTCTTCCTGGCCGATACTTCTCTCATGCCCAGAATCGGCAAGTCGTTAGGTCCTTATTTGGGTCCCCGGGGGAAGATGCCCCTCCCCATCACGGTCAGCTCTCCGTTGGACGCCATGATCGAAAGGCTCAGGGGAAGCGTCCGCGTGAGGACCAGGGCCCACAGCGCCATCTCATGCAAGATCGGGACCGAAGACATGGCGACCGACATCCTGGCGGACAATGCCGTTGCGGTCTTGGAGAGCCTAGAGAAGAAGATACCCGGTGGGATCAAGAGCGTCAAGAAGTACGGGGTCAAGCTCTCCATGGGCGACATCGTCAAGGGCTCGGGGGCCTGATTTCGATGGCAGTAGCGAAGCAATACCCCGCAAGCAAGTTAAAGCAGTTCAATAGGATTCAGGAGTTGGCCACGAAGTACGACGTCATCGCCCTTGCCAACCTGAACAAGGTCCGCTCCACCCAGATAATGGAGCTCAGGCGAAGGTTCAGAGGAGAGCTGGTTCTGGCGGTCGCGAAGAACCGCATCGCCACCAAGGCCCTGAACTCGGTCAAGAAGGACAACCTGAAGACTCTCGAACCTTCGCTCACTGGCCAGAACCTCTTCCTCTTCACCAACATGAACCCGTTCAAGCTCAACCTTCTCCTCGAGAAGGGGAAGATCTACCTGCCGGCGAAGGCGGGCGACATCGCGACAGAGGAAATAGTCGTCCCCGCCGGAAACACGGGCATCCCGCCAGGCCCGGTGCTCAGCGAATTCAAGGACTCGAAGGTCATAACTAAGATCGAATCGGGTAGCATTTGGGTCACCAAGGACACCGTGGTGGCCAGCCCGGGCGACGCAATCAACACGAAGCTCGCCTCCCTTCTGTCCAAGCTGGGCATTAAACCCATCAAGGCTGGGATGGCGCTCTCCATGGTCTACTGGAACGGCCTGCTGATTGCGGAGAAGGACGTCAGGATCGACGTCGAAGCATTCATCCACGACATCGGCCTGTCCGCGAGACAAGCGTTCAACGTCGCCTTCGAAGCGAAGTACCCGGCCAAGGAGGTGCTCACCGTGATATTGGTGGACTCCATGACCAAGGCACTTGCGGTGGCGGCAAAGGCCAACTACGTCACCAAGGACACGGCGGCAGCCATCCTGAAGAACGCCGAACTGGACGCCTACAAGCTCATGGAGCTCACCAAAGAAGCACCTAAGCAGTAAGCCCGTCAGGTAACTCATCGTCAAAACGCCTTTTTACCCTCGACCCTATCCAATATTCTGACTGAGATGAGAGCCAGGGCGGTCGCGTCCGCGGTCTTGATCTTCATACTCGCGGCAAGTGCAGTAGGGGAGCTGGCCGTACAGGCGAGCCGGCCGTCGTAGAAGGGGCGAACTTCTTCGGTCCGGGCACCGCGCCACCACCAATCGTTATCCCTACGCAGATTTCCGCCACAACTTCCACTCAGACCTTAACTGTGACCAACACGGTCACTTTCACGAACACCGCCACCGCGACCGTCACTCCCGATACGATGCTGCTCGCTGCAACCGAAATCGAAGTGAGCTTCTCTGAAAGTGCACAGTAGTCTGACGCCACCACCACGGCCTAGCAAGCTAGGAGGGCCATCGCCAGCGCTAACCCCGTAGCAACTCGTCCTCCGGTCAAGCGTATCCCGAAGTCAGGCGGTGCGGATCGAATCGGCGGCCACGAGAGAGCCCTTGGAAGGGTCGTAGGCTACGAACGGAAACGATTCGTCGTAGATGGACCAACAGGGTAGGAGCCGAATCCCTTCCCTGTGACATGCGTCCCAAAGGGGGCGAAGACCCTCATGTTACCTACCAGTAGTATCGTCGCATATGGGTCCAGCTCATCCCTGTACCTCCTCACCTGGTTGAGGACTTGGAACCAATTGCTCCTTCTGACGTTCATCTTGCATTCGATTATCACCCTCCTTCCGTCTTTCTCGGCCACAATGTCGCAGCCCCGCTTGTTCGCCTTCAGGGAGAAGCCCTTGCTTCGGAGGCTCTCGGCCACAGTCTTCTCCAGGAAGTCTCCTATGTTCGAGGTAGTACCCAGAGAGACGAACAGGCTTCGGCGCACGTGCCAGACGAAAGGCCCGGCCCGATAAAAGCCTGCTCCTGCGCAGCCGGCTCCCGAGGGAGCCCCTAAAGCCACTCCCAAAGGGACTTGCTCTTGGCGGCCTCGAGGTAACCCTTGAGGTTGGCCCCCAGTGGTCGTTTCTCCCTAAAGCGATCGTCCACCACCTGAAGCTGACCCTGCAGGAACGCTATCTCCTTCCAGTTGGACCTGAAGTTGGCTTCCAACCGGCGAATCTCTTTCCTGAGCTCAAGGGGAGACATCGAGCGCCATTTGGACGACTCGCCCTGGGCCGCCCTCCTACCCTGTTGTTCCCTGTCGGCCCACACCTTCTTCTCCCACGGCTCGAGCGTCCTGACGCTCACTGGACGCCACCTCGCGAGGGGCATTTGGTCTGGGAGGCTAACGACCCCCCAGACCGAGCCCGCATCCCCCGACATTCCATCAAGGAAGTCAACGTCCGTCATTCTTCTTTGTCGTCCAGGGCCGATTTAAGACGAGCGGCCCTTCATCATATTGCCAATACACATCATAGGTGACATGTATGGTCAACCTCTCATCGGGAAATCTTCAACAGCATTGAAATGGGCTCGCCTTGCAAATCCGCTGGAGAGGCGAGGCGCTGAATACCCATAGAAGCCCTCACCGTTTCCGGGGGAAGGTCGAGGTTCGTGTGGGCGACGAATCCGTCAGGGTCGCAGTGGAGGAGACCTTGTCGAGGCTGCCAGAAGGTGCTTCCAACATCCCCACCCTTGCTTCGATAAGCACAAAGGAGGCCTCGGAGGAAGGGAACCTGGCCGGGCTCGACTAGGAGGACCACCTATCAGCGGGACTCCCGGATTGCGGATTCGATGTGGAGCGAAGAGGTCGTAGTGCAGAGAATCGAGCTGTACTTGGACATCTTGCTCCAGCTTTCCGACAGGTCCAAGGTCGCTGTGGTCGCCCACGAGCTGGCCCACGCCTGGCTGAACGACAACGTCCGCCCGGAGCAGTCCAAGCGAAGAGAGATGGAGTCCGACGAGCTCGCCAGGAAGTGGGGGTTCGGGGTCGAGCTGGACGCCCTGGCCAAGGAAACATCCTCAGCCTTCGACGAGCGAGCCAGTGGAAACGGTCCGTTTCGGTCGCTTCCCACTCAAGATCGACGGCGGGATCGCCAAGGTTTTCACGACGGCCGCGGCGGCGCATGGCCTCCATGGAGGGGAAGGACGACATAGCCAGTGTTGCGCAAGCGTACAAGTCTAGCCGTGGTTCCCCTTTAACGGCCGGCGGAGGGAGGTCACTGGGCCTTCTGAAGCAGCGCTAGGAGATCTCCGAGCCGGTCAACCGGAATCGAGACCCCTCGTTTGGTCGGCCCAGTGTACTTCTCCCCGGCCACGAACAACCGGATGTCGACCCTCGTCTTGCCGTCTCTCCCCACGAACTTCGAAACCTTTACGGTCGAGGTTTCGCTGATGGCAAGCTCTCCCACGGGTTCGGACTTGAATTCGCTCATGATTTCCCGGTACCTATCCGAACCCCCAGGACTTTACCCTTGCCGCACATTTCCACTTGTCTGGCCTAGCTTTCGACTCTGGTGTTCCTGAAGAACAAATAGAAGAGGAAGATGCCTGTCGCATAGAAGCCGCTCGCCAGGTAGAACGGCAGGGAGAAGTTCCCTGACATCAGGATGAAGCCTCCTCCGATCGTGGTGAGGCTGTTCGGGATCCGCCAAATCACTACGTTGATCGAGCTGGCCAGGCCGCGCTCCTCTGGGGACACTATGCTCATCAGGAAGGAGTCTGAGATTGGGGAGGCCATGTTCATCAGCGCGGCCCTTGCGATATAGAGGACGCCTGCCAGTACCGCATCGCCCGCGAACGCCAAGGATGGCATGAAGAGCGTCGATGCGGCTTCGTTGAACGCGATGGTCTTGACGGCGCCATACTTCTTCGCCAGCCTCGGGCTCGCCACCGCCGCCAACCCCATCGCCATGCTCGAGGCCGCGAGCAGCGGACCGCTGTAAACATCCTGGACTCCGAACTTCAGGAGCAGCCATGTAGGTATCAGTGGGATGATGAAGCCGGCTCCGAAGCCGATGAATCCGTTGGAAGTGGAGAACTTGACGATCCTGCCCAAGTGCCTCCGCGTTGACAGGCTGCTCCTCTCCACCTTCGTCTCCGAGAAGTCTCTCATCACAAGCCAGACGGCAATCGGCACGGTCACCCCCACCGCCGCGAATACGACGAAAACATCCCTGTGCAGGGAGAGGCTCGTGACGCCAAGGGCCGATCCAACGGCGGGGAAGAAGAACGGAATGGCCGATCCAATTCCGTAGGCCACCGTCGATAGGACGAACGAGAATGAGAACGTTCGGTTCCTGTTCTCCTGAGTCGTCAAGTCCGCCAGGATGGCGTTGAGGGAGGACAGGAAAGCCCCTTCTGACAATCCGGAGATGGCCGATGCGACCAGTAGGTATGGAAGAGAAGCGGTGAATGCGAATATCAAGAAGACCGGGGTGCTCCCAGCCGCCCCCAGCACCATCACCCACTTCCTCCCCTTCCTATCCGAAAGGAGCCCGAACGGTATCGCCGATGCAACCATCACAATGCCTTCGATGCCCAAGATGAGCCCCACGTCGCTTGCCGTCAACCCTATCAAGGGAAGGTAGGCAGCCACCACTATCAGCAGGTAGCTGACTCCGAGGGAGTTCGCCGAGAGGGCAAGGACCAAGGTCATGGCTCGCTTGGGGATGCCCAAGCTCGACCCGGCGTCCTCGCTATCCTCGTCGACCGCCATGGTGCCGACGACATTCGCAGAGCCTCATAAGGGTTCGCCGCCTGATCGAAGGTCACTAATAGACCCGGCGAGGTCATGAAACGCCTATTTACCCGTCCGCGGTCCCAGAATGAGGCGTCAAGCATGAAGGTCTTCCATGTGGACGCGTTCACCGACAGGATCTTTCACGGCAACCCGGCGGCTGTATGCATCATGGATGGCCCAGCCAGGGTCTCCTTGATGCAGGGGTTCGCTGGCGAGATGAACCTGTCCGAGACGGCCTTCCTCTATCCTCAGGGCGACGGGTTCAGCTTGAAGTGGTTCACCCCCAAGACTGAGGTTAGCCTTTGCGGGCACGCAACGCTGGCCAGCGCCCACATCCTTTGGCAGGAGAGGATCACCTCTCCATCTGAGACAATCAAGTTCGACACCAAGAGCGGAAGGCTTCTTGCGACGCGCCATGACGACTTGATCGAGCTTGACTTCCCGGCTAGACCCCCCTTGGCGTCGAAGCCATCGAAGGCCCTCGAACATGCCCTTGGGATCGTCCCGAAGTACACCGGGCGAAACCAGGACGACTACCTCCTCGAAATCGAAGACGAAGACGAGTTGAGGCACCTCGCTCCCGACTTCTCGCTTCTGACCACCGTAAACGCAAGGGGCGTGTGCGTCACTTGCGTCTCCAAATCCAGGAAGTATGACTTCGTCTCCCGGTTCTTCGCCCCCGCCGTGGGCATAAATGAAGATCCGGTGACCGGATCGGCCCACTGCTGCCTTGGGCCCTTCTGGGGGAAGAAGCCAGGGAAGAAGGAGATGGTCGGGTATCAGGCGTCCGCACGAGGAGGAGTCGTCGAGGTGAGATTGAAGGGAGCACGCGTCCTGCTAGGAGGCCGAGCCGTCACCGTCGCCTCTGGCGAGCTGACAAAGGCGGGCTCCGGGTCGATATCCTACGAGCATTTGAAGTCAAGGTTTATCTAACAAACCGCGCTGAGTCAAGACCGGACATTGCCGATCCCCTTCTTCGAGCGCTCTTCTGCGGAGCTTGGACGAATGATAGAGAGGAAGGTCAGGGACATCAAGTACGTTCAGAGCGTCAGGAGGGTCCGGGTGGACCTGACGGGAAAGAAGCCGGTAGTCGTGGTCGTCGTCTGGTTGGACGCGAAGTCTAACTATGAAGACACGCATCGTACTGCCCTGACCATCGAAAACGAGGTCAAGGACATCCTTCCCAATTCCCGAGTCCTGATCCGCACGGAGCCCCCCGGTAGCGACAGGGACCATATCTGGAAGCTGGTGAAGGAAGTGGCGGAAACGGTACCTGGCTCGAGGGGCGCACACAACGTCCACATCCATAAGGTGAACGGCAAGTTGGGCATAGACTTCCATCTAGAAGTGAGCGCCAACATGACGGTGAGGCAGGCCCACAAGGTCTCCGAGCAGATCGAGAAGAAACTGAAGGAGGCCGATCCCAGCATCGGGGAAGTCCTCATTCATGAGGAGTCGGTGGAGGACCTTGTGGAAAGCGAGAGGTCTGGGGCCAGAACCGAGATAAGGTGGTACATCGAGCATGTCAAGAAGCGCTTCCCGGAGATCAAGGAGATGAGCAAACCCGAGATTCGAAGGGCCGGGGACCAGCTTTACGTCGTGATGAAGTGTAGGTTCGACCCCGACATCAGCATTAAGGACGCGGACGAAATAATCCGTCGGTTCGAGGCTAGCGTTAAGGCTGCCATCCCCGACCTGGCGATGATTGAGGTCCAGAAGGTACCTGCCTAGGCGCCGTTCGGCCCCCTCACCGAAAAGCGTATACACCCCAGCGGTTTGGCTCAGGTAACGGCTGGCTGTTCTAATGAAGTCTACGAAGGAGGTGCTGGTCTCCCGCACCGATTACTGGTCGCTCCAACCGGCAGAAGTGTATGACGCCCTCAAGACCAGGAAAGACGGCCTCACCCAGTTCGAAGCGGCGGAACGTCTCAAGTCCGTGGGCTTCAACGAGCTGCCCCAACAGGGTTTCAGCGCCTTCAAGGTCCTGATCCGACAGTTCGGCAACCCCCTTTTCATCATCCTTCTTGGGGCCACCCTCGTTTCATTCTTCGTGGGTTCCCCCGATCAGGCTGCCACAATTCTGATCATCATCGCCCTCAGCGTCATCCTTGGCTTCTACAACGAATACAAAGCGGGCAAGCTGGTCGAGGAGCTGCAGAGGAAGGTCTCGCTGAGGGTCGTGGTCACCCGAGACGGGAAGTCCTCCGAGCTCGAATCGAGGTATTTGGTGCCCGGCGACGTTGTTTCGGTGTACCTAGGGGACATCGTCCCGGCCGACATGAGGCTGGTCGAGGACAAGGATCTCGAGGTGGACGAATCCACTCTCACCGGCGAGTCCTTCCCAGTCGTCAAGACCGCAAGGGGGATCGTTGTGGAACACGCCACCGCGCACAGCGCGGCCAACTACCTCTTCATGGGCACCAACATCGTCCACGGAAGTGGGAGGGCCGTCGTCGCGAGGACGGGCAAGGAGACGGAGTTCGGATATATATCGAAAAGCCTGGCCAGGCCTCACCCGCAGACCGAGTTTCAAAGAGGCGTGAAGCAGTATGGCAACCTTCTGATCAGCTTCACCATCGCGCTGGCCGTGGCCATATTCGTCCTCAATGCGGCCCTGAGGCATCCTCTGTTGGACTCTCTTCTGTTCTCTTTGGCCGTCGCCATAGGACTTGTTCCCGAGCTCATGCCGGCAATCGTGACCATCTGCCTGTCCAACGGCGCTCACAAGATGGCCAAACAGCGGGTCATCGTCAAACGACTGGTCTCCATGGAGGACTTTGGGAACATGGATGTCCTGTGCACCGACAAGACCGGGACCCTCACCGAAGGGAAGATCGTCGTGAAGAGTTATTTCTCTCTCGACGCAGAGCGCGACCCTAGGACGCTCCTTTACGCGCTCCTAAGTAGTCCCGCAATCGTGGGCGACAAGGTGACCGGGAACCCGATGGACGTGGCCGTCTGGGAATTCGCCCTGGCCAACGGATTCAAAGATGTCGTCCAGCCCTTCAAGAGGGTGGATGAGATCCCGTTCGACTACCAGCGCCGGCATGGTTTCCGCGGTCGTGGAACAGAACGGGAACCTCCTTCTGATCTCCAAGGGGGCTCCCGAGTCGGTGGTCCTCCGCTGCGGCTATTATGACTCAGGGGGCACGAGCCTTCCGATAAACGACGATGTGCTGGCCGCCGCCAACAAGAGATTCCAGGAGTACTCCGAGTCCGGCTATCGCCTTCTGGCCATCGCCTACAGGATGATTGAACGCAAGGATGCCTACACCGTCAGGGACGAGGTGGCGCTTACGCTCCTAGGCTTCCTTGTCTTTACGGACCCCCCGAAGGCCGGCGCGGCGGCCGCCATCGAGAGGCTCAAGCAGCTTGGAGTGGACACCAAGATCCTGACCGGCGACAATGCCCTGGTGGCTCGCAAGATCTGCGACGACCTCAAGCTCCCGCCCCGGAGGATAATTGACGGCCCCGAGCTGACCCAGCTGAGCTGGACGGACTTCAAGAAGGCCGCAGAGGAGGCAGGAATCTTCGCCAGGGTGACGCCCGAGCAGAAACTCGAAATCATAAAGGCGCTCAAGGAGGACCACCACGTCGTAGGCTACATGGGCGACGGCGTCAACGATGCCCCCGCCCTCTACGAAGCCGATGCCAGCATTTCGGTCGATTCGGCGGTGGACGTGTCCAAGGACGCGGCCGACGTAGTGCTCCTGGACAAGGACCTGATGGTCTTGGCCCGAGGAATAGACGAAGGGCGAAAGACCTTCGGGAACACCATAAAGTACGTCCTAATGGGCACATCTTCCAACTTCGGGAACATGTTCAGCGCCGCGGCCGCATCCCTGTTCCTGCCATTCCTGCCGATGCTGCCCATGCAGATCCTTTTCATGAACCTCCTCTACGACATATCCAACCTTACCCTGCCCTCCGACAGCGTCGACGACGAAGACACAAAATGGCCCAGGCACTGGGACATCAGTTTCGTCAGGAGGTTCACACTCTTCTTCGGCCCCTTCAGTTCCCTTTACGACTTCCTGACGTTCGGGATAATGCTCTTCATCTTCAATGCCCAGACCGCTGCGACGGCCTCGCTCTTCCAGAGCGGTTGGTTCGTGGAGTCCTTCTGGACGGAGGTCCTTGTGATCTTCGTCATCAGGACTAGGCGGTTTCCATTCGTCAAGAGCAAGCCCGGGAAGTGGTTGGCCCTCCTCACCATATCCGCCGTTGCCTTTGGCACCATCCTCCCCTTCACTGTGCTGGGATCCTTCTTAGGATTCACCGCCCTCCCCCAGAGCTACTGGCTCCTACTGATTCTGATGGTAGTCACATACCTCCTGCTGGTCGACGCCGGGAAAGTCTTCTTCTATAAGGTGTGTGGCTTCTGATGGAGGGAGTCTAGGTGGTTTCGTTCGGCCTCTTCGATCTCTGGGTCATCACAATATCGTGGAGCATCGCCTTCCTCGTCTTCGTCAGCCTCTACCTCTACAGTAAGAGGAAGCCAGAGACTTCGGTTCCGGCAAAGAGAGGCCAGTTCAAGTTCGTCACGGACTTCGTCTTCGTCTGGGTGCTAGTCCTCCTACTGATCTTCTACGTCGTGACCATCAGGATGAGCTCCTCTTTCCTCTTTGCCGTCGGGAACATCCTTGTGGAGCTCTACCTTGCGGTGTACATTTGGCGTAGCAGAAAACGCGAATAGTTCCGGCCGCCGTTCGTTTTAAGGAGTTCAGCCGGCCCCTAGGCCAGCAGAGTGCCTGCGTAGATGATTCCCTGTATCCATGGGGTCTGTTCGAAGCATTCGTTCAGGATGGTGTCCACCTGATTGACCATAAACTCCTTTAGGCCATAGGTTAGGGGAAGGTCTTCCCCATCCCAGTTGCGGACGACGGTGTAGGCGAACAGCACCACTCCCTGATTGTCGCGCTCTGCTGTGCCGTGGACTTCATAGCCCACAGGCACCTTGTACGCGATCTGCTCAATAAGGTCCTGGACCCAGTAATCTTCGGCCACTTCTTCGGTTAACACTTCTTGCGTCAATTTCTTTTGCACCTGGGCGGTGGCTTGTTCGGCCCGCCGTCCAGACCTGGTTAGGCATGTATAGCCTATAATGCTTATGTGTGTAAACTATTTAGCATGATTACTAGTCACTAATATCGCGTGAAGGTCCGATTGTCGTTCCGTTGCCTCCAGTCGCTTAATGGGCGATACCTCTTGTCTGTCCGCCGCTTTCATGGCCCTTCAGAAGACGTGTAGCGGGATCAGGATCTGAAGTAGCAACGAGACCATGTATAGGAGGGCGAACTGGAACGCAACTGCGGCGGTCCTGGGATCAGCGTTGTCAGGGACCCTCCCCCCGAACATCTTCCAGAGCCCCCATGCCCCGGGCAGCGTAAGAAAAGTCAACAGCGACCACAGGGGGAGGATCTTGGACGCTATGAAGACCGGCACGCAAAGGTAGGTTACCAGGAGGAGCGCTCCATAGAGGGTCACCGCCCTCTTCCCGAACTTCACTGCGATCGTCTTCATCCCCATCGAGCCGTCGTAGTCCGTGTCCCTGATGTTGTTGGCCAGAAGTACCTCCGCCACGAGTATGCCTATGGGGACGGCCGCGATGACAGGAGAGGAAGAGAACTTGCCCGTCTGCACCAAATAGGCCCCTAGGGGGATCAACGGCCCCCACATTATGAAGACCGTCGCCTCCCCCAACCCCTTGGCCTTCAGCACCACCGGGTCCGCTGTGTACAACACGCTTCCGACGATGCCCGCGGCCACCAGGACCACCACCCATGGCCCGGCCTCCAATGAAAGGTAGCCGGCTATGATGAGGGTGATTAGGTAGAAGGTCACGGCCCACTTTCTGATGGTATAAGGGGACTCCTGGCCGGTTGCCGAGGGGTGGGGGCGGTACTTTGTGGTTGGAGCGCCCACCTTGTCCACGCCGTGCTTGACGTCGTAGAAATCGTTCAGGAGGTTAGTGGCAGCGTGAAATGCGATCATCCCCCCCAACGTCAGGGCGTAGAGGAACACGTTGAAGCTCCCTGCCAGCGCTGCTATGAGCGTCCCCAGGGTCACCGACGAGAAGGTCATGGTGAAGGACCAGGGCCGCGTCGCCAGGAACAGGGTCTTCGCGTTCATACGCCGGCGGTTGCGTCGAGTGCGCCTATTAAGTATTGACGACGCTCGAGGCTTGTCTGAGTCTTCGGGCCTAAACGGCAGTCGAACTTCCTAGTCGTCGCCTTCGGATTCTCCTTCGATGAGGTTCTGAGCCTGGTCGACGGCTAGCTTCGCTTGGTTGAACAGGCTCCACGCGGCCTGGGTGTCGCCGCCGCTGAGCTTGCTCGCGGCCTCGTTCAGGAACGAGGTGGCGTTGTCCAGCAGCGAAGTGGCTTGGGCATGCCTGCTTTGTGTGATAGAGCTGGAGTTCAGCTGGCCCCGAATTTCGCCAATCTCTCCGAGGGTCTGGTTGATCGCTGCTCCGAGCTTCCCTTGGTAGTCAGGCTGGTTCTGGCCGAAATCTTCGCTGTCCTCCTCGTTGCCGAGGGCGATGTTGACTCTATCCAGGATGGATAGGGCCGACTGAAGATAGGACTGCGCCCCGGTCAGGTTTCCACTCTGAACTTGAAGAGAAGCCGAGCTCAGCATTCCGGTCGCGACGGTGATGTTCGCGAAGAGCTGC
This sequence comes from uncultured Nitrososphaerota archaeon, assembly GCA_963772005.1. Lineage (GTDB taxonomy): Archaea > Thermoproteota > Nitrososphaeria > Conexivisphaerales > DTJL01 > DATKKG01. The sequence continues at coordinate 50,509 of CAVYVS010000025.1, read as the reverse complement.
GCCCCCAGAGTGGCGTTCTTCAGCAGTTGGGTGTAGTTGGAGATCTCGAAGGCCCTGGATTCAGCCCTGGTTATGGCCTCTGAAATGAAATTGGCTTGCTCGTTCGCAGTCTCGTTGCCTAGGCTCCCCGTTTCATTCTCTGCCAAGGCAAATGCGTTGCTCGCCTGCTGGAGCGCCAATTGAGCTGCCGTGATGTTCCCGCCGCTGGACAGGGAATCCAGAGCTGCTTGAAGGTCGGAGATAGCGACATTAATTGTCGACGTCATCTGGCCGGATGAGTTGGCGCCTTGCAGGTAGCTCCTTGCCTCGGATAGTCCGCCTATCGTTTGGTTCAGGGTGTCAGAGGCCACGCTCTTGGCGTCGCGTCCGAGCGTCGACACCATTGGAAGGGCGCCGAATAGGAGAGAAACTACGAAGGCGACCGGAACCCACCGCTTTAGGGTCCGCATCAAGGACAACGCATGTCATCCTCCTCGGCGGTGATTAAAGGGACACCTTGTGTACGCATCTCATCTTGACACTTCGTGAACGAGCGTGAACGTTTCTACGCCTCCACCACGACCCTGTTTCCGTCTTTCCTGGTCTTGACGAGCCCGTTCGATTCCAGTCTCCTCAGGGCCTTCCAAACGCTGCTCTTGGGCATCCCCAGCGAGTTCACGATGTCGCTTGCATAGGTCCTCCCTCCTCTTGACCTGACGTAGGCAAGGATCTTTTCGTCATCTGGCCTGAGGACCACAGGTTTCTTCCTCCTTCTGAAGACCAGGAACCCCGCCGCAGCCACCGCGGCCATCGCCACCAGGAGATAGGACCATGGGGGGAAGGAGGCCCCGCTGGGCTTGTTCGAGGTGCTTGACCCGGACGGAGGGATGAAATCGACCATGCCCCAGGTTCCGCTTCCCAGCGTCAGATGGACCTGCCCACCAGTGGAGGAGATGTCCGCCGGAAGACTGCTAATGGTGACCAGGGTTGCGTTCACCGGAAGCACGACTTGAGAGGTGGTGTCAAGGGTCACATTCAGGTTCCAGAATGGGCCGTTCTTCGCAGTCAGGAACGGCGTCGCGTAGACTAGGGTGACGGGAGACGTCCTGACCAGGACGTTGAGGACTATGGAGGTGCCGTTCAAGGTGAAGGGAACCGCCGACTGAATCGCATCGGTGGCCGAGATGCTATAGGCGTCTGGGGCCCCATACGGCTGCACAATGATGGCACCTTCCGTCGCGTTGAATGAGAGGGTAGTGCTCACCTGGGCATAGCCGTCCGGCGTGACCGAAAGGGTATTGTTCTCTACGGAATACCCCACGGCCCTGGCAATCGGCATGGTCGTCAACAACGCCGCCACGACGATGGCGCAGAATAGCACCACCGCCCGTCTTCCAGCTGTTGGGGCCATACCCTAGCTTCACACCAGTGCCACCAGCTTCATTTAAACTGAATGTGAAGAGAGGATGTGGCTCCCGACACGGTCAGTTGGTCCTCGCGGAAGACACGTAGAAGCTCCCATTCACTATCTGGATTCCGTATTCTGCCTAGAGGAGTATTGGTGGGACCACTGTTGACGCCCCCATTTGTTGCGCTGAAACTGGCCCCGTGGCAAGGGCAGTAGAGGGAGGAGCCGGTGAAGTTGCAAGTGCACCCTGCATGCGTGCAGATGGCGCTAAAGGCCCTCCATGTCCCATTGTAGTCGACTAGAATGCACGGGCCGCCCGAGGGATGGCCGAAGTATGCAGATGACCCTGTCACCGCGCTGACAGCTGCGAGATAAATGTAGCCAGACGGAGGCTGTTGAGCAGACCCCTGACCCCCTGACGTCCCCGAGCCGCCTCCCGAGCCCCCGGGGGTACCCCCCGCGGTCTCTCCTGAAGAGCCCCCAGACGTCCCTCCCGAAGCGCCGCCCGTCGTGCCACCGGAGGTGCCCGACTGGTTGCCAGGATCCGTGGTTGGTGGCACGGTGACTGAGGTGGTAGGAGGCGCCTGAAGCACGATTGGCGCCTGGGCGGCAGTCCGCGCCTTCGCCATGACGAGCAACTCGGCCAGTCCCAGCGAAGCAACGCCGAAGAGGACCGTCGTGGTGACGGCCTGCTTGACGAACTCTCTTCTGTTCATGCCGACTATCTCGACTTGACCCTGTATTTCGTAAGGTTGGCCAGGGCGACTGCGGTCGAGCCGCCTATCATCAACTCGGCGACGGGCATCGGTATGTTCGGCCCCGTTGCACTGGCGTGGATTAGGATGATCGAGATCAACGCTAGTGAAAGCACGAGGTGGAAATGGAGTGAATCCTTGGTCTTCTGTACGAAGGCCATCCCCGAGAGCCAGACCGCCACCGCCATAGCGAGGGCAAGGTAACCTATGATGACCCCGTCATTGAGAGGGTAGCTGATATAGCTTGCCACATGGAGGATCAAGAAGCATCCAGCCGTCGTCGAAACAGCCACATGCAGCCCCCTGAGGACCGCTAGGTTCCTGAAATGCTTCAGTATCATCCCCCTGAAAATTACGAATATGGCGGACGCCGCCATCAAGAGGACGGCGGCGAACCCGTACAGGTCGGGGGGAGTCACACCGACCAAAGGCCGTTCCCTCTAGTCGTCCCCGCCATCCCCTCGCCAAGTGGAGTTACTCCCAGTGACGCCTCCGCCCCTTCCGTCGTCTTCGCCACCATCGTCGCCGTGACCCCCGCTCGCGGGTGGGCTGGTGAGCAACGAACCGCTTCCCTGCGTGCCATTGCTTGCCTGGGCACTATTCGACTGCGAGCCGTTTAAGCTTGATGCGGCCTGAGGTGATGGGGATGGACTCGACGCGGCTGGTGACCTGTTGGTCGTTGCGTTGTTCGAATTCGCCACTGCTGGCGAGTTGCCAATGGATCCGATTTGCTGTCCCGACGCGGGGACCTGCGAGCCGGTGCTTGTCGGGCTGTTCGTGAGAACCGAAAAGAGACCTAGGCCAGACAGTCCGACGAGGACCAACAAGGAGACGGCGGCCATCTTGTTCATTCGCGATCACCGAACGCCAGCCGAGCTGTTCAGCTTGTTTAAGGCTTGCTGATTCATTTCGTGCACGAACGTTCATGAACGAAGTAACGTCTTCTCCCCTCGAGCGCCATTCGTCCTACATCCTTCTTCCAAGAATGTGAGTCGATAGGCTACAGTCAGTTCCGGACCACCAAGAATTCCCCGCACCGATTCCGTGCGTCGTCCTCGGGACGCGCTACGCGACGCGAACCAACGCCTCGACGAAGGGTGAAATTCTAAGGCGACCTGCGCAAGGATCGGACCCTGACGCCCTCCGCCTTGCAACCCGAAGGACCGACAGATGATCCCAGAAGGGGCCGATTCCGTCGTTCATCTGTTTTGAACGGCTGTTCTCCCGGTTAGAGCTATCATTCGTCATGTGCTACCATTGGTCGATGAAAGTCATGTTGCAGAACAATGCATCAAACCACAGCAAGGAAGCCATCGCTCTTCTCATCTCCCTATCGGTGGCGGGGATGCTCTTCGCAGGCCTGGGAGGAATCTCCCTGAGCCCAGCATTCGGCGCCACATCATACAACAATGTCCAGGTCTTCGTTCAGACGACCAACATCACACAGGGTAGCTTCACGATAGCGGCCTACAACTCTAGCGGCTCGCTCGTTGCGTCAACTCAGACCATCTACCCCGCCGGCGGCTTCGAGCTGCCGACTGGTGAATACCTCTTCACGGTTACCGCCGAGAACGAATCGCAGGGCGTACCAACTCCGGTCCCGCTGGCCGGGAGCACCGGCGAATCAGGGGGCACAGCGTTCACCCCTTCGACTCCAACAGTCATCCCTGTGCCGTACAAGTTGCCTGACGTCGAGTACGGCTACCTCCTCCAGCAAGTCTCCGGCTCCGAATCCCTCACCATCAAGACCATGCCCATCGAGAACATCACCCTCACCAAGATCTCGGTGAAGGTGCAATTCGTAAACGGAACTGCAGCGGCAGGCGCTTCCGTGTCGGCCTCCGTGGTGGGAGCCTGGTACTGGTGGTATGGTCCGGCCGCCAACATGAAGCTCTATGCGGAGACGGGCAGCGACGGAATGGCGAACCTCACGGTTCCGGCGGTCCCGGTCGACGTCACCGCGTGGGACTGGGTCAGGGTGAACGTTCCGGCCAACGCCACTACTATCTCCGTCAACATCGGCGGTGAGACCGTCAACGTCACGGTTTACTGGAAGCCGTTGTACGTAGGACTTGGTGGCTCCGCGCTGATCATACCTCCGGACAACAGCACAACCATAACCCTCCACATCCAGGAGCCTTCATACTGGTACCTCCCCGGCGACGTGACCTCCGGAGCAACGGCGCCTTCCGTGTCATCGGCGACGGCCGGAACGGCATCATCGGGATCGGTCTCCAACGGCGCAACTGGAGTCCCCGCCACAATCAGCTCAGAGTACTCAAGCGACACCAGCTCAAGCGCGCCCACAATTCAGACTCAGATTTCCCCCATAACAACAGCGCTAGGCCCAGGCACTACCTCACAGAACACAGGAACTGCCACTCAAAGTCCTGGACCCACCGGCCAAAGCCCAGCTGTGGCGACCACCAGCGGCAACAGCCTCTCCATTCTGGAAGTGGCGGCTGTAGCAGGCCTCGCCTTGGCTGTCGCAGGCCTTGGCCTGGCGATTCGACGGGGAAGGAAGAGCACCTCCTAGTCTGCGAATCCACTTCATCCGTTCTTTGTCCTCATTTCGGCCCCAGCATGAGCTCCCTGATGAGCGGGAGTCAAGGGGATCTGTCACTCTTATGAACCCACGAAAGCGATAAATCGGCATCGCTGAGCCATGGCGGCCATGTCCGACTTCAAGGTGGGCCAGGTAATCCTCCCGGTCAAGGATTTGGCGAAGTCGATCGCCTTCTACCAAGACACCCTGGGGATGAAGGTCAAGCACATCATTCCAGAGGAGTTCGCGTTCTTCGATGGCGGCGGAGTAGAACTGGCTTTACGTCGAAATGAGCGCAGCCTCCCTCCTGACGCGACAGAGATAGTCCTTCAGGTCCCGGACGTGCAAGCGATGTTCGAACTCCTGAAGACCAAAGGAGTCTCCTTCTCCTACTCGCCCAGGGCCGTCACTGGAAACGAAGTCTCTGAGCTCTATGCCACAGACTTCCGGGACCCTGATGGGCACGTGCTCTCCATTACCAGCTGGGTCTTGAAGAAGAAATGATTTGAATTCCTCCACTGCTTGATCCTTTGTCATAGCTCATGCCTAGTTGCGACGAACTCTCCAAAAAAGGGATGAGGGGAGCTTATGCTCGATGCGTCGGTCTTCGCATCATAGAATAGCGAAATACGCCTACTTCTTCTTGCCTTTCTTAGCAGCTTTCTTCTTTGCCGGCACTTTTCGTTCAACGGAGGGGTACCCTATTTGGATATTTAAGCATGAGTAAACAAAATGGTAACATTACATTCCTGCAAGCAAGTTAAATGCGTTGTCGCTTGCCTCTACGCAGTTGACATCATCCGCCGAAAGGGGCAGACCCACGCGTGAAGTTGCAACCATTGGCGGTGGTTGCTTCTGGTGCCTCGATGCGGTGTTCCGCGAGCTCAGGGGAGTCGAGGAGGTCGTGGCAGGGTACGCCGGCGGCCACGTCGCCAACCCCAGCTACGAGCTGGTGTGCACCGACTCGACCGGCCACGCCGAAGTCGTACAGGTGACCTTTAACCCAGAGGTGATCCCCTACAAAGAGCTCCTCCATGTCTTCTTCACCCTCCACGATCCAACCACCCCAAACAGACAGGGCGCCGACGTCGGAACCCAGTATCGTTCGATCATACTATATCATGATGATAGGCAGAAGACCGAGGCAGAGGAGGCCATTGCCGAGATTAACGCCTCAGGCATCTGGGGGAAGGAGGCGGTCACCGAGGTCGTTCCGCTGGAGGCCTTCTATCCCGCGGAGGGTTACCACCAAGACTACTTCAAGAAGAATCCTTACCAGCCCTACTGCCGGATAGTGATAGCGCCCAAGGTTGCCAAGCTGCGAAAGAAGTATTTGGAGATGCTGAAGGCTCCCAGCTGAAGGCCGGCAGGGCGGTCCCGGTTTACTGTCCGATCCCCAGGGTGTTGCCGATCCCGGCCAAGATGACCTTCTCGCCCTCCTTGGTCTTCTGTTCGATGATCTTTGATATCACTCCGACTGCCTTGGGTATGGCGTCCACGATCTCCTGCTTCATCGTGGTTATGGCCTCGTAGTCGCTCTCCTTTACCAGGACGGCGTAAAGAGGTATCTTATGCTTTGTAGCCACTTCCTCGATTTGGAACTTCTCGACCCCGATTCCTCCAATGGCCGCCCCTACGCCCTCGGCCACTTCCCCTGTGGGCTCACCTTCTAGCTTCAAGGCGGCGTCCACCATTATTATGCCGTTCAGCGGGACCTTCATTTCTTCAACGACCCTCTGGATGGCGACTCCTGGTTGGCCGACGTACCCCGTCGGGCCCTCGGCTTTGACGATGTACAGAGTCCTTCCCTTATACTCGACGGTCGACAGCGTCGTGTCTCTGGCTATCGGCTGCTGTGCAGTCTTGCCGATGAATTTCGATGCCACCATAGGGCCTATTCCGTCGCCCACCGGCTGCCCCAGCCGGATCGAGGCGACCGCCTTCTCTAGGATCAGGGCCTGTTCGAAGACCTGCGGCATGGCCATCTGAAGCTGAGTGAGAGTCGCGAATGACCTCGTCCGAGTGCCCGTGATGTAGAAGTGTCTGACGACCTTATGTATCATGCTCAGGGCACCCGAGAGCTCCACCAGGTTCTGGGCGACCGACACGGAGAAGGGGTCGGCGTCATTCATTAGCCGCGTGACCTCCGCTCGGATGTTCTCGTCACCCATGTTCGCTATATGTTCGATCTTGGGAACGATCCCGGTCGGGTCGAGGTCGACCGGCATTATGGTGGCGTACTCGACGAGTTGGCCCACCTTCGCCTCGACATCTCCCGACGCCTTTCCAACCTTGGTGAGGTACTCGGCCGTCTCTTTCTTGGCCCTTGAACTCATCATGTCCAAGCGCACCACCGCCCTTTTGATGCCCGCGCTGGCCATCCTATACTGTATCCTCTGGCCGAACAGCAGGAAGGAAACGAAGAGCGCCGCAGTTACTAGGCCTAGGATCCCACCTACGTCCACCGCCATCTGCAGCCATTCTATTGCCATTTCCATCGCTTTCCGCTCCTAGAGCCCCAGCGGGGCGCCGAGCGACACCTCTACGGGGGCGAGGGCAATAATGGCCAACGCCATCAGAAGGTAGAGCACATCTATCTCAAAGATCGGACTCATTCCCTTCGCCTCCGCTGCTCTAGGAGCTGGACAGGGGCTTCGGCCAGCTTTGCTGATGCTTCATATCTCCTTCCAAACCTCACGATCGAGAGCGTGACGCCTTCGCCAACCTTGGACTTTGACAGGGCCGTCAACAGATCTTTCATCTTCTTCACTTCTGTGCCTGCCGCCCCGACCAGGACGTCTCCCCTCCTTAGGCCAGACCCTTCCGCAGGGCTCCCTCGGGACACCTCGGCCACCAGGACTCCCGATTCGGTTCCCAGGTCGTACCTTCGGGAGATGGCCAAGGTCACATCCACCCCGGAGATCCCCAGCCAAGGCCTCACCACCCTTCCGTTGCGCATGATCTGGTCGACCACGATGGTGACGGTGTTCGACGGTATCGCGAACCCGAGGCCCTGCGCGAAAGGAATCATGGCCGTGTTGATCCCAATGACGTCGCCGTTGATGTCTGCCAATGGCCCCCCGCTGTTCCCAGGGTTGATGGCGGCGTCGGTCTGTATGAGTCCCTCTAGGACGAAGTCGGTGCCCGGAAGCGGTCTCCCCAGCGCACTGACCACTCCAAGGGACACCGTGGGGGCTCCAGGAAGGCCTAGCGCATTGCCGACGGCCAGCGCAAACTGGCCCACCTTGAGCTTCTCGGAGTCGGCGAACCTCGCTGCCGGGAGGTCTCGGGCCTCCACCCTGACGAGGGCCACGTCCGTTTCTGGGTCGGACCCGACCACCTCGCCCACAAAGCTTCGCCCGTCCGCCAGGGACACCTGTACCCTGTCCGCGTCGGCCACCACATGGTTGTTGCGTGACCACGTAGCCTCTCGAGTCTATGATGACGCCAGAGCCCTGGCCCTCGAGCGGTATTGAGCCGAACCTCCAGTCTCGCGCCATCCGCACGCTGTCTATGCTCACGACGGAATTCTGCAGCTGGGCCACGACCTTGGTGATTTGATCCTCAATTCCGACGATGTCCATCTCCATCTCCCTCCTAGAGCCCCCAACTTCGCTTCGTGATGGGAACGATCCTGATGTAGGGGCTTCCATCGGCGTATTCTATCTCCGCCAATCCCCTAATCTCTAGCCCTCGAGGCCTCCAAGGGCTGACGCTCACCAGGTCGTCGAACACCATGGCGACCTTGTGGTTCTGGGCTATGTTTCGGAACTTCAGGCTCTGGCCAAGGTTCCAGCCGCCAAAGTAGAACGAAGTGCCGTCAAACTCGTAGACGACGGGGACGACGTGAGGCTGCAAGTCCAAGGAAGCCGTCGCGACCCTAGCAAGCTTGTTCTCGACCAGGAACTCCGTTTCCTCTTCGGTAAAGGAGACAGGCTTGATCCTTTGGGTTTCCATATCTCTTCGCCATCGAGTTGGGCAGTCATCTTTATATACGTGGTAGTAAAAACATACTTAGTAGGTAAAGCTAAGTTGACTATGTCAGCGCAGCTTGACCAGGAAGTCGCCGAGAAGTGCGAAGCCAGCAAGTGCGTGCATGCTGCCTGGAACGAGCTCACGAAGGCCTGGAGCCTGCCGGTCATCCATGCCCTTGGAATCAGGGAGCCAGCCAGGTTCAACGAGCTGAAGAGGAGGATCGACGGCATCAGCTCTACTAGCCTTGCCGATCGACTCACCGAGCTTGAGCATCTTGGGATAATCCGACGGAACGTATACCCCGCCTCTCCTCCTAGGGTAGAATACTCCCTGACCGACAAGGGGAAGGACCTCCTCATCGTCCTCCAACATTTCGCAGACTGGGTCAATAGGTGGAACGGAGAAACGACGACTCCTCCGTCTCCCTAGGCGTGTCTGACAAGCAAGCGTTATTACTTCGTATCCAAGAACCTTGAAGACGTGAGCGGCACCAGTGGAGGGCTCCTATCATCCCTTTCGAGTACAACCTTCAACTTCGCTCTCAGCCTAATGAATCGGCTGGGCCTCCTGGGCATTTTCGCCCTGATGGTCATGGAGAGTGCCACTCTGCCAATCCCCAGCGAAGTGGTCCTGCCGCTGGCCGGATACCTGGTGTACCTCGGCAGGGCTGACTACTGGACCGTCGTCGCCGTCGCGAGCGTCGGAAGCCTGGTGGGAACGATGATTGACTACTCAATCGGGTACTCGCTCGGCAGGGCGGCCGTCCTCAGGTTTGGGAAAGTCGTGCGGCTGAACGAAGGACACTTGAGGCTGGTGGAAAGGTGGTTCGGCAGGTACGGCACGTCCACGGTGCTCCTCGCGCGCTTCATTCCTCTTGTCAGAACTCTGGTCGCCTTTCCGGCAGGCCTCGCGAAGATGAAGGTGGCGAAGTTCCTGGGGTACTCGGCAGTAGGCATCGTAATTTGGGACGCGGTCTTGGTGTACCTTGGCGTCGTTGCGGGGCAGAGCGGCGAAGCGATCATTGGCTTCCTTCAATCCTTCTACCTGCCAGCCGGGATTACCGCCATCGTCGCGATCCTGGCTCTGGTCTATTTAAGACTGAGAAGGCGCTCCCGGGCGGCAACGGTCCGGTCAGGAAACTGATCCCGGTCCCGCCGGAGGCGCCCTAGATGTGAGATGGGAAAGGCGGATGGCCGTATGTCATAGCTATCATCCTGAGCTGTAGGTCGCCTCCCAAGTCGTGATGTCCGTCCCTGGGGAAGGCGAAGTGCACCTGGCCATGGGTCACCCTCGGCCCATGCTTCCGACTCCGGACTGCGAAGCATAGGTGAACGAGAGAGGGGTCCTAGGCAGGAAGACTTGGAGCATCTGGGACTGCAGGTTACTAGTAGAGGCTGCAGCCACCCCTCCTAGGAGGATGATCCAAGAGATGACGAGGGCCGCTGCAAGCTTGCGCCTCGAGGCCGAAGCACGGGAGCCCATCCTAGGAGGTTCCAAGCCCGCGCCTCGACCGATGGGTGGCTCGACCTCGGATGCGAGTGGCTGTCGAACGACGAAACCAAGAACGAATCGCGGCGGCCAGTCGCATGCTAGGCCGCCTTTCGGGTGGAAATCCCTTCAAGGCCGCTCCGACCTTCACGAGAGCCGAAGCCAGAGCGTGCGGTTTGGCAAGCACACTGGCGCCCCGTTCATCTGCCAGCATTTCCCTTTCCTTCATCGCGGCGGACGCTGTGAAGTATGAAAGTGGGTTGAAGAAAGAGATGGCAACCAGCGCGTTGGTCAGGGCCCCAAGGTAGAGTCACCATTCTTCAGGTGAGCGAGCTCATGCGAGATCACTGCCTCCAGCTCCTCCTCCTCCAACGCACCCAGTATCCCAAGAGAGAATACGATGGGCCCCCCGTCCCCTCCCAAGCGAAAAGGCGTTGGGCCGCAGGTCCTCTACGAGACCGACCTTGGGGGAGGCGAGTCCGAGGCGAGCCGAGAGCTGCCGTACCTTGCCCTGCACCTGAGGGAAATCCTCTTCGGTCATCAACACGACCCCGAAGGCCCTTCGAGCGATGCGTCCGCCAAAGAGGAGGGTCGTCACGAACACGATGGCCCCTGCTGATAAGGCAACGACGCCCACAACCGTCAGGACAACGGAGGGGTCTATGGAGAGGGCAGGCGGCGCCATCTGCAGCGTTCTAACGTAGGCGTCGGGCGTCGCTGTGATGGGATCAAGGCCTGAGTACTCTAGGAACGTGGCTGGTACGCTGAGGCTCTGCACGTAACCAACCACATACGAGACCAAAAGCGCGCAAACGGGGACCGCGAGGGGAATGACCAGGAGAAGGCTCCTGAGCCTGCGCCCCAAGACATCTCCCCACTTTAGGAGGAGCTTGGCGCATGCGCAACCAGATCGTAACGAGGACCGCTCCATAGTAGACGTAGGGTTGAAGGAGCCCCTGTGCCACGTTTCCCAAAAGAGAGGCGCTCATCCATTATCACTTCTTCGAAGCGGCTATCTTGTCCAGTTTCCTCTGAAGCGCTTCAAGGTCTTCCTTGTTGGAGGAGACCTCTTCGACGAGGGCATTTGTGACGGTGCTCCCAAAGTTCTTGAAGAGTGAGCTGACGACGGTCTTTACAGCTGATTCTTCGAAGCTCTTCTTCCCCAGTTTGGGCCAGTAGACGAAGAACACCCCACCCTTGCCCCTTTCGATCCTCCTGTCCAAGAGCCCCTTTTCGTAGAGACGATCCATCGTGGACATGACGGTCGTGTAAGCAATCTTCGTCTTCTTCCTGAGTTCTTCGTAGACCGCTCGGACCGTCACCGGCTCTTCGCCCGAGCCCCAGACCGTCTCTAGGATCTCCGCACCGAGCGGCCCGAGAAACCCTTCGAACTGCTCGCCGTCCAAGTTGTAACGAGATATCTTGTAGGGCTTCTTGCTCGCCAAACGCTCTCGACGCTTCTTACTACCCTCCATAGTAGCTATTTAGGCTTTTCAGCGAAATCTGACTGTCGCTTCATGTGTTACTACGTTTTGTCGTAACATTTAAGAACAGTTAGCTACTATGCGGCCTAGTAACAAACAGGCGATATGTCCTTGACAGGTTTCAATGTCCTTCCGAACGTGGCCGGCCACCCCATTCCTACGGGCGCCGGCCGTAAGAGCGTAGGATCAATGGAGGGCGGTCTCACTCGGGCACCGTTTATTGGAGGGAAGCTCGGTTGACCATGATGTCGCCTCCTCCGAAGCCGAAGAGGAGCTACACCGCGATAATCGTGGTGCTCATGCTCGCCGTCGGTCTGGCCATCGGAGGAGGCCTGGGTTACGTAGTTTCGAACGGTCAGATCAGCCAATTGCAGAGTCAGGTGCAGGCGCTCCAGAGCCAAATCCAGAGCACCACAACCAACACCTCCAACTCCACGGGCACGGGCGTAGTCGTCACAGGCAACGAAACAGCCGCACAGCTCTACGCGGCCGTAAAGGATTCGGTGGTGGTCATAACGGGCATGGTCACCTCCAGCTCTTACTTCGGGACATCGATGAGCGAAGTGCAGGGCTCCGGATTCGCCTACTCCGTCGGCGGCAAGTCAGTCATAATCACCAACTTCCACGTGATCGACAGTGCCTCCAACATCACAGTGACCTTCAGCGACGGGAACTCATATTCAGCCACAGTCATCGGGACGGACCAATACTCCGACCTGGCCGTACTGTCGGTCCAGGCTCCGTCAAACGAGTTCGTACCTCTGACGATGGTGACATCCACCTCCCTGAGCGTGGGCGACTTTGTGATGGCGGTGGGCGCTCCCTACGGCCTCACCGGCTCACTCACCACGGGTGTCGTCAGTGCGCTGGGAAGGACCATCAGTGAAAGTACGGTCCCCTATGCCATCGCCAACGCGATCCAGACGAGCGCTCCGATCAATCCGGGCAATTCAGGAGGCCCGCTCCTCAACTCCCAGGACCAGGTGGTCGGGATCACGACCGCCACGGCCACCGATTCGTCGGGCAACGCTGCCGACGCGATTGGATTTGCGGTTCCATCTTCGACCATCCTAAGAGAGATCAGCTCGCTGGTTACGACGGGCAGCTACACCCAGCACTCATACGTTGGCATCACTGAAGTCGACATGGACTACGCGACGGCTCAGGCCATGAACGAAAGCACGACATATGGCGTCCTGATTCAGAGCGTGGTCAGCGGCGGTCCTGCCGCAACTGCCGGACTCAAGGCTGGCACTCACCAAGCCACCGTCGAAGGCAACACGTTAATGCTGGGCGGGGACATCATAACTGCGATCAACGGGACACGCATACTTAACGGAGACGGCCTATCGGCCTACCTCGAAGGCAACACGCTCCCCGGTCAGACCATAAGCGTCACCATAATCCGCAACGGCCAAACGATGACGATTCCAGTCGTCCTCGGAACACGGCCCGCGCCTGGATCCTAGAGGCGGGATTCCTTCCAAAGAGGCCGCCTTTCAAGGGCGGCTTCTCCTTCTTTTTGCAAAGCCCAGCCTAGCTCGGTGCTGGTCATGGGCTGATCGTCGGACGGCCTCCTCCGTTTACCTGAGGCCCTTCTCCACTTCTTTGGAGGACTGGATTCCCGCTGAGTACCAGTACTTTTCGTAGTTCAGGGCCCTGTCGTGGCCCATCCCGATGGTGCCGTCTTTGTCTTCGAAGGCCGTCGTGCAGTCGCTCACCATTACGGGCACATACCCCCTGAACCAGGCGTCGGCGGCGGTGTGTTTGTCGCAACAGTTGGTGTGCAGCCCTGTGATGAACAGCTTGTCGCCTGGTTTGAATCCCAACCTGGCCAAGAGCGAGTCCAAGGCGGTGGGTGTGCCGCCGTTATCGGTGAAACCGCTGTAGGATCCCTTCTCCACCTCGAATAGAAGTTGACCCTTCTTGATCTTCCTGACGTCATCTTTCTTCCATTTCCGTTCCAGGAGATAGAGGCCCTCTGTGTGGAGTCCCTCCACGATTGCAGAACCCTCGGTCCCCTTCATGGAATGCGGACCCCACTTCTTCAGCTCAAAGTCGGACTTCAGGTGGCGGTCGGTGACATATATGACGGGTGCTTCGGCCTTCAGGAACGCTTCCTGAAGCCTCCTAATTCGCGGGACCAAGTCCATTCCGCTCTCCAGGGCCAAGCCAGGGTTGTAGCTCTTGAGGAGGAAGTCGTTCGTCATGTCCACCACCACCAGCGCTTGCTTTGTCACGGGCTTCAATCCCCCAACCCGCACTTAAATCATGTTCGCCCGATTCGGCCAGCAAGCATCGCGGGAGATGTTGCTCGGGAGGCGTCAGCGTTTCTCCGACTTGCGTCTTTCAAGAACCGTTTATTAGCCATCTTCTGGGAGCGCTTTTCGTGTCATCTCAAGACCCTATGACAGTAGCCGTGATCGGGGCCGGCGAAATGGGTCATGGAATCGCCCAACTCTTTGCTCAGAGCGGCTTCGACGTGACACTCCTTGACAAATATCCCGAGGCCCTGGAAAAGGCCAGGACGAAGATCGAGGCAGACCTCAGGAGGCTCGTGGAGCGCCAGAAGATGACGGAGGCGGACGCCCGGGCCGCTCTGAGCAGGATCCTCTTCACAGTTGACATGAAAGCAGCCGTAGCCGACGCCGACCTAGTGATTGAGGCTGTCCCCGAGATCGTGGATCTGAAGAAGGCCATCTTCAAAGAGGTGGATTCGCTGGCGCCTCAGACCTGCATCCTCGCGTCCAACACCTCCAACATCAGGATAACGGACTTGGCCTCGGCCACGAGCCGACCCGGAAGCTTCGTCGGCCTGCATTTCTTCAACCCGCCCACCAGGATGAAGTTGGTGGAAGTCATTCCTGGCTCAAACACGAACCCAAAGGTGGTCGAAACCATCATATCGGTCTGCAAGAAGTTGGGAAGGACCCCCATCACCGTCGCCAGAGACGTGCCTGGCTTCATAGTCAACAGGATAAACGCCGCCGACATCCTCCTCTTTGGCCTTATCCTCGACAGAGGTATGGCGACGCCAGGGGAGGTGGACGCCTATGCAAAGGCTCAAGGGCTTCCCATGGGGCCATACGAGCTCCTTGACTTCGTCGGGATAGATGTGGCAGGCGATTCGCTCGACTACTTCGCAACGGCGCTGTCTCCTGAATACGGCAAGGTTAAGGTCTTCAGGCAAATGATCCGCGAAGGGAAGCTTGGCAAGAAGTCCGGGGCAGGATTCTATGACTGGTCCTCGGGGAGGGCCAAGGCTGGCAACGTCCCTCCCACCGACAAGCTCACCATGATGGACCTCTTCTCGATTGAAATCAATGAGGCGGTCAAGCTGATTCAGGAGGGAGTGGCCTCGCCCGAGGATATCGACAGGTCGGTCGTGCTGGGGATGAACCGGCCCTTCGGGCCCATCTCTGTAGCGAAGAGTTTCACCAACGCCGAAATCAAGGGAAACCTCGATGAGCTGGCCGCCAAATTCGAGTGCCCGATCTTCGCCCCTGCCCGGTCCATCGTTGACGGGAAACTCCGCGAAGCTGTGGAGGGGAGGCTCAGGCAGGAAAAGCTCGCGGCCGACGTGGTCGCCAAGCCGCTTCCTCCAGAGGAGGACCTGCCAGTATACCTTCAGAGGCTGGGATCTGGGGTCGCCCGCATCGTCCTGAACAGGCCAAAGCACAACACGCTGAACGGCGATGTGTTGGACGGCCTTGGCAAGATAGTCGACGAGCTGTGGGACGACAGGGATGTCAAGGTCGTGTTGATCACCGGCCAGGGAACCACCTTCTCCGCCGGGGCCGATCTATCTCAGTTCGTCGCCACTTCAATGGACTTCATGGCCTTCTCGAGGAGGGGCCAGATGGCGTTCAGGAGGCTCACCGAGTTTCCCAAGCTGACGGTGGCCGTCGTCAAGGGCTACGCCTTCGGCGGCGGGTTAGAGCTAGGACTGTCGTGCGACCTGAGGGTGTCCACAGAAGATGCCCAGATGGGCCTCACCGAAGTAACCCTCGGCCTTGTCCCCGGCTGGTCGGGGACGCAGAGGTTGACCAAGCTCGTCGGCCTCTCGGAGGCTTCACAGCTCATCTTGACGGGAGAGAAGATCTCCGGAAAGGAAGCCTTCGACCTTGGAATCGTGAACAAGCTGGCTCCGCATGAGGACCCCGATGCCTACGCCGAGGAGCTGGCCAAAGACCTGGCGGCTAAGATCGCCCCGGTGGCCGTGGCGATGGCAAAGAAGTTGATCAACAAAGGAAGTGAAGCCCCTTCGGAAGTGGGGTTGGAGATGGAGGCTTTGGCAATGGGCGTCGTCTTCGGCACCGAGGACCTTAAAGAGGGCATCTCTGCGTTCTTCCAGAAGAGGAAGCCGGAGTTCAAGGGGAAGTGACGCCATTGGAGGAGGCCTTCATAGTCGACTTCCAGAGGACGCCCTTCTCAAAGTCCAGGCCATCCGAGCCCGAAAAGGACGTCTACAATTCGCTCAGGATGGACCAGGCGTTGGGTCAGCTGATAGGGAACGTGGTCAAGAGGACCGGAATCGATGGCAAGGAAATAGGCGACGTCATCACCGGGTGCGCGCTCCAGGTCGACGAGAATTGGCTTTATGGCGGTAGGCATCCAGTCCTCCTGGCCGGGCTCCCGGTCTCCGTCCCTGGAATGGCGATGGACAGGGCATGCGCCTCGTCAATGAACGCCGTCTCCACGGGTTCTTTCGAGATAATGACCGGGCACTCTGACGTGGTCCTGGCGGGAGGCATGGAGCATATGACGCATGTCCCAATGACCAACAACCCTCACCTGGCCGTGAACTCCCGCCTCCTCCTCAGGCCGGAATACCTTCCGCTCCAGATGAACATAGGTTACGTCATGGGGCTCACGGCCGAAAAGCTGGCTGGCGAGAGCCGAATCGGGAGGGGCGAAATGGACGCGTTTTCGGTGGAGTCCCACCGCAGGGCCTCTTCCTCGGTCGAATCGGGATGGTTCAAGGGAGAGCTCATGCCGGTAAAGGCTGAACAGGGAGGGAACGAAATCGTCGTGGAGCAGGACCAGAGCATCAGGAAGGATACCTCCTTGGAGCAACTCGCCAAGCTACCTCCTGCCTTCAGGGAGGGCGGGTCTGTCACGGCGGGCAACTCCTCCCCCCTAAACGCAGGCGCCTCTCTTGTTGCCCTCATGTCCGGGGCCAAGGTCAAGGAGCACGGTTCCAAGCCCCTGGCGAGGATCGTCTCCTTTGGCTGGGCGGGGGTCGAGCCGAGCCTGATGGGAAAGGGACCTGTGCCGTCCAGCATGAAGGCCTTGTCCAAGGCCGGCCTCAAGCCCGAAGACGTCGACCTATGGGAGATTAACGAGGCCTTTGCCGTCGTCGTGCTCTACGCGATCAGGGAGCTAGGCATCGAACCGCAACGTGTGAACATTCATGGGGGAGCCATCGCCCTTGGGCATCCCCTCGGCGCGACCGGCGCGCGCATCATCGGCACCCTGGCTAGGGAACTACACGAGAGCGGCAGGCGGTACGGCGTGGCGACGCTCTGCGTAGGCGGAGGCCAGGGCTTTGCCACCGTATTAGAACGGGCTTGACTGGGGATGGGTATCAACTGTTAAATCCGGACCGTTCGGCAATTCAAGCCATGAAGATTTCAGTAATCGGGGCTGGACACGTAGGCAAGGCGCTGGCGTTGCGCTGGACGGAAACGGGGCATGAGGTATGTGTCGGCGTCAGGGACCCGGAGAGCCCTAAGCGTAACCCCTTGAGGGCGGCCGGCCTCAAGCTGCTTCCGATAGAAGAATCGGTCCGTCGGTCAGAGGTCGTTGTGCTGGCGGTCCCATATGCATCTCTCAAGAGCGTCGTAATGGGACTGGGTGACCTCGAGGAAAGGGTACTCGTCGACTGCACCAATTCCGTCGAAGTTCCTCAGGGGTTCGCCTCCATAGCGCAGGCCGTAGCCTCTTGGTCTAGGAGCTCGAGGGTCGTCAAGGCGTTCAACACGACCGGGGCCGGGAACATGGAAGACCCACGGTATGGGGAGCTTTTGGCCGACATGCTCATCTGTGGAGACGATCAGAAGTCGAAGGATGTCGTAGCCAAGCTCGCCAGGGACATCGGCTTCGACGTCGTCGATGCAGGCGGACTTGACAAGGCCAAGCTGCTTGAGTACATCGCGCTGCTCTGGATCAGCCTAGCCTATGAAAGGGATCTCGGGCCAAACATCGCCTGGAAGCTCCTCAGAAGGTAGTCCCAACCCTCAATCTTCCTGGGCGAGGTGTCACAAACCATGAGACCGCCGATGGCTTCGGTCGTAGCCTGCGCCCGTCTCTATGTTTCCCTGGCCTGTCGACCCTTGGGAACCCGCTTCAACAGACTCGCAAAAAGGCAGAGTTATTCGGTCTTGCCAGCAAGGTAGGAGCAATAATTGTAACCGATGGGTCCAGCCTTCGTCAGCTCGCATGGGAAGTACGAGCACTCGAAGCAGAGCCTCACCCCTCTGTTGAAAGCGCAGGTCGCGATCTTGCAGAACTCGTTCTGTTTGGGAGTGCATCCCATCGACCCGTTCGGGCAAACCCCCTTCACCATCTTCGGGCAGACCTCGCAGGCTATTCCACAGACTCCGACCTTCATCATTTGCCTACTTTCATTCAAGCGGCCGCGCAGTATAAAGGCGTTTTACTCGACGACAGTCTGGCTGAGCGAGGTCTGCGTCTACAGGAAGCGTTTTGAGCATGAGGCGGGCCTACTTGGGATATGGAGAGGGCCACCGGCTGGACGCCCGATAGAGCTGCCGCCATGATCGATCAGACGCTTCTCAGGCCAAACGCCACCGAAGAGGAGTTGGCAGACTTCTGCGACACCGCCGTCAGGTACAGCTTCTGCACAGTGACCGTCAATCCGTCCGTCGTCGCCCTGGCCTGGGACAGGGTCAAGAGCTCATCCGTCAAGGTGTGCTCCGTAGTCTCGTTTCCCTTTGGCCTTTCCAGGACCGAAGTCAAGGTCAGGGAGGCCCAAAGCGCCATCAAGGATGGAGCCGAAGAAGTAGACATGGTGGCCAACATAGGCGCCGAGAAGTCCCACCGGTTTGATTTGGTCTATCAGGACGCCAAGGCCGTGGCGGAGGCCGCAAAGAAGACGAACTCCGGGATCGTAGTGAAGGCCATAATTGAAACCTGCTATCTTACCGACGAAGAGAAGGATTCCGCATCCCGAGCCTTGGTCAAGGCCGGCGTCGACTTCGTCAAGACCTCGACCGGCTACGGCACGGGCGGAGCCACCGTCGGCGACGTCGCGCTGATTCGCAGGTCCGTTGGCCCGAGTTTCGGTGTCAAGGCATCGGGTGGCATCAAGGACGCCCAGACCTTCTCGGCCATGGCTGCGGCTGGAGCCAACAGGATTGGAACCAGCCACGGCGTCGAAATAGTGAAGGAGATTATGGCACGTACCGCATAGAAGGCCCGCTCTAGTTCGGGCTCCTTCGCGGATGGCTCGATGCCTCTTCTCCCGTCTCCAGTTTGGAGATGAACTTTTCGGCGTCCGTGATAGTCCCCAAGCGCCTCGACCTTCTCTTAGGCCCCAATCATCCTCCAGCCATATCGTTTCGTATTCATCTTCACTCAGCTCGAGACTCTGCGAGACCCTCTTCAGCCGGTCGTTCAAGGAGATGAGCATGAACGGCACCCTCTATGACAGCGGGATATAAGCATCGCCGATAGTTGGACGACTATACGGCTAAAGACGATTCCAGTCTGGTCCTGCCGACTGGTCTCCGGCAAGGGCAGTGATGTTTGATAATGACCGCCACCATTAGGGGATACGATGGAAAGGATCATCGGCGATGCCGTGCTAAGGACGGTCCTCGGTGACATCACAGACCAGGATTGCGACGCCATCGTCAACGCGGCCAACCAGAGCCTCCTTGGAGGAGGTGGCGTCGACGGTGCCATCCACCGGCGAGGAGGCCCGAAGATCTCCGAGGAGTGCAGGCGAATCAGGGCTACCTCACACCCGAACGGCCTGCTGCCGGGCGACGCGGTCGTCACCTCCGGGGGGGATCTGGTGGCGCGTCACGTCATCCATACGGTCGGCCCCGTCTGGAAGGGGGGAGGGGAGGGGGAAAGCGAGCTGCTCTCGAAGGCGTACAGAAACTCGCTGGACATTGCCGAAGCCATGGGATTCCGGTCCCTGGCCTTCCCCTCAATATCCACCGGGGCGTACGGTTATCCCGTGGAAAGGGCATGCCGCGTGGCGATGGAGGCGGTCGTGGACTTCCTGCTGAAGGGAAACAGGCAGGTGAAAGAGATCAGGTTCGTCCTGTTCTCCAACGCGGACCTTGAGGTCTACGAAACGGCCTTGAGAGCACTCAAGATGCCTGCGATGTAGCCAATCCGAGATTGAATCACAAGGTTAAAATAGTATATCGGTTTTCCGATATCGGAATACCGATATGACAAGCCGATTATCCGCGCAACGCCGTGGCCACGCTTGGGCCTTGATCGCACTGGGAGTCATCATAGTGCTCATCGGGGTCGCTCTGTTCAGCGGCTTCCTCCTTCCTAGGTACGTTCCGTCGACAGGATACTACTATCCATTCTACTTCCCCTTTGGCTTTCTGTGGATCTTCGTAGGTTTCTTCTTGGTGTTCGGCCTGATTAGATTCCTGCTCTGGCCCTGGAGGTGGGGTTCGTACGGTAGAGGATACAGGTATGGTTACGGATACGACAGCGCCCACCACATCCTGCGGGAAAGGTATGCAAAGGGCGAGATCACAAAAGAGCAGTTCGACCAGATGACCCAGGACCTGGAACAGCATAGGTGAATGAGATAGCATGTGGTCATTCGGCTGGAAATCGCACAGGAGGCGGGGCCTGAGGATGTGGGTTCTCTCGATGCTTTCGAGCTCTCCGAAGAACGGGGCCGAAATGATGGACGAAATCGAAGCGATGAGCCAAGGCTGGTGGCGGCCCTCTCCCGGATCCGTGTATCCCCTTCTGGACGAAATGACTCAAGAGGGCCTGATCGCAAAGAATCCGGACGGCCGGTATGAATTGACCAGCAAAGGCAAGGACGAGCTAGATTGGCCGTTCAGCGCTCCGTCCAGGCATGCCACCTCTGTGGAAGGGATGATAGATGAGATTAGCGGGTACGTATCCTACCTTGAAGACCTGGGGAAGTCCAACCGCTCGAAGCTCGAACCTCACTTGGAGAAGCTGAGAAGCCTCTCGGACAGGCTGAATCGACTCCTTCAGTAGACGCTTGGGGAAAGAATCAAGACCTAAATCCACCTTCGACTTGCAAGCGTTACGATGGCGGCAGGGAGAGCAGGCGAAGGGATCGCAGAGAAACTTCCTTCCAATGCGGCGCTGATGGTCATAGAT
Source organism: uncultured Nitrososphaerota archaeon (assembly GCA_963772005.1). Taxonomy (GTDB): domain Archaea; phylum Thermoproteota; class Nitrososphaeria; order Conexivisphaerales; family DTJL01; genus DATKKG01. The sequence goes on along the minus strand of CAVYVS010000025.1, from coordinate 29,515 downwards.
GTCCAGCGCGGATTTGACGAACCGGTCTGGGGTCCTCGTAATAACGAGGACGCCGAAAAGAGGATAGCACGTCTTCTTGATGGCTGGCGCAATAGCGGCCGCCCGGTCTATCACGTCAAGCATATGTCACGTTTCCCGCATTCTCCGCTCAGAGCTGGCCAGCCGGGCAACGCCATCAAGGACGAGGTACGGCCGGTGGGGGAGGAGCCGGTGATAGAGAAGAGCGTGAACAGTGCCTTCATAGGCACTGACCTAGAGAGCAGGCTGAGGAAGGCCGGCATCGACACGCTTGTGATGGTGGGGATGACCACGGACCACTGCGTTTCCACGACCGCGAGGATGGGTGGGAACCTGGGATTCCGTTGCTTTGTGGTTGCGGACGCCACCGTTACCTTTGACAGGACCGGCTACGACGGAAAACACTTCTCCGCCCAAGAAGTGCACGAGACCTCCCTCGCGAGCTTGAACGGTGAGTTCGCGACGGTGCTCGAGTCTTCTGAGCTGCTAGAGATGCTATAGGCGAAGGGCGCCGCGCTCCCTTGGGCCTCTGACGATTCGTCTACTACCCGGTTCTGCAGCGTGCCGCAGCCGGCCACGGTGACCTCCACCACATCTCCGTTGGACAACGGCGAGATTCCGCGTGGCGTCCCCGTCAGCATGACGTCTCCCCTTTGGAGGGTCATGAACGAGCTGACGAACTCGATCACCTTGGGTAGAGGATGAAGGAACATCTTGGTGCTGCTCTCCTGCATCACCGAGCCGTTCACCGTCGTGCGGACGGAGAGGTCCGCCGGGTTCGGCACTTCGTCCTTCGTGGTGATGTAGGGCCCCAGTGGGCAGAACGTGTCGAAACCCTTTGGCCCGGACGGGCGGCCTGAACGTATTGGTGATGTAGTCCCTGACCGTGAGATCGTTGGCCATGGTGTAGCCGAGGACGTGCTCGATGGCCCGATCCGCCGATGACCTTCTGCATTCGTCTCCGATGACGACGGCCAGCTCGCCCTCGTAGTTCACGTACTTCGTGCCCCTGGGGCGCACCACGTTCTCCATATGTCCCAACAGGGAGCTGGTGGGCTTCATGAAGAGCACTGGATCCTCGGATACGGATAGGCCGAGTTCGTCCGCATGGTCCGCGTAGTTGAGCACCAGCCCGATTATGTTATGGGGACGACAAGGGGGAAGCCAGCGGACCTTGGCGGGATCGACGCCGACTCCATCTGAGGTCACCAACACGCCATCCGAGAAGGTACCTTCAAGCTCCCTTCCGTCAAGGAGGAACCTGGCCAGCTTCAACGGGTCGACTTATCCTCCAATAGCCCGTAGCCGAGCATGACCCCCCTAAGCCTCTCCTTCTTTGCTTCGTCGAGAGGGGCCAAGGGAAGCCGCACCTTCGGGCTGATCTTTCCCATCATGCCAAGGGCCGTCTTCACGGGCACGGGGTTCGTCTCCCAGAACAGCGCCTCGTTTATGGGAAGCATCCTGAAATGGAGTTCTCTTGCTTCCTTCCACTTTCCTTTGTTGCACAGATCATACAGCAGAGCCAGCTGACTTGGAAGGATGTTCGCCGTCGCGCTGAAATAGCCAGCGCCTCCGATGGCCAGCAAGGGGAAGCAATAGGACTCGATTCCCGAGTATACGAGGAAGTCCTCACCACAGCTCGCTATATCCAAGCTCATCTGGTCCAAGTCGCGGTTCGCCTCCTTCACGCCCACCACGTTGGCTAGGCCCTCTTTGAGCCTTGCGAGGGTAGCTGGTTCGATGTTCGCCGCCGTCCTCCCGGGGATGTTGTATACGATGATGGGGAGCTCGGTCGAACGGGCTACCTTTTCGAAATAGTCATGGATTCCCACCTGATTCGGTTTGCTGTAGTATGGGACGAGCACCAGGAGGGCGTCGACGCCTTCCTCCTCGGCTGCCTTGGAAAGCCTGAGGGTCTCCTCCAAGTTGTTCGTTCCAGTTCCTGCGATGATGGGGACCCTGTGGGCCACGGCGTCCACTGAGAGCCTGTAGATGCGCTTCTTCTCCTCGAAGGAGAGTGATCCCGGCTCGCCGGTGCTTCCGGTAACCGAAATGCCATGGCTCCCGTTTACGATCTGCCACTCGATTAACTCCTTCAGCCCATCGACGTCCAGATCTCCTTCGTTGGAAAATGGGGTGACGAGCGGCACGATGGATCCCCTCAATCGAGCAGAATCTGTCCCCAAGCCTCCGGTCCCAAGGGCCCCCTTTCATCGCTTCATATTTGTGTCATCCGCATCTTCTGCACTCATGTGGGGTCCGTGCGACGCCAAGTGGTTTCCGCACAAGACTTGTGCCTCTTGCCGGTTTCATGATAACCTATTTCTGAGTCACACAAGGAGGGCTGGTCGAAAGCTGAGACACGGTTGGGGTCATTATCTTTGCAGAGGATCGACCACTTCATCGATGGAAAGTTCCAACCCTCTTCTGGGGCGAGGACGGTCGATGTGGTCGACCCCTATTCAAATCAGAAGATAGCCGAGGTGAGCGACGGTACGGCCGAAGATGTAGACCTGGCCGTCAAAGGAGCACGCCGGGCCTTTCGAGAGGGAGGCTGGGGAGAGTCATCCCCTGCCTTCAGAGAGAACCTCTTGCTGGAAGTGGCGAAGGCCATCGAGAAGCACGCGGAGGAGCTAGCTACTCTGGAGACCGCCAATACGGGGATACCCATCACACAGACCAGGTCGCAGGTTACGCGGGCTGCGGAGAACTTCAGGTTCTTCGCCGGGATGACCAGCAAGGTCCCTGAAAGCGCCTTTCCGGTTCAGGGCGAATTCGTCAATTACACACTCAGAAAGCCGCTGGGCGTAGCAGGCCTCATCACGCCCTGGAACACCCCTCTGATGCTCGAGACCTGGAAGATAGCTCCCTGCCTGGCCGCCGGCAACACCTGCGTCCTCAAGCCTGCCGAATGGACGCCGCTCTCGGCCAGCAGACTGGCCGAGCTGATGTCGGAGGCCGGCATCCCGAAAGGCGTGGTCAACGTCGTCCATGGAGTAGGGGAAGGCGCCGGGGCCGCCTTGGTGGCGCACCCGGGTGTTCAGTTGATTTCCTTCACCGGGGAGACTTCCACAGGAAGGGAGATCATCAGGAATGGCTCCTCCACCTTGAAACGGTTCTCCATGGAGCTGGGCGGTAAGAATCCGGGCCATGGTGTTCGACGACGCCGACTTGGAAAGAGCCCTGGACGGAGTCGTGTTCATGGCTTATTCGTTGAACGGCGAGCGCTGCACTGCAAATTCCAGGCTATTGGTGCAGAAGGACATCTATGACGAATTCGTGCTACGAGTCGCCGAGCGCGTTCGCGCGATTAAGGTCGGGAATCCCCTGGAGCCAGCTACCGAGTTGGGTCCCCTCGTCCATGTGGACCACCTTCGCAGAGTCGAAGGATACGTCAAGCTGGGAGACCAGGAGGGGGCGAAACGGCTGGTGGGCGGAGGCCGACCCAAAGGCTTCGAAACGGGCAACTTTCTGGAGCCCACCTTCTTCGTCGACGCCGGCCCCAACATGCGCATCGTCCAAGAGGAGATCTTCGGGCCGGTTCTGGCGGCCATGCCCTTCGGAGACGAAAAGGAAGCCGTGGCCCTGGCCAATGGCGTCAGCTATGGCCTCACGAGCTACATATGGACAGGAGACGTAGCCAGGGCGAACAGGGTGGCCGCAGACGTGGATTGCGGGATGACCTGGATCAACTCGCACAACGTGAGGGATCTCAGGACCCCGTTCGGAGGCAGCAAGAACAGCGGGATCGGCAGGGAGGGAGGGGTCTACAGCTTCGAATTCTACACCGAAGTCAAGACGGTCCATGTGGCTGTCGGCCGCCACAAGATCCCGAGGTTTGGGACAGGGAACGCGGGAGGGACGCCCCCGCAGAGGTCGAACTAGGAAATGGGAGCATCCAACGGGGCCCGGTTTGTGGCGCGCGTCGACAGCACAAAGCGAGAGCTGTGGTATGGGGACGAGAAGATCACATACAACGCCTCCAAGCATCCAGCCTTCAAGGGGATCGTCCATGCCCTATCAGCTCTCTATGACATCCAATCCGATCCCGCTTTCTCGGAGGAGATGACCTACACATCTCCGTCCAGCGGGCAGAGGGTCGGGACAAGTTTCCTGCAACCCAAGAGCAGAGAGGACCTGCTCAAGCGGCATTCGATGATGAAGAGGTGGGCGGACTTCTCGGGTGGAACCTTGGGGCGGACCCCGGACTACCTGAACAGCGCCATAATGGCGATGGCCTCGGCGTCCCCCTTCTTCGGAGTGGGAGCCGTCGACTTCGGCAAGAACATCAGCGATTACTACGAATACGTCAGGGAGAACGACCTCCTCCTGACTCACACCCTCATCAACCCTCAGGCCAACAGAGCCGTTGGCCCTTCGAAGCAGGCCGACCCCTACACCGCGGCCCGGATTGTCGAAAAGAGCTCTGAGGGGGTAGTCGTCAGGGGGGCCCGTATGCTTGCCACGTGTCCGCTCGCCGACGAAATCATGATCTTTCCTTCGACGGTGATCAGGTCTGGTCAGGACGACCTGCCATACTCCATGGCCTTTGCCCTCCCCCTCAGCACTCCCGGTCTGAAACTGGTCTGCAGAGAGTCTTTCGCCGACGGGTCGCAGTTCGACCATCCGCTGGCATCCCGGTTCGACGAACAGGACGCCGTCATCGTCTTTGATGACGTACTTGTGCCTTGGAACCGAATCTTCTTGCTGGAGGACTCGGAGAGGGCCAACACCGTGAACGAAGCCACCGACTCGATCGTCTTCATGTCGCACCAGGCTACGGTTCGGGAGATAGCCAAGGCCGAGCTCTTCTTGGGCCTCACCTCTCTTCTTTCGGAGACCATCGGCGCCGATCAGTTCCAGCACGTGCAAGAGAAGGTGTCCGAGGTGATCCTGATTGTGGAGTCGATGAAGGCGTTCGTCACAGCGTCCGAGGCGAACGCCCGGATGAGCAAATGGGGGCTGCTGGTCCCAGACTTCACGCCGCTTAACGCCGCAAGGAACCTGTGGCCGAGGGTCTCTCCTTCGTTGAACACCATCGTCCAGCAGATTGGCGCCAGCGGGTTGATGGCGATCCCACCTGAGAGCGTCTTCAAGGGTGAGGCAAAGGGAATCGTCGACCGGTACTACCAGTCCAAGACCCTGGAAGCCGAAGAGAGGATTCGGCTCTTCCGCCTGGCCTGGGATCTTGTGGGCTCGTCGTTCGGAGGGAGACAGGAGCTCTACGAGCGCTTCTTCTTCGGCGACCCGGTGAGGATGGCCGGAGCCCTCTACAACTGGTACGACAAGGAGCCCTACAGGCAGAGGGTGAGGGAGTTGCTGACCAGGGAGATGGCCTGATTGCCGCAGGTGGACATCCTACGGGCAGGCCATGTCGAGCTCTTGGTCACAGACCTGACGAGTGCCAGGAAGTTCTACGTCGATACCCTCGGATTTGTCGAGACCGAGGCGACAGGCACCCAGATTTTCCTGAGGGGTCTGGAGGACAGGCATCACCATTGCCTCGTCCTCTCCTTGGCGAAGGAGCCCGGGCTGGGCCACTTGGGCTTCAAGGTTCGGTCAGACGAAGACCTGACGGAGCTGGATCGCCTCTACAGGAGGCTGGGTCTGGACACCTCATGGTCCGACAGCGAGCGGGGGGTCGGACGATGCCTTCGTGTACAGGACCAGTTCGGGATCCCTCTCGAGTTCTACCGCGAAATGGAAAAGGCGGACTGGATGTTGCGTAGGTTCGACCAGTACCGAGGGGCCAAGGTAATGAGGCTGGATCATTTCAACCTGCTTCTCCCCGACGTGGACGCGGCTGCAAGGTGGTTCTCCGAGGGGCTGGGGTTCACCTGCACGGAGTACACGGAAACGGAGGATACCCCGCCGAGGTTGTGGGCAGCTTGGCTTCGGAGAAAACAGACATGCCACGACGTGGCCCTGATGACCGGGCTTGGACCCCGCTTCCACCACGCAGGGTTCACGGTGTCCGACAGGAACTCCATTATGGACTGCGCCGACCTGCTGGCATCCTGCGGCTACCTGGCAAGCATGGAAAGAGGCCCTGGGAGGCACGGGATTTCGAACGCCTTCTTCCTCTACCTCAGGGACCCTGACGGGAACCGCATCGAGCTCTACACGGGCGATTATCTCAGCGCCGATCCGGACTGGGAGCCGCTCAGGTGGAAGCTCAACGATCCCCAGAGGCAGACCTTCTGGGGGGCGCCAGCGCCGCAAAGCTGGTTTGACGAAGCAATGCGGATGAGGTCGTTCGCCTCCGGAGGATTCGTGTCGCTCACGAAGCCGTCCATCGCGGACAGGCCGGAACGGCTCAAGGCGAAGAGCTGATCCTCGTCCCAGAGGCTCGCGTCACCACAATGCGTCACTCGGGGGTTCCTTGAGCTCGGGCGGAACTATGCTGGTATACTGCTGCATGTAGTACACTAGGGGGGGCTTGCGGTTCAGCTTGGCGGCCTTCGTGACCTCCCCCAGGATGAGCGTGTGATCCCCTCCGTCGTACTCCTTCCACTTCTTGCAGTCTATGTAGCCGACGGCACCATCGATGACCGGCGAGCTTGCTCCCTCGATGCCATATCGGAGGCCTTCGAACCTGTCCCTGAGAGCGGTCCTGCCGGCGAACCTGTCGGAGACTGTCCTTTGATCATCGGCCAGCAGGTTGATGGTGAACTCGGTGGCCGAGGCCATTGCCAGCGAGGTGGCCAACCCCTTCATCAGGGAGATGAGCACCATGGGTGGATCGAGCGAGACCATCGTGAACGCGCTCACCGTGACGCCCAACAGCTTCCCTTCGGCCCTTGCGGTCACCACAGTCACGCCCTGCGGGAGCCCTCGCATGACCTCTTTCAGAGAATCCTGTATGTTCCGGGTTCCGCCCTTGGTCGTCAAGGCATAGCCACTCCGTTCTTGCATTCTCCGCGAGGCTTGCCTATTGAACATTGTCTAGGAGAAGCGCCAGAAGGTCGCGGGGCCGACGGACTAGGGAGTTCGACGCGCTAGGTTCAACAGGAGTTTTGGTGCGGTGGGCGAGATTTGGACTCGCGTTACCAGCGTGGCAGGCTGATGTCCTAGACCAGGCTAGACGACCACCGCTCGTTTCTGAAGTTGCTTTCTGGTGTGTATTTATCGATTATGGAGTTGGTCGGGCTCGAATCCATAGGCCAGTGCAGGGGTCGGCGATCGGATGGTTGGCTACCCAACGTGGCTCGGCGACCAGTTCGGCCTCTCTGATGGCCACGGGGTAGCCAACGAAAGGCATAGGTAGCGGACCCGGACTAGGGTCCCGCCTTGACGGCGACGGCCGTGTCCTTCACGGCAATGCTCACCGCCCTCTCCAAGGTGTCAAAGGACATGCTGGGCTTCGACATTCCATATGACCCGGCCCCCGTGGTCACGCTCAGTGGATCGTTGGGGACGTGCAAGAAGCCCGCCAGCATGGGAGCGCTCCTCTTCCCAGCCTGGTCGAGCAGCAGGTAGAGTAGGGCGTTGCAGATGAACGTGCCAGCGGAGTATGACAGGGTAGCGGGCACCCCAGCCTTCCGCAGGTCGACCAATATCCTATCGCATGGGATTGTGGAGAAGTACGCCGCCGGCCCCCCCTTGACGACCGCCGCATCCTTCGGCCTGAAACCATCGTTGTCGGGGATCCTCGCGTCCATGACGTTTACCGCCACCCGTTCCACCGTGACATCGGTCCTGCCACCCCAAAGCCCGGTCGCAATGACCGCGTCGGGCTTCACCGCGGCCAGGGTCTCGCTCAATCTCTTGCCGACCCTCCGATAGCTCACGGGGAAGATCCTCCCCACGACCTCGAATCCCCCGATCTCCCTCCCATCGAAGGCCTTCGCCAGCCTCTCCGTCGGGTTGTTTCTTTCGCCACCAAATGGCTCGAAGCCGGTTACCAGTATCTTCCCCATTGCGACCTGACCTGCAGCGTGTAACGATGCTTAAGAAGTTGGCTCCCGACTGAAGTGCAAGCGCTTTCCTTGAAAGGATAGACCGATGGGTTACCTGAGGCCGAGTTTCTCCTTCCTTTCGAGCTTCTTCACTGCCTCTGCGACCCGTTTCCGGACGGTGGCGTCGGTCTTGGCGGCCGCGACCCAGGCCGAAAAGTCGTCTCTGTACGATCTTGCCATCCGCTCGAAGTTCGCCCTCGCCTTGGGATTCTGCGTTAGGGCCGCGTCGAGAGAATGTGGCACCGGGACGTCCCGAAGCCTGGACTTTGGAGCTTGCCAGGCCCCGTTGCTGATGGCTTCGCCCACCTGGCGCAGGCCGGCCTCGGTCATCCTCCCATCCTTGATGAGCTTCCGCACGCGGTCGATGTTGGAGGGAGACCACCTGCTCCCTGGCCTCCGCGGGCTGAACTTGCGCGCGTATTTCCGGTCGTCCACCCGCCTGATCTGGCTGTCGATCCATCCAAAGCAGAGGGCTTCCTCGACGGAATCTTCGTAGGGAACGCTTGGTACGCCCGTCGCCTCCTTGAAGTAGATAAGCCACACTCCTGGGTTGCTACCGTGGTTCCTCTCAAGCCAATCCCGCCATGCCCTCTTGTCCGTGAAGTGCAGCTCATCCAAACGTCTCCCGTCCCGTCTGGTCTAGCACTTTCTACTTAAGAAGCGTCCATCGAAACGCATGATGCCCGGCGGCACTGTTAAAGCAAGCCGGCTGCGAAGCCTCCGCACAGGAGGCAGCTCGAGACCTCATGTCGGAGTCCGTGCCAGCGCTCACCAGCTCGGCCATCTGGGCCATCTGCCCGATCTACTACAGGGACTACTTCGTCAAGTACGACACGCCCACCATCAACCTCCTCCGCCTCTGCTACGGGGGCCGCTAGCTATGTTAGTGCCGTTCCTTCTGATCGGCTCCACAGAGGGTCTCCCTTTCGCCGTCGCCAGCGGCGCCATCGTCCTCGTAGCGGGTGACACATGCTACTTCTTTGCTGTCAAGTACGCCGGAGCCTCAGTGGCTGCACCCGTGGCCTACACGGACGTCTTGTTGACGCAGTTCGCTGCGGTCTTGGTGGGAGAGCCTCTCAGGCCGATCTACCTGGTAAGCTCCTGCCTGGTCGTAGCAGGGATATACCTACTATCAAGGGGAAGCGCTGGCGCACCTCGTTTCAGAGGAGTCGCCTTCGCTCTGCTGGCGTCGGTTCTGTGGACGGTCGGACAGACTGTCCTGAAGGTCGCCACCTTTGGCGGTGCGAACCCCCTGTCTCTGACATTCATGAGGATTGGGGGAGCCGCAGTCGTGCTGGGGGTCATCTTCGCGATCAGGCGACCGAAGGGCACCCTGCGCTTTGGCCTGAAAGAGCATGCGTGGCTCGCCGCCCTCTCCATGGCGGATACAGCCGTCGGCACCTCGCTCTTCGTCTATTCGCTATCCGTCGTGGGGTTGGGCGAAACCATCCTCCTTACCAGCCCCTCACCGTTTCTCACGCAGGTCTTCTCAAAGGCGCTGGGGAAGGAGAAGCCCCAGGCAAGCGACCTCTTGGCCGGCTCTTTGATCGTCATCGCCCTGGTGCTGGCGCTACTCTAGGGGGCTCGGTCATGCCTCGGACTTGGATATGGGCACCCCGTCGCTGTACGAGCACTTGATTCCGTACTTCTGCGCACAGTCCAGGCAGTAGCTGGGCTCGCACACCGGCGTCGTCAGGTACCGTTCAAGGCCGTCCGGGGCAATCGAAACGACTACACCTTCGCTCATCTCGTTGGCCTCTTTCAGGGCGACATGGAGTATCGCGCCGGAACTGGGGCCTACGAGCAGGCCTTCAGCCAGCGCCAGGAGCCTCACGGTCTCCTCCGCCGTCTTGGACCCGACGTACCGGACCTCGTCCACCAGGTCCGGCTTCCAGATGCCCGGTACGTGCTGGGTGTTGTAGTTCTTGAGCCCCTGTATAGGCGACTTCTCGTCCGGGGCCACTCCGATGACCCGGACCTTGGGATTGAGCTCCTTGAGGCGCTTAGCAACGCCCATGCTCGTGCCCGAGGTCCCTAGTCCGGCCACCACCAGGTTGACCTTCCCCTCAGTGTCCTTCCAAATCTCTTCCGCGGTGGTCTCGTAGTGGGCCCTGGCGTTTACTTCGTTCCCGAACTGATCAGGCATCAAGTATCTCTCTGGGTTTCTGGCGACCATACCCCTTGCGTAATCCTCCGCGCCGTCCATGCCCTTGACCCCTGGGGTCAGGATGATCTTGGCGCCCAGGGCGATCATCAATTGCCTCCTCTCCATCGTCATGCTTTCAGGGCATGACCAAGACGCAGTCGTAGCCCTTTGACCTACAGACCATGGCCAGCCCGATGCCCGTGTTTCCGCTGGTGGGCTCGATGACGGTCTTCCCCGAGACGAGGGTTCCACGCCTCTCCGCGTCCTCAATCATGTACTTCGCGATTCGGTCCTTGACTGAGCCACCCGGGTTCATCTTTTCAAGCTTGATGTAGAGTTCTACCGAAGGGTTTCCGGTCAGGCTGTTCACCCTGATCATCGGCGTATTGCCGATGAGGTCAATGACGCTGTCGTAGATCATTATACTTCAAACGAGAGGATAACGGGCTTATTAATATAGCCGGCTGGGCGGCGCTGGCCCTCCGCCGAAGTTCTATCGGATTGTCCCGTCTGGGCCGCCGTCCCCTCTGGTCCAAGCCTAGGACCGGCGCGATCGCCTCCAATGTGAGGGTCGGGCCGCCGACTGCCTCGCCAGGTCGATTCTTCCGGCGTCCGTCAGACCGTCCACAACTACAGATAGAGAGAAAACCGGCTCCTGACCCCATGGGTGGCGTGAGCTCCTACGCGCTGGAGGGTCGGAAGTACCTAAGTCTGGTGACGTATCGACGAAACGGCCTCAAAGTCTCCACCCCGGTCTGGTTCGTTCGAGGAGATGACCACATCTATGTGTGGACCATAAAGACGTCAGGGAAGGTCAAGCGCATCCGCAACAACCCGAACGTGGCTTTCGCCCCTTGCAAATTGCGAGGCGATCCGCTGGGGCCTTACGCGGAAGGTATGGCGACGATATCCCTTGACGATTCGTCCAAGGGGCTGAGAAGCAGGTTCAGGGCGAAATACGGGCTCCAGTTCACGCTAGACGGGCTCCTGTCCCGGTTGCTCAGTAAGAAGAGGGTCTTCCTCGAAATCACGCCAGCTTGATGATTCCTCCGGAGCCCTTGCGGTTTGGAGTAGTCCAGACGCTGGGGGTCGCCCAACTGCCGTCCGCTACGGTGGTAAAGGTAATAAAAGAAGACGCCAGCTGAGGTTACCGTTGACATCACGTTCGAGCAAATTGCAGAAGATATTGGTTAAGAGAAGACTCTCAGCGATGGTCGTTTCATCGACTTCCAACATGTTGTACCTGGCCGGCATACCCATCCAATCGTTCGAGCGATTCGCCGCCATGGTGGTGCCGGCGGACGGCGAGCCTATCCTCATCCTCCCCGACCTGGAGGCCGAGAAGGCGAAGGAGCAATCGAGCATCAAGGCGCTGAAGTCCTACTCGGACGAAGAAGGCCCCTCTGCCTCAATCAAAGAGGCCTTTTCGGAGCTCGGGCTCAGGAAGGGGAACCTGGGGATTGAAAGCAGCCTCCCCTTTAGCTCCTACAGCCGAATCTCCGACGCAGTTCCAAATGCAAAGATCGTCGATGCTACGTCCGCCGTAATGGAGCTCCGGCTGAGAAAGGAGCCTCAGGAGCTCCAGATTATGAAGAAAGCCGGCAGCATAGTCAGGAGCGGGATCCAGGCTGGGACGGAGGCAATCCACGTCGGAGCCACGGAACTCCAGGTGGGATTCGAAATCGAAAGCGAGATACGGCGTCTCGGGGGGGAGAAGGTCCCCTTTAACGCGGTCCTAGCGGGCCGGAACGCAGCTCTGCCGCATGGCGAGTCGGGCGACACGAAAATCAGGAGGGGGGACTGCGTCCTCATGGACATCAGCGCCACCTACAGAGGGTACTTCGCCGACCTCACCAGGACCGTCTTCGTGGGTGAGGTTTCGACGACCCAACGAAAGGTGTACCAAACGGTCCTAGATGCTCAGACTGCTGCCATCTCTTCCATAAGGCCGGGCGTGGTCGCGGGATCGCTTGACAGGAAGGCCAGGTCGATCATAACGAAGGAAGGCTTCGGCAAGCTCTTCATCCATAGGACGGGTCACGGCCTGGGCCTGGACGTACATGAAGACCCAAGCATCAACAGCGCATGTCCGCTTGTCCTGGCTCCTGGGATGACTTTCACGGTGGAACCTGGAGTCTACATGCCAGGTAAGCTTGGCGTCAGGATCGAAGACGACATGGCAGTCACCGGTGACGGTGTCCAGACACTAGGCGGATGTGACAAGGAGCTCCTCGTGGTCTAGACGTTGGGCACAGCTTCAGTGGCCTGTGCCGGTATCCGGCGCGGATTTCAATTCTTGGACCTTTTGAAGCATTTCGGAGCTATATCTGTAAATATAGCCGAGCCATTCCAGGCTTTCGGTTGAGACGATGTTCGCACCAATGCTGCTGGAAGGTTCCGAATGGCTTATCGTGATCGTGATAGTGGTCGTGCTCATCTTCGGTGCCAACAAGATCCCTGACCTTGCGAAGTCGCTGGGTCGCGCACAGGGCGAGTTCCAGAAGGGCAAGGTCGAAGCTGAGATCGAGGTCCAGAAGATGAGAGCCGCGGCCAGTTCTCCCACCAGTCAGCCAGCGCCCGACCCGCACGCCAAGCTGTTGAAGGCTGCCGGCGAGCTCGGAGTACCGACCGACGGAAGGACTGACGCCGACATCCAGGCCGACATAAAGAAGTCCCTGGGCTGAGGTCCGAAACGGCCCCAGCCATTCAGGCCTATCTGATCGGCAGGCGTACGCGTGCCCTCTAGGCTACCCACGTTTCTCCTATCGTCCCCAAAGCACAAGCCATAAGGCTCCCCTGACAGCTGAACGATGCGTTGGCATCGAGCGAAGTGATATGCTCCCTCCCCACGAGTGGCATCTATGCCATCACGATCCTGCTCCCAAAGGAGGAGAGGCTGAATGTCGGTTCGCTCGGCTCGACCCTATTTGCCCCCGGCTTCTATGTCTACGTGGGCTCGGCCCGACCGAACCTTCGCCAACGCGTCGCTAGGCACTTGGCGTCCGAAAAACGCCTCAGATGGCACGTCGACTACCTGACCCGGGACCCCAACCATTTCATCGTCGAAGTCGTCGCGTGGCGGTCGGGATCGGAGTGCGACAAAGCCGCCCTCCTGAAGAAGTCCTCAGATGGCTGGGTCGGCGGATTCGGTGCCTCGGATTGCCTGTGCGGTTCTCACCTTATCTATTATTCGGATGCTGAGAAACGTATGAGGGCCGTCAGGTCGACCCTTCCGGACATCCTACGTTCCCTTGGTCGTCGAGCCTAGATAGGCCTTATGTGCTCTATGGCGTCCCGGCGGTTCCGATACTGTTGTTCGGCCGCAGCCTCGGAGGCCATAAGCGCCAGCGTCACTACCACGACTCCAATGGCGTCGTCATGGGCCCTGGCAAGCTCTGCCCGGGGGCTCGAGGCCATCGTTGCCCTTCCAGCGTCTGCCTTGGCTCCTCCAAAACCCGCGATGAGGTGCCGCAAGAGGGAACCCACATCAATATTCTGTGCCAATTCGAACTACCTCCATCCACATCCCATATCTCCGAATCATATAGGTAAAACTGACGATTTCTCGGATTCAATCCGAAAGGCAGCCCGTAAAGCCCGTCCATGGATGGGTCCTCGCATCCCATCCGGAGCTTGGTTGACAACGCAAATATAGTCCGACGCGGAGCTCATTCTCCAATCGTGAACCGGATTGGCAATACTGAAGCATGCTGAATTGGCCGGGACGTATCTGGTGGACGAGGTGGACAAAGAGGTGCTTCGGGGTTACATGAAGGACGCTTCTCTGCCGTACAAGGAGCTGGGCGACCTCACAGGACTTCCCCCGTCGACGGTCTTCGACCGGGTGAAGCGGCTGAGAAAGGAGGGAATAATCATCAGCGTGGTCCCCCTCTTGGACACGCAGAAGCTCGGCCTGAACACGATAGCCTTCCTTCAGATAAAGGTGAGCACGGTTGGCGACTGCTGCCAGGTGGCCGACGAAATCGCCGCACTCCCGGAAGTCATGGAGGTCCACGAAATAGCCGGTCCCTTCGACATCCTAGCGAAGGTCAAGGTCAGGGACAACCTCGACCTTCATAACGTGGGCAGCGTCATATCCAAGATACCTGGCATAGAGGACGTAAATTCGACGGTGACGGTCAGGACCATAAAGGAAGACATCCGGCCTAAGCTGTGATTCAGTTCTTCGTTCCGAGGTCTAGGACTGCTGCTGAGGTTGCGCGCTGGGCTGGGCCTCTTTCGGGGCGGCGGGCTCGCTCCCTCCGGCTGACGTGACGGCCGGAACACTGGCGCCTTCGTTCGGATGAACGACTGCTCCGGCTATCACTGCCTTGACAAGTTCTTCTGGAGGCACTGTCAGCAAGTAGCCGGCAGCAGCACTTTCCGCCCTTGCCGACTTGAGATACTCCTCCCAACCCTTCTTTGGCTTGACATAGAGGAACCAGTAATGGAAGGTGCAGACCTTCCTGTCAAAGTAGTGGTGAACTCCCACCGGGAACTCCATGTACTGGCACTCGGTGGACGCACCGAGCTTGGCACATTCAGGGCAAGTCTGGGTCAGCCCTTCTCACTGGCCATGCGCCTTCGGGCGGTGTTACATTAGCCTTTTGCGATTGCCCCAACATTTTGATTGAATCCAATGAAGCTGTTCAGCCAGACGGGGCCATCCTCTTTGGACCGCGGGCGCGCTTCCCACTTTTGTACTCCCCCTCTAGGACTCCGAAAGTCATTCCGTCGTGAAACTTGCCGTCGAAGAAGACTACTTCCCGATCGGTCCCCTCGAGTTTGAATCCACAGTTCTTCGCGACTTTCTGAGCCGCCTTGTTGTCAGCCCTTGTCCAGAGCCCCACCTTGTGCATGTGAAGCTGATCGAAGGCCTCCTTGGTCAGGAGCATCGTAGCCTCTGTCCCAATACCCTTCCCCCTCAGCCCCCTGTCCGCTATGACCAGCCCAATGTCGGCGGTCGTGCTGAACGGCCTCCACCAGCGCATCGAAGCCCATCCGATGGGCTTGTCTGTGGCTTTCTCTGCAAGGATGAAGGTCCGCCTGTGAGCGTTTTCGCCCTTGAGGTCGAGTTCAAACTCCTTCTCGACGGCCTCCATCGAGGCGACGTTGTCGGGCTGAGACCTCGCCCACTGCATGATCTCTGCATCGTTAAGCCACTTATGCATCATCTTGAGGTCCTCGCGTTCGAGGCCCCGGAGATAGACCGTCCTTCCTGATATGACCAAAGATGCTCCGAAATAGCTCTTGTCCTTCACCCTTTAATCCTGTTCGGCGTCATCCGATCACTCTATCCTAGGCCCATTCTCGCCTTCGGTCCTGGAAATGAACGCCACAGATCCAGGCATAGGGAAACTGATCAGTTGTCAATGCCCGAAATAAAGTCTAACGTTGGACTGCAATAGGTAGACGATGATTATCACGTTTATGGCTAGGCCGATTATGTTGAGTGACAGAAGGTGGAGGATCAGCCCCAGGATGGCGATGACGAGTGCGGCCGTCCAAGCCCAAGTGGCCCCTCTCCACAGCCCCCAGGCAAGAAAGACGGTCACCAGGCCTACTACTACGAACAGAAGCCCCAATCCCGCCACAAGGCCGCGGGCGGATTGGAGCGGCCCGCCGAAGGAGCCCATCATGTAGTGGTAGCCGAAGAATGCGCCTCCTAGAAGCACGAGGAATAGGCCTGCGATGGCGTCCAGTACCACGATGATGGTGACTCCCAGCGGTCGCATCTTCATCCTACCTGCCCTATCAGTCGGGGGCGTTGGGACAGAGGGCGTGGGGGATGCAGACGGAGTCGCGCCTATGTTGTGCCCGCAGCTCGGGCAGAAAAGGACGCCTTCGTCGACTTGTTTGCCACACGAAGGGCAGAATGGCATTGGGACTTGTAGGAAGGCATCCGCTAATAAGCCTGTCGAGGCTCAGTAAGAGTAGGCTTCAAGCGGCGTGAGCGCCCCCGCCTTCAAGAACTCCAGAAGTGGGTCTACCTCTTTGTACTCCCTCAAGACCACCCTCTTGTCCGGGACCTCTTGTCCGGATTCTCCCTTCTTCGTGGTGTAAAGGGCCGTCATGAAGTTCTCCCCCGCCTTTGTGACGAACATGAAGCATGGTCTCCCCTCGTGATCCCCCCTCACCCTGACACCGGCGTCGAAGTCGAGAGTGCGTAGCTCCTCGGCCAGCTCTGACAGGTTGCCAAGCCGCTTCTCGTAGACCAACTCTGTTCTCTCGGAAGGAAGGCCTCCCTATATCCGTTATAGCGAACGCCCGCCGTCAGCGTATTCCGCATGCAGCGCCTCTGCTCACATTCCAACCTCTCTCATTTGTAGAGCTCGATCCAGTTGCCGTCGGGATCCTCCACGTACGCCTGCCACCCTTCGGTATCGCTCGGGCCAACCCCAGTCTCCGTCGCTCCCCTTGCGAGGAGTTCCCGGTAGCTGGCCTCGACGTCCTCCACCTGAAATCCAATGTGATCCAGTCCCTCCCCGGGAACATAGGGAACGGCGAACTTTGAGCCGGGAGGGTACCAATTCAACTCCAGCTTCTGCCCCGTGGTGGGGTCTCTGAGGAGGACCTAGATGCCCCTTCCGTACTTGGTCATGTCCCCCCTCCTGATTTCCTCTAGCCCTAGGGCGTCCCTGTAGAATCTTAGCGATCTCTCGATGTCGGTGACCCTTATCCCGACGTAGTTCATCTTCATTGGAAGAGCCTTACATAGCTCGGGCGAAAAAGGCTGACGGCAGATTCGCGATTCGGGAATGGGGCATGCTTTTAACCACCGGCCACGCCCACCCCCGCTTGAGGCGTCGTTTCGGGGCATGCCTTCAGGCCTGCGCGTCTATGACACTCTTAGGGGGAGAGCCGAGCCTTTCGAAACCTTCGCCAACGGGAGGGTGAAGATGCTGGTTTGTGGCCCGACGGTGCAGAACTACATGCACGTAGGTCACGCAAGGACAGGGATCATCTTCGATACGGTGGCCCGCTACCTCAAGCATCTCGGATACGAGGTCACCTACCTCATGAACATGACCGACATCGATGAGAGTATAGTCAGTGGTGCACAGGCGGAGAATATCACGCCCGGAGATTTCGCCCAGAGGTTCGCTAACGCCTACGTCCAGGACGCAGCCAAGCTTGGCATCCTGACCGTAACGAAGTATCCAAAGGTGTCCGACTACATCCCAAAGATGATAGAGCAGGCCCAGGGGCTCTTGGCCAGCGGCCATGCCTACGTCGTAGACGGCGAAGTCTATCTCGATACCACCACCGTTCCGGACTTCGGAAAACTCTCCCACCTCACCAAGGAAGAGCTGACGCTTCGGCCGGTCGAAATCACCCCCAAGAAGAGGCACCTGACAGATTTTGCGCTCTGGAGGTCGGCTCCGTCGGCCGTCCAGCGGTGGAACAGCCCTTGGAGCAGTGGTCGCCCTGGGTGGCACATCCAAGACACCGGGGTCTCCTTCCCCGAATTGGGTCCTCAGTACGACATCCACGGGGGCGCAAGGGAGCTCATCTATCCCCATCATCGAGTCCATAATCGCCGAAGCAGAATCTCTCAGCGGCAAGAAGCCTCACGTCAAGTTCTGGATGCACACCGGCCTCCTCACGATTTCCGAGAAGAAGATGTCGAAGTCGGTGGGCAACATGGTCACCGTTAGGGACGTCCTTCCCCGCTTCGGCCCCAGCCAGCTAAGGCTCTACTTCCTGATGTCCCATTACAAGCAAGACGTCGAGTATGACGAGGCCAAGCTGGATAAGGTCAATGACGAGTTCTGGAAGCTGAAGGAACGGGCGAAGAAGGTCAAGGAGGGTGCTTCGGGTGAGCCGGTCCCCGACCGAGATAGCAAGCTGCTTTATCCCTTCTTGGAGGCCATGAACGACGACTTCGACACGCCCAAGGCCGTGGCCGAGTTCTTCAAGCTCATAGGCGAGGGGGCGTCGGAAGTCGATGCCAAGAGGATGAACGAGTACTACGCCTCCATCGCGGAAGCCAGCTCGATCTTGGGCGTGAGCATGTTTGAATGAAGTATCCGTCCAGGAACAGGAGGCTAACGAACTTCGCTGGTGGTCACACTGGGCAAAGGTCTCAATGCTCGACGACTCGTCCTACGTCATCACTTCGAGCTCCTTTCATGAACCCCTCTTCGATCATGCCGCCATCCTCAGCAACGGCCTGAGGGCGGACGAAGCGGTGGGGAAGGCCATGTGGGTGTTCAAGGAGGCAGGCATTCGACCGGCGTTCTTCCTCCTCGATGACAAACGTTTCGGGAAGACCAGATCTGCTTTGGAATCGGCGGGCTTCGCGCCCTCGGGCTCGCTGGATGTCATGGTCGCCAGCGCAAGCCACTTCGAGCGAAGGAGCGGTGTCGTGATGGAGGAAGTCGGCCAGGACGTCGGGCCTTGGGTCGATGCCTATGTCGCCTCATTCTACGACGATGACGCGCCGCTGTCGGATGTGAGATCCGCGGTTCAAATTGCTGCGAAAGACAGAGATGTGTCCTTGATGCTGGCAAAGCGAGGAAAGGAGGTCGTGGGCGAATTGGCACTCTTTCGACGGGGTCGGCTCCTGGGGGCCTACTGCGTCGGGACCATACCGCGACACCGGCGCTCAGGCGTCGCCAGCGCGATGCTTGCCCATGCCCAAGGTCTGGCCGAAGGGCAGCACCTCAGTCTCGTTTTGCAGACCTTCTCTGAAGACCAACTAGTTGGATTCTACGTCGGTCGCGGCTTTGAGAGGATCTACAGCAAGTACGTCCTCCTTCCTGCGAGGTCGATCTGAAGGCCCGATGGACCTCGGAATTGAGATCAGGCGAGATCTCGGGATCGGCTCATACAAGTTCCCCGAGATCTTCAAAGGCTTCGAGAAGGTGAATGCAGTGAAGTCCATCTTCGGCGCAGGCACTACGGAGACTCTGAGCAGGACCAAGGTGTTCGTGGCCACTCGCCGAGGCTATATGCACGTCGACGGCAAGACCGGTGACCTCTACGTCAGCCAGGCATATCTGGCAACCGCCGACGAAAGGTACCTCTACCTAGATGTCATCCACGAGCTAATCCACGTCAGGCAGTTCCACGAAGGAAAGGAACTCTTCGACGAACGGTACGACTATGTGGACCGCCCCACGGAAATCGAGGCTTACCAGGCAGCCCTGAAGGAGGCGCGGCGAATCGGTTACAACGGGAAGGCACTGGTCGAGTACCTTCGCGTCGACTGGGTCAGCGAAGCGGATTTCATGCGTTTCCTGGACCTGCTGGGTGTGGACCACTAGGGAGGCTCCTCCTCGCTACGAGTCAGTACAACGGTCGCTAGCCAGAAACCTAGGAAAAGTGGACGCCAATAGTTATTCCCTTGATTCCGGTCGCCTAGGACAGGGGGAGGTGGAGGAATGCCTGAAGATAATGATGACCTGGGCGAGGTGGAGCTTCAGATAGAGGCGCTCAGAAAGAGGTACAGCAAACCGATTTCGGAAGCGGCAACAGACAGGTATGGGAGAAAGGTCCTCGCCTATCCTGTAGCACTGGACAGAGTTGGCATTAGGGCGTATTCCTTGCAGTACATTACCGTGAATTCTGAAGATGACATCAAGATGTGGTCCCTTCTGACCAAGGAAGAGGGCCTGCTAAGAAACATGCGAGCTACCTCGAGAACGTCGAGCAGCTCTGATCGAATTCACCCGCTTCCCCTTCCGATATTCGTTGACGTACGCCAGCTCATTTAGCGACGTTTTGTTTATCAGCATGAGTGTTCCGCCGCCTAAGGGGTACTCGGGATTGGGAGAAGAGCCTGGGGACACTTCATTGACCGGGACGCTCGACTGGGCCCTGGCAAGGATGCGCAACGCCGGCTACCCCATAGACTCCAAGGTGACCGTGGAGGTGGACCCCCAGTTGAAGATAATGGGCTACGCCGACAACGTCGAGGGTAACCACACCATAGTCATAGCCGAGTGGGCCCTCGACTCGGAGATGCTCGGAGGCCTTCTTCTCCACGAGCTGGCCCACGTCTACCATACCGAGAAGGGCTCCCCGTCGCACAGGTCCACAGTAATCGATGGAGTGATACAGGAGGTCGTGGTGAGGGAGGGTCTCAATGAAAGGGAGTCGGCCGCCCTCGTTGACGTATTCAGCCATCTCCAGAACATAATCGTTGACGATATAGTCTTCGCTTCGATGTCCGGCAGGGAGCTCAGGCAGGCCCAGAAGTTCTTCGCCGACTGGGTCTCGGACAAGCCCAGTGGCGATTCCGTGGTCGACGCCGTGCTTTTGGTAAGGAACGCCTTCGCCCTAGCCTCTCTTCGCCGCAGGGGCCTAACGTCGGGGATTGATGACATGGAGGCCAGGAACGGCAGGTTCCTTTCATTCCTCGGCGAATCTGGCAAGGAGGATTTCAATGCCGTGGAGTCCTTCCTTGAGACAGCCAAGGCGGATTGGAACGAAACAGAGTTCCGCCGCGCCCTTTCGTCCTACATCGAGATGATCCTCGGGATCATGAAGGAAAGGAGAGGTCTGCAGGACCTCCGTTGACGGCTACTTCTTTCCGGTGGTGAAGCGCTGCGAGCTGGCAAACGTCCAGGGCCCGAGTCCCGGATATTCGTTTGCATGAAGGGCTGCCAGCAACGCACCCATCAAGACCGACTCCTCTCCCAGCTCAGTCATGACGACCCTCGGAACGCCGTTCCTTGCAAAGGCGGCGATTCCGTCCATTATGGGCGTCAACACCTGCTCGGAGTTGTTGAGGGCCACCGATCCACCCACCACGATTAGCTCTGGGTCATAGGCGTCGACGACGCCAGCGAAGCCGGCCGCATTCAGGCGGCCGACCTCGGAGATCACTCGGGAGCACCCGACGTCTCCCGACTTTGCAAGGCGGAATATCTCAGCAGACGAAAGGGATCCGACCCTGTGGGCCTCCTCTCCTCCGAGGACGAGGGAGGCCAGCCGGGGGATGTTCCTTCCTGAGCAGTATGCCTCCCAGTGTCCAGGCTTCCCGCAGCCGCATGTGAGCCTACCGCCGACGTCTATCACCAAATGGCCTATTTCGTGAGCGTTTCCGTCCTTTCCCACCAGAAGGTTACCGTCAACGAAGACTCCGGCGCCGATGCCGGTGCTCAAGGTCAGGTACACAAAGTTGTCGAACCCCCTTCCCCTCCCTACCTCCTTCTCCGCTATTGCCGCGGCAGAGCAATCGTTGATCAGGACCACCTCGCCACCGAAGGCTTCGAGGACAGGCTTCACCAGAGGTACGAACCCCACCTTGGGGAAGTTGGCGGAGTTGGTTATCCCTCCCTTCCTGTCCAGTGGGCCCACGGTGGCGATGCCCGTTCGCTTCGCCGTCGACGATCCATACTCATGCAGAAGTCGCGAGATGCAGGTCTCGATCTGTTCCGACAACGCCGTCTTCGAATCATCACGGCTGCTGGGTTCGGACGTCCTCGCCAGGATCTTCCCCGAATCGTCGCCCAGGCACGCCCTAAGCCGCGTAGCTCCGATGTCGACTCCGACCGTCAGCTCCATGGCACTCTAGGTTATAGAACGTGGCCATATCACCTTGCCGCCAAGACCGTTTCTAGGCTACGTCAGCGGCCTAGGGCTCCTGCTTGGCCGGTTCCTTGGTCCTCCGCTCGGACCATTCCCTGTCCAGAATGGCGTACACGAGCGAATCTCTCCACTTGCCTCTGACCCACACGTTTTCCCGGAGCTGCGCCTCGCGCGTCATTCCCACCTTCTCCAGAACTCTGGCCGACGCGAGGTTCTGCGGATCGCACGTGGCCCATATCCTATGCAGGCCTAGCTGCTCGAACCCGTGGAGGACCAGGGCCTCCGCCGCTTCTGTGGCAAGCCCCGCGCTCCAGTATAGCCTGTTGTAACAGTAACCGATGTAGCCCGTCCTGTCCGTCGCGCTCAAGACGTTCAGGCCGCATCCCCCCACCAGGGCGCCGTCGTCCTTCAGCACCGCCGCGAGCTCGAAGTGTTGCCGCGGCCTCTCCTCTTGGAACTTGATGGCCTTCTTGATGAACTCCTTCGTCTGGTCTTCAGTGTTTGGGCCCCACGGCATGAACTTCACCACTTCTGGGTCCGAGGCGTAGACGTGTACAGCCTCCCAGTCATCCTCCTTGAAGTCCCTCAGCAGGAGGCGTCTAGTCCTCAGAGCCAGGCCGGAATCCAAACCTCTTACGCAGATCGACATCGCTTCCTGAAACTAAAAAAGCTATCCGACTTTCGAATCAGGCCTTGCTACTCCTCGCCAACCTCTCCTTTACTGCTTCGCTCGACAATTCTCTCAGCGCGTCGGAGGCCACCCAGCGGGCCGCGCCCGATTCACTCCGCTTGAGCTCAATGGCGACCTTGACGGCTTCCCTGTTCAGCCTGGCGTTGCGCTTCCCGATGGCCCTTAGCGCCCAGTTCACAGCCTTCTTCACAAAGTTCCTTTCGTCCTCGGCCGCCTGCAGGACTGACTGAAGGAATTCGATGAATCTCTCGTCCTCGGCCTTCTTGTCGTGGACCGCCAGCGCGGCCATAAGCGAGAATCCTGCCCGCTTGACGAACTCGGGTTCCCTCCTGCTCCATTCGGCAGCTTTCTCATAGGCATAGGGGGTCCTGTCGAACAGGTTGAAGCAGCACCCGTCGCATATCGCCCAGTTGTCGAAGTCCCTCGCCCATTGCTCCATCTGGGCAGTGGATACCTCCTTGGGCTCGTCCACCAGGCCGGCAAGGATCCTTGCCTCGTAGTTTCCCGTCGCCCACAGCTCTAGGGCTGGTTCATGGTCCTTGCCCAAGCTCCTTCCGATCCTGCGCAGCTCCGGCATGGGCAAGCCATAGACGTCGGCCGACCTGATCCCAAACCTCGCCATCCCCTCTACGTTGTGAGGGTTGGCCTTCGATCTCAGCTCGCCCATTATCTCTTCGGCTCTCTTTCTTGATTCGACAGCCTTCAAGGTCGCACCTAGCTGACTTCTTCTCATATAGAACGATTGCGCAGGCCTTCGGGGCCACGCCGAACGGCGAGCGCATGGCCCGCTCAACCAAGGTTTCCGACCACCCACCACGCTTCGAAAGATTAATGCATCAGGAAATGCGTGTCAGGACGTTGAAAGGAACTGCAGGGGGAAGGAGGAACTCCTTCGGGCATGTGGTCAGGACGAACCTCGAAGACAAAGTGTGCCAGGACCTCTCCAAGAAAGGGGTGCCACATGATCACGACGTCCCACCTTTCACGGTGGTCCTCGAAAGCGGCAGGCGGACGAAGTACGTCCCAGACATGATGGTCGCCTACGAAGGGAACACCATCTTCATCAGCTGCATATCCAGCTACAGGAGGGGCGACCCGCGGATAAGGCGGATAAGGGCCTTCAGGAGAGAAAACAGCAAGATCTACCACACCATAATCGCCGCCCCCGCCGACGTCGCCAGGCGCCTCCCAAAGGACTCCTACGACGACCTGCTCGTCTCCTAATCCGCCGTCATCGTTCGCGGCCTCGAAAGGTTCATCTGACCTGCCATCCACCGAGGCCCTGTGGCAATGAAGCCGAGTGTTAGGGTCGCCGTCGGAAGCACCAACATGGTCAAGGTCGAAGCCGCGAGGCGGGCATTCGGGGCCTTCTTCGACCCCCAAGTGGTGGGCCTGGCGACCAACTCCGGTGTTGGTGCCCAACCGATGGGCAACGAGGCTTTCGAGGGCGCGAAGAACAGGGCAGCTAATGCGATGAAACTGTCGAAGTGTGATTTCGCGGTGGGGATCGAGGGAGGCATCATGGAGCTGGATGGGAGGAAGTTCGCCTTCGCCGCGGTGCACATCATCGACTCCGGCGGCAAGGCCTCTTCCGCTACGACTGGCCTCTTCCAACTACCGCTCGAGTCACTGAAGCTGGTGGACGACGGCATCGAGCTTGGGGAGGCCATGGACAGGATTACGGGAGTCCACGACGTCAAGCACGGGCCGGGCGCCGTTGGAATCCTGACAAGAGGTGTCATCGACCGGACAGCGCTCTACGCCCACGGGACCACCCTCGCCCTAGTGCCCCACCTGAACAGCCACTTCACCTGGCAGTAGAACCGCTGGAGTCCCAGCCTGTCCGCCGTACGCAGATGAGTCAAACGCTATAAGGCAGACTCCTGGCGAGAAGAAACCGATGCGCAAGCGCTTTCCATCCCCCGAGGTGGACCTCAGGCTTCTGTTCAGGAAGCTGAGCGCCTTCCTGACCATGAAGGGATACGGGGTCCAATCTGACCTGGAACACCTCACCCTGGTGGCCACCGAGGAGAAGGCACTAAGCGTAATCAAGGTCACCTTCGCCGTGAAGTTACTGGGAGACCCAGACCACTTTACGCTGGTGGTGGATAGGGACGTGACGCAAATGGTCAAGGACACCACCCTTGCCGGCATCGTGGCCTGGGCCCTGGCCCCATTCACCCTGGGCCTGTCGGTAGCTGGCACGGCAGGCGGCGGAGAGGCGGTCTACCTGAAGGCGGAGTCGGACGTCGCAGACTTCGTAACGAAAGAAGTCGAGAAGAGCTCAAGGAAGGTCGATTCGAATCGGGTCGAAGGAGCTCCCGGAATCGACGACGGGGCCGGCGGAGAAGGTCCCTGATGAACGACGACGCCCGAGCCTTGCTGGCTGCGTCGGGGGCCTCCGCCGTGGTGCTGGTCGTCTCTTCGATAGCATACGCCATTACCGCGGTCTCGGGCATCCCGTGGAGCTTCGGGACCTCCGTCTTGGGCTGGGCATTAGGAGCCTTCCTGGTGGCCTTGGGCCTTGGGTGGGCCGGGTGGGTCTTCCGTTACAGGACGCCGAAGGGGTTCTTCGTGTCGACCTTCTACACCTTCAAGAAGGCCCTGACCCGCACCGATCCTTCGGCCGCATTGGGTCGCTCCGAGCCTTTCGTCGTCGACGGACCGTATCTTTACGTCCGAAACCCCACTTACTTCGGAGCCTGCGCCGTCGTGCTCGGGCTGGCGCTCGTTTCGGGACAAACGTTCCTGCTGCTTGCCGCCCTGGGCCTTGCGGTCTGGTTCAACACTATAGTGATGCCGTACGAAGAGCGGGAGATGAGGGCGCTGTACGGCCAGGATTATGTCACATATACGAAGATGGTTCCCGCCTTCATTCCCTCGGGGAAGGTCGTCTACGGCCGTTCCAAGTCTA
This sequence comes from uncultured Nitrososphaerota archaeon, assembly GCA_963772005.1. Classification (GTDB taxonomy): domain Archaea; phylum Thermoproteota; class Nitrososphaeria; order Conexivisphaerales; family DTJL01; genus DATKKG01. The sequence continues at coordinate 4,250 of CAVYVS010000025.1, read as the reverse complement.
AATCGAGCTAGTGGGCGGCTTTGGCCCTAGGCCCAGGGCGGCGCTTCGGACGGCGAGCCTCCTTTTCCGGAGAGGCGAGCTCTGCCAGCATCATTTCTGCGGCCGAATCTGGGTCGACCTCCCTTCGGGCGACCTTGTCAAGTAGTCCTGCCCAACTGGCCTTCGTGGACAAATCTTCGGAAAAGGACTTCTCCACCCTTGTGACCAGGGCCTCTCTCACCTCGTCTGTCACAACCTTGCTCCCGCGGCGTGAGGCCTGGACCGTGGCCGACATAAGCCCCTCTACGGCGCTGGTCAGCTCAGGAACCCCCTGGCAGGTCTTGGCCACCGTCTTCAGGACCTTCGGCCGTCCTCCGTCCTTGGCCCTGGCGAACTGACTTATCTCCAAGGCCGCCCTGTCAGCTCCCTCCAAGTCGGCCTTGTTGACCACGAATATGTCCCCAATCTCCATCAGTCCTGCCTTCATGGCTTGCACTGAGTCCCCCATCTCCGGCATTATGACCACAAGCGTGGCCTGGGCTACGTTGATGATGTCCACCTCTGTCTGGCCGATGCCGACGCTCTCCAGGAGGACCACGTCATATCCGGCTGCGTCCAGGACGTCGATGGCCTTCCGAGCGCTCCTTGATAGCCCTCCCCTGCTCCCCCTCGACGCCATGCTCCTTATGTAAACGCCCTCGTCAAGGCTGTGGTCCACCATCCTAATCCTATCCCCCAGAAGTGCCCCGCCGGTGAAAGGGCTCGTGGGATCTACAGCCACGACCCCCACCTTGTGGCCCCTGGACCTGAGCTCCCGAATCAGGCAGTTGATCAAGGTGCTCTTCCCCGCACCGGGCGGGCCCGCCACCCCCAGCACGAAGGCGCCCCCTCCTCTTCGGTAGATTTGGGCATAGAGTTCCTTGGACCCTGGGAGTTCGTCTTCAAGCATGGTGATGGCCCTAGAGATGTCCTTCCTGCTGCCTCGTGCAACGCCGCGCACCAGGTCCGAGGTCTTCAACGGATGTCTCGTCGGTGGCTCGAGTTTATTTCGCTTTTGTCCGCTTTCGCGACCGTCCCCTCCCCGGGGGCGCATTTGTAACAACCTAGAAATAATCCGCTCGGAGGGTTCATCGCATAAATGCCGAAACAAAGCGGACCCACCTACTGGTTTTCGAAGATCGAAGAGCTCTCCTCTGCCAGAGGCAAGGCATCAGGGGGCTACGGCGTCTCCTTTAAGGAATGGGAGAGTAAGACGCTCGGCCCATGGCTCCGCACCTCGCACGAGCGCAAGAGGTCGTTCACCAGCTCCTCCGGCGCCAATCTGAAGGAAGTATATGGCCCGGCCGATGTCGCCGGCATCGACCCCGTCCGCGACCTCGGCTTTCCGGGCAGCTATCCCTACACGAGGGGGATTTACCCCTCCATGTATCGCGGCCGCCTATGGACGATGAGGATGTTCTCCGGGTTCGGAACGCCTGATGACACCAACCGGAGGCTGAAGTACCTGCTCTCCAAGGGAGAGACGGGGCTCAGCATAGCCTTCGACATGCCGACCCTTTACGGCTACGACGCCGATGACAACAGGGCCATGGGCGAGGTGGGGCGGTGTGGCGTCAACGTGTGCTCCCTCCCCGACATGGAGAAGCTCTTCTCCGGGATAGACCTAGGGAAGGTGAGCACCTCCATGACTATCAATGCCCCGGCGGCGGTGGTCATGGCCATGTACTTGGGCACCGCCCGTGGCCAGGGAGTCAGCCTTCGCAGGCTCCGTGGCACCACCCAGACCGACATCCTCAAGGAGTACATCGCCCAGAAGGAGTGGGCCTTCCCTCCTGAAGCGCACATGCGCCTGATCAGGGACATGATGGTGTACTGCACACGAGAGGTCCCCATGTGGAACTACATCAGCATAAGCGGCTACCACATCAGGGAGGCCGGGGCGAGCGCCCTTCAGGAACTTGCGTTCACCTTGGCGGACGGGTTCTCCTACCTCGATCTTGGAATCGAAGCAGGGCTCCCCGTTGACAGGTTCGCACCTAGGCTGTCGTTCTTCTTCAACTCCACGATGAACTTCTTCGAGGAGGTCGCCAAGTTCCGGGCGGCCAGGCGTATCTGGTCGACCGTGCTGAAGGAGAAATCGACAACAATAGGAAAAATTTATAACCGGCTCTTTAAAGAGAAAGCTACTGCTACTGATAATCATATCGCAAAGAGTGCATTGGATAATAAAAAGAAATCATCCAAAACGGATGATGGCAAAACTTTCGAGAAACTTCGCAAAGGTGATTGGAGTGATTATATATCACAGAGCGAAGCTGATCTCTCCTTTATTGGCCGGTTGCTACGTCAAACAGGTGAGATGCCGAGCAGGCTGATAGTCTATTTAGAAAATCAAAACTCTATAGAGACAAGTGGGATAAAAAACATTCTGCAAATGGAAAAACATACGGGCAGATGACAATTGAGAAAGCCATGACCTCTTATTCTAATCAGATATCGGAAGAAGTTACCAAAGCATTGAAAAGTGATCAGCAGGGCGATGCCAATATATTCATTGAACTTAACAAAGGGAAACTGTGTTACGACCATGAAGAAAAAAGAAAAACGTTTTTAATGGGAGCTTGATAAAAAGAAGGCAGCGGAAGCATCAATTTGTACAGTCATTAACTTCTACCAAAAAGAATTGGATCGATTGGCCAAGACAAACCTCCAAGAGATAAATAATGGTTCCTCCAAGAAGCAATCAGACAATGATGATTTAATAAAAAAAATCAATGACAGGATCAAAAAATTAAATACCCTGGGGAGGCGTAAGCGCATTCTTGAACTTGCCGCTGCGGGTGAAAATTCATTAGGTATCACTGGTGAGGAATGGGATACTAAGCCTTCGGTAATAGCATCCGTAAACGGTGTTCTTTCGTTGCAAGGAGAAGAGGTAAGATTCAAGAAGGGGAAACCGGATCATCGTATAAAAACACCGGCTCCAACTATGTGGGAAGAAATAGACGCGAAAGCGCCTGTGTGGAAGAGAACCTTAAAAAAGATCTTCCAAAATGACAAAAAGCTTATCCGGCATATCCAGAAGATGTTCGGTTACTCACTGTCAGGTTCATGTCAGCAGCATGTTTTTAATATACTCAACGGAGTTGGAAGAAACGGAAAAGGTACGATCGTCGAAACGATTAGTTACGTTCTTGGCGAATTGGTAACTCCGATTCCGGTGGAAACTCTTTTATCTCAGACTTACTTATCTTCAGGAGGGGCTCCTAGGGCAGACATCATGAAGCTTAGGGGGAGACGTATTGCGTGGGCTAGCGAATAAGAACGAAGGCAGGCGCTTAAATGCGTCCCAAATCAAATTGCTGACAGGTGGTGATACGATCACTGCTAGATCGCCTTCTTCCAAGGATATGGCAACTTTTTCACCGGCGCCTGCAATTTTCATGATTACGAACCATATGCCCCATCTCGACATTAACGACTACGCGCTTTGGCAGCGTATTCATGTGATTCCTTTTTTAGTATCATTTGTCGAATCACCAGAGGAAGTGTTCGAGCGAAAAGCTGACACCAAGTTGAGGGAAAAGCTGAAGGCAGAAGCTCCCGGTATTTTGGCTTGGCTGGTCAAGGGGTGTTTGGCTGCTCAAAAACATGGATTAAAACAACCTCCTGCTGTAGTGGAAGCTATAGAACTAGACTAGCATAAAGAAGATACCGTAGGTCTGTTTATTGAAGAGTGCTGCAAGGTGGACAGTAATAAAAGGGCCGGTGCTACTGAACTGTTCAAGGCGTACAAATCGTGGTGTAAGGAGAACGAATCTTTTTTCATTATCTCAAACTACTTTTGGTAAGCAAATGGGGAAAAAATTCAAGAAAAAATCTTCCAATGGTATTTTCTATCTTGGTCTTCGTTTGAAACGAAACCTAATCTAGTACTGGAATTGGAAGGGTTGTAAGGTTATTTTATTACATATTACATAAAATATTTTAGTAAATAATATATAATATACACCATAACTATTACAACTCTTCCAAAATCTAAGAAAACACAAACTGTGTATTTGGGGGGTGTAAGGGGGGAAAGGAACTAATTCAAGAGATGGAATCAAATGGACTTTAATTGTCTCAAAGTTATGATAATCAAATCCCGATTAGCGATTAGGGCGATTTACTAGGCTCTATTTTTGCCAACGGATTACAATTTATCTTAAACACTTTCCGGACTACTTTTTCCATCTTGTTTATTGCTACCATAATCCCGACTTTTTATA
>CAVYVS010000024.1:0-17157 GCA_963772005.1 uncultured Nitrososphaerota archaeon | reverse complement strand
CGGGCCCCCGCTTGGCTTGAGGACCGTCGAGATCAGATGGAGGAGGGTCGTCTTGCCGGAGCCGTTGGGGCCCAAGAGGACGGAATCTCTCCGCTCCTGACCCTGATGTTCAGGCCGTGGAGGGTGGTCGGACTTGCCATAGCTCTTTGCTAGCCCGAAGGTCTCTACTGCAGCAAGCTCCAGCTTCTCCCCTCCTGCGAATCGCCGTCTCCGGCCGATGCTGTATTAATATTTCCATCCGTCGGCGGGAGCAGTGTCCATGGATTTCGGTGTTGCCGTTCAAATGGGGGAGGTCGTAAAGCCGATGGATGGGGAGAGGTCGGAGATGGGCTCAGGCATTTCCGCAGATGTCAGCCCCTAGCCCTCCTCCTCGCGATTTCCCTCGTGGCCTTCTCCCCATTTCCGGCCATACATGCCTCCACCTAGGTCGTCACCGGGGTCATCATCCCCCTCTTCATTAGCCCCGGTCCTGACTGCAGGCCGTCGCCAACGCAAAGCTGGCCCATCCCGGCGTGCCCGTCGTGGCGATAGTGAACCCCTCGAACGGCCCCGGATCGTACAAGAGCAATCTCATAGCCAACTGTATCAGAACCTTCAGTCGGCCGGGGCACCGTCCTCGGCTACGTCTACACCAGCTACGGCGCCCGCAACATTAGCGCCGTGGAGGCCGACGTGAACTCGTATGTCAGCTGGTACGGTGTAAACGGGATAATGTTCGACGAGATGTCATCGGCCGTCTACACCCTGAGCTACTACACCTCCCTCAACACCTACGCCAAGTCCGCCGGCCTCAACCTCACCATGGGCAACCGGGAGGAGACATCGCCATGCCCTTCGTCGGAGTGTTCGACAGCATAGTCATCTACGAAAACCTCGGACTTCCCGCCATGTCCTTCCTCGGTGGCTGGCACACCCTCTTCTCCAAGGCCGACTTCGCTTTCGTGGCCATCGGCGTCCAATCCCTGGACCCTGCCTTCGTCGAGAGCGCCTCCACCTACGTGGGCTACATCTACGTCACCGACTCCTCCCTCCCCAACCCATACAACTCCCTGCCGAGCTACTTCCCGGATCTCGTCGCGGCCCTCGATTCGGCAACCTGACGTCCGCCGCACAGCTCCCGCCCATCCAGCTGAGCCCCTCCAACGGCACCACGACCTACAACTCCACCGTTACGCCTCCTTCCAATGACACGGTTTCACCGGCGGACAACTCGACTTCGCCGATCCCTGCGAATGGTGCAAACCCCCCACCAAGTTTCCCGGCTCTCCTGTCCTCGAACGAAACCCAATCTTCGCTGGAAAACGGCACCCAACTTGTGCCGGCTGCCGTCGGATCCAGGCCCCGGCTCTGGGCGGTCCGGAGCCAGGTCACGACCCCTCGGGCCCGGTCCCGCGGGCCATCTCCGCCTCTTTGGTTCATGGCCTCCATCGGGAATGGGCTGTGGTCTTCGAGCTCCTTCACCGTGCTGACGGCTGCGCAAGACGGCAACCTTGGCCACGTAGGGCGGCGCGTCAGCCTCGACGTCTACAGATAAGCAGGTCGCCGAGCTCAAACGATGATGTCACATGCTGACGCTACACGCACGCCAGGCCGAGCAAGATCACCAAGGAGTCCGCGGTCGCACTTTTGTCCTCCACGCGTAGGCAACGACAGCACCACCGCGGCCGAGCCCGACACCTCTGAGCAAGATCAGCAGCGCAAGGAAGGCGTCCGACGAAAACCTATCGCCAACCAACGAGGCGGCCCCGGGAAGCCATGGGGGTAGCAAGGGAGGAACCTGGTGGGTTCCCTCCGTCGCGGCGTCGCCCGCCGGCTCCAACCCCAGTTCTCAGGCTCGACCCGCACCTGCTACAGTAGGAGGCCTGGTCGTCAAATCTTGTGCCGCACTTCGGGCAGGCCACCATCACTGCTTCGAACACGAACCAGCCCTCTCCTGTCCTTATGCTTTTCCTTTCACAGCGGCGGAGGTCGCCGGACGGCTCTGCATACGACCTATGAGCCGGGAAGGGCGGAGCCATTCATAGGGCGACTCCGAAAGAAAGTTATGTCTGGCCCTGAGGATCTGCCGGGTCATCAAAGAAGGGACGGTGGAACGGCCTTCTGGTTCCTACTGAAGACCTCTATCCATATGCCATTCGGGTCTTCGATGTAAGCCCAGCGGGATGTTTCTGTCTTGACCTCCTTCACGACCCCGTGACCTTCCTTCTTGGCCCTGGAGAGGAACGCGTCAAGGTCCCCCACCCGGAAGCAGAGGTGGTCCAGCCCTCGCCCACTACGTATCTCTTGGCGAACGGGCTCCCCTTAGCATAGTAGTTCAGCTCAGGGAAGCCGCCCTCTTCGCTGGTCAGGGAGGCCGCCTCCCCTTTGGTGGCGGCTATCTTGTCCCTTCCCTGCAGTTTCATGCCGAACATGCCGCTGTAGAACGCGATGGACTCGTCTAGGTCCTTGACCCTGATTCCCGTGTAGGTGAACTTCGGTTTCACGGGGGCGACGTGGGGCTGGAGGGCCTTAGCCTATCTCCCCGTTCATTAGCCTCCGGCGAACCATGGCGGCCTGCTGTCAGCGGGAAATCCCACCTTCCTGCCCGACCAGCGGAAGCCCCACTTCGACCTCGATTGAGAAGGGCTCACCCCGCCTGGGTGGGGGTCCCTGCGAGGATGACCAAAACGATCGGGACTGCCGGTATGGCCATCGTCAGCCAGAGGCCGGAGCCCGCCAACGCCCCGGCCAAGGCGGGCCCGACGAACGAGCCGAACCCGAGCGATGATTCGAAGAGGCCAGCGGCCCTGCCCCTTCCTCCGGCGGCGCCGATCACGCTCACCAGGGTCGCAGAGTACACCAGGCCGAAGCCGGCGCCGGTGACCAAGGACGACGCGACCAGGAGGGAGAGCGAGGACCCCAGGAGCACGGCCGTCGCCGGGAAGAGGAGGGAGGTCGCGAGGAACACGCGCCGCGTCTTCTCCAGCCCCATAGATCTCATCACCCTTTCCGAAAAGAAGAACGCGACGAGCCTCCCGGCGTAGATGGCGCTTATCGCTATACCCCAGAAGGCCACCTGCAGGTCGAGGCTCGCCGCGTACTTGGGGAAGAAGGTGGAGATGGTGGTCATCGTGATCCGGTAGGCGAAGACGTTCGAGAGGAGGAGCGCCGACCTCCTCAGGTGGAGCCCTCCTCTCTCGCTTCTCCGCGGCCGCTGTGAGCCCGGGTCCTCCGGCGATGGTCAGGCTCAGGGCCAGGGCGACCGCCACCATCACTCCTGAAATTAGGAGAGTCCCCTCCACGGGACGTAAGTGTCCACCACCAGGCTGCCCAATATGGGCGCCGAATGGCCCGAGCCCCCAGGAAGAGGTTGAAGGCTTCGATGTCTCTTGCCGACGTCTCGACCCGCTGAGCGCTGTAGAGGCCCTCAGAAGAGGCGGCCATATCATGGCCCCAGCCCAAGCCCTCTATGAGCCGCTCGAAGCCGACGAATACGACGGGCTGCGCCACGAAGGTGTAGAGGGCACATAACGCGGCGATCACGAAGGAGCCCATCACCAGGAGCCGTTTCTGGGCCACCCGTCGCACAGCCTCCCTGTAAGGAACGGCGCGGTAACATGTACACCATCAGCCCGACCGCCCCCACCAGGCCGACGAGAAGCTGCCGGCACCCAATTGGAACGCCCTGGTAGGGGAGGTAGATCGAAATCATTACGATGGTCACTTCTGAAATGAATGCGATAACCGCGGGGCCCTGTCTTATGCGCACGAACTCCATGACGGTCAGCCGGACGGCCTCTTAACGTTGGCGCGGCCGACCTCCCCAGGCTGCCGGAAGTCCATACATAATGTAGACGACGCCGGAACTCTATTCTTTATAGAGAACGTCCGAAAAAGGACACATGGTCTATGGTCTATAAAGGTAACTTATCATATCATGAACATCCCCTCACCAGGAACATGGCCAGTGGCCCCACTCCTCTCTCTAGGAGGGACTTCGTAAAGGCCGCAGCCGGCGGCGCCGTCGCCCTTTCACTTCCACCGGGTTACCTTTTCCTTACGCAACACCTACCTTCCTCACTGCAGACGAAGGCAGCCTGCGCCCAGACGGCGACAGCCCTGACCGCCTCCTGCGGCACCCACCAGTGGGCCATGCTGATCGACCAGACCAAGTGCATCGGGTGCAACCAGTGCACCTGGGCCTGCAAGGCCACCAACGACTTCCCGTCGAATTCGATCTCGTGGAACGTCGTCTATTCAGAGACCCTCCAGCTGGGCAACAGCAAGGAGACCGTGTTCCTCCCTCGACCGTGCATGCAGTGCGAGAACCCGCCATGCGTCAGCGTCTGCCCCGTAGGGGCAACCTACAAGCGCGCCTCTGACGGGCTGGTCCTCATCGACTACGAGAAATGCATCGGCTGCAGGTACTGCATGGCCGCCTGCCCCTTTGGCGCCCGCTACTTCAACTGGACGACTCCCACCGGAGTCAACTCGGCGGTGCCTGCCTTCGGGAGCCCGGAGGTCCCGAGGAGGCCCAGGGGCGTGGTTGAGAAGTGCACCTTCTGCGTCCAGCGCCTGGACGCCGGCCTCGCCAAGGGGCTGGTGCCAGGGGTGGACCCCGAGGCCACGCCGGCCTGCGTCGACATCTGCCCCGTGGGGGCCAGGAGTTTCGGCGACGTAGCCTCTGGGAGCGTGTCGAGCCCCAAGTTCGGCAGCGTCCCCGTCTCCTCCTTCATATCTTCGGCGACCCAACTCAAGAAGGGACTTGGGACCAAGCCGCGCGTCTACTATTTGCAGCCAGGAGGTGCCCAGCAGTGAAGTCCGCTGGAACCTTTGGCTTCTCGCCGAAGCTCTTCGTGTGGCTGGGGGCCCTTTCGACCCTCGTGCTCTGGGGGCTCTTCTCAGGGTACGTCGTCTTCACCCAGGGCCTCATCGTAACCGGCATGAGCAACTCCGTGGTCTGGGGCCTCTGGATCGCCGCCGACTTCTCGTTCATCTCCTTGAGCGCCGGCGCGTTCGCCGTCTCCGCCCTCGTCTACCTCTTCCGCTTGGAGAAGTTCAGGGCCATCGGACGGCTGGCCGTGTTCATCGGCCTGATCGGATACACGATCACCATGCTCACGCTGGTCCTTGACGTTGGGCGCCCCGACCGTTTCTGGTACCCGCTGATCTACTGGAACAGCAGCTCCGTGCTCCTGGAAGTGTTCTGGTGCGTCTCCCTCTACGCGGCGGTGCTCGTTGGTGAGTTCGCCCCCTCCGTCACCGAAGCAGGGAGGCTTGGGCGCTCAAGGGTGATGTCCTCCGTCTCCGGAGCCCTCCACTGGGCCATGCCTGCCCTGGCCACCGCGGGGGTGGTCTTCTCCACCCTGCACCAGTCCTCCCTGGGCGCCCTCTACGGGGTCGTAGTGGCACGCCCCCTCTGGAACACACCCTGGATGCCCTTCGTCTTCCTGCTTTCGGCCATACCCGCCGGCCTGTCGATGACCCTACTGGCGGCCCTGGTCACCTCTAGGGTCACCGGGAGGGAGATAGCCTCTCGCGAGGTCCTGTCGAGCCTGGGAAAGATAATCGGCGTCTCTCTTCTCTTCTACGGGGCAATCTACGTCTGGAACTACTGGGTCCTGAACTCCACAGGATCATCGGCGAGCCTTGTCGCCGCCCTCGCCGGGACGCCCTACCAGTATATGCCCCTCGTCCTCGAGTTCGGCTTGGGGGCGTTGGCGCCCGCAGCGATCTTCCTCACGCCACGCCTGCGTCGCTCGGGGAAGGCGCTCTTCCTGGGCGCCGCCCTCGTGATTTCGGGCCTGCTGGTCGACCGCTGGGACGTCACCATCATGGGCCAGCTGGCCAGCGACCTCCCGCCGTTGACCTACATCAAGGGAGGGGACATCCCGGTGTACGGGATCCATCTTGCCAGCTACATGCCAACGTGGCCAGAATGGCTTACCGTGGTAGGGGCGGTGGCCCAGGCCTGCTACTTTACACCGTGGGCGTGAAGTGGTTCAACGTGCTTCCAAGGCACTCGGCGCCCGCGCCTTCTGCCTCCTAGCAGGGCTAGTCGAGACAGCTGACCGAGTGGGCCGTCCTACAGCGCGCCGGCTTTGACGATGATGTCAGATCCGGCCTTCAGGGTGGCGCCGCGCAGGATCCCCGTAAAGGAGCAGACGAGCCCCACAGAGCCCGCGGGGAACCTGTCTTGGCCGAACCCGAACTTCATGGCCGGGTTGATTCCCACGGTCACCGCGAACAGGGCCCGAGACTTCTCCGGGATCGCCTCCGCCAGGGCTCTGAGCACCTTGGGCGAGCCCTTCGAGCTCCACTCGACGATTTTCCCCTCCTTGAACCGTAGGTCCGCGTCCTTCAGCAGGCCGAACCTCGTCACGATGGACGTGAGGTGAGCCGTGCCGTCCGCGGATCCTTCTTCAACGGACTTGTAAACGTAGCCCGGAGGGACGTAGCTGACGTTGTTGCCTGCCGCGACGTCGTCGGCGTCAGTCCTGCCGTCCTGGACCTCAAGCTCTCCCTTCAGCACAAAGGTCAACTCCGTGCCGGGACCCTTCAGCGTCGCCTTGGCGCCCTCCTTGAGCTTGCCGGCGACCTCCTTTCCCGCCTTGCCGACTTCGTCGAAACTGACGAGGGCTGCCTTCAGGTGCTGGTCGACCACCTCCTCCACAGTCTTCCCAAGGAGGCCGGCCAGGTCCTCCCCGATGTAGCCGGAGGTGAGCCTTGCCCCTCGGAGCTTAGCCTTCGTTGCTGCTTCGTACCAGGAGTCGTTGTATCGGGTGGACTCGATGTACTCCTGGCGGGTCACCTTCCGGCTGAAGGCCGCTATGGGCGGCCCCGGCAAGAAGACGTAGGCATCAGAACCGGCTAGGAGGCCGTACTCGTGCTTCCCCATGGTCCCCAGGGACTCCTTTGGGGTCACGCGGATCCCCTGGACGTAGCTGGTTTCGTCCTCTGAGCATGGTGATGGGTATCGCGCCCATCCTCTTCGCCTCGAGGTAAAAGGAGAGGGCCAGGGGGACTGAGTTGCTCCACGTCTCTATGGTCAGAGACTCCCCCTTCTTCAGACCCAGCGTCTCGTTCAGGACCTTCCTGGCTACTTGGACGTTCAGCGAGTCGGCCCCCGCCTTTGTTGGCCTCATGTCTGCTTGCGAGAGCGTCGCCCCTGGTTTATTTGGGTTCACCTACAAGCATCTCCATCCTCCCGGGGCATTCATGGGGGAGGAGCAGGAGCCCTGGCGGCCTTGAAGCTTGTGAACGTCCGTAGACGCGCCTGCTCTTAAAGAGGAGCGCCCTATTCGTCCTAGGCTTCGCTGGTGTCGGGCATGTCTTCCGCGAAGGCCGTCGCTGTTGCAGCTCCCGTCCCCAGCGCCACCTCCCTCGAGCCTTCCGGACCACTCTGCATCCTCGAGCCCATCTGCTTGGATCAATTCATCTTCTCCCCCTGCCCGCACGCCGAGATCGCCTGCCTCAGGCACCGCTATGAGAGCCTGGCCGACTCGGAAGGGGCGCGGGCCTACGGAGAAGCGGCCTGGCGGAAGATGAAGTTGGACGATCCGGTTGCCCTTGTGCAGATGATCGACGAAGTCAGGAGCCGGGAGACCCTCTTGGGGAAGTGACCTCGCCTTCCGGCCATCGGCCGTTTCGTTCATGGGGAGCATGTACGCCGAAAATTAAATAGGCCAAGGCTCCGAACTCCTCGCTAGCGTCAACTTGTACAAGAAGCCCAGCGCCACCTTGGGAGCGCTCTTCGTAATTTCCCTCACCATCCTCCTCCTGCTACTGAACAGGGACGCAGTGGTGCTCACCTGGATCTGGAGCAGCCTGGGCCCCTATGTGGGCTTCATCCAGCAGATGATGGGCTACGTCGTCATCGCCTGCTTCGGCGGCTTCGCCATGAGAGCCGAAGGTATAGAGCTGAAGGACCTTGGGCTGACGAAGAACAACCTAGTCCTCGCCCTGCCGGTCCTGGCCGCCTTTGTGGCCGGCAACTTGGCGCTCGTGTTCCTCGGCGGAGGGTGGTCTCAGACCTTCAAGCCGCTCGTCCCCGGGCTGCCCCTGTGGGCTGTCTTGGCAAGCATAGCAATTGTCGCCTTCTCGGAGGAGTTCGTCTTCAGGGGCTTCGTCCAGATTGGCACCCGCAGGAGGTTCGGGGTCACTTACGGGATCCTGGTGTCCGCCGCCGTGTTCTCACTGGTGCACATCCCGACGGATTTGGGGAACATCAGCCCGTCGTTTAGCGCGACCCAGATCGCGATCGTACTGGTGGCCGCTGCCGTAGGAAGGTTCGCTTTCGGGGCGCTTGCATTCTCCTACATGTACCAGTTCACCGGCAACCTGTTCATAACGATCTTCACGCATGCCTTCTACGACTTTTCGCTGACCTACTTTGTGGTGTTCGGCGGAACGCTGATGCTGGTCTTCCTCTACCTGATAGTCCCGTTCGCGGTGGTCCTTACGGTCTACTACGCGACTCCCTTCCAGGGCCTCCTGGAAGAGGCCCCCAGTCCGCCCCAAGTCCATGTAGCACCGGTGCCCCCGTGCGCCTTCTTGCGATGCCCTAGGTCCTCCTCCACAGGAGGATGGAGCTGAGCTGGACCACGATGGTCGCGGCAAGCGAGATGGAGGCGGCCCAAGCCAGTCCCAGCTGCGTCACCGTGCTGCCGAAGGCGAAGAAGAAGGCCGCGGCGGCGATGGCGGAGACCACGACTCCCCTGAGGAAGGGTGCGCTCGCCTTGGGCCCGTCGAACTTGAGGCATGAAAACCGCGAAAACCGTGGCGTAAATCGGGTATGGTGCCAGGAGGCCGCTCCACCTCGGCCCCAGCTCCGAGGCACCCTCGGTTATGAGGATCACCAACGTCGTGGCGGCCACAATACGGGCTGGTATCTCCCACCACGGCAGGACGCGGTCGGGCACCCTTTCAGTAGCCCGAGGCATGAGGGCCAGGCTGAGGCCTATGGCGAAGAGGGCCGCCCCAAGGGCCAGAAGTTCGTAGGCGTAGACCTGGCTGAGCACGATGGCCAAGATGAAGTAGACCATGGTGCTGAATGCCAGGGTGGCCAACCATCCCCTCATGAATCCCAGCCTGCTGAACGTGAGGCAGTAGACCGCCAGCGGCACAACCCCGAGGAGCGTGCCCACAGCTGCTTCGGAAGCGAAGCCGCCACCCTGTTCGAGAGCCAGGAAGACAAGGACGGGGCCGGAGGTCAAGGGGAGGCCTATGATGAAGCCACCGCCCGACGGACCCCACCTCCTTGCGGCCAGGCTGGCGACCAGGACCAGGATGGGCACGGCCACCAGCTTCACTAGCAGGAGGAGGTCCGCTTCGTCCATGTCTTCACTCCGTAGGCTACCGAGGTAGATATGGGTGACGTCCTCGGAGGGCCGTCTGCCGATGGAGCCGCCCAGCCGCAATCCTTTAAGTCAGGAGATGCAAGCCTCTCTCCATTCGACCATGTCCTCCGAGAGCATCGTCGTCGACCACGTGACGAAGACCTTCGGGCCCAAGGTGGCAGTGAACGGCATCTCTCTCGGCATGGAGGCTGGCGAGATCCGCGGCCTGCTGGGCCCCAACGGCTCGGGAAAGAGCACGACGATGCGGATGATAATGGGCATAATGAAGCCGGACTCCGGGAGGATAACGCTCTGCGGGATCGATGTGCTGACTGACGCGGTCTCCGCCAAGAGGCTGGTCGGCTACGTCCCCGAGAGCCCGTACCTCTACGAATACCTGACCGCCTCCGAATACCTTGACTTCGTCGGCACCGCCTATGGCATCCCCCCGGCCGATCGGAGGCAGAGGGTGGCTGAGCTGCTGGGAGCCCTGCAGATGTCCGAGCACGTCAACGAAGTGATGAGCGGATTCTCTCAGGGGATGAAGCAGAAGGTCGCCTTCGTCGCTGCCCTGATGCACCGGCCTCGTGTCCTGGTCCTGGACGAGTCACTGAACGGCCTCGACCCGAGGTCGGCCCGGATCATCAAGGATATCCTCAACCGCCTCTCCAACGAAGGCGTTTCGGTGCTCTTCAGCACCCACGTCCTCGAAATAGCCGAGGTCGTCTGCCATCGGATTACCATCATGAACGAAGGGAACGTAATAGCTGAAGGTACGCCCTCGGAGCTCAGGGCCAAGGTGGGCCTGCCGGGCTCCAGCCTGGAGGACACCTTCCTGAAGCTCACCGGAAGCGAGGACACGGCAAAGATCGTGGAGGCACTGAAGCTTTGAGATGGGCCACGGTCGCGAGCCTCGCGACCGTCCTCTTCAAGTCCTACTTTAGGGCGAGCAGGGCCGGAAGGAGGAGCACCTTTTCGAGCCCCTCCTCCATCGCCGCCATAGACTTGGCGCTGTTCGTCCCGGTCTTCGCGGGGGTGTGGTACATCGCCTCCAGCCTTACGGGCGACCTCCGCACCGCCCTGGCCGTCCTCACCGCCCAGGCGCTCATCAGCCTTCCCCTCCTGTTGACCTCCGCCGTCATACTGGCCGGGATCCTGTTTGAGCTGGGCAGCGCCAGCGGCCTGGCTTCAAGCGAAGCCGTCAACTGGCTCCCGGTTTCGCCCCAGGAGTATGTCGTCGCCTCCGCCCTTTCTTTGATGTTCGCCTACACCCCCATGCTGGCCCTCGCGTTCGCCGTCATCGTGCCACTGGCCCTGGCCATGGGCTTCTCCGCCCTGGTCCCCTCCTTGCTCCTCCTTACGGCCGTCTCCTACTTCATGGGCGCCGTGATCGTGGAGGCCATAAGGTCTGTGACGAATCGCATCTCGATGACCGTCTCCAGGAAGCACAGCCGGCTGGGTGCCCTAGGACGTATCGTCATCGTGATTGTCTTCTTCGTGGTGCTCCAGGTGGCATTTCAGCCGGCCTTCCTCTATGCAGCCCTCACCGTGATCGTGAACGGGGTGAGCCTCGTATGGTTCATCCCCATGGTCTGGCCATCGATGGCCCTGGCCGCCCAGCTCTCTTCGGACCTGGTCAGGTCCGCCGCGTTCCTCTTGCTCACGGTCGCCTTCGCCGCCGCCCTCTTCTATCTCTCTTCGTTCCTTCGGGCGAGGTACTGGTCGCCCATCCCCATCACCATCACCGTTTCGTCCTCCCCCGTGTACACCCCCCAGGGAGGCTCTTTCGCTGGGCTCGACCCCACCGCCTACGCCATCGCCATGAAGGACCTGAGGTCCCTCACGAGGAGGAAGGAGATGGCCAGGTTCCTAGCCATCCCGGTAATGCTGGTGGTGGTCTTCTTCCTCCCTACGCTATACAACGGCTACGGCTCCAACTCCCCGGCAGCCTCGGTGGGGATGCTGCTTGTGGGCGAAGTCTCCACATTGCTGCCCATAATGCTCTCGTCCATAGCCCTTGGCCAGGAGGGCAAATCCATCGCCAACATCTACATGCTCCCGATAACCCCCTCCGAACTGACCCGCGGCAAGATCTTCTTCCCGGCCATGATCTCCAGCGTCGCCGTCGCCGCCGTCGTCATCATAATGGAGCTCTTCTACCCCTACTCGGCTGACCAACTGGCGGTCCTGGTGTGGCCCTGGCGTTCCTGGTCCCGACACAGGGCCTCATCGGCCTGGGCTCGGGGGCACGCTTCCCCGACTTCACCCTGGGGCCCGGGCCCGGTACGTGACCATGATGGGCTTCATCATATCCTTCGTCGCCGGAATAGGAGCCACCATCTCCTTGCTCGCCCCCCTCGCGCTCTACATCTACCAGCCGTACTTCTTCGTCTACCTGGGGATCTCCTTCCTTGAAGCGCTGGGCTCCACCGCCCTGATCGGCCTCGTCCTGCTTCTCCTAGCGAGGGAGTACTGCGGCAGCGGGATACGGACGTTCCTCTCCAGCATCATAGAATGAGGAACGCATTCGGTCGAACGACTCAATCAGCCTTCGATGGCGTGCCAGAGAGCTCCTTGAAAAGGACGGCCGTCCTTATGCTGGCCCCGCCCACCGTCTCGACGGCCTCGTCGTAGCTGACGAACCCCATTCGCCTGTAGAAGCCAAGGGCCCCTTCGTTGGCGGCCTCCGTCTTCACCTTCATCCGCGTGGCCCTCCTCTCCCTGGCAGCCCTCTCGGCCATCCGGAAGAGCCCGCTCCCGATACCTTTCCCCAACAGCCCCTGGATGACAATCATCCCGCTCAGCTCCACGAGGCCCTGTCCCTGACTTTGTTCACGGCCATTCCGACGACCGTGCGTCCGTCCTTAGCGATGAAGAAGTCCGTCGCCGGGTCGGCCGCCAGGCCGCCGAGGAACTCCGGGGACGAGATTTCCGTGATGTCCTCCTCAGTGGCCCCCGACCATCCTAGGGCCCGGGGCCGGCCTCCTTCCAAGCGCTTCTGATGAAGGTCGACACGGCGTCAACGTCCGCGCCGCCCAGCCTAAGATACTTCATTCCTGAGAATGAACCGCGCCAGCCATCCCATTAGCCTTTGCCTTCGAGGCGCCGTCAGCGCTTCTGAAAGGTCCGCCTGAACACACCGGGGTAGTCCAGGATAAGCCCGTCGGAGTCCACCGTGACGACCACCCTCTGGCCGGCCGCGAGGCCTTCGTAGTAGTATGAAGACTCGCTCGTGCCCCTGTGGACGCAGGTGTACCTCTGCTCCGCCGTCTTCACCTCCATCGAATAGGCGTCCACGTATGCCACCTTGAGGTCGGCCTTCTGGTTCTCCGCCAGATCCAGCCTCCGGATAGGTATCGTGTTCGTAAACGCCGAGGCGGAGAGGTCCACCTCGGCACAGCCCTCCAGAGCGGGTATCTCTTCGGCATGCGCCATTGTACCACTTTCCCAGGCCGTCGCTGATGAGGTCTACGGAGCCGGTCAGAGGGGTGTGCCTGTCCACCGAGATCTCCTTGACGTTCCAGTCGGGATCGCAGAGCACGGTGTAGTGAAAGCGGCAGATGGAGTCGCCCAGCCTCTCCTGCACCTCGCCCAGGGCCATCACCCCCAACTCCGAAACCTCCAGCCTGACGTTCTCGAGGCCGGGGTTGAACACGTGGACCCAGGAAGCCTCTATGCTCATCTGAAACCCCGGCCACAGGATGGCCGATTCGAGTCTTATACGTTCCCCATTTCCAGCGCCCAGTCCCCGGGAGTAGTCGGGGGCCTCGTCGGCTGGCCCCGCCCACCCCGGCGACCATGTCCGACCCGTCCCTTGCGTTCCCCGCTCGAAGGCGAACGGCGGGGTGCCTCACAGCCGACCCCGTCCCTGGGTCATGAGACCGGCACCAAGGTAAGCCGCTTGGGGTAGATAACGACCCGCCTCCTCCTTCGAAATCTTATATCCTCGCTCGGCCTGACGCCTTTCGCAATGTCTGCCGGCCAGGGCGGGAGGGGAGGCTCTTTCGCGCAGCGGGGCTCCTCTGCGAAGAAGGTCAGGCACAAGAAGCAGGATTTCCACGAGCACAGGGTGAGGCTGGTCGACAGCTCGCCTCCCCTCGACTTCCCGGCGCTCAAGGAGAGGACGATCCAGTCCCTAGAGAGGCTGGGCCGCCAGGCCTTCCTGCCCGATTCCGGATACGGCTTGGAGGGCTGGATGAAGAGCCTCCTCCTCCTGTTGGATGAATTCGAAGCCGCGGCTTCCAAGGAAGCGGCCCTCCCCGGAGCATACTTTGCGAAGAGGGCCGAGATCCTCGCCTCGCTTCAGAGGTCGGCCGGGTCGCCGCAGCTCGAAGCCGAGATCGCCGACGCCAAGGAGGCAGAGAGGAAGGTGCTGGTCGTCCTCGGCACCGGGATGCGGCCTACTTCGGCTCCAGGACGGCGGACCTGAAGAGGAAGCGAGATGAGCTGACGGCCGAACTCGACGCCCAGCGGGCGCTCATTTCAAAGATCAGGGCCCAGCCACGCCCCAACAGGCTCTTCCAGAGGTTCCTAGGGGAGAAGCTCCTCCACGGTCGAGGAGGAGGCCACCGCTGGACGGATGGAGGAGGAGCTGGCCGAGGTCGAGTCCCAGATCGTGTCCCTCCAGGCCGAAGAGCTCCTCTATGAAGACGGAAGGCGCCAGCTGGCGGCGGCCTCGGATCATCTCGCCGAGCTCGAAGGGAAGAAGCTGGAGAGACTCCAGCTCAAGCAGGAGAGGGAGGAGGCGACCACGCTCCTTTCCGGGGAAATCGCCAAGTTGGCCCCTTCGACCCCGAAGCCCTAGGCAACGGGTTTAATACGCCTCGCTCCGTCCCTATGTAGCAACCGAAGGTGATCTGGGCTGGCCAACTGGCTGCTGGGCATCCTCCTCGGAGTCGTCCAAGGGATCAGCGAATGGCTCCCGGTCAGCAGCAAGACGCAGATCATCATAATCTCCACCTACGTCTTCGGCCTCAGCTTCCAGAACGCCTATTCCTTCGGCCTCTTCCTCGAAGTGGGCACATTCTTCGCAGCGCTGTTCTACTTTCGGAAGGAGGTCCTCATGGTGCTGAAGGCGCTCGTGGGCCGAGGGGGCAGGGAGGGGAGGTGCCTTCTCATATTCCTCGTGGTGGCTACCGCCATCACAGGGGTCCTCGGTGTGGGCATCTTCGTTCTCGTCTCTGACACGGCCACGTCGCCCGCCTTCGGCGTACCCATGAATCATCCTGGGCGTGATCCTTCTTGCCGACGCGGCGCTGATAAGCTTCGCCAGGAACAGGCGAACCCCGTCCAGGGGGATCATGGACCTTACCATCAAGGACGACGTCCTCATCGGCCTCGCCCAGGGCCTATCTGCCTTCCCGGGGGTGAGCAGGTCCGGCGTCACGGTCTCCGCCATGCTCCTGTTGGGCTTCAAGCCAGAAGACTCCTTTCGTCTCTCCTTCCTTGCGCTGATCCCCGCCTCCGTGGGCGCCGCCCTCGTCTCCGTCCTCTTCTCGGGAACGGGGCTGGCCAGCGTGGTCGATACGGTGACCCTCCCCGTCATAGCCATAGCCATCGCTTCAGCCGCCCTCGTCAGCCTGGTCCTCATAAGAGTCCTCCTCAGGTTCGCCGAGAGCAGCAGGATAACCCTCTTGGTCCTGGCCCTCGGCTTGATAGCCATATTCAGTGGGCTCGCAAGCCTGCTCTCTGGCTACGGCTGAAGGGTGCGAAAGAAATTAGGGTACGAGCACCGTTGGGATCTAAGGCTTGGCCGCGAGGGGCTTCCCTGCGGCCATCTCCGCCCGCAGCCTCCTCAGGGACTCAGTGTGCTCGAGGCTCTTCTGCTCGTTGATGGATGCCTTCTTGGTCTCGTAGATGATGACCAGGTGGCAGCTGGCACAATAGTACTCGATCTCTCCGCTGCAGGAGGTGTTCCCGCTCACGCGCATCAGCCCGCCGCAGCCCCTGCACTCCATGCTCAGATACCTCGATGGAAGGACATCCGCCCTATCT
This sequence comes from uncultured Nitrososphaerota archaeon, assembly GCA_963772005.1. Lineage (GTDB taxonomy): Archaea > Thermoproteota > Nitrososphaeria > Conexivisphaerales > DTJL01 > DATKKG01. Next base: position 1,846 of record CAVYVS010000024.1, on the reverse strand, counting down.
CGACGCGGTGGCGACGACCAGCCTTTCCCCTTGTGACAGTGCCTTCTCGGCAAGGATCGCCGCTCCCAAGGCCCCCGCCAGCTGAGGCTCCTGCGGGATGTTCAGCTTGCACTTCAGCTCCTTCTCCAGGGCTGCCACCATGCCCACGTTCTTTGCCACGCCCCCGGTGAATGCCAGCTGCTCCTTGATGCCCACGTATCTCACCATCGAAGACACCCTCCGGCCTATGGATTCGCAGAGCCCCGCGGCCACGTCCTCCCTGCTCCTCCCGTTGGTTAGGAGGGAAATGACTTCGGACTCCGAGAACACGGTGCACATGCTGTTGATCTTGGCCGGGGAGGTGCTCCTCAGGGCGGTCTCGCCCATGTTGTCCACCCTCACGTGCAGGACCCTAGCCATTACCTCTATGAACCTGCCCGTCCCGGCGGCGCACTTGTCGTTCATCATGAAGTTGGCCACGTCCCCTGCCTCGTTGAGGCTGATCACCTTGCTGTCCTGGCCCCCGATGTCGATGACGGTCCTCGTCCCTGGACACATCGAAGTCGCCCCCTGGGCGTGGGCGGTGATTTCGGTGACGGTCTTGTCGGCTTCGCTGAAAACCCTCCGGCCGTAGCCGGTCGACATGATGAACTGAAGGTCGTTGCGCGCGAGCCCGCCCTTCTTGAGGGCCATCTTCAGCCCACGGCGGGCCGCGCCGTTTCCGTCAAACCCTGACGGGAGGACCTGGAAGGAGAGCAGCCTTCTGTCGGCGAGGATGACGACCTTCGTCGCCACCGCGCCTATGTCCACCCCCGCCACGATCATAGCTTCCTTCCTCGGTTCAGTGGACGGGGTGAAGCATTTCCGTGAACGCTTCAACCCTGGTCCTGATCTGCTCGACGTCCTCAGAGCCGTAGTCGGTTTCGATCTTCAGCATTGGGACCCCGGCGGCCTTGAGGGCCTTCTCCACCTTGATGGCCTTGATGTTGTAGGTCTATCTCGAGGACGTTGTAAACGACTCCGCTGGCATTGAACTCCTTCGCCATGTCCACCGCCTTCGTCACCCTCTCCGCGTTGGGGGTGAAGCAGGCGCACGAGATCTTGGAGTACTTGTTGACCAGCGCCTCCATCAGGCTCTCCATCGAGTCTCCCTTCGGCTCGACCGGGTCGGTGAAGTAGCGGGAGCCGATGCAGCTCTCCTCGGCCACCACCGGCACGCCCATGCACTCGATGATCGAATGCAGCTTCCAGTTGGGGATAGCCATGGGCAGCCCGAGAACATCAGCCTGGGCTTCGACTTGTCGGCCACGCCGTTGCCCACCTTATTGCGCTGCTCCAGCTCGTCTGCCAGCTCGTTCACCTTCTGTGTGAACCTTGGGACGTCGTCGTAGAAGCTCACCTGGTTGACGAGCAGGCCGTCTAGGCCGCTGATGGGCGTGGGCGAGGCCTTCCTCGCTTCGGCCACCCTCTTCATTGCGGCCCTCTTGGCGTTGATCAGCCTGATGGCCTCCTTGAGGTCCTCCTTTTCAATCGCCTTGCCCGTCATGGCCTCCATCTTCGCCCTGAACTGCTTGACCTCGGCCAGCCACAGAGCCTTGGCCTGCGGGGTGTCCACCCTGTGGGGTATCTCCATGCACGTAGGTCGGCACGTAGTCGTTGAGAATCTCGTAGGTCTTCTTCTTCCCGTCGCAGGTCGTCTCACCGACGACCATGTCGCAGGACTGGAAGTACGGGCAGGTGCCGCCCACCTTGAAACCGAAGAACGACTTGATCAGCGGGCACATGTTCCTCGGCAACACTGCCTCAGCGTCCGGGATCGAGAAGTCGGCCCCTCCGCAGAGGCCCACCATTGTGGCGTTAGAGGCGT
>CAVYVS010000023.1:0-72398 GCA_963772005.1 uncultured Nitrososphaerota archaeon | reverse complement strand
GATGAAGCCCAGGAGGAGGGTGCCGGCAGAGACTGGAAGGAAGACGCTGGCGGGGAGCCTCCCTCCCAACTCCTCGTAGAGTTCGTAGGCGAGGGTCCTCATGCCGTCGCGGAAGTATGGGTGCCATATGTGGCCCACATAGACGCTTCCTTCCTTCTCCGCCTGGGCGGCGCTGGTTACGTCGCTCCTGGAGCCAGGGACGCGGACCAGTTCGGCACCGTACATCTGGATTTGGAGGGCCTTCGGCCCGGAGACAGCGGCCGGCACGTACACTTCACAACCGATGCCGGCCCTCGCACTGTAGGCTGCTACGCTGGCGCCGGCGTTGCCGGACGAGTCCTCCTTCACCTTCCCGACGCCCTTCGCTGCCTTAGCTCTCCTTTTATCCCGGAGATCAGGGCGCAGGATCCCCTGTCCTTGAAGGAGCCTGTGGGCAGGAGGTACTCCAACTTGAAGAGAGCGTTTCCGGCCCTTACCAGCGGGGTCTCGGACTCCCCCAGGCTCACCAAATCCTCATCGTCGAGATATGGATACAGGGGTGAGAACCTCTGGAAGATGGTCCCCCTCTCCTTGGGAGGCTCGTATGCTCCCTCCACCCTTGTTTCGAAGGCCCCTCCGCATTCGCATCTCCATGAAAGGGGGCCCTTGGACGGGCTTCCGCACTTGAGACAGACGGTGGACCATTCCATTGGGCTCACCGACGCCCCTTCCCTTCTTTAGCGTTGCTGGTCTAGGTCAGCTCCGAAACGTCCGTCTCCAGGGGCTTTCTCATGGAGAATCCCTCTCTCTTGCCGTGCCAGTATGAGACCTTGGTTTCCCCCAATCGCCAGCATAGCCACACTTCCTCGCCGAACCGCTTTGCCGGGAAGTCCACCAGGCCGTGCTCCAGGTCCTTGATGGTGCACCCCAGGTCCTCCAGGAACTCGACGGCCCTATGCATGTCGGTCATTGCCTTGTTGAGTTTCTTCTTGGTGTCCACGAATTCCAATACGTTGGCGTCGTCTCGGACGGTTTGGTCGAGGTCGGCGGTCAGCTGGGCAACGGCTTCGTTGGCGACGGCGATCTCTTTGAACCGCTTTTCCACTTCGGGGATGAGTTCGGAGGCCTCCTCTGGGGTGAAGTACTTGGCCCTCATCGCGCTTCGTTCTCTTGACGCCCCTTTCACGTTTATGCTTTGTCCCTGAAATCGACACGATTGTGGGGAAGGCATATTAGAACGCATTTGAAGTCTGTGCTCAGAAATGAACGAGAATTTGAAGGAGGAGCCAGACCTGACTATCAGGCTGGGCGCCGCCGCAGGGGACGGTATTCAGAGCGGCGGAGAGATGATTTCGAAGGTGCTCTCCAGGAGCGGCCTCTTCATCTCCACATACAACGGAAACCAGTCGGTCATCAGGGGAGGGCTGGTGTGGTTCCACATCCACGCGGCAAGATGGAGGGTGACGTCGCTCGGCTTCGGCGAAGACTTCCTGATCCCGTTGACGCAGCTGTGCTACGACGAGCACTATTCGGAGCTCAATTCCGGCGGAGCCGTGATCTTCGACCCCGCGGCCGTCAAGGCCCACGACCTCTCTCCCTCGGTCAAGGCCCTCGCCCTGCCGCTGGCGGAGATAGCCCTCAAGTACGACAAGAAGCCGATCATGCGCAACACCGTCGCAGCCGGGGCTCTGGCGGCCGCCACGGCAATCGAGTTCTCCGTGCTTTCGGAGGCCATAGGGGACCAGTTCGGGAAGAAGAACCCGGAGATCGCCCAGAGCAACGTCCTTGCGGCCAAGGACGGCTACGACCTTACCAAGGCGAAGTACGGGGTGGTGAAGAAGCTGGAGTATGACTATGCCACGAGGAGGCCGAATCATGCACGCCGACTTCACCGTAGCGCTGGGGGCGGCAGCCGCTGGTTGCCGCTACTATGCGGCCTACCCGATGTCGCCGGCCTCTCCATCGTCCACTGGATGGCGGCCAACGCGAAGAAGCTGGGCATAACCGTCTTCCTGGGCGAAGACGAGATCTCGGTGGTGAACTCGACCATAGGTGCCTCGTACGCCGGGGCCAGGGCGATGTGTGCCACCGAGCGGAGGCGGGTTCTCCCTGATGCAGGAAGCCATCGGGGAGGCAGCCATGACCCGAGACCCCGCTCGTGGTGGTGGACGTCATGCGCGCCGGGCCGAGCACCGGCCTACCGACCAAGACATCGCAGGGAGATCTCAACATGATGCTGGGCATATCCCACGACGACTTCCCCAGGGTCATCCGTACTCCGAGGACTCCCCAGGAGGCGTTCTACGTCGCCGGCCGCTCATTCAACATCGCCGAAAGGTTCCAGGTCCCGGTGCTGATCCTCCTCGACTTCGCCATAGGCGACGGTGGCTACCAGTCCCTAGACGCCCTGGACTTCAAGATGCCCATCGACAGGGGGAAGGTGGCGTCCTCTCCGGACCCCTCCCTTTCAAGCGGCACATGGTTCAAGAGGTTCGCCCTCACCGCCGACAACGTGTCTGCCAGGTCCTTCCCCGGGACCCGGGACATGATGTTCGTGGCGAAGACGGACGAGCACGACGAGTTTGGCCACGACCTGAGCGATATGCTGTCCGGCCTCAAGGACGCCGTGCGCATGCGAGAGCGGATGCAGGAGAAGAGGATGAAGAAGCTCGAACAGATCGCCAAGGAGATGGAGCCCCCGGAGCTGTACGGCCCAGACAGGGCCGATTTGACGATCCTCAGCTGGGGGAGCACGGCCAACCCGATCAGGGAGGCGTTGAGGCGGATGGCGACGGAGGGCCTCAGGGTGAACTCGCTGGAGTTCACCGACCTCTACCCGATTGATGTGGGCCGGGTGACGACAATCCTGAAGTCATGCGCTTCGATCCTCGACATCGAGAACAACTACACCGCCCAGTTCGCGGGCCTCCTGAAGAGGGAGACGGGGGTCGATGTGACAATGAGGTTCCTGAAGTACAACGGCGAGCCAATATATCCCGTCGAGGTGGTCGATGCGGTGCGTCACGCCCTGGCCAGGGAGGTACAGGCCCTTGTATAATCCCAAACCGTTCGAAAGCGACGTCAAGGCCGACTGGTGCCCTGGCTGCGGCGACTTCGGGGTCCTGGCGGCGCTCAAGGACGCCCTCACGGCCCAGAAGCTTGAGCCCCACAACGTCGTGATCGTTTCAGGGATCGGCTGCTCTTCGAACCTTCCGGGCTACATACGGACCTACGGGTTCCACGGCCTCCACGGCCGGCCCGTGCCCGTGGCCGTTGGCATAAAGGACGCCAATCCCAAGCTCACCGTGATAGCGACCGCCGGGGACGGCGACGAATACGGCATCGGCTTCAACCATGTGGTCCACGCCGCAAGGCGCAACGACGACATCAAGCTCATCGTGATGAACAACGAAATCTACGGCCTCACGACTGGGCAGCTCTCCCCCACGTCGAAGCTAGGCCAGAAGACCAAGACGTCGCCCGACGGCTCCATCATCTACCCACTCAAGCCCCTTCCGACGCTGCTGGGGGCCGGGGCCACATTCGTCTCCAGGGGGTTCACGGGGGACCCCAAGCACCTGTCGTGGCTGATCCAGGAGGCCATCCGCCACCGGGGCTTCGCCCTTGTGGACGCCATCAGCCCGTGCGTCACTTGGCACAACATCTACGATGAAGTCAGGAAGCGGTTCTACAAGCTGGAGGACAGGGGCTACAAGCCTGACGACGAAGGGGCCGCCTACCGGGCCATGAACGACGAGTCAGGCATCCCCATCGGCATCTTCTACAGGACGGAGGGGAAGGCCACCTTCCAGGAGCTTATGGCGGAGGTCAACGGAGGGAGATGGCCGGCGGAGCGCGTGACGGGCCTCACTTCGGATGAAGCCGAAGAGGTTATGCGCCCGTACTACTGATGGTATACCGCTTGAGCACCCGCACGGTGGACTATGAGGTTCTGAAGAAGTTCCTAGAACGAGAACAGGAACGAATACGCTGTCGAGGAGGACGACAAGGAGATCACCATCACGTTCGCCCCCATATCACCTACGGCCAGGGGGAAGCTCGGCTCCTCCACCATAATGAAGGTGGTGGGCAGGAAGGAAGGGGGGATGGTGGAGATCGTGAGGCACATCGTCATACAGGACGGGGAGGCCTCCGACGTGAGCGTCGAGGCCCTCGACGGCTGGCTCGACTTCGTCAAGAACGTCTACTAGGGAGACCTACGAGGCGGCCCCTTCGTAGTAGGACTCCTTGTTACCGTCGTCCATGGTCTCCGAAAGGTCTTCGAGGAAGTCCTCGGTCAGCTGCATGAGCTCGCCCACCCTCTTGCCTATGAGCTCCCTGGCTTCGCCGGGGTCTATGGTGTTCGACTCCATCCTGTTGGTCAACGCTATCACGCCGTCGCACCTGTAGATCAGGGAGTGGACTCTCGGGGCCATCTCAGGCCTGGCCATGTAGACGTCCCTCAGGATGCCGACAAGCGCGTCCCTGTACCTGTTCATGTCGGTCCTGACGTCCATGGCGAAGGTCCCCTCTTCTTGGTTCTCAGGCAATCGAATCCAACCCCGTGGCCGATGGCGGCTTCTGTAGAAGCCCCCCTTTTATCGTTTAACAACGGTTCGCCCAAAAGTGCTGCATAAAGAGGTCAACATACGCTACCCTGAGCCGAACTCCCCGTGCTCCCAGGGGAAGACGATCCATGCGTCGGTGGTGTCAACGAAGAAGTCCGGCCGGAACTTGCTCCAGGGCTTGATGAAGAGCGCTCCCGTCAGGACCTTGCTGGGATGGTACTTCTCGTCGAGGAAGGCCAAGATGGTCTCCATGGTCTCCCCCTGGTCCACGAGGTCGTCCACCACCAGGACGTTCTTCTCCGAGGCGTCCTCGAAGAGCGTCGAAATGATCTTGACCCGGCCCCTCTGCTGGACTCCGGTGTACGACTTGACGTTGATGAAGTCGATGGGGACCCGAAGCCTGTCAGCGACCACCATGGCCGGCGGGATCCCTCCCCTGGCAATGCCCACGACCAGGTCCACCTTGGTCTCCCCCTTCTTGATGGCGGCGGCCAACCTTTCGCACAGCCGCCCGAACTCCAGCCATTCGATATGCCTCTTGCTCGGCAGCTCTTGGGGGTCGGACAACTGGTCCACTTCGCCTAGGTGGTTGTAGCTCTCGCCTCATGGGCTACTTAATGATTTGGGGGGAGGTGACCCGCCTCCACATCCGTCGAACCGTCAGGATGAGTGGCCGAACTCGAAACTCCCATACGATTATATGTCTGGCGCAGCAGAAACGCCTCCATGGCCGAGCAAGCCACCGGCGCCAAGACGCCCCCCAATCAGAAGTACATCAAGGAGTTCATCTTCTACGGGGCCCTGGGCGTCCCGGAGGTCGACATATCCTCATACCGCCTGAAGGTCGACGGGTTGGTGGAGAAGCCGCTCGAATTCACCTACGAACAGTTGAAGGCGCTCCCCCAGACGGTGGTGAGCAAGTCCACCCACTGCGTGACCGGCTGGAGCGTAGCCGGAACGGTGTGGGCCGGGCCGTCTCTCCCCGCCATGCTCAAGGAGGCGGGCCCAAGCCTGAGGCCAAATGGATCATGTTCAAGTCCCTGGACGGCTACGACACGCCGGTCCCCATCGAGGACGGGACCGTGGAGGACGCCGTGGTGGCGCTGACGCTGAACGGCAAGCCCATCAGCCTCGAGATGGGCTACCCCGCCCGCCCCTTCATGCCCCACATCTACTTCTGGAAGTCCGCGAAGTGGCTCACCGAGATGACGCTCCTAGACGACTACAGGGACGGATACTGGGAGGCCAGGGGCTATCACGAACGGGGGAACATCTGGGAGGAGGAGCGCTTCAAGTCGTGGGGCAGGCACGAGCGCCACTCCGTGATCCGCTCGGTCCTGGGCCTGTAGGCCCGCCGGGTTGTAGACTTAATATGGCCTTCAGCGTTGGCTGGAGGCGATAGCGAGGGCGCTGGGGTGCTTCGAGGAAAGAACGGCCTTTTCTTCTTGGACGCTTCGGTCTTCCTCTCTTCCCTCGGGCTGGGCCTCACCGCCTACTTCATCCCCACCTACGTGCAATCGATAGGGGGCTCCTTCATCGACGTCGGCCTGGCCGGGTCGGCGAAGTCGATCCTCTATGCCTTCTTGCCCTTCTTCTTCGGCTACATCTCGGACCGGGGAATCCGCCGCCAGCTCTACGTCTTCGGGATAGTCGTGAACTTCCTCTCCACGGCGCTCCTCGTTTGGGCCAAGACGGTGCCCTTCCTGATCGCAACGCAGCTCCTCGCCAGCGTTGGCTATTCGCTCCTCTGGCCCATCACCGAAGCCATGATCGCCGAGTCCGTGGAGCCCGACAGGAGGGTCTCCGCCATGGGCTGGTACAGCATCTCCTGGGCCCTCGGATTCTTCTTAGGCCCGGTGGTGGGGGGCTACGTCGAAGGTGGATACGGCTACGTCTTACTCTTTGAGCTCGCCTCCGTCGTGCTCATATTCACCTTTGCGTTCACAGTGGGCACCCTGGGCAGATCCTACAGGGCGGTGGCCCTTCCTGGCAAGCCCCACCTCCTCCTTCCAAGCCCAAAGCTAGCCCCCGCCTACTCCGCGGTGCTGGCCTATGGGATCGTCTTCGGCATCATAGTCTCCCTCTTCCCCGCCTACCTCAAGGCCTACGGCTTCAGCGTCGGCGTCATCGGGATCCTCTTCTCCTTGTTCGCCCTGGTGAGGGTGGGGGCCTTTTTCGTGGACGACCGGATCGCCCGGACCCTGCCGAGGGGCGCCCTCCACCTCTCCGCCTTCTTCATGTTCGCCGGCTGCACTCTAGTGGGGTTCTTCGGCCTGACCTCCCTTCCCGCCATGGTCGCCCTGTTGCTGGTCTCTGGGTTCGGGTTCGGCGTCTTCTATCCGGTCATCCTGGTGGTGGTCTCGAACGAGGTGAAGCAGGAGGGGCTGGGGGCTGCCGTGGGCGCCCTCGAAGCATTCTACGGGATCGGGGTCGTCGTGGGCCCGGCCGTCGGCGGGTACCTTTCGTCGGTGAGCCTCTCGACGCCATATCTCCTCTGCTGCGTCGTGTCACTCTCGATCCCGCCCTTCGTCCTCCTCCAGCACTGGGCGCTGGCCCGAGGAAGGGTCGCCCGAGAAAGCCCCCCGACTTCCTAGCTGAGGGCCAGCGGCTGGACCGGGACTTCCATCAAGACGGCGCCGGAATGCTTCAACACGTCGGCCGGCCTGATCTTCAGTATGAAGGAGTCGGAGCCTCCTCCGGCGTACACGCGGTCTAGGTTCATCAGGGCGTCGTCCATGTAGACCCTTTCGCGGCAGAGGTTGCCCACAGGGCTCACCCCTCCTGCCGGGAATCCGGTGAACCTCACGACCTCCTCCGCCGTGGCCAGACGCAGCTTCTTCGCCCCCACCTTCCTTGCGAACTCGTTCTGCCTCACCCTTACGGCACCCCTCACTATGGCGAGCACGGGGGCACCGTCCTGGTCCACGAAGACGATCGTCTTGGCGATCTCCCCGAGCCGGATGTCGAGCGAGTCGGCGGCCTTGTCGGAGGTGTGGCCCTCCGCCACCGGGAGGAGCTCTCCTTCTATTCCTTCCCTAGCAAGAAACCTCTTCAGGTCCTCTGGTCCCAACACCGGAGGTCTACCTCGAAACCTTCCTGATGGTCGAGAGCCCGTCCGACTTGGAGACTTCGTAGATGCTGTCCACGAAGCTCTCGAGCTCCTTCTCATGAGAGACCATTATTATCTGGTCGCAGCCAGTCTCCTGGAGGACGTCTCTGAGCCTCAGGAGCTGGGCAGAGCTGAAGCCGTCGGTAGGCTCATCCAGGATGAGGAGGCCTCCCTCCGACGTGCTCTGCTCCTTGACCATGGTGTTCAACGCAAGTCGGTAGGCGAGGGCCAGTGACGTCCTCTCCCCTCCGCTGAGGGATGCGGCGTCTATTTCGTATCCGTCCTGCTCCACGAGGGGCGAGAAGGACTCGTCGACCCTCACCGAGATGTCTCCAGCTTCCATCAGCTCGGCGAACCACTCCTGGAACCGGAGGTTGAACGAATCGTTGATTGCCCCCAGGACCAGCCGTTCCATGGAGGAGACGCTGGGCACGAACAGCTCCCTGAGCCACCTCTTGGTCTCCTGGGCCCGGATGTAATCCCTCTCCTTACCCTCCATCTCGGCCACGTCTTTGGCGAGCTCCTCTGCCCGTTCGCTGGCGCCTCTGATGGTGGCCTTTGCAGCGGCCAGCTTCTTGCTCGCTTCGGCGTGCGACTCTTCGGCCTTGGTGAGGCCCTTCTCGGCTTCTTCGAGCTCGGTGAGGAGGGGCTCCTCACCGGCCAACTCGGCCAATTTCTCCCTCAGGTCCCTCTCCCTTTGGGCCGATCTCAAATCCAGCTCCAGCCCTTGCTCCTCGAGCTTGGCCAGGCGCGATTCCAAGTCCCCTCTCTTTGAGGGCCATGACCTCAAGCTGCACGAAGCGCTGCGGCATCCGCCGCGTCTCCATCTCCGCCACCTGCTTCCTGGCCGCCTCGAATTGGGCGACCTTCGGCCCCAGCGCGTCAAGGCGAGACTGGAGCTCACGCAACGCGACCCTCTCAGTTTGCGCGAAGCCTTCCTCCTCCAGCGTGGCCTTCTTGGATGCAAGCGAGGCGGCCGCCTCCTCCAGCTCAGCCGAACGTATCCTGAGCTGCTTCAGCTCCTCCTGGGCCTGGGCCAGGTCCGCCCCCGCCCGGTTCGACTCGGCCCTGCTCGGCCGGAGCTCGGAGGCCTTCTCCTCTTGCTCCTTCAGGTCGGCCCGGACCGCCTCGAGCTTGGCGATGATCGGGTCCAGGTTCCCCTTGAGCGTCGACAGGCGGGAGGAGTACTCCTCGCGAACCTGTTCATAGTGCTCCGGTGTCAGCGTGGCCTTGCAGAGGGGGCATGGGGCTCCCACTTTGATTGAATCTATGCTGCCCCACTCCTCTTCGGCCTTCCGCATCTCCCTCTCGCCGGACCTCCTTTCAGCCTCGAGTTCCACCTCCTCCTTTGCTAGCGCCTTCATCCCGGCCTCTACCTCTTCGAGGGATTTCGCCCTCGACTCTAGGTCTGCCCTGCGTGCCGTCAGTGCCCTGACGCGCTCCTCCAGGGAGGCCAACTTCGCTTGGATGCCCTGGCCAGAGGTCACCTGCAATCGCAGGGTGGCCACCTCGTTTTCGATGACGCGTTTCTCGATCTCTATTCGGCCTCTTAGCTTCTGTTCGTCCTTCGACAGCCTTGCCTCTTCGTCGACGGCGGCCTCCAGCTCCGTCGCCTTCTCCTTGAGCGACACATAGCTCTCATAGTCTGGCCTGATTGCTTCTAGAGAAGATGCCGCCTCCGAGGCCTCTCTGAGCTCGGCTTCCACCGCGGACTGGTCTTCAGCCAGCTGAGCCCTCCGCTTCTTGGTCTCCTTGGTGTCGCTCTCCAGTAGCGGGATTTCGCTCCGGAGTCTCGCGAAGGCCAGCCGCCTTGGGCGCAGTTCCTCCACCTTCCCCTGCAAGGTCCGGTGGGCCGCGGCCGCCTCCTTCTCCGCCTGTTCGAGCGCAACGCCGTCTGCTTCCAACTCTTCGAGGTCCCTGCGCTCGGCCTCCAGCTCCGACGTTCTCCTGGGCAGCGTGTCTACGGTTTCCTGGAGGGCGTTGAGGCGCCCGTTCAACCACTCCCGCACGACGGCGTCTTCGGCGTTGCTCACGGCCCAGCTGTACCTCTCGATGCCGAAGGCCCTCCTAAGGGTGTCCAGCCTCTGCCCCTCACCCATGGAGAGGACCTCCTTCATGGACTCCTGAGGGGTGTACACGGCGTATCGGAAGATCCTTGAGGTGGACTTCGTGTCGGGCTTCTCGTTGAAGCCGAGGATCTCAAGAACCCTAGGCTTCAGCTCCGACGGCGAATATGTCTCCGCAACGCCGTCTCCCTCCAGCCTGCATTCCTCCTGCTGGATCCCCCTCCCCGACTTCGAAAGGCTCCTGCTCACCGTATACTCCTTCCCTTTCACTTCGAACTTGACTTCGACCTTCGCCTTCTTGGAGCCGTGCCTGAGGAGATGCTTGGCTTCGACATCGCCCAGGCCGAAGAGGCCGAATTCTATCGCCGACAGGATCGTGGATTTCCCGCTGCCGATGTCCCCTTCGAAGAGCGTGAGCCCCGGCCTGAGCTCTACGGAGGTCTCGCCTTCGCCATAGCTCCGGATATTCTCCAGTTTGAGCCCCCTAAGCTGCAATCAGTCCCCCTCCATCCTCATTGCCTCTTTGGCCTCCCTGATCATCCTGTTCCTGAACTCCTCCTTCCTCTCGTTGTCCCTCGCTTCCTGGGCCAACGACGACAGGAGCTTCCTGGCCGTCCTGAGGCCAGCCTCGTCGGCTAGCCTCCCACCGATTTCGGCCCTGAGGCCAGGGTCGTAGGCCGGGTCGACCTTATACTCCGAAAGGGCCCCTTTCAGGACGCCTTCCTCTATCTCCTCCCTGGTCTTTCCCGTCACCCTTTCCCTGGACGAATCTGCGCTGGTGAGTCCGGCCCTGTTGATCCTGACCATGATGGCCCCCCTGGCTTCGAGGTCCTTCCTGAGCCGCTCGAAGGGCACCTCCGCCGTCCTGCCGGACGAAAGGCTTCCGCTCACCTTGACCAGCACGATCCTGTCGGCACACTCCATGGATCGGGCCATCTTCTCCATGGCCTTCGTCAGCTGGGCGGGAGTCATGCCTTCGGCGTCGACCTTCTCGAAGATGACCTCTGGCAACGGGACCTCGACGAATTTCACATCGTCCACCTTGTCCGAGAAGTCGACCAAGAAGAAGCCCCTCTTGGTGCCCTTGGCCATCTCTTCTAGGTCGCCAAAGCCATGGCCGAAGAGCGGGCCGGGGAAGGCTATCTTGCCATAGCCAGGGACGTCCTCCAGCATCCTGGCATGGACGTGGCCCCCGGCATAGTAGTCGAACCCCTTGGGGAAGAGGGAAATTGGGATGCTCTGGCCGAACTCGTAGCCCGGAGGACGCATCTCGTCAACGGCGCTGTGAAACACGAAGACCTTGAACCCTTTCTCCCTTTCGAGCGGGGCCCTATCTAACAGCGCATAGTATTCTGACTCCAGGCCGTTCTTCCTCCCGTAGAGGCCTGCCAGCTTCGCGCCAGTCGGCTCATCCTTGACAAAGCCCAACCTGAACCTCCCATCCTCGCCCGAGGGTTCCTCGAGCCTGACGACCTTGGTGAAGAGGCCAGCGCCGTCGAGGACGTCTATGATGGAGGTGGCGCTGACGCTGTAGTCGTGGGAGCCGTAGGTTACGTAGATCCCTGACTCCGTGGTCCTTCACCTTCCTCATGGCCACGGCGGCGTCCTTGACGGCCTGCAGGTCCGGGATGTTGCTGTCGAAGAGGTCCCCTGAGATGACTATGAAGTCCACTTCCTCCTTCAGGCAGCGATCGAGCATCCATTCGAACGCTTCCATGCTCAGCTTGGCCAGCTTCGCCTCTCGCCACGCTCCGATGTGCACGTCTGAGAGATGGGCGAATCTGTGCTTGGCCTTGGAGGACTGCATCTTGCTTTCTTCCAGCCTCTGAGTTTAAAAAGATGCGGCGGAGCCGCCCGAGGCGGTCCCCGCCCGATTCCATTGGCTACTCCGTAGATGGGCCTACGTTCAGCCCCGTCATTCGGCATGCATCAGTCGGTGGATAGCTCTACGCCGTAGAATGCCTTCCCCCGCCACCGTTCTAGGATTTGGACGGGCCCTGTAGGCTCCTAGATTGGAATGAATACTACATGAGAATCCGCGGCAAGAAATATATGGGCGCCGAGGTCGTTCCTGCCGAGAGGATGGAGATGGAGGCCGACGGTATGGACGGCGCCTATGCCAAGCTGAAGAAGCTAGGCCTGAGGCTCACCCCCCAGAGGATGGCCATCGCGAAGCAAGCCCTGACCACCGAGACGCACCCCACCGCCATCGACATCTATCAGAAGATCAGGCTCGAATATCCCACCATCAGCCTCGCGACGGTATACTCAACCTTGGACATGCTGGTCAGGGCGGGCATGCTCCAGGCCGTGAACACAAGGAAGGTGATGCGTTACGATTCGCACGCGCCCCGCCACATCAACCTGATCTGCCTCAACTGCAGCAAGATAATCGACGTCGAAGACGAGGGAATAGCTGGATTCGTCAGAGAGAGGGCGGGAAGGTTTTCGTTCCACATCGTGGACCAGCAGTACTCCGTCTATGGCTATTGCGAAGACTGCAGGGCCGAAGTCCGCTAGGGCACCCCTGCGCTAGGCTTATACACCAAGAGGGGAAGACCTGGAGGTAAGTCATTGGACGAAGTAGTTGTGCGGAAGGCCATGGCCGAAGACAGGAGCGAAGTCCTTTCATTCTGCGTCGGGACCTTTGACTGGGGGGACTACATCGACGAGGTCTACGACTTCTGGCTCGCCGCCCCCGGCTCCCTCTTTCTGGTGGCCGAGTCGCAGGGGCGACCGGTGGGAATAGTCCACGCCCGTCTCATGAATCACGGCGTGGCCTGGCTGGAGGGGTTGCGCGTAAGCCCAGCCACTAGGCGAATGGGTGTAGGCCGTTCCCTCACCGAGAAGGCTCTCAAGGAGCTCAAGGAAATGGGCTACGGCACGGTCCGGCTCCTCGTGGAGTCCAACAACGAAGCTTCGATGGGGTTGGCCGAAGGTCTCGGCTTCGTCGAGGAGGCTACGTGGGCATTCTACCACGGCAAGAAGCCCGTGGCTCGGCCTTCGCAGAGAGCCCACTGGATCCTCCCCATCTTCGGCGCCCAAGGTCTGGAGCCACCTGGACTCCTCCGACCTCTTCAACCAGGGCTGCCGCTCCTATGAGCACGAGTGGGCCCTCTATCCCCTGGAGGCAGACGACTTCGCGGACATGGCCAGGAAGAAGATGGTGGCCGTGGCGGGAGAAGGGAAGGGCATGGCCCTCGCCGTCGTGCATCTGGGCAAGGTCGAGGGGAAGCGGGCCAAGGCCTGCTTCCTTCTGGGAGATGCGCCCGAGGTTAGGGAGCTGGCGTCGTTCGTGATATCCGGGGCGGCCAAGGCCGGGTTCAGGAGGCTCAGTGTCTCCTGCCCCAACCGTGCGGGGACCGTGGAGGGCCTCAAAGGAGGCGGGTTCAAGCCGGCGTTCAGGTCCTCCTTCGTCTACATGCGTCGCATCTGAACAACCGGCGCAAGGCATTTGAGGTCGTATCGGGACTGACCGGTGGATTGGAGGCAAAGTGCCCGCGCTGCGGTGAAAAGGGCGTCTACGACCCAGGCACCCAGGCCTTCAAGTGCACCGCCTGCGGAACCTCCCTGACCTTCGACGAGTACGTCGAAGAGTTCGCAAGGATCAACGACGAGAAGGCGCTGGACTACATCGGCAAGGGGAACCCGACTCCCTGATCAGTCGTCCTCGGGCGGTGGTGGGCTCCCACCGAAGTGGGCCTGAAGGACGGCAGCCGAGAGGAAGACCAGCATCCCCCCAACGAAGAACGTTATGGGGTAGCCCAGGTAGAACGAGATGTACCCTGACGCCAGGGAGCCGGCGAAGAGGGCGGCGCCGTTGAACGTGCTGTACACCCCTAGGAAGCCCCCTTGATGGCCAGCCGGCAGTGCCTTGTAGAAGAGTGAATTGAGGTTCAGCGAGATGATGGTGTAGGCCAGCCCGAGCAGCGTGAAGGTCACGAGGGTGGTGTAGAGGGTCTTCGGGCCGAAGACGAAGATGGCCAGGGCGGCGGCGAGTATCATGCCCATGGCCCTGACCGCCAGCGCGGCACTGGCTATGGTGGGGGTCACCGAGCCCTTTAGCCTTCTCAGGACGTACCTCGAAGAAACCCCGTTCATGGCGTTCACGTAGGCGGACGTCAGGTACACCTGCCAGTCGGGGAGCTGGTTCGCCTTGAGGTAGGGGGTGTAGCTCGTGTAGAATACGTTGAGCGAAGCGGAGAAGAGGGCGGACGAGAGGATGATGACGGGGGCGTCCCGCGTGAGCTCCTCCCTCGCCAGCTTGACCATCGAGCGGAAGTCGGAGAGCCTGGGGAGCTTCTCGAACATGAGGGGCAGCTGTGTGAGCCTGCCGACGAAGGCCTGGGGGCTCACAACCAAGGTCCTCCTTTCGATGGTGATGGAGGGCTCTTCCACCATCAGGACGGTCAGCGCAATGGAGGCGGCGGCGAAGACGGCGCAGATCACCAGGAAGGTAGTGAGCGGGAAGAAGAGCTCCCATAGGAGGCCGGCCACCAGGCCCGCCACGGTCCCCACCGTGGAATACCAGGAGGAAGCCGTGTAGCCCCTGTCCCAGGCCGCCCTGGGAAGGCTCCCTATGATGAGGAGATTCAGCGCCGGGCTCATCATGCCGGTGGCGTGGGCGATGGCCGCGAAGGCCAGGATTATCACCGGGAGGGAGTTGGACCAGTACATCGCGATGGTCGAAGCCAACAGCACTACGGACGCCAAGACCATCACCTTCTTCCTTGCGCCGGTGACGTCGCAGATGTAGCCCCAGATCAGCGGAGCGGGTATCAACGCCAGGCTGTACGCAACCGACGAGAAACCTACGTCGATCACAGAGCCTCCCAGCGCAAGGATGGCGAGGGGCACCAGGGTAGAGATTGCGGACACGGCCGCGTTGAAAGGGACGAGTGGGAGGAAGAGGCCCTTACCTTGACGCCTTGCTAGCACAGCCAAATGGGTCCCACCAAATGCCCCGCCGTCAGCTTGGTCAGCGTTCAAGATTTAATAGTTGCGTGGGCGGAGGCTGGTCCGAAGGCCAAACGCCAGGATTGAATCTCCCCAAGACGGAGGACATCGAGTACTACCTACTTGTCGTGGTGGTCGGGGTCGTCGTCGGCGTGGTCGTCTCTCTCTTCTACACCGCCTTCGCCTTCCTCTGGGGGCTCGTCCTCCCGGTCATCGAAGATACCCGCCGCCTGGTCTTCGTCTTCACGACACTCGGCCTCGCAGCCGCCTTCATCCTGGTGATGGCAGCTGCGAAGACCAAGACGACCGGCAGCGGAACCCACGCGCTCCTGGAGACCCTCCACCTTCGAAACGGGGACATGTCGCTGCGAGACGCCATCGTCAAGCCCGTCGCATCGATAGTCACCGTGGGGATGGGAGGAGCTGCCGGGCTGGAGGGACCCAGCCTAGTCCTGGGCGGCGGACTCGCCGCGGCCATCGGACGGCTGAACCACCTCCCCTACCAGAGGCTGAGGAAGGTGTTCTTGGCCGGCGCATCCGCTGGGCTTTCGTCCATATTCAAGGCCCCGCTCACGGGGATACTCTTCGTCCTCGAGATCCCATACAAGAGGGACATCGAAAGGGAGGCCTTCATCGAAGCTTCCATCGCCTCTGTGACAGCCTTTCTGGTCACGATCTCCATCCTCGGGCCCGCTCCCATCTTCAACATCGGGGCCATCCTGACCAACTACGATCTGTATACCATCTTCCTCTCCATAGTCCTCGGGCTTGTGGGAGGGGCGTACTCGTTCCTCTTTGTCAGCACGTTTAACCTTGCCGACAGGCTGGGGAAGCGTTTCCTCGCCGGGGGCGGATTCGGCCTTCTCCTCCTTTCAGGCGGTCTCGCGCTTGGCGCCCTGGGCTACATCAACCTCAACGCCATCGGTGTGGGCTACAACGTCGTGACGGGCCTCGTGACCGGGACGCTGGAGTATACGGTGATAGCCCTGGCAGCGCTGCTCATCCTTCGGCTCTGTGCGACGGTCATCACGTTGGCCTTCGGCGGGAGCGGAGGCCTCTTCATACCGGCCATAGTCGAGGGCTCCATCCTGGGGGCCCTCTTTTCGCAGGTGGTCCTGGGGAGGGTGGACCCGCTGTTCATCGCGGTGGGGATAGCCGCGGTTCTGGCCGGGACCCACAAGATCCTGCTGACCCCGGTGGCATTCGTCGCGGAGACCATCGGCCCCTCGGTCATCATCCCGGTGCTGCTCGCCTCCATCGTGAGCTACTTCGCCTCGGGGTCCGCCTCCTTCTACCCCCTCCAGCCCTTCGCTAGGATGAAGGAAGAGGACTTGGCGCTGGAGCGCATCTACAGCAAGGTCCTGAAGACTGCGCCCAACATCGTGGGGGGGTTGAAGGCAATCGACGTAATGACTCCTCGCCCCGTCGCCCTCAGCGATGACGCCACGATAGAGGCCGCCCTGAGCAGGTTCGCTACGATCCCCTACAGGGTGCTCCCCATCGTGCATGAATCTGGCGTCCTCATAGGCTCGGTCAACCTTGAGGACCTCCTCTCCGCGCCAAAGAGCATGTTGAAGAACCCGGTCACCCAGCTCTACATGTCCGTCCCCGTGACGGTTCCGCCTGAGGAGTCCCTCCCTTCCATAGTCAATCGCATCTTCGAAAGGGAGGTCGACCACGTCTTCGTGGTCGATAAGGACGGGAAGCTCCTGGGGGTGATCGCCGTGATCGATATCGCGAGGAAGCTGGTGCACTACTACTCGGAGTAGGATTCTAGGTGTGCTTCAGCTTGCATTCTTCGCACTGAATTACGGCCGGCATGGAGAAGTAGCCTCCAAAATACGGAGAGGGCGAATTGTAGCCGGCTGTGGCCAGCTTGTGTTTCGTTTCCTTTTGGCAGCGCGGGCACCACACGGTCTCGTCGAAGAAGGGCCTCTTCTCGGGGGCAGTGACCTTCTCCTTGATCTCCATACCCCTACCACTTTCTCGCGGCCTTAATACGTTTGCGCAACTGCCGTAGTCAAGGCGAAGGCTGTTGCGGTTAGAAACCGTCTAGGCGTTATCGTGCTCTCTCAACGGTTCAACGACCTGACAAACCTTAAGTAGACGGAGGAGACTGAATGAGACGTTCCGAAATGTCTCAGAAGAACGTCAACACCAACCTCTACATGGATCCGGTCAGGCTCCACATCCTGAACCTTCTCAGCGTGTCCGAGATGTCAGTCAAGGAGCTCTCAGAGGAGCTCGGGGTCTCCCAGGCCACTGTTCTCCATCACTTGAGGCAACTCCAGGAGGGAGGCCTTGTGAAGCTGTCGAAGACGGAGACGAAGAGGAACCTGATCGAGAAGTTCTACACGACGGCGTACAAGTCCAAGGGCTGCGAGTGCGCCTACCAGGGGATGGGAGAGGCGACCCGGGAGGAGAGGGTCCAGGTGGGCTACGCCGACGTGGGCTTCATGATGAGCATAGTCGCCAGAGGCGTGTCGATCTGGGAGAAGGCCATGGAGGGAGGGACCATGCCCTACTACCCGGTGGGGACGTCAGTCTTTGTCCTTCCAGCCGACCCTTCGATGATCCCCCAGGTGAACGAAGTGCTCTCCGAGGCCGAAGAGAAGCTGAGGAAGCTCGTCGCCAAGAACAGCAAGAAGGGAGGAGCGAAGTTCGCCCTCGCCATTTCGGCCGTCCCCTACATCTGAGCCCCTTCGTCGACAAGTATTTTTGACCCCCCCGAGGCAAATCCCACGTGGTCCGCCGGCGTTCGGTGCTTGCCCTGGTTCTCATATTGGCCGTCGCTGAGGCTGGGATGGCCTGGAGCGGCCGCTATGTAGCGTCGCAGCTCGAGGGTCCGTACCTGACCCTAACGCCTTCAGCGAATGCCACCTTCGTGGGCGTCCCGGTGGAATTCGCCGGGACGACGGTCGGCCTCAACGTCACCTCGGTGACCTACGAAGTGGTAGCTCCCAACTCCACCCAATACGGCGGCGCCGTCAACGTCAGCCTCTCCGAGTTCAATTTCACCTACACATTCGACGCCACCGGCAACTGGACGGTCTTCTGTTCTGCCATCAGCGGCACAGGTACCGAGGCCCTCTCTGGCTCCGTCGTCATATCGGTCGGTGAAGCCCCGCCTCCCTCGTACTACGGAGTGCCAGTCTTCTGGCTCGGCATCTCCATTCTGGTCATATCAGCCATCTCCCTAGCCTATCTGGTCTGGGCCATCAGGAAGAGGGAGGCGGAGGAAGAGCGCAAGGCTTCAGCAGCTGACGCCAGCGCCCCTCCAAGGAACGCCGGGGGCAGCGGCGACGTCTAGGTTCTTCGGATTACTTGCAGCGCCATTCTCCGCCCGACCAGAGCTGATGGGAGACCGTTATGTTGAGGGCGCTTCCGCTCTGCGTTGGGTTCCAGACCATGCCGCAGCCGAGAAGGTAGAACGAAGGGGACACGTAGGCCGTGACCTGGGCGGTGCCAATCCCGAAGTTGTACGAACTGAACGTATAGTCCACCACTGGCGCCAGGAAGAACGCCAGGACCACTAGGACCAACACCACGCCGCCGACGATTAGCTTGGAGGCCATTCCGACGCCGAGTCGAACAAGGTTATTTCAGCTTGACTCGACTTCTTGGAGCATCTCAGATCCCGGAGGTGCCCTAAAGGAGGAGCATGTGCTTTCTTGAGAAGCGCTGGGGAACTCGGCGTGAAGCGGGTCCTACGAAGTGAGGGATTCGTTGCGCTCGTGTGAGCTAAACCTTAAATGAGCGTCTCCTAAGCCCTAATTCACGCACGAATAGTTTGGAGGATTGGGTGCAGGCTAATGCCGCGTTTTAAGTCGACGACCGAAGCTTTGAAGATCATTTCGAACAAGGAGCAGATCAGGAACTTCGGGGTCATAGCCCATGTCGACCATGGGAAGACCACCACCTCTGACAGCCTGCTGGCCGCCTGCGGGATGCTAAGCCCGAGCGTCGCCGGCCAGGCTCTGGCCCTCGACTACATGGAGCTGGAGCAACAGAGGCAGATGACCATCAAGGCCGCCAACGTCACGCTATACTACGAAGAGAGGGGGACCCCTTACGTCTTCAACATGATAGACACCCCCGGCCACATCGACTTCACCGGCAAGGTGACCAGGAGCCTCAGGGCCATCGATGGGGCCGTCGTCGTGGTCGATTCGGTCGAAGGCGTGATGACACAGACCGAGACGGTCACCCGCCAAGCACTCGAGGAGAGGGTCGTCCCGGTCCTCTACATCAACAAGATAGACAGGCTGGTGAAGGAGCTCAGGCTCACGCCCGACAAGATGCAGGCGTGGCTCGCCAACATCATAGCCGAGTTCAACAACCTCATCACCGTATACGCCGAGCCGGAGTTCAGAGACAAGTGGAAGGTCTCGATTCAGGACAACAGCGTCGCCTTCGGGAGCGCCAAGGACAGATGGGGATTCACCCTGGACATGGCCCAGAAGGCCGGAATCGGATTCAAAGACGTCTATGACGCATACACCTCAGGGGACCCGAAGTCCCTTGGCGACAAGGTGGCCCTCCATGAGGCCATCCTGGGCATGGTGGTGCGCCACCACCCTCCGCCGCACGTCGCCCAGGCCTACCGCATCCCGAAGATCTGGAAGGGAGACATCAACTCCGAAGTGGGCCAGTCACTCATCAAGTGCGACGACAACGGCCCCATCGTAATGATGGTCACCAACGTCGTCGTTGACCCGCAGGCAGGCCTAGTCGCCACCGGCCGCCTCTTTAGCGGCACCGTCCACGACGGCGATTCGGTCAACCTCCTCTCCGTCAACAGGGAGGGCAGGATCCAGAGCGTCAACATGTACATGGGCTTCCTGCGAGAGATGGTGGGCGTCCTGCCGGCGGGCAACATCCCGGCCCTCCTCGGGCTAGAGTACGCCCGCTCGGGCGAAACCCTCAGCAGCATCAAGGGGATAGCGCAGTTCGAGGGCATCAAGTACGTCTCCGAGCCCGTGGTCACCGTCGCCGTCGAAGCGAAGAACCCTCGGGACCTCCCGAAGCTGGTGGAGGCCCTCCAGAGAATGCACATCGAGGACCCCAACCTCATCGTTAGGATCAACGAGGAGTCGGGGGAGACCCTCATGGCCGGGATGGGCGTCCTCCACCTCGAGATAGCGACGACGCTGCTCCAGCGCGAAGGCCTCGACATAATCACCAGCCAACCACTCATCAACTACCGTGAAACCATCATGGGGAAGGCGGGCCCCGTAATGTCGAAGAGCCCCAACAGGCATAACAAGATCTTCATGCGGGTCGAGCCCCTCGAGGCCGAGATCGTGAACAAAATCAGGACAGGAGAGATCAGCGAAAACGTCGACAAGAAGGTCGTCACGAAGCTCCTGAAAGACGCCGGCTGGGACGGCGACGAGGCAAGGAGCTTCCAGGCCATCGACGAGAAGGGGAACATCCTCATCGAGGAAACCAAGGGTGTCCAGTTCCTTCAGGAGTCTATGGACTCAATAAGGGCCGGGTTCGTGGACGTGATGAACAACGGGCCCTTGGCCTACGAGTTCTGCAGGGGAGTGAAGGTGATCCTCCACCACTTCGTACCGCACGAAGACCCCGCCCACAGGACCTACGCCCAGCTCATGCCCGCCAGCCGAAGGGCTATCTTGGGCTCGATGCTGTTGGCCAATCCGGCCCTCCTCGAACCAATACAAGGAATCGAGGTCAAGTGCCCCATCGATCAGATAGGTGCGGTCGCGGGCGTAATCTCTTCGAAGAGGGGGAAGACAATGAGCATCGAACAGAAGGAGGTCTTGGCCGTGGTCGAGGGAGAGATCCCGTCTTCGGAGACCTTCGACCTGAGCGAGGTCATGAGGGGGGCCACGGCAGGCAAGGCCATGTGGAACCTGTACTTCAAGGCCTGGCAGCCTGTCCCGTCATCCTTACTGAGGCCCATCATAGCCGACATCCGGAAGCGCAAGGGGCTACCGCCCGACATCCCGCCGCCCAACGACTTCATCGACAACGAATAGGCCAGCCAGTCGCTGTTTTTCCCCACTCCCCCAGCGCAAAGCAGCTTCATCCTATGTTATCCCGAAATTAGTTCACCCCCTTGTCCGTAGGCTGCGACTGAGGTGGATATGGAGCAGGGGGAGGCGCTACGCCGTATACATGAAGCTGGACCCCGTGAAGGTGGAGTGGATAGTGAAGGAGAGGCTGAAGGGCAGGAAGAACATGGCCGTGGCTTCGTCCATGGGGGTGTCCACGAGGAGGGTGCAGGAGATACTCTCAGAGTACAGGAGGACGAAGGAGGTCCCTCCCCTGAGGAGGCCCGGGAGGAAGCTCCTGGAGGCCACCACCGAAGAGAGGGAGATCATATCCAGGGCGTACGGGGAGCAGAGGGCCTCGGCCTGCCCCCTGGAGAGGGCGATAGACGCTAAATACGGAAGGAGGATATCCCACAACAGGATACACAGGGTCCTGAAGGAGATGGGGCTGGCAAGGGACGAGCCGAGGAAGAAGGAGCGGAGGAAGTGGGTCAGGTACGAGAGGGAATACTCGAACTCCATGTGGCACGCCGACTGGACCCTCCTGGACGGGAAGGGGTGGCTCATAGCCTACCTGGACGACGCGTCCAGGTTCATCGTGGGCTGGGGCCTCTTCCCCGAGGCGACTTCCCAGCGTTCGCTGGAGGTCCTTAAGGAGGCGATATCCAAGTGGGGGAGGCCGGCCTCGATCCTCACCGACAGGGGGATACAGTTCTACGCCCAGGAGGCGGACGACAGGCTCAGGGGGCTCACGGCCTTCGAGAAGTACCTGATCGAGGAGGACATCAGGCACGTCCTCTCGAGGGTGAACCACCCCCAGACCAACGGGAAGGTGGAGCGCTTCTTCGGGACGGTGAAGGCCAAGATGAAGTGGTTCGACTCGGTGGACGAGCTCATCCCATGGTACAACGAGGTGAGGATCCACATGTCCCTGGACTGGGACCGGGCGGAGACGCCCCACGAGGCGTTCGTCAGGAAGCTCCCCCCGAAGGGGAGAGTCGTAGACGAAAGGTCAGGGGAGGCGTACCGAGTCGACTAGGGCAAGGAGGGGGCGAACCGATTTCAGGATAGTACAAAAGCAGCTTCATCCGCCAAAGCTTATATTTCGCTTCGAAAGGAAGTGGAACCAGGTTCGATTGGTTTTGGCCAATGAGAAGGGAGTCGTGGTCATCGCCCTCGGCGGCAACGCCCTCCTTCAGAGAGGGCAGCAGCGCACATTCGAGGCCCAATACGAAAACGTCAGGCAGTCGGCGGTCCCAATCACCGACCTCATCCAGGCCGGCTACAAGGTCGTCATCACGCACGGCAACGGCCCTCAGGTTGGCGATGACCTGCTCAGGCAGGACGCCGGGCAGAAGCTGCATGGCCTGCCTCCCTTCCCAATGGACGCCTGCGGCGCCGAGACTCAGGGCCTCATCGGTTACATGATCCAGCAGGGGCTCAGGAACGAAATGAAGAAGCGGGGCATCGACAAGTACGCGGTCACGGTCATCACGCGGATGCTCGTCGACAAGGAAGACAAGGCCTTCAAGAACCCCTCCAAGCCGGTAGGCCCGTTCTACACCGAGGAGGAGGGAAAGAAGCTGGCCTCCCTTCACCCCGACTTCGTCTACAAGGAGGACGCGGGGAGGGGCTGGAGGCGGGTGGTCCCTTCACCCGACCCCAAGGTCCTGGCCGAAAGGGTCGCCATACGAACCCTGGTGGACGCCGGTTTTGTGGTCATAGCCAGCGGAGGCGGGGGAATCCCCGTCATCGAAGACGGCACGACGGCGAAGGGCGTAGAGGCAGTCATAGACAAGGACCTGGGCGGCCAGAGGCTGGCTTCGCTCATAGGCGCCGACAAGTTCGTCATACTGACCGACGTCAACGCGGCGGCCATCAACTTCGGCACCCCCCAGCAGCAGAAGCTGGGCAGGGTGAACCTCGAAGAGATGAAGAAGTACTACGACCAGGGCCACTTCAAGGCCGGCTCCATGGGTCCCAAGGTCCTAGCCTCCATGAGGTTCATCGAGGCCGGCGGCAGCGAGGCCATCATCGCCGAGCTCAGCCAGCTGAAGGCGGCGGTAGAGGGAACGAGCGGCACCCATGTCGTGAAGTAGAAGTCGCTCACATGGCCCCCGTGAGTAGCGCCAGCAGCGCAGCCCTCACGTAGAGCAGGTTCTCGGCCTGGTCCAGTATGACGCTGTGAGGTCCATCCATCACTTCGTCGGTGGCCTCCTGCCCCCTGAACACGGGGAGGACATGCGTCACGAGCGCGTTCCTGTCCATCAGGTCCATCCGCCTCTTGTCCAGGATCCAGTTCTTGTACTTCTCATGGAGCTCCGCCTCTCGGTCCTTGCCGAACCTGTTCATGCCGACCGAGACGCATTCGTGGCTCGCCCAGCTCCGGGGAAGACCACGTGGGCCCCCTCCAGGGCCTGGTCGAAATCGTGGGACACCTTGAACTCCCTGCCGTTGGCCTTGGCGTTGTCCTCGGCCCATTTCATGATGGTGGGGTCCAGCTCGAAGCCCTCGGGGTACGCCATGGTGACGTCCATGCCAAACCGGGAAGCGATCAGGGCCTCATCCTGGACGCTCCCCCAGCTGCGGACGTGGGGCGTGTAGGCCCAGGAGATCACGTACTTCTTCCCTTCGAACTTCCCCCCCATCTTCTCATGGATGGTCATCATGTCGGCGATGGCCTGGGTCGGGTGGAACATGTCGTCGGCCATCGAAACAGTGGGGATGTCGCAGTTGTCGGCGTATTCCTGTATGAGCTGGTGGCCCCTGCCGTAAAGGTAGTCGACGGCCGCCTCGAGGACCCGGATGCCCAGGATGTGCCCCAGCCGCTCGTACATCCGGGCTACATCCTTCACGGCCTCACCCTCAGATCCTCGGGTGGTGCCGAAGTCGATGAACTGCGAGTGGCCGCCCAGGATAGTGGCCGCTGCCTCGAAGCTGGAACGGGTCCTGGTGGACGTGTTGTAGAAGAGCATGAACATCGTCCTGTCCTTGAAGAGCTCCGGCACCGAGCCGGCCTTGTAGAGCTTCTTGATCAGCAGCGCCGATTCGATGGCTTGCTCCAGCTCTTCCCTGCTCCAGTCCTGGGTCGCCAGGAGGTCCCTCCCCGTCAGCTCAACGGTCCTCATGTGAATCGACCCCGTTTTGATTTCGGGGCGATTTAACGGTTTTCCCCGACTCGACGTCCTCCCTCCATGCAAAGATAATTAGTGGCGGAGACAACTCGGGAACGAGGAACCCCATGAGCTTCGTGACGGGCATGCGCTGCTCTAGATGTGGAACCGAGTATGACCCGGCCGCCATTCCGGTCATGTGCGCGAAGGACGACCTAGGGAGGCTCGACATCTCCTATGACTATGAGAGGGTGAAGGAGTCCCTGACCAAGGAGAGCCTCGCACGGAGGTCAAGGGACGTATGGCGCTGGGAGGAGCTCCTGCCGGCCAAGGCCAAGTTCGCCCCTCGCTTGGGCGAGGGCGGGACCCAGCTCATCAGGGCCAGGCGGCTGGGCGATAAGCTGGGCCTCAAGGAGCTCTACCTCAAGGACGAAACCAGGAACCCCACCGGCTCCTTCAAGGACAGGGCCATGGCCGTCAGCGTGGCAAAGGCCGTTGAGAAGAAGGTGAAGATCGTGACGACGGCCAGCAGCGGCAACGCGGCGTCTTCGCTCTCGGCGTACTCGGCCAGCGCCGGCCTAAAGGTCGTAGCCTTCGTCCTCGACTCCGCCAGCGACGCGAAGGTCGCCCAGCTCTACGCTCTTCGGCGCCAAGGTCATCAAGGTGAAGGGCATCGAGAAGGGCGAAGACCCCACGGTCGTGATGATGAGGGAGGTCGTCCGCACGAAGGGCTGGTATCCGTCGCCCAGCTTCGGGCCGTTCAACCCCTACCAGGTGGAGGGGCCGAAGACCATCTCCTACGAACTGGCGGAAGGTTTCGAATGGGAGGGCTATGACTGGCTCCTGGCCCCCACTGGCTCGAGCTGCCTCGCCGCCGGCCTGTGGAAGGGCCTGCACGACCTCGTCGAGGTCGGATTCGCCGAGGAGTATCCGCGCCTTGTCCCCGTGCAGCCCACCGGCAACTCGGCCCTGGTCAAGGCCCTGAAGGCTGGCATACCCGCCCGCAAGGTGAAGGCGGAGCCTCATCCCTCGACCATCGCCTCGGGGCTGGAGGACCCGTACCCTTGGGACGCCGACTGCACAATGGAGGGTGTCTCGACGACGCGAGGTAGGGGCGAGTCGGTCTCGGACGCCGAAATCCTCCGGGCCGTCGCCGACCTCGCGAGGTTCGAGGGCGTGTTCGCGGAGCCGAGCGGCGCCGCCGCCCTGGCAGGAGCCCGGAAGCTGAAGGAGGAAGGAGCGATCGACTCAACGGATCGGGTGGTGGTGCTCGTGACAGGCTCAGGCCTGAAGGACTTGGAACAGATTAGAAAACTGGTGCGGCCGGTGCCCACAATCGGGCCGACCGTGAAAGAGCTGGACAGGGTGCTCGGCTAGTCGGTCGATGCGTAAGACGGAGGCCGGAGGCCGGTCCTCATCGCGATGAAGGTTTCCGTATGCTGAACTCCACTGATGTTCCCGATCTTGCTGGAGACTATGCTATGGAGCTCCTCGAGGCTCCTCGACTTTATGGTCACCAGGAAGTCGAACCTGCCCGTCACTTCTGCGACTTCGCGGACCTCATCTTCAGCCAGGAGTTCCTTCAGCACGGAATCGCGCTCCTTGGCGTCCGAGTTCACGCCGACGTAGGCGAGGACCTTCCACCCCAGGAGGTCTTCGTTGACTTCGACCGTGAACGTCTTGATCAGTCCCTTCTTCACCAGTCTCTTGATTCTGCTGTACGTCACAGAAGGATTGACTTGGATCTTCTTGCTCAGCTTCGGCACGGACTGCCCTGCATCGATGACCAATTCCCTTAGTATCTTCATGTCAATCTCGTCGAATTTGTTCACTCTGGTTTGCGCTCCACCTTTACGATGCAGAAAGCCTACTTATAAATGTAATTTCTATTACATAGTTGGGACATTGACCAATAAATTCGAGACGTGCTCGGCGATGACCATCGCCCAAATTGGGATCCCCGAAAAGGCCGCCGATCGCAAAGGCCGAATCAGACTGCAGGCCCCAGAGGAACAGACAACCTCCAACATCCGTGGGCAAAACACCGATTCTTCTCATGTGTAGGCCTCAATCAGTGTAATCTGTCCCGCCAGACGAGGAATGTAACGTTTCGCCGACAAACCATATATGATGCTTCAAGATGGTTGCCTACGTGATTTATTCGGGCACCGTCCGGATGTCATCCGCCGCCCGAGTCTTGTCCCTGCTGACAATATTCGTCCTCGCTCTTTCTTCGTTGGGCTTCCTTTCAGGAGCGGGCGTCGCACGCGCCGCGACAGAACCGGCCAGCCCTCCTGCGGCCTATACGGGCTTCACCTTCGTTTCGCAGGCGCCTCAGGACATGCCCGTGTTGGTGAGCCTCGGCATCCCTCTTAGGAACGTCGGGCTCCTCAACTCCCTCGCGAAAGAAGTCTCGGATCCCAGCTCTCCTCAGTTCAGGCATTTCATCACCCCGCAGCAGGCTCAGGAGGAGTTCCTGCCCACCGCCGCCTTCGACTCGCTGTTGCAGTACGTTCAGGGGAGTGGCCTGGACGTCGTCCTGACGGGCCTCGACTCCATCATAGTAGTGCAGGGGACCGCCTCCCAGATGCGGCAGGCATTTGGGGCGTCCGTTTATCTCTATACCAATGGGACGTCCTCCTACTATGTCAGCCAGGGCCCTGCTACCTTTGACGGCGCCTACGTGTATGCCTCTAACGCGACCTTCATCTACACCAGGCCAGCCCTTTCGGGGTCGTCCTCGAATCCTTCGGGTGTGACCTTCACCGAGGGGGGTATCCCCGCCAGCGACCTGCCGGCTGTGTACAACGCCACAACGCTTTACAACGCAGGGTTCACCGGCAAGGGAGAGACCGTCGGCATCCTCGACTTCTACGGGTCGCCCACGATTACGAGCGACCTCCAACTCTTTGACCAGATCTTCAATTTCCCCAACCCGACCTTCACCGTGACCCCCATCGGTCCCTACGCCCCCAACCTGGGGGTGTCAGTGGGCTGGAGCACTGAAGTTTCGCTCGACGTCGAACTATCCCATGCCATGGCCCCCAGGGCCTCGATCCAGCTCTACGTCGCCAACGGGGCCTTGAGCCTTGCGGACGCCCTTTCGGTCATAGTCCAGGACGGTTCGGTCACGACCCTTTCTCAGAGCTTCGGCACCCCCGAATGGTGGTTCTCCGAATCCTACTACTTCGGAGGCCCGTCCCTCCTGGAGTTCAACGTCCTGATGCCCGACCTCTACTACGCCCTCGGCTCCCTTGAAGGCATAACGTTCACGGCGTCCTCCGGCGACAGGG
The DNA here is from genome assembly GCA_963772005.1 of uncultured Nitrososphaerota archaeon. Lineage (GTDB taxonomy): Archaea > Thermoproteota > Nitrososphaeria > Conexivisphaerales > DTJL01 > DATKKG01. The sequence continues at coordinate 45,294 of CAVYVS010000023.1, read as the reverse complement.
GCGGCTCCGGATCCAGCGCTGGCCCCGAGGGGACCCCCGAGTATCCTGCAACCTCCCCGTTCGTAACTTCGGTGGGCGGCACGCAGACGTATGTTTCGGCGACCTCGGGAGGAGGGTCGACCTACGCCCAGACGGCCTGGTCCAACATCGGATACGTTCCCAACGGGGTCAACGTAGGTGGAGGCGGCGGAGGAGTGAGCATCCTCGAGCCCAAGCCCTGGTACCAGCAGAGCCAAACCGTGCCCACATCCTTCCCAAACGGCAGGCTCAACCCGGACCTTTCGCTGCAGGCGGGAGGCGACCCTGGGACGTACGTCGTTGACGCCGGCTCGGTGATTTCGACGGGCGGCACGTCCGAGTCCACCCAGCTCTTCGGCGGCCTCCTGGCGCTCGTTGCCCAGGACGCGGGAGGGAGCCTGGGCAACATCAACCCGTTCCTGTACAGCGTCGCCGACAACTCGGCAACATACGCGAAGGCGTTCACTCCGATAACCACCGGCTACATCGTTCCGTGGGTGGCCTCCAGCGGATACAACCTGGTCACGGGATGGGGCGCTCCCAACATCGGCGTCCTTGCTTCGCTCTACCTTTCGACCGTCAGCTCACCCAGCCTAACCATCGCCGTCGACGCCGAGGACTCCGCCGGGAACTCCTTGTCGGAGCTCATCCCCGGCCAGAACTTCACGGTGGTCGCGGCCATCGTCCGAGGTTTCTCGATCGTGACTTCGGGGAGCTTCACGGCGAGCCTGGTCACCCTCTCGGGCACCTCGGTCCTATCCACATTGAGCTACAACGCATCGTCCGGGTTCTGGCAGGGCTACGCAACCGAAGGGGGCCAGTCGGGGTCCGCGTACGTCTCCGTCAGCGGCACCTCGGGAAGCCTGTCGGGCACAGGCATCACCACTATCTTCGCGGGTTACCTGGCATCTTTCGTGGCGCCGTTCGAGCTTCCGCTCCCCTTGCCGTGGAGCACCCTCTCGCCTCTGAACATAGAGGTCACCTCCACCGAGCTCAACGGCAGCAACATGCCTACCCAGGACTTGCAGATGGCCATCGAGCCCTATTCGATCTTCTCCAACACGTATACCACTGCCGGGACTCTGACGCTCAAGGGCAACAGCACTTCCGGCATGAACACTGCCTCGATGACGGGAACCTACCCATACGGCCCGATAATGCTGGCCCTGGGAGGAAGCTCCTACGGGTACCTACCCATCGTCAACGGCATCTACCTGCAGTCCAGCTACATCTATCCGCAGGTGGCGGCCGAGCCGGGTTCCGTCGCGCCTGGACAGTCCCTGTTCATCCAGGCCAACCCTCAGGCTCCAGCCAACCTGGCAGGCCTCCCATCATATGAAACAGGTCTCACCCTAGGAGATGACGTCCCGGTGGGGTCCAACGTCACGGCCTCTCTCGTCAGCCCGTCGGGCGCGGTGGTTTCGACCGCCAGCCTTGCCCTCCAGGCCTGCGGTGAGGCCGTGCGAATCTGCCAGTCGGGTGCGACCAACATCAACGGCTACCTGCCGGTGCCCGCGAACGCCGCACCTGGCCTTTACACGGTCATATTGAACGCGACCTACGACTCCTACACGGCCCCCGACACCCTCTTCGGCATGTCCTTCAGCCAAGTCCTGGTCTCCAGCGGCGCCTCCACCCCCACCATCTCGCTGTCGACATCCCCTCTCTACGAGGGACAGACGGTGCAGGTGGCCGCCAACATAGCCTACCCGAACGGCACCGAGGTGAAGTATGGCGAGTACACGGTCCTGATCTACCCCGAGGAGCTCCAGAACCAGTTCACCTTCATAATGCACTCCGAATACGCCGGCTCTCAGCTCACCCAGCTTCAGTACGACCCGGCCCAGAACAGGTGGGTCGGCGAAGTGACGCTCCCCTCGCCCTACGACGCCGCCTCTCTCAGCGGCGTCAACGACAATTCGTTCTACTACTCCGGTCCCTACGAAGCCTACGTGACCGGCGTGTCCTTCGACGGCACCCCCACGACTTCGCAGCTTTCAGCCCAGCAGCCCTTCTTCGTGGATCCCTACATATTCACGGCCGGTAGCCTTTCTTCGGTGCAGCAGACGACGCAGCTGGCCCTCAACAACACCGTGATAACTAGCTCCTTAGCTATGTCCGGCGACGTCTTCATCCAGAACAACACCATCCAGGGAGGGAACGTCACGATCGCCAACTCCCACATCATCGGCACCCTCTATGTGGTCAACGCACGTCTCACGCTCGTAGGGGTGGACGGCGGGAACCTGGTGGCCCAGAACAGCAGCGTCATCCTTCTCCAGTCGAGCATCGTCTCGGTGCAGCTCACCAACTCCCAGATACTCGACAACACCTCGGTCATAGCGCAGCTCTCTCCGGCCCTTCCCACCATACAGGTGCAGAGCCCCGCTGGCGGAATTAGCTACAACGGAACCCTTGGGATAACCGCGACGGTTGGAGGGCAGCAGATATCGACCGTCTGGTTCTACCTGGACGGCACCCCCCTAGCGAGCTTCAATTCTTCATCATCTCCCTACTCCTACCAGTTGGATACAACCATGCTGGCGGACGGGGTCCACACCCTCGAGGTCGTGGCGTCCCAGTCGGACGGCCTGAGCGCTTCGACTTTCACCCAGTTCGCCACGGACAATAGCCTGATTGCGGCGAACAACACGATAGCGGACCTTATGAGTTCGCTGAACACGGCCACGAGCAACGAAGCCTCTCTTCTGTCGCAAATCTCGGCCGCAGACTCCAGCATCGGGACCCTGAACCAGCAACTCACAACCGCCAACAACAACACTTCGACGCTCACCTACGAAGTCTATGGAATCGCAGCGATCGCGGTCCTCGCCCTCATATTCGCTGTCGTGGCTTTCGCGACCCGGGGAGGGGCCAAGGAGCCCGAGAAGGCCTCCACCGAAGAACCAAAGGCCGGCTCCGGAGGCGAAGCCAAGGCGGAAAGCGGGCCGGCGACCGGCACGACCCAACAGACCCAGTAGAAGCCTGCCGAAGAAGTCTCTCCCGCCCGCCGGCGTACGCCCTATTTATCTTCATACAAGCTTGCAGACGCGTTTCGCATGCGCTAGGCAATGAGACGATTGTCCACAGATGTTCACCGCCGACCCTTCTGCGTTAACCGCAATGAGACAGACCACTTGACAACTTTCTTAGACTACTTTGATATAGAACTCTTGTCCACAAGTATTATAAGGGAACCAGAGGTCATTTTAGCTTACGATAGGTGAATAAACCTAAATGAAACCATATAAGAGCATACTACTCGTCGCTCTCTTCGTAATCGCAACATTTGCAGCAATACCCGTCTACGCATCGACGGGACACCCAACACTTGGCTCCATCAACGTCGCATCGGGAACAGCCCCGACTACGGCTGCTACCTACGCGGCCGCCACCCTTACGGTGGGCGTCCGTGCGGGCGGCACCGGTGCAATAGACGTTGACGGAGTGGCTACAGCTGGTCGGACTTTCGCAATAGAGTTCGCCACGGCTGGGGTCGTCTTCGACGGCTCCCAGTTCTCGCTGTACCTCTCGACCAACGGTCTTTCGCAAATCAACAGCTCTGACATACCATTCACTGGATACTTCCAAGTCTCCAATTTGGTTGCAGCCGCAATCACGACCACAAGCTTCACCGGTAGCATCTGGCAGAACGGCCAGTCGCCCAACTTCTACTACGGCAGACTAACTAGTGGCGCTGAAATCGTAGCTGGAGCAGTTCCGTACAACATTGTTGGCGGATACTACTACATCAAGATCTATGACGGCAGCTCGACCTCCGTAGCTGTCTCGGCACAGCAGGTCTTCGTGCTTCCGAACATAGCTGTAACTCCAGCAGCGACCACAGCTGGCACGGCCGTAGCTGCAGGCACTCCGATCACAGTCACTGGTGTGGCATGGCCAGCCAACTACGCGGTCAACCTCAGCGTTTCGACGACTGGGGTATTCGTAGCTGGCGCAGTCATGCGCACTTCGACCATACTCAACACAACGACCAACGGCATCACCAACGGAACATTCTCATTCACGTTCCCGATGCCCGATGAGGACAAGCTCGAGGCCACGACCCTCGTAGGCAGCTTCGGACTAGCCCTTGAGGCCTTCAACACAACCACCGGCACCACGATCGCTGGAAGTCCAAGTCTGGACGAATACGTAGCCACCTCCATATTCGATATGGGAAGGGCGCTATGGAACCTGACTTCGACTGACAACTCTGGCGCCTTAGTTGCGCAGGACATCCCTGGCTCGCCAGGTTACGGGTCCGGTGCAGCTCCAGCACTTACAGCTAAGGTCTTGGGCACGATCTTCGTGAATGGAACGGACTTCTACGCACAGTCCGCTCTGTACAATCCCAACGGCACGCTGACCGCCCAGCTTAACACAGCTGGCGGCGCATTCATCATGGCGCTGCCGCTCACTTACAAGAGTGCACTTTCGTCAACTGGAACATACAACGTCACATTCGGAGTCCCCGTCATTGGTCTCGGAACCTACACTGTAGAAATGATGGACGCCAGCTACAACTGGAACTTCTCGATCACGGTAGTCACAACTCTCGTGATCTCCCCAAGTAGGGGTCCAATCGGTACGCCAGTCAACGTGTCGGGCTACGGATTCGTCACTGGAGCCAATGCAACCGTGTTTTGGCTCGGGAAGACGTACGTAGGCGCCGGCGTAAATGCTGACACCGACTACGTGCTACTCGCCACATTCACGAACATAACGGCAGGATCCTTCACGTTCCAGTTCGCAGTTCCAGCCAACGTCTATGGTGGAGCCCACACTATCTATGCCAACGACTCCAGCGGCACGACAGCAACGGGCACCTTCACGGTGACCGCTTCCTGGAGCCTCTCATCAAGTTCAGGGCAGCTTGGGACGCCATTCTACGTACTAGGCGCTGGCCTCTCGGTGGGAACAACGACCTACCTTGATGCAGCTGCTATGTACACGGGCGTCGCAGGCACATCCACTGGCGCAGCTACAACCTACTACGTGTTGGACTATGACAATGTCGCGAACGACGGCTACAACCTCTTCGGCTCCGGCAACGGTGTCGCTAACTGGACTTTGACCGCCGCGGGAGTCCCAATGGTTCACTACGTAACAGTAGAGAACGTTGGCACCACTGGCGGAACTGTCAGCAGCTTCACCGACGAGGCCGTATTGGCGTACACCGTCAACGGCACGACCACTGGAGACGCGCAGATAATCTCGATGTTGACTAGCCAGGGAACGTCACTGACCGCCCTGCAGACGGCCCTAACGGCCCTGCAGACCACGGCGAACAGCATCCTAACCTCATCCCAGGCTAACGCCGCCGCTCTGACATCTCTTGCCTCGTCACAGGCTTCCTCCTTCTCATCGCTGAGCACAGCTGTGAGCGGGATCAGCACATCGCTGAACACTCTCTCTAGCTCTCAGAGCGCTGGGTTCACAAGCGTGACCTCAGCCATCTCGAGCCTGAGCACAAGTGTCAGCAGCCAGTTCTCAAGCCTGACGACAGCAGTGAACGGGGTTACCACCACGCTGGGTACTCAGATAAGCAAGGTAGACACTGATGTTGCGGGAGTTGCAAGTAGCGTATCTACTCTCTCCGGCACCATGACTACACTCAGCAACAACGTGGCCGCCCTACAGAGCACGTCCAGCAGCATCAAGACATCCACTGACACGCTGAACAACATCACAACCATCCTGTACATCGCAGTCGTTCTGATCGCGATCGCAGTAGTGCTCCAAATCGTCATACTGATCAGGAAGAAGTAGACACTCCTTCCTGATTCCCCTTATTTTCTTATTTCTCCTGCCTAACGCAAAGTATTAATGAGATGGGTAATCCTCTGCTCCTGATGTCCGGAGAGACCTCTTCGCCGGGGACCCCTTCGAGGACTTGGATGAACAGGAAACGGTTCAGAGTCCTGATGCTGGCGCTCCTCGTGCTCTGCCTCGTAGCCGTCGCCCTCTTCGGGGCTCCTTTGGTGGCTCCGTTCAGCATCGAGAAGGTGAGCTTCTCTTCTAACACCTTCAACGCCATCACACCCAACGGCGGGTTCGAGCTCAACGACAACTCCTGGAGCATCGCAGGCGGAACCCCTGGAATCGCGCAGTTCGTCACGGGCGGCGCCGAATCGGGAAGCAGGTCGCTGTACATCGGCGACCCAGGGCAGAGCATCTCAGTCTGGTACAACGACACGGCTGCCAGGGTCCTCCCTCTTCTCATCAACTCGTCGACTTCCTTCGGCTTCGATTTGCTCTACAAGGGGCCCGCGGTGGCCGAAGGCACGAGCTCGGTCTGGCTGACCCTCTTCCTGAGCTGGCGCCTAAACCCCAATGACACCTTCCCACTGACGATGGTGCTGGGGAACTTCTCCGCGTATACGGACTCCACATATGACAGCGTCAACGCCTCAGCCGGGGTGATAATGCTTCGGGGCTTAAGGACGGTCAACTCGTGGACCAGCTATGAGTTGCAGCTGGGGACCCCCAGGGTGGACAACCTAATCAAGGGCTACCTCCTGGACAACTCCAGCACCCTCTATAATCAGGGGGACCCGATCTACGTTCTAGGGTTCAGGCTCGCGGTGGACAACGCCGATGCCTACCTCGATAACGTGGCGCTCTACAATGTCGAACCATCGATCGCCAAGGTCACGCTGGACAAGTCGACGCTCCTCCCCTCTTGGCTTTTGGGCTACACCGTGTCGGTGGATGGCGTCATTCAGAACTACACGGAATCATACGGGCCGACGGCCGATACGGTGACGATCTCCCTTGACATACCGATGGCCTACAATGCCACCTACCTGGTGATGATACAGACCGGGTGGGGGACCTCGACATACACCACTACGCTGAACGAGACCAACCTCCCGTCGTGGATATAGCCCCGCACAGCTCTTGACCCACATATCAACTGTTTTTGCTCTGTAGACACTAAATAGGAACGAACGAACTACAGCCCATCGAGGCGAAGACATCGTGGGAAGAACTACTATCCTCTTCGGCTTCTGGATTCTAGGGTACGCCATCGGATTCCTTGGATACCTGCTAATGTCCAAGACTAACCTCCTTCAGGGATTGCTAAACGCCCTCTACACGCTCTTCGGCGACAAAGAGCTGGCCAACGCGGCCATAGTGGGCTTGGCGACGTCCCTACTATCCCTGGCAATCCTGATAGCCTGGAGCTACACTCAGAAGAGCTAGGGGAGCCCCAAGAGGGCCAAGACGACGAAGGCCGCCAGGTAGCCTATCGCAAGGTAGCCTGCGAACGGCACTCCGTACGACGTTTTTACAGTCGCATTCTTCCCTAGGTAACCCTGGAGGGCGTCCCAGGCCTTCTCCGGCGAGCTTTCAAGCTCCGTCACCACCCCATCGCAAGTGACCTCGAGAGGTATCCACACGTTCTGCTTTATCGCCTCCTCCACCGGCATCGTCTTCTCGATCTTCAGTGAGCCATGGCGGATCACCAGGTAGCCTATGTGGGCGACGGCGACCATGGCCGCCGCGAACATCTGCGGGATGGGGGACAGGGTGGAGGTGCCCACAGCCATGGCGATTATCGTGAGGCCGTCGGCCTGCCCGAAGAGCCCTAGGATTATCGCAAGGGACCCCAGGGCGCCAAAGATGCCGACCTTCGCCAGGGAGAAGATCCACACGTCGGGCCTCTCCCACAGCATCACCACTCCGCCGAGTATGGCGGGGATCCAGACGTAGTCCGAGACCATCCTTTCCCTGAAGTCTTGGTACGCCACCAATGCGAAGGTGATCGAAGCCAGAAGTTCCGCGTACAAGGGGGAGCCGCTCCCTATCTATCGTAGCATCGGCTGCAGGTAATTAAGGGTGCGACGCAGGGCCCCTCTGCCTCCCAACGCGAAGGGCCTCGGTCGCGCCTCCGACGGGGCGCGCATCGTTAAATCGACCCTCCCAGTTGCGAAGTGTGGAGCTCCATTTCTCGTGGCCGCTGGCCAGCATCGAGTGCGGCCTCCTCTTCTTCTCCGCCTTGGCATCCTACGTCCCCGGAGGCAGCGTCGCGGGACTTGCCGCCGCCGAATCTGCCCTCATGCTCGTCCCCCTTACCCTGCCCATCAGAGAGGACAAGATGGCCTCGGCGGCGCTGGCGGGCTATGCGGCGGCCTGGTCCGCCTTGGCCATCCTCGGTCGGGTCTCTCCCGTCGTGCTCGTCCCTGCCGTCGCCGTCGGCCTTCGTTCGGCGGCCAGGCTGTCCTACCGGACGGGGTCCGCCATCCACCGCCTGCTCAACCTGTTCCTCTCTTTGCCCCCGGGGCGTTATTCCGCCCGACGTTCCAAGTTCGGGGAGGCCTATGCAGCAAACGGCATGGTGGTAGGCGCCGTCGTGTCATGTGCCGTGGGTGCCATTCGCGTCCTCTGGCCCTTCATGCCAGCAGGAGCGGTCTTCGCCTTCGTCAGCGTATACCTCGCGGCCTTGAGGGACGACGGGGCTAGGTCGTTCGAAGCCGAGCTCCCGTTCCTGATGATACTGTCGTCCTTCTACTCCTCCGCGGGCCACAGAGGGGTTGAAGCTGCCCTGGAGTCCATCTCAAACGCGCCCGCGAGGGTCTTCAAGGGCCTGGGTCTTGCCCGCCTCGAGTTCCTCCGCGAAAAGCTGTTCTCCAGCCCGACCCCCGGCCAGACCCTCGAGCGCTTCACGGCTCGCCGCAAGGACAAGACGCTGGCCCAGATCGTGGACGGCTACAGGACCGTTTCGGCTACGGGTGGCGACGTCTACGCCTACCTGGTGGAGCAGACCGACAGGTCCCTCTCCAGGTTCGAGGAGACACGCCTGAGCCGAGTGAGGACCACCAGGGGCATAGCGGAGGTGCTACTGCTCACTCTCGCCCTGGCCCCCTCGGTGGCACTGACCATCTCGCTAATCGGCTTCAGCGGCTCCTCCACGCTGTACCTGCTTTCCATCGCGCTCCCTGTGGCGTCGCTCTTCGCCCTTGCCCTTGTGGACCTCTACCTGCCACCGGTGAAGGACCAGATTCAGATCAGCTGGGGCCTGCCATCGGGGTTGGCTTGCGGGGCCTCGATGCTGTTCCTCCTGAAGGCCTTCTCTTCTGTTTCGCTCTCGATCACCGCCGCTGCGGTGGCCCTCCTCGTCCCGCTCTCGGTCCAGTATCAGCTGGAGACGAACGCGGCACGCCGAGACGAAGGCGAATCTCTGAAGATGATCACCTTCCTCGTCGAGGCCCTGCGCATCGGGAAAGGGGTCCACGAGGCCCTCAACGAAGTCTCAGACAACGGTCTGGCCCCTCCCTTCGCCAGGCTGGTCATGGGCTTCAACTCCAAGATCAGCCTGGGGCTCCCTCCTCCTGAAGCCGGGGCGCGCGTGGAGACAAAGTCTTGGGTGACCAAGGCGTCCTTCGTCATAATAGGGCACGCCATGGTGCTGGGTGGTGGCCTCGAGATAGTGGAGAGGTTCCGCACCTTCCTCACGAAATATGTCGACTCGTGGACCGCCGTGAGGAGAGAAGCCCTGTGGACCGCCGCCCTGGCCGCCTCGCTGCCCTTCGTGACCCTGGGCGGCGTGAGCGTGATCACGAGCCTCCAGGGGAGCCTTGCGAGCACATCAGCCCAGCCGGGCCTCTTCGCCAACCTGCAGGTGCTCCCCCTGCAGAACGTCCTCCTCGCGTTCGTGGAGGTCTCCGCCCTCGCGGCCGTCGTCTCAAGCAAGCTGTCCGGCCTGACTATTAAGGCCACACCGGTGGCCCTGGCCACGATGGCGGCCACCCTCGTCTCTCTCGTGGTCTACGGTCTGGCCTGAGCTCGGTGGTTAAATGGCGCGAATCGCTATTGGTCGGTGATATTGTGCATTGAAGAGAAGGGCCATCAGCCCCTTCATCGCCACCGCGATTCTGATCGTCGCCACCGTCGTCATAGGTGGGCTGTTCTTCAACCAAGTTAGGGACTACGTCAGCTCCAGCATGCAGAACCCATCGCTGTCCCTCACCGACTATACCATCTCGCCGGATCTGAAGACGTTCACCCTCAACATCAGGAACGACGGCAACATCAACGTCAACATGACCGAGTCCATAGTGAAGGTGGACGGGACGAGCTACACCTTCACCCTCCAGAACACGACGACCACCTACCTGGTCTTCTACGGTCCAGGCCCTCTGATCAAGCCCGGCCAAGTGGCCAGCGTCGGATACGTGTTCAACAACAGCGTGACCTTCAACCTCAACTCGGGCGACGTCCTCTACGTTACGCTGGTGGGCGACGTAATTTCGAAGACGCTCTCCATCACCATGTAGGAAGGGAGGCATAGGACATCCCATGCCCCCTCTCCCTTTTTCTGGCGAACGAAGAGCCGTATCCGAATACCTGGCCGTGATAGTCCTGATGGCCGCCGCCCTGGGCCTCGCCATGGCCCTCTACCAGGACTACTCCTCTTCGTTCAGGCTGGTGGCACCTCCTCCCTTCAGCTTCAGCTACAGGGTCGTGGACTCGGGCCTGGGCTTCGAGCAGGTGACAGCAGAATTCCAGTTCCAGGGAAGCGTATCATTCAACAGGCTTCTCCTCAACGGGACCTCCCGGGGCTACCTTTCATTGGCCCCGAACGGGACATACGTCCCCGCCGACGGTGGAGTCGAGTTCTTCTCCGTCGTCATCCCTCTGCAGGGCCAGCTGGTGGTCTCCAACGTTACCTCCGCGGTTGTGGACGGAGTGGTCGCCACCTCGGTCAACGCCTCGGCGGGCAGGCATGGCCTGATCGTAGTGGCCGGAGGGAACTACTCTATCACCTCCCCGTCCTTCGCCGGCTGGAGGCAGTCGGGCCTGGACCCCAACCCTTTGATGGGGCCAAGCGACCTGACGAAGCCGGCCAGCTCCTTCACGTTCCTCGTCCCCATGGAGCCTGGCTCGACCCTTACAATCGAGATCCTTTACCCTGGCGGTTCCGCGGTGGGTGTGATCGATGCCTAGGAGGGCCGTCGCCGAGATCGTCGCTTCGCTTGCACTCCTAGCCGTAACCATTGGCCTGTCGGGAGGCCTGGCCCTGACATATTATGGGTGGCTGCATGGATACTCCGCCCAGAATTCGATCCTCGAAGGTCAGGCGACCCAGCTCACCTCCTACAGGGTGTACGTCGTAGCCGCGGCCGCAGGCGCTCCTTCCAGGGTCTGGCTCCTGAACGCCGGAGAGGCGCCGGCGACCGTCAGCCAGGTCTACTCCGATGGCTCCCTGCTCTCCCCCAACCAGTGGGGGATCGTCGATTCGACGACAGGGGCGAACGCCACCTCCCTCCTCCCGGGCCGCCTCTACAAACTGACCCTCGCCGCATCCTCCTCGGTGGTCATCTACTTCGGGGACCTGTACAGCCTCCAGGCGGTGCTCGGGGCCTGATGCGCAGAGGCGTCGGCCAGATCTATGCCATGGCGATAATGCTGGCCCTGATGATCTCCACGTTGATGGTTGGCCTGGGCATGGAAGGGAGCGTCGTCCAGACCGTCCAGGGGAACATCAAATCCATCGAAAGCAACCAGCAGAAGGGGCTGGAGAAGCTCGCCGTGACCCAGGACGGCACTTCTCTCTCGGTACAGAACGTCGGATCGGTGCCCGTGACCATCTCTTACATCCATTCGAACTCCTCCGACCTCGTGGTCGGCCAGGCGGTCCAGCCCGGGGCCACTTGGACGGGCCAGGCGATCGGATCCTCGCCCAACTTCGTCATCACATCCCAGGGCAACGTCTTCTTGGCGGACCCGAATTCTTCCCAGCCGGTCCAGACCTACCCTTCGGGGACGGCCCTGATCTACTCCCCGCTGACCCCCGGCTCCTACTTCATCCTTGATCCGCTCTACTCCAGCGAGGTGGGCGCGGTCACCAAGGTCGACATCTCGGGCGCAGACGACTGGACCACCGTCTATCCCCCCGACCTTCCGGGAACCGCCACCAGCTTCTACACGGGCATCCTGCCATCGGCGAACCAGAACTACACCATGCTCTACACCCAGTACTACTACTCCGGTTACGACGCCAGCATCACCCCCTTCTTGCTGCAGGCGCCCCAGGCTGCCAAGGTCGCCCTCAGCAGCATAGGTCCCATCTCCTTCGAGTCGGGCTCCCTGGGCTTCCTCGCGACCGTCGCCAGGTACCAGACTGGTTTCGGGTCGGACTACTTCTGGAACACCTATGCCCAGGTCTCCGCCACGGGGGCGGCCCTCCCCACCTTTGATCCCGGAGCCTTCCCCTCGCGAAGCCAGGAGCGCTTCTTTGGCAACGCGGTGGAGGTCTCCAACGGGACTGCCGTGGCCGAATTCGGGTTCGGGACCTCTTATGCATACGAAACGACGGGCTCCTTCCCATCCAACAACTTCTATCCCTACTCGAGCATGTTCATTCGGGTCATCAGGTGGGGCTCTTCGGGACTTTCCACGTCGGCCCTGTACAACGTCTCCGCCAACTACCCGGCCTATCCCTACCTTGCCGACGACGCCCAGGGATGGTCCAACGGCTCCTGCATCTATGGGAACCTCCTTGCCGTCAGGGTGCCCATGCGCAGCTCCACCAACTCCTACGTCCTCCTGGACGTCTACAACCTCGACAGCGGCAGGCTGGTCGCCCGTAAGCTGCTGTTCAACGGGACCTACGTATCGGACCAGACTCCGGCCCTGGACTTCAACGAAGGGTTCCTCGACTCGGACCACCTGGTGCTGGAAGACGGCCTCCGGGGTACGGTGCAGATCCTCTCCATATCGGGGAACCTCTCGGTCCAGGCCACCGCCCCGTCGCTCCCTTCGGCCGCCAAGGTAGGTGGCGCTGTCCCGCTCATGCCCGAGGACTACACCACCATCACCGACTTCTACCTGATCCCGGGGACGGGGCTGGTGTATCCCACCTACGCCGGCGCCTACTTCTACGGCTACGGCTTCAATCTTTACAAGACCATCCCATTCGACGGCTTCGAGCCGCAACCCATTAGCCCCCACCCGCTCATACTCGTCTCCAACACGACGATGATCGCCCTGGTAGCCAGCCCGGACGGAGGGTCCTACGTCAAGGTGTTCGGCCCGTGACCAAGGCAAAGTGGCCCACCCGACGGAGCGGAACGGACCAATGGGAATACGTGGTGCAGACCCTCCCTGCGGAGCTCCCCAAGGGAGCCAAGGTCGAAATCGAATACAGGTTCCACTACGCTGTTCCCGGCTCCCGTTCTCTTCCTGAAGACACCGCCCTTGAGGTCACCGTAGCCAGTCTGGGCGGCAAGGGCTACTACGTCGTCAAGGAGCCCCCCGTCGACCTGGACCTCAAGCGCCGAATAGAGGAGGCCGTAACGAGGTCCTATTCGGCGGTCCCGGGGAACGAGATACTCGCAGAGGACCCCCTCGGCTACCTCCTGCTCGGCGTCAAGGAGTCGGGCCCGCTGCAGGAGGCTACGGACGTCGAGCTCAGGACGACGGCCTACTACCTTACCCGAGACCTGATGGGCTACGGCCTCCTCGACCCCTATCTGAGGGACCCCTACATCGAGGACATCTCCTGCGACGGGGTGGGGAGGAACGTGCGGGTCTGGCACGGCCTCCGGAACGAGTTCGACTGGCTGGAGGGGAGCCTGCGATTCGGCGGCCATGAATCGCTGGACTCCGCCGCCCTGCGCCTTGCCAACAGGAGCGGGGCCTTCGTCTCTGCGGCGACGCCTCTCGTCGACGCCACCCTCCCCGAAGGCTACAGGCTCAGCTGCACATGGAGGGACGAGGTCTCCAGCTTCGGCAGCAGCTTCACCGTCAGGAAGTTCCGGGCTAAGCCCTTCTCGATAACCGAGCTCATCCACCTGGGGACCCTCACTTCCGACGTGGCAGCCTTCCTCTGGAGCCTCCTGGAGCTGAAGGGCTTCGTCTTCATCGTGGGGTCCAGCGCGTCCGGCAAGACCACGATTCTCAACTCTTTGGCCTCCCTGATGAACCCCAACTGGAAGGTGGTGACCATCGAGGACGTCAGGGAGCTCAACCTCGAGAACCCCGGCTGGAAGGCGCTACACACCCGCACCGGCGCCCTCAGCGGCTTCGGGAAGGTGGGCCTCGATGAGCTGGTCAGGCTCAGCCTCCGCGAGAGGCCGGACTACGTCATCCTGGGGGAGGCCAGGGGCGAAGAGACTGGAGTCCTCTTCCAGTCCGCATCCACGGGGCACGGGTGCATGGCCACCTTCCACGCCACCGACGAAGACGCCCTATGGGCCAGGCTCACCCAGCCCCCCATCAACATCCCGCTGAGCCTCCTCAGCCTGATCGACGCCGTGGTCTTCGTCGCCAGGACACCGGGGGCCAGCGCCAGGACCGTGCTCCGGGTCTCCGAATACCAGGACGGCTGGAGGACCATCTTCAAGAGGTGCGGGGACCGGTTCGAGGGCGGCTGCGACTTCGCTTTGAAGTTCTGGCGGAAGGGAGAGGCCAGCAACCTGAGCCAGGCGAGGCAGGCGAAGGACGTGGACGAAAAGAGAAGCTTCCTGGAGGAGCAGGTCAGGGGGGAGGTGTTCTCCTACGAGGCACTGGCGGTCAAGCTGAGGGATTACTACTCTTCGAGGGGCTCCCCCGTCACTTGACTCGCTGCGCTTCGTAGATCTCCTTTACCCTCTGCAGCGTGTCGATGTCCTCCGGCGACCTGTCCAGCCTGATGCTCTTGATCCTAGGGAAGCGAAGCGCGAACCCACCGTCGTGGCGGTCGCTCAACTGGATGGAGTCGAAGGTCACCTCCAGGACCACCGCAGGCTTGACGATGCATCTGTGGCCCTCCCACCTCAGGGCCGTCTCCTTCATCTTGTCGGTCATGAAGAGATCTCCTCGTCCGTAAGGCCCGAGTATGCCTTCCCTATCACTTTCAGGGTGTCGCCGTCCCGCACGGCGAAGGTGTAGTCGGAGAGCAGGCCCGCCCTCTTGCCGTTTCCCCACTCCGCTGCGACCACCACCGTGTCCAGGGTGTCCAGCTCCTCCTTTAGCTTCACCCACATCCCGCCTCTCCTGCCGGGGGTGTATGGCGAGGCAGGGTCCTTGGACATCAGGCCTTCGTAGCCCTCTTCCCTGCTCTTCCTGAAGAGCTTCTCCAGCTCGTCAGCGGTCGATGCCCTCCAATGTGGAGCGACCCTGACCCTGCCCTCGAAGGCGAGGCCCTCCAGCTCCCTCCTCCTGGCCATGAGCGGCTCCTCCAGCAGCGACCTACCGTCCAGGTACAGGAGGTCGAAGACGAAGTAGAAGACGGGGGTCCTCTCCTGCTCCTCGGCGGTTATGTTCTTCCTGTGGAGGCGCGTCTGCATCTTGACGAACGGAATGGGCTTCTCGCCGTCGAACCCCAGCGCCTCCCCGTCGAGGATGGCTTCATGGCCCAAGGCCGACAGCGAGTCGCGAATCTCCGGCATGGTGGAGGTAACGTCCTCCATCCTCCTCGAGAAGAGCCTCACCTCCTTCCCGGTGTGCGCCTGGAGCCTAATCCCGTCGTACTTGCGCTCGGCGAAGACCTCCTTCCCGAAGTGCTGGGCGATCTCCTTGGCGCTGGCCTTCGGCTCGGCCAGCATGAAGGCCACGGGCCTGTTGAGTCGAGGCTTGGCTTCTCCCACCTTCCCGAGGTGCAGGAGGCCCGCCACTTCGCTTACGTCGCCGGTGACGAGGACGGCGTTCCGGACCTTCTCCGGGTCCTCGCCAAAGGCCCTGGCCAGCGCTTCCTCCACCAGGCCGGCCGTGGCCCCCACGCGGATTTCGTTGGTGATGATCCTTATGAGATACTTGGCCTCGAGTGGCTCCGCGTCCATGAGCAGGCCGACGAGGAGCCTCCTCCTGATGAGGGCACTCCCGCTTCCCTTCGTCCCGGCCATCTCGTCGAACGCCTTAGAGATCCTGGAGATGGTCAGCTGCTCGATGGGTCAGCGAGGTCGCCCTCTCCCCTCCGCCCAGGAGCTCCTCGGCCACGCTGCCCAGGTCGCCGTGCTTGAGGTATCCGTCTGACACGTCCTTCCCGGTCACCCTTACGACTTCGCCGAGGGCGTCCAAAACGACCCTCCAGCCAACGCCGATGTCGCCCTGCGAGGCCTCCTTGCCGACCATGAACCGCGCCGCTGCTGCGAGGGAGCTCGATGAGAGGGTCCTGAAGTACTCGCCCATGATGTCGATCTTCTCGTTCTTGCTGGAGGTCCCCCTGACCATCTCCAAGGTTTCCGAGAACGCCTTGAAGGAGTCGGGGCTTCCTTCCATTAGGGGTCTACAGCGCCTTTGACATCAGTAAGGCGTCCTCGCCGTCCCGGTAATAGGAATGGAGCCGCTGGACCGTCGAATACTCCATCTTCTTGTAGAGCTCGATGGCCGGGGTGTTGCCGACCCTCACTTCGAGGAAGACCTCCTTGCACCCCTTGAGCGCCATGGCCTTGTGCCCTTCCTCCATCAACGCCCATCCGAGGCCCTTCTTCCTGTGCTCCTGCATGACCGCCACGGATACCACATGGGCCTTCTTGGTCAGGCTGAACCCCTTGATGTTGGAGAAGCCGAACTCCACCCTGTTCATGACGTATCCCACGACGCCCCCCCGAAGCTCGGCCACAATGAAGCCCTCCGGGAAGCCATCCATGACGTCGTAGTAGAACACGTCGGAGTAGTGCTCGGGAAGGGTCTTCTCGTTCACCAGTATCACCGACGGAATGTCGGCCGGCGCGCATCTCCGGAGCGAATAGTCGCCCACTTTCCGTGTCACTTCGTCGAGCAAGAGGCGTTCCTTCCCTCCGGTTTGCCCTACTAACCTTTAAAGCTTAATCTCTCTTGGAGCAGCTGAGTCGTGCTCAAATGGCCCTGACGGAAATCTCCGAGATCGAGCTCCGCGTCAGGGAAAGGTTCGACGTGAAGGAGGTCTACTACAAGGGCACGACGTCGGCGGAGTTCTCCCTCGGCGCGCTCGGCCCACACCAGGAGAAGTTCCAGGACCTGGTCCGGGTCCTGCGACCCATGGGCTTCGTCCCCATCCTGCGGTCGGCGGGGGGCACCGCCACCATCTACGTGGAGTCCGTGAAAGGGATTCCGGGAAGGCAGGTCTACCTCCCCTTCTTCCTATTCTGCATCACGGTCGCCACCATAGCCGTTGACGGCTGGTTCAAGTCCAGCGCCCTGGCCGCCTCGTTAAGCGATTCGAGCGTGATCCGGGATACGGTGCTCTACATCGCCTTCATGTTGGCGTTTCTCCTGGTGCCATTCGCGGTGCGCTATGTCCTCACCGTGCGCAGCGGCTCGCCTCCCCCCACCCCCTATTTCATACCAGGCCTTCCCACCAACATCCCCACGTTCGGCGCCCTCTACGCCCTGGTCGAGCCGCCGGTCAACAGGGACGCTGAAATGGGACCCGCGGCCTGGGCGGCCGTCTCGGGGCTGCTGGTGGCCTTCATCACGCTCATCGTGGGCCTCCTCGACACCAGGCTCATCACCCAGGAGGCTGCCACGGCCGCATTCGGGTCTTCAGCCCACTTCGTCGTACAGCAGCTCCCCCCCGGCCTAGCCTACCTCGTCGACGCCTTCCTTCACCCCACCTCCCAGGGGACGATACTCTCGCCCCTGGTCTTCGCCGCCTGGTTCGGCCTCCTGATCAGCTTCGCCAACATCGTGCCCACCCGGCAGCTTGAGGGCTGGCGAATGGCTTCCGGCCTCCTCGGCCGCAGAAGCCTGAGCCTGGCCGCGCTGCTTTCGCTCTTCATCGTGGTCTTCGTCAGCTTCTGGATGGCCCTCTTCATCTTCGCCGTGTCATGGGGGGCTCGAGAGGTGCTCCCTCTGGACGGGGATTCGAAGACCTCCCGGTCGAGGGCCTACCTATACGTCGCCATGCTTGTTGTGGCCGCGGTGGTCTACCTGGTCTTCCTCTATCCTCAGCTCCCTGCGTTCCCGACCTTCTAGGGGACGCGGACCGACGTAAGGGAGGCGTCCTTGACCATGGTGGCCTTCAGCTTCCATCCATGCCTGGCCTCTATCTCCTCGAAGGCGTTCTTCGCCGCCGGCGGAGCGGAAAGCCCCAGCCGCTTCTCCACTATGGTCCGCGGGAGCGTAGAGACCACATGGAGCTTCAGGTTCGCCTTGAGCCACTTGAGCATCACTATGTCTTCGTAGCCGTCAACGTGGGAGAGGCTCTCGGGCCTGACAGTCAGGTCGCACAAGGTCCTGAGGGCCTTGCTTCCAAGCCCCTCCAGCATTTCGGCGACGAGGACCACCTCGGCCTCGTCCCCCACGGCTGCCGCCTGGTCGCAGAGGCCCAGCAGCGACGAGTGGAGGGTCGAATCGGCGTCACCCCCTCCCGGCGAGACGACGAGGAGCCTGCTCTTGGCCGCCGGGAAGACCCTGGTCTGGCTCAAGAAACTGGCGGACTTCGGGTGGACCTCGGAGTAGCTCCCCGCGTTCAGCTCGGCGATCCCCTTCTTGGAGCGCAAATATTCGACGCAGAACGGGTTGCCCAGCTCCTCCGCCACCCTCCCTGCGAACCAGCCGGCGTCTGTGTCTGCCGCCGGCGCGGGCTCTCCCTTCCACCTCCCGGTCGCCTCGACTCCCAGCCCCAGGGCGTCGACGAGGGCGGAGGCAGCCCCCCGGACTCCGTACATTGGGTCGAGGGAGGCTTCAGCCAGCACCATGGACTCCCCCGTCCCTGAGGCCAGGAATGGAGCGAACCAATACTCCGTCGACAACCCCCAGCTCCACCGAAGGCTTCTCCTCGGAAAGGGAGTACCCGAAATGGGTCACCCTCTTCTTGGCGGAGGGAAGCCACTTCCCCCCGACGCGGACCCTGATTTCCTTGGGGTCGACCTGCCAGACCGAGGTGAGCCTGTTGAGGATGTCGATGGAGGAGTTGGAACCGTCAATGACGACGAAGTCCTTCTTCGGGACCTCCTTCAGCTTCTCCTGAACCGCTTCCTCTCCCAGCCCCTGGGCAGGAGCTTCAATGACTTCGCCCAGGTTCTCCGCCTTCGCGTTGATAACCACCTCCACCTGGCCGTACGGAAGCCATATCTCAGGCAGCCAAGGTCACCTCCAGGGTCTCCGGCATGCCGAAGCCTCTCCTTCCCAGCGCTACTCACTTCAAAGCTTTAAAGATGCACCGCCGATAAGGCGGCGGCGTTGCCTCTCGGGCTTTCCACTCTCTTCCTCGTCGTCCAGAAGAAGTCCTTCGATTCCGTCGTCTCCCTCCTTTCGGACCCTATTGCGGAGGAGGTGGGCTACTTCGAAATCGTCGACAACTCAACGCTGAAGTTGACCGACGCGACGACCAGGGCGCTCAAGGAGCTTTCCCAGACCGGCTACAGGTTCACCGTCCATTCGCCCTACGAAGACCTCAACATAGCTTCGTCCGACGCCGCCAAAAGGAGGAGCTCTGTTGGCGCTGTGAAGGAGTGCCTCCGGAGGGCCACTGAGTTCGACGCCCTCAACGTAGTGGTGCATCCGGGGACATCCGATGGTGGCCAGACCCCCGATGCGACCTTCGAGACGAACTCCGACTCGATCATGGAGATCTGGGACTTCAGCTGCTCCATCGGCCAGCGGATGGCGGTCGAGAACGATATAGCCCACGAGAAGGGGATCCTCGTGAAGCCGGACGACTTCAAGAGGTTCTTTTCGCTGGCCGGGGCCAGGCTCCCCCTCCTCCTCGACGTTGGGCACGCCAACATCTCAAAGTCCTTGGGAGCCTTTGTGACGGAGATGGCGCCGGACCTCGCCGAGCTGCACGTCCACGACAACGACGGAATGTGGGACCAGCATCTGGCCATGGGGAAGGGGAACGCCCACTTCGCCGAGGTTCAACCCCTGTTCACCAACACCTCCCTGCTCTTCACTGTGGAGAGCGTACACGACCCGTTCGAGTCCTTTCGAAGCCTGGTGGACCTCCGCCGCAAGGCCCTCCTCATCTGAAGACAATCCAATTACCGCAGGCATCTTATTATATCGCCGAGGTTTCTCGGTGGGTCAAATGTCTTCGAAAGAGAAGATGAGCGAAGAGATCTGGGACAGGCTGGGCTACGTAGTGGACCCGGAGGTAGGCGTCCCCATCGTGGAGCTCAACGTCGTCGAGAAGGTCGAGGTGGCCGACGACGACACCGTGTACATCCAGCTCAGGATGACAACGCCCGTCTGCCCGGCCATACTCGCCTATCAGCTGGCGTCCGATGTGAAGAACGCTGCTCAGGGTGTGGACGGCGTCAAGAAGGTCACCATCAACGTCCGCGAACACTATATGGCCGACGTGATAAACCAGAACATCAACAACCCCAACCCCGACCAGCCTTTGCAGCTTTAGTCCTTCAATAGGGCTTGTCGAGGAGCAGCTTGAAGCGTTTCAGCAGCCTGCTGGCCCTGAACTCAGTCTCCGGAGTAACCTTCCCAGGCTTGCCTCTCCCCCTGTAGTAGACAAGAAGGTCCCCGTCGTCGTCTTCGCGCTTGAAGAGGAAGACGCTGCTCCTGAGGGCGTAGGAGACCTTCCTTTCGCCCGATGGCCTGATTTCCTTCACAAGTCCGGCGTCGATGAGCACCGAAAGGTGCTTCAGGATCCCTTGGTTGGACATGCCCAGCTCCTGGGACAGCTCTCTCGCGCTACTCTCCCCCTCGGCCAACATCTCTAGGAGCTTCCATCGGCTCGGGGAACCTATTACGTCAAAGGGCCTCCATTGCGTTTCATGGCATAGAGGTAAAGGTTTAAATAAACCTTTAGTTATAACCGACGGTTGGTAACTAGGAGTTAAGTGGTGTTTGGGATATGAATGAGAAGGAATATCGCGGCCTGTTCGACGACATGGACGATCTCATGGACGAGATCGAGAAGGAGATGGAGGGGATGCTGCGGCAGTTCCGGAGCACCGGCCTGCCAATGAATCGCTCCATCACCAGAGGCTTCACGATGGAGTTCGGGGCGGAGGGGGAGCCCTTCTTCCGGACTTTCGGCGACTCGATGTCAGCCCAGGGCTCGAGGGAGCCGCTGATCGAGCAATACGTGGACAAAGACTCGCTAAGGGTGATCTGCGAAGTCCCCGGCGTGGACAGGGAAGCCGTCAAGCTCAGGACGACGGACGACACCATGGACATCTCCGCCGAGACGCCGGATCGCACCTACCACGCGAACTTCAGCCTAAAGGAGCCAGTAGACCCTCAGAGCTGCGAAGCCAAGTACAACAATGGTATACTAGAAGTCAGATTCAAATTGAGAAGCAATACTAATAAGGGCTATAAGGAAATTCGCATTCAGTAACCAAGGTGTATACTATTGAGCGCTGACTCTGTCAACCTTAAGGTTTTAGAGGCCTACACCAGAGACGTCGGCAGGGGCGTCGCTAGATAGACTACGACGTCATGGACTCCCTAGCCGCGTCAACGGGTGACGTGGTCGAAATCAAGGGCAAGCGCAAGACCGTGGCCAAGTGCCTCCCGCTATACCCCTCCGACGAAGGAAGGGGCATAATCAGGATAGACGGCCTGACCAGGAACAACTCGGGCGTCGCCATAGGCGACACGGTTTCGGTCAAGAAGATCAAGGCAGCCCCTGCGGAGAAGGTGGTCGTGGCCCCGCTGGAGAACATCCCGCCCATCGACGAGAGGTACATCACGGACGCCCTAGAGGGTGTCCCGGTGACGAGGGGCGACAACATAATGGTCCCCTACTTCGGTGGCAGGCTGACCTTCCAGGTGGTGGGAATCACCCCAGTCGCCGAAGCGGTGGTGATCAGCCAGCGCACCGTCTTCCAGCTTTCCGAAAGGGGAGAGCTCCTCCGTGGGGTCCCCCAGGTTGCCTACGAGGACATCGGAGGCCTCAAGGACGAGATCCAGAAGATCAGGGAGATGGTCGAGCTCCCTCTCAGGCACCCAGAGCTCTTCGAGAGGCTGGGGATCGAAGCACCCAAGGGAGTGCTCCTCTACGGTCCGCCAGGCACGGGGAAGACGCTCCTCGCCAAGGCCGTCGCGAACGAGACCAACGCCCACTTCATTTCGATAAGCGGCCCCGAAATCATGAGTAAGTTCTACGGCGAGTCCGAGGCCCGACTGAGGGAGATCTTCAAGGAGGCCAAGGAGAAGTCCCCTTCGATAATATTCATCGACGAGATCGACTCCATCGCACCCAAGCGCGAAGAGGTGACCGGCGAGGTGGAGCGGCGGGTCGTGTCCCAGCTGCTCTCCCTGATGGACGGGCTGGAGGGAAGGGGGAAGGTGGTGGTAATAGCGGCCACCAACCGCCCCAACGCGATAGACCCAGCCCTGAGGAGGCCGGGGAGGTTCGACCGCGAAGTCGAGATCAAGGTCCCCGACAAGAGGGGCAGGCTTGAGATACTGCAGATCCACACCCGGCACATGCCGCTGGTGAGCGACGTCGACACCGAGAGGATGGCGGCGGTGACGCACGGCTACGTAGGCGCCGACCTGGAGTACCTCTGCAAGGAGGCCGCCATGAAGAGCCTCAGACGCCACCTCCCTGAGATCAAGCTCGAAGAGGAGAAGATTCCGCCGGAGACGCTCAACAAGCTCACGGTCTGCATGAAGGACTTCGAGGACGCCTTGAAGGACATAACGCCCTCCGCCATGAGGGAGGTCTACCTCGAGACGCCCGAGGTCAAGTGGGCTGAGATCGGAGGGTTGGACCCGACGAAGAGGGAGCTACAGGAGGCAGTAGAATGGCCCATGAAGTACCCAGACGCCTACAAGCACATGGGCTACAACATCCCGAAGGGCATACTCCTCTACGGTCCGTCCGGCACCGGCAAGACGATGCTGGCCAAGGCCGTCGCCACCGAAAGCGAAGCCAACTTCATCAGCGTCAGGGGCCCCGAGCTCCTCAGCAAGTGGGTGGGCGAATCCGAAAGGGCCGTCAGGGAGGTCTTCAGGAGGGCGCGGCAGGCGTCTCCCTGCATTATCTTCTTCGACGAAGTCGACGCCCTGGCCCCGACCAGAGGTATGGGCGGCGAGAGCATGGTCACCGAAAGGGTGGTAAGCCAGCTTCTCACGGAGCTCGACGGGATCCAGGCGCTCTCGGGCGTAGTGGTCCTGGCGGCGACGAACCGCATCGACATGGTGGACCCGTCCCTTCTGCGCGCCGGCCGCTTCGACAAGCTCATCTTCGTAGGAATGCCCGACAAGGCTGCTCGCCTGGCCATACTGAAGATCCACTCCGCCGGGAAGCCCCTGACTGCCGACGTGAGCTTCGAGAGCCTGGTGGAGCTCACCGAGGGCCTGAGCGGCGCCGACCTCGCCTCCGTGATCAACACGGCGGTCTCCCTCGTGCTCCAGGAGTTCGTGGCGAAGTACCCCGAGCCCGAGGACACGAAGAAGCACGTCAACGAAGCGGTGCTCACACAGAAGCTCCTCGAGGACGCGATCAAGAAGGTAAGGGCTTCGAGAGAGGGCAAGCCGCTGGAGAAGGCGCCTGTTCCGTACTATCGGTAAGGTGCCTCCCTCCACCTTTTTATCTTCCGTTTCTCAACCTCCAGCTCATTGGACAATATGATCGGCAGAGGGACCTGGCTCGACAAGCTGGCGAGCGAGATCCTGGAGAGGGAGAGGTCCCTGGGCCGGAGCACCGAGCTGGTGAGGGTCGAGTCCGGCCTCGGCGCCAGCGGCATCCCTCACGTTGGGAGCCTCGGCGACGCCCTCAGAGGCTACGGAGCGAAGCTGGCCCTAGAAGACGAGGGCGTGAAGAGCGAGCTCATCGCCTTCACCGACGACATGGACGGCCTGCGGAAGGTCCCGGCGGGCCTTGGGAAGGACCTGGAGAGGTACCTTGCCATGCCGGTCTCCAACATACCAGACCCATACCACTGCCACTCCAGCTATGGAGGGCACATGGGCAGCCTCCTGCGAGAAGCCCTCGACAAAGTGGGAGCTTCGTACAGGTTCGAAAGCGGAGCCGAGGCCTACAAGAGGAACCTGCTCGGCAAGCAGGCCGAGAAGATCCTGTCGGCCAGCGCCGAGATCGGCCAGACCATTCGGGAGCTCACGGGCCAGGAGAAGTACGAGGACTCTCTCCCCTACTTCGCCGTCTGCGCCAACTGCGGAAAGATGTACACCACCAGGGCCCTGAGCTGGGACCCGAAGTCCTCCTCGGTCCACTACAGGTGCGAAGAGACGGAGCTGAGGGAGAGGAAGATAGAGGGATGTGGCCACGAAGGAGACGCCAGGCTTTCGAAGGGGGAGGGGAAGCTGTCATGGAAGGTCGAGTTCGCGGCGAGATGGTCCGCCCTGGACATCAGGTTCGAGGCCTACGGAAAGGACATCTCGGACTCAGTCAGGGTCAACGACTGGGTGGCTGAGAACGTGCTCTCGTTCCACCCCCCGTTTCATGTCCAGTACGAGATGTTCCTGGACAAGTCCGGGAAGAAGATATCGAAGTCGGCGGGGAACGTCTTCACCCCCCAGATGTGGTTCCGCTACGGCTCCACCAGGAGCCTAGCTGCCTCATGTACAAGCGCATCGCAGGGACCAGGAACCTTTCCGTCACGGACATCCCGAAGTACATGGACGAATACGACTACATGGAGGACGTATACTTCGGCAAGGCCAAGGTGGAGCCAGCCGAGAAGCTGGCCCGGCTGAAGGGCCTCTACGAATACACGAACTTCCTGCGCCCCCCGAAGGCCCCCTCCGTGCACCTCCCATACAGGCTGCTGGCGGAGATAGCCCGCGCTGCGCCGGCAGAGGACGTGGCCGGTTACAGCGTACGACGCCTGCAGTCATACAAGATGGTCGGGGAGCCGACGCCCGAGCTCCTCCAGAGGATAGAGATGGCCAGGAGCTGGTCCACCGAGATAATGGGCGAGCCGCCCGAGGTGGAGCTGGGCGAGGCCGAGAGGAAGGCGGTCGTCGAGCTGGCGACTTCGTTGAAGGGCTCGAAGGACGCCGACCGCATCCAGTCCGAGATCTTCGAGGTTGCCAAGCGCAACGGCATCCAGCCTGGGGAATTCTTCAAGCTCCTCTACCGGATACTCCTCGGCGGCGAGAGGGGACCCCGCCTCGGCCCCTACATCGTCGATACGGGTGTGGAGAGGACGATATCCTCCCTTGAGCAGGCTACTAAACAAAAATGACCGGTGACCGCTTCTAGCCGAAGGACCTGTCCCCTGCGTCCCCCAGCCCTGGCACGATGTAGGCGTGCGTGTTCAGTTCGTGGTCGATGGCTACCGTATAGAGCTCGGCTTCAGGATAGGCCTTGGTGACCTTGTCGACGCCGTAGTCGCAGGAGATGACCGAGGTCAGGATGAGCCTCTTGGGCTTCCCCAGCTTGTAGACCTCTGCGATCGTCGTCAGCAGGGTCCCGCCCGTGGCCAGCATCGGATCGGCGATTATCACCGTGTCCTCGCTCGTGAACTTGGGGATCTTGACGAAGAACTTGACGGGCTTGACGTTCTCTATCCCCTCCTTCTCCTCGACCCTCTGGACCGCCAGGACGCCCAGCCTGGCGTAGGGGAAGGACTTCAGCATCCCCTCCACCAGGGCGGTGGCGGCCCTCAGCACGTTGATGATGACGATGTGTTCCATGTCGGGGACCACGATGCCCTTCGCCTTGACCTTCATGGGGGTTTCCACTTCGACCGCCTTCGTGGGGAAGGACTGTATGATGTTGAACGCCATCAGGCGGCCCAGCTTGACTAGGCCCTTGCGGAACGGGATCTGGGTGGTGTCCTTGTTCCTTAGATCTGTGAGAATGGATTGTGCCAGCGGATGGTCGATAACGTGTACGTTCTTACGTGCGGCTGACATCTAAGCTACCGAATAGGCCGTTATTTAAGAGTGGCGACCGCGCCCAGAAGCGGCGCTTCCGGCTACGTCGCCCAGCTCCTTGTACATCTCCCAGCCGCGCTCCCAGCCCAATCTGGAATACAGCCCCCTCCCCATGGCGGACGCATGAAGGGTCATCATGCCCGTAACCCTCCTCCCGACACCACTCTTCGGCCTTCTCCAGGATGGAGGTGGCCAGCCCCTTCTTCCTGTAGGCAGGCTCCGTGTACATCGACAGGATGTATGGAGAGGGCCCCTCCCCTGTCGCTCAGGCGGGGCTGCACCTCTCTCAGCCAGACCCCTCCGCTGGCCACGATGGAACCCCTCCTGTTGGTGGCCACGAAGAACTTCGCCCGGCCGTCCTCCAACCTCTCCCCCAGCCACGTCCTATAGATCCTGTCCCCGCTCCTGTGCTCCTCCGCCGCCCTCGGGCGCATGTCCTCGAACATCCTGTGCCTGTGCTGAACGAGGACCCCTACGTCTTCGACAGTGGCTTCCCTTATGGGATAGGGAGGCCTCTTCCCGGGCACCGGGCGCCGCATCCCTACGCAGGCCTCGGGGCCGGCGACTGCAGGAAGACCTTCACGGACACCTTGTCGCCGTCCTTGAGCCCCAGGGCGTCCCTCAGGTTCTTGGGGGCTATGACCTCCAGCACTGACACGTCATAATGGGTCCTGTCGATGGCCAATATGCCGCCCCGTTCGTCCTCGATGAGGGCCGGGAAGACCCTAAGGGCCCCGAAGGAGCGGGTCCCGTCCTGGAACCCTTCGATGAGTATGCCGGGCTTCGCCCTGAGCTGCTCGACCTGGATCCTGTTGGTCCTTGAGTCCAACCTGATGTTGAGGGTCCCCGGGTACGGCACGAAGCCCACCTTCTCCCTGAACTGGCTGGTGTAGCCACCCATGCTCACATAATAGGCTCCCTCTCCCAGGCCGGTGAACAGCTCTCCGTCGAACTCGTATATGTCGGGGGCCTCCTCGAGGACGCTCCTCAGCATGAGGTAGTACGAAGTCAGGTCGTTCACCGCCTTCTCGGTCAGCTTGACGTTAAACCGCCTCCCATCCTTCTCCCTCTCGATGTAGCCCTGCCTCTCCAGCTGGATCATGTGCTGCGAGACCGCCTGCTGAGACTTACCCAGCTCCTCCGCCAAGTCCTCCGTCGTGAGGCCCACGAATCTGCTCTTCGCCCCGAGGAGCAGGAGCTCCACCAGGGTCGGGAAGTAGGGCGACCTTGCGTACTTGACTTTGACCAAATGGCCGTCGACCGCGCCATGTGAAGGGGCATCTACTACTTAAATGGTTAATACCACCAATGTCTAAATACCAGTAAGCCAGTAACTACAAACGACATGGACAACGGCCTCCGCAGCAAGAACGAGCTCCTCATCGGCGGTGCCGTCTTCGGCGCCCTCGCCGTGGTGCTCACCACCATCTCGCAGGCCATGGGCCGTCAACTTCCCCATCATCCCGTACCTCCAGTTCGACCTGGGGGAGATTGCCATCCTCCTCGCCTTCTACATCTTCGGCCCCGTCCCCTGCGGTCACCGCCTCCTTTGTCGAATTCGCCACCCTCTGGGTGGTGGGCCAGAACCTCCCCGTCGGCCCGCCCCTGAAGCTGGTGGCCATCCTCTCCTCCCTGGCCGGAATGTGGCTGGGGACTTCGCTCGTGTCCAGGAGCAGGAGCCCAACCATGGGAAGGCTGCCGGCATGGAACCTCCATGGGAGTGATCACCAGGGCTGTGGCCATGACCTTCGCCAACTACCTGGTGATAGTCTTCTTCTACACGGTGCCGGGGATAGTGGGCTTCGTCAGCGGCTCCCTCAAGCTGGTGGGCATAACCCTCACCAACACCAACGCCCTTGAAGTGGTCCTGGGCTTCACCTTCCTGTTCAACGTGATCCAGCTCCTCTTCGTGGCCGGAGTCTCATACTTCGTCCTGAGCCTGCCTCAGGTCAGGAACGCAGGGATCGCCCGGAGGTCCTTCTGGGTGACGTCCTATATCCGAAGCCGCCAAAGAGCGGGCCCGGCCTAGGGCTCCCTGATGCTGACCTTGTGGTTGAGTATGTCGACCTTGAGCAGGGTCTTCACGCGCACCCCTGTCTCCCTGGCGATGAGCGCCACCCCGTCCAGGCCTTCTCTCTCTATCACAACCCCGGCATCGTGAACGACCACCCCCATCCCCTGGAGGGCCTTTATGATCGGAAGGAGCGTCCCCCCCGTGGCGATTATCGAGTCCACCAGGACGACGCTGTCCCCCGCTTTCACGCCGTTCAAGTACATCACGCTCTCCTCGTACGCCGTCCTCTTTGTGACGGCCACCTCGCCCGGGAGGTGGTAGGGGCGCTTCCGGATCATCAGCATGGGAAGTCCCGTCACCATGCTCACCGCCGTCGCGATGTGGAAGCCCATGGCCTCGGGGGCCATTATCTTGTCTGCGCCCTTGAGGTTAAGGATCCTGGCGACTTCGTAGCCACAGCCCCACAACGCCTGGCTGGGTATCTCGGGGACGCCAGAGCTGAGAGGGTTGACTATGTAGTCGTAAACCCTGTCGGCCTGCTTTATCTGGACGATTGAGGCCTTCAGAAGGTCCTCCTTGACCGTGCCGAGCCAGTCCATGTCGAGCTCGCTCCGAACCACGCTTAAATACGTGTCGAGCCGGCTTCCCCATATGAAGCCTGCCCAGGGTGGGGTACTGGTCCTCGACTTCGGAGGACAATACGCGCATCTCATCGTCCGCCGGGTGAGGGAGCTAGAAGTTCCCTGCCAACTGGTCCCGTTTTCGATTCCCACCAGCGAAGTGAGGCAGAGCGGAGCAAAGGGCCTCATCTTTTCAGGCGGCCCGGCCAGCGTTTACGCAAGGGGCTCCCCCAAGCCGTCCCCCGGAATCCTGACCCTCGGGCTTCCCATCCTGGGCATATGCTACGGCCACCAGCTCATAGCCCACCTCTTCGGGGGCGCCGTCAAGCCTGCCCTGAAGAGCGAGTACGGCGAGTCCACCCTGAAGGTCCGCGCGGGCTCCTCCATCCTGCAGCGGGTCCCTTCCAGGAGCCGCATCTGGGCCAGCCATGGGGACCAGGTGACCAAGATGCCCAAGGGGTTCCAGGTGACGGCCACGTCTGACAACTCCCTCTTCGCTGCCATCGAAGACAGGAAGCGGAGGGTCTTCGGAATACAGTTCCACCCCGAGGTCAGCCAGACCGAGTATGGATCGCAGATCCTGGCCTCCTTCGTGTACGACGTCTGCGGATGCCGGAAGACCTGGACCCTTGGGGACTTCGTGAAGACCGAGGTCGAAGAGATACGCAAGGCCGTGGGCGGGGACAGGGTCCTGTGCGCGGTCAGCGGGGGAGTGGACTCCTCCACGCTCGCCGTCCTGGTCTCCCGGGCCGTAGGGAAGAACCTGACCTGTCTCTTCGTTGACCACGGCCTGCTGAGGAAGGGCGAGAAGGACGAAGTGCTTCACACGCTTCGAGATGTCCTCGGGCTGAAGGTCTCCCACGTTGACGCCACCGGTCGTTTCCTGAGCGCCCTGAAAGGGGTGACCGAGCCCGAGAAGAAGAGGCTCGTCGTAGGGGCCGAGTTCGCCCGCGTGTTCGAGGAGTTCAACGCCAAGGAGGGCCCGTTCCAGTGGCTGGCCCAGGGGACCCTCTACCCAGACGTCATCGAGAGCGCTTCGACTGTCGGCCCCGCGTCCAGGATAAAGGCTCACCACAACGTCGCCGGCCTTCCGAAGGGGCTGCCCTTCAAGCTCCTGGAGCCGCTCAGGGAGCTCTACAAGGACGAGGTGCGACGGATCGCCGCGGAGTTGGGGATGCCTCATGAGTTCCTCGTGCGCAACCCGTTCCCAGGCCCGGGCCTTGCGGTGAGGATCATCGGGGAGGTGACCGCGGAGAAGCTCAGGGTTTGCCGGGAGGCAAGCGCCGCCTTCGAGGAGGAGCTGCGATCAGCCAGCCTCCTGGAGGGGATCTGGCAGGCGTTCGCCATAGTGGGCGACGACAGGGTTGTGGGCGTGACCGGGGATTCGCGCCGCGACGGTTACCTCGTCACCCTCAAGGCCGTCACTTCTGAGGATGGAATGACTGCGGACTGGGTCAGGCTTCCCAACGGCCTCTTGGACTCGGTCAGCCGGAAGATCACCAACAGGATACCCGAGGTTTCAATGGTGGCCTACGCGGTCACCAACAAGCCCCCGGCGACCATAGAGCCTCAATAGGCTACGGCAGCCATCGGCGGAGGAACCGTCTCCTTCCCGCTCTGGGAGATGGTGGTGGAGAAGACGAAGATGTAGGCGAACGCGTACACGCCGAGGATGATGATTATGCCCAGGTTGTTGAAGGCGACCGCCCTTCCTATGGCTACGGCGGCCAGGATCACGCTCAGCGCCTCGACGAGCGACGTGGAGTCTAGGGGGACCTGGTACTTCTTGTCCCTCCAGGTGCCGTCCTTCCCTATGACGGCGTACTTCGGCGTCCTCTTGAAGACGCCGCTCTCCTTCAGCAGGATGGCCTTGGCGGCCTCGATGGTGTTGCTCACGCTTATCCCGTAGCCCAGGAAGCCCAGGGCCAGAAGCGACCGCCAGTTCCGCAGGACGCTCATGTGCTGCCTCCTCATGGCCACTATGTAGTAGATCCAGGCCGCTGAGGTGCACAGGAGGATGGAGAACGTGAATATGGCCCAGATTGGGGTGACCCAGGATACGCCCGCCAGGCCGCCCGAGGTGGCCTCGCCCACCTGGGCGGGCGAGGGTATCACGATCTTGATGGAGTCAATGTTGAACGTGGCCGCAAGGGCCGCCAAGAGGAACGAGACGTACATGAGCGGGTGGACCGAGTAATAGGTCAGGTGGATGAAGGCCTCCGCCTTCTGCCGGAGGGTCACTCCCTTGTCCCTGAGAAGCCTGGGCAAGGACTTCTTCGCCACCTGCAGGCTACCCCTGGCCCACCTTCCCTGCTGCCTCTTGAAGCTGGCCACCGTGGGCGGAATCTCGCAGGGGACGTCGTCTGTGACGAACTGTATCCTGTAGTGCATGGAGCTGCATCCTGTAGCTGGCGTCCAGGTCCTCTGCCAGCGTGTCCGACTGCCAACCCCCTGACTCCTTCAGCGCCCTTGTACGGATTATTCCGGCGCTGCCGTTGAAGTTGAGGAATAGGCCGCCGGCGCACCTTGCCGGTTGTTCGATCATGAAGTGGGCGTCCATCCCGATGGAGACCGCCTTGGTGATCCAGTTGTAGTCCCTGTTTGTGTAGCTCCACCTGAACTGCACCACACCCAGGGAGTCGTCGGCTGTCACATAGGCCGCCGCCCTGTCCAAGAAGTCCGCCCGGGGGAGGAAGTCAGAGTCGAAGACGACGACGAAGTCTTCGTTGGCCTTGGCCAGCGCGGCGTTGAGGGCGCCGGCCTTGAAGCCGGACCTGTCCTCCCTGTGCTGCACGTCGAAGTTGAAGCCGCGCGCCCTGTAGCCCTCTGTCAGGCGTTCAAGGATCGCGGTGGTCTCGTCGTCGGAATCGTCCAGGACCGATAGGTGCACCTTGTCCTTTCCATAGATCTCGGCCGTCCCCGCGCAGGCGGCCAGGAGCCTCTCGGCCACGTACCTCTCGTTGAAGATGGGGAGATGGATGGCTATGGTCGGCTTCCCGCCTTCCTGGGGCTTCGGCTGCCGGAACTTCTTCGAGAGCCTCAGCATGTAGAAGATGTTGAACCCATAGGCGAAGAAGATGATCGTGACGGCCACCGAGACGATCAGCAGAGCCGTTCCCAGGAGCCCCAAACTAGCCTACACCTCCCTGCGCAGCCAACCCGGCTCAACGGAAACAATGCTGCCGGTGGAGGAGATGGTTGACCATTCGTGGGGACGACACATGACCGACCCGAAAGGTACGAGAATTAAACGTTGTCGTAAAATGATTGGAGGAATCCCCGTTTTCAAGGAGCGCTGGTCCCTGCTGTCATCGACCATGCCGAGTTCCCCACCCCCATTCCCGCCATCGTCTATGCGTCTAACCGGTAGAACACCTGCGGAAAGCACTAGAACAGGGAGGGCTTCGCCTTCTGGAGGGCAACCACCGATGAGAAGAAATAGGGCGGCCGCGAGGCGATATTTCGTTGCTCCCTCCAGGGCAGCGGTTCTTCGACAGGCAATGGCTAGTCCTGGTGCTGGTGGTCTTCGTGGTCGAAATTGCCTTCTTCACCGTCGTTTCGGCCACCCCTCTCACGGCCGGCCAGTCTGATTCGATCCTCAACGGCACCCAGGGGATTCTCACCGAGATCGAGAACGAGCCGCTGGCGCTCAAGGCCATCGACATCTTCCTGAACAACGCCGGAATCGCCGTCTTCGAGTTCATCCCCATCACCGGTTGGATCAAGTTCTATTCGGTGACCCTGGCCACGGGGCAGGTGATATCGGCCCTGGCGGCCTCCTCCGGAATACCGGCCCCACTCCTCCTGATAACAACCTTCCTCTCGCCGCACTCCTGGATTGAGCTCTCCGCATATGCAGTTGCGGTGGCCGAGAGCCTCCTGCTCGTGTACGCCATCCCCAAAAGGAGGTTTCGAGCCGAGCTCAACCGGGCGGTCGCGTCTGTGGTTCTGGCGATGATGCTCCTGTTCTTCGCGGCCTTCCTCGAAGCGATAACCGTCCAATACGACCTCATAGGCTTCGTCTATGCCTGGATGGTCGCCGTCTTCGTCGGCCTTGCCATTTACGCGGCGTGGCGGAGGGGGCGGCGGCACCAAACCCCGCCCTCAGGGGCGGAGCCGACTTCGCCGTCGGGCGTGACCGTCCCGTCCCCTCAGGGGGGAGAGACCGGCGGTGCATCTGGAAGCGCTTATATGGAATCATCCGCCCTAGACGCCGGCGCGATCTGATGAGCGATTCGAAGGCCCCTTCGGTTCAGACGGAGCGTCTTCAGGACATAGACGTCTGGAGCATGGGAGACGCAATGGGGACCTGAAAAGGTCGTCCAGGTCTACGACCCTGACACCGGCATGCAGGGGGTGCTCGTGATAGACAACACCGCCAGCGGTCCGGGAAAGGGAGGAATACGATACTCACCCTCAGTGACCCCCCTGGAGGTATTCAGGTTGTCGAGGGTCATGACCTGGAAGGTAGCCCTCGCTGGCCTGCCCTTCGGCGGCGCTAAGGCCGGCATCCGCGGGGACCCGTCAAAGACAGACAGGGCGGCCTGGGTGAGGGCATTCGCCAGGGCCATCAAGCCCTACGTCCCCAACCAGTACGTCGGCGCCACCGACATGGGGACCACCGAGCTCGAGATGGCCGTGTTCGCCCACGAAGTGGGGGACATGAGGGCCTGCACCGGGAAGCCTTCGGAGATAGGAGGGATCCCTCACGAACTGGGGACCACAGGATACGGCGTGGCCCACGCCACGAACCTGGCCGTCGACCTCCTGAACAAGCTGCAGAAGTTCAACCTCGACCCCAAGGAGGCCAGGGTCTGCGTCCAAGGATTCGGGAACGTCGGCTCTTTCACGGCGAAGTTCCTGGACGAAATGGGCTTCAAGATAGTCGGCGTCTCCGACGTCAGCTGCTCAATGAACGACCCCCGCGGGCTGGACGTACCGAAGATACTCAACGAGATGAAGCAATCGAACCGCGAGCCGGTGCTCGCGAGCATCCCTTCGTATCAGAAGGCAGATCGCGAAGAGGTCTTCAAGGTGCCCTGTGACATTTTCATCCCGGCGGCGACCTCTGACGTCATCAACGGCGACACGGTGAAGGAACTCCTCGCCTCCAAGGTGAGGATCGTCGTGGAGGCGGCCAACATACCCACAACAAAGGAGGCGGACGCGGCCCTCCACTCGGCAGGTGTTTGGGTCCTTCCCGACCTGCTGGTGAACGCCGGCGGCGTCATCGGTTCGTTCGTGGAGTACAAGGGAGGGACCGAGAAGGAGGCCTTCGACCTGATCGAGTACAAGATCTCCAAGAACACGGAGGTCGTCATCCAAGAAGTGCTCGGCACGGGCAGGTCGATGCGGGCCGTGGCCGAAGAGATCGCGATGGCCAGGGTCCGGCGTGCGATGCTCATGAGGAAGGGCGACGTCGACGCCGCCAGGCGCATAGGCTCAAGGTAGGGCCCGGGGCGCGGGGCGGCCCTTCAGTCCCAGAGGAGGACCCCGCCGGGTGGCGAGCCAGGGTCGGAAGTCCTAAGCTTTCTCTCGCAGAACAAGGCCACGGCGCAGGCGGCGCCGACCGCGGCCATGGCGAGCGCTCCGGGGAACTCAGGCACAGGAACGGACTTCGTCAACGTCAGCGTTTGGACGCCTTGAGCGTAGGAGAGGGTGATTGCATCTCGGCTCCCCTGGAGCCCCTGGGAGACGACCGTCGGGGTCTCTGCAAGGCTGGAAGATACCGCAAACGGTCCCGAATAGTAGGAAGCCGGCAGGTAGATCGTCATCTGCCCCGTTGTCCCGGCTGGACCTGCGACCACCATGGAGAGCATGCCTTGGGCGGAATTGCCCAGCACGTTTAGCATCACCCCCGTGCCGTTGATTTCCACCGAGTAGGCGCCGGCCGGGTCGAAGACGTTCCATAGCATGGTCGAAAGCGGCAGGCTTGGCCCGTCCTCTCCGTCGACGGTCCCCGTTATGGTCGCAGATGGCGCCCCGCCCTGTCCGGAAGCCGCGGGGATGAGGACCAA
Source organism: uncultured Nitrososphaerota archaeon (assembly GCA_963772005.1). Classification (GTDB taxonomy): domain Archaea; phylum Thermoproteota; class Nitrososphaeria; order Conexivisphaerales; family DTJL01; genus DATKKG01. The sequence continues at coordinate 10,897 of CAVYVS010000023.1, read as the reverse complement.
GTCCTTCGACGCGTCGGTGCCAATGGTGAGGTTCAGGGAGAGGCTCGTTACGTTGAAGCCGGATGCGCTAGCCGTCAAGGTCGCCTGGGCAGTCTCGCCCCCCGTGCCGTTGACCACCGGGACGACGAGCCTGTAGACGCCTTGCGCATCGCTCGAGGCATAAGATGCGCTGCCCGACGGGCCCGAATACGTCAACGAGACGTCGGCAGAGGGAACGCCAGGGCCCGTTGTGCTGTTGGCCCTTACGGTCCCCGAAAGGAAGAACACGTCGGTGGCCAGGTCCTGGCTCGCGGCCTGACCCGCTGTGAGGTTTAGGGCCATAGAGGCGAGAGTCTGGGTGCCCATCGTGAGGGTGAGGTTGTACGAATCCGGTCCGAGGCCGGATGAAATCGCATAGCTGCCGTCGCTCCCGGTGGCTGCGACCTGATTGTATACCCCATCCAGGGACTTGAGGTCCACGAAGGCTCCTGGGATGGGGGTGCCGTCGCTCAACCGAGTGACCCTCCCCTTCACCGTCGCCGACTGGAACATCTGGATGGAGACGTTGGCCGTTCCTCCGGCACTCATCGTCACGGTGGACGTGCTCCCCGCGTAGCCAAGGGCGACTGGTGTGACGTTGCACGTTCCCGCGGTCAGGTCGTAGGCCGCGGTGAACTGCCCCGTCGAGTTCGTTATGTAGAAGTGAGGCGGCTCGTTCGTCGACGTCACTTCTAGTGCAGCATTGGCTATGGAGCGGCCCTGCTGGTCGGTCACCGAGCCCGTGATGACGCCGGATTTCAGAAGGACGAGTTCGGGGGCCTCTACGGATGTGCCGTTCGCGACGCTCACGTACCCGGAGGACAATCCAAGATACCCGGGGACCATGTAGGGGGCGTCGGGGTACGAGAAGGTCGGCCCGCTGTAGTTCCCGCCGAGGAGCACCTGAGAGGCTCCGTATTCGAACGGGAACTGGAAGTCCGCGGAGACGATGTAGTTCCCCGTCGCTATCCCGTCGGCGAAGAAGTAGGAGCCGTTCTCATCGGTGTAGGTGGCCCCCACGGTGGACCCAGAGGTGGAGCTCTCCAGCGTGACCACGGCCCCCACGATGGGATTCCCATCGAAGCCCAATACCCTCCCCCATATCAGTCCCGATCGGCCAAGGTCGAAGTCGAGCCTTTGAACGTCGGAGGTCGAATTGACGTCTCCCAGTCGAGAGGAGCTGAGATAGCCAAAGGCCCCCGCTGTGACGTTGTAAGTCCCAGGGCCGAGGCTCTGGTTGATCTGATACCCTCCTCCGCTGTCGGAGACCGCACCGGACATCGCCTGAAGCCCTCCCACCTGCTGTGCATTGACGAGCGCGCCTTCGACGGGGTGCGTGACCGCCATCGCGGGGAGAGGCTGCATCGGACCCAACAGCTCCAAGCAGACCAGGACGAGAGCGACTGCGCAGAGCGATCTTGTCTTCACGCTGTGTTGATTCTGGCCGCCGAGGCTATTTATCCGTGACCCGTCAGCTGGGTGGCGGTTGCGTTCCGGGAGGCGCCTTCAGCCGGGCCGCTCGGCCTTGAGAGACGGCGATATGGTCGATGCGTTTAAATTTCCACTTATGTCACTTTCACTGATGAAAGAAGTAGGAGCGCAGCCAGATTTCGCCGTCGCCTTGGCCTCGGTCCCTTTGTTCGCTGGGCTAAAGAAGAAGCAGCTCAGCATCGCGGTCAAGCTGGGACACGACATCTCCTTCAAGGCCGGGCAGACGATAGTCAGCGAAGGCGAGCTCGGCATAGGCTTCTATGTGGTCCTCTCCGGGAAGGCCGAGGTAAGGCGGAAGGGCAAGGTCCTTTCGGAGATTGGCCCGGGCGGGTTCTTTGGCGAAATGGCCGTCCTCGACAACCAGCCTAGGACCGCGGACGTCGTTGCGGTGACCCCCGCGCGCTGCGCCGCATTCACCGCCTGGTCATTTGAAGCCCTCGTCCGCCTGCGGCCCAACATCCCGGCCACCATCATGACTGAGATGGCCAAACGCGCCGCCGCCAACGCCGCAGCAAAGTAGATGCCCGGCATCACCCGATCTCCACCGCCCGCCGCAGGGGGTGCGCGGGCAGGCCTAGGGTAACTCTATCATTTCTTCGCAGTATGGAGATCGAGGCCTAATCCGATCGTAGTTGCGGCTGAACTTGAGGTTCCGATTGACCTTCTCGATTAGGGCCTGGGCTGCAGGCTCCTGGGACTTGCACACCATTCTGGTGTCGAGCCCAAGCCTCTTGCATGCCTCGAGGAGTGGGCATGGATTGAAGGACCTCCAGACGATCCTGGTCTCGTCTTCGTAAATGACCGGGACCTCCGAAGGCTCGAGGGCGAGGTACCGCAGAAGGAGAAGGGTGTAGGCCTTGCGCACGTCCGTTCCCTCCAGGTCTAGGCGCCCTTCGTTCCTCATGTACCACTCTAGGCGTTTCCGTATCGTTTCTTCTGCCATGGCTCCGTACCCTCCCTCCCCTTCCGCCTGGGCTAGACGGGCTATCTTCCGGCTTACCTCTTCCTCGTCGTCCATGAGCGCCCTTCGCCATGCTTTGCGTAACGGAAGGGTATAAAGCATGTCCGTCCCGAGAGAGGCAGGTCGGATAGATGCCCACCGAGGCCACCCTGTGCTTCATCCTCCGCGGTGAAGACGTCCTCCTCCTTCTCAAGGCGGAAGGTCGCTTCGGGGGAGGGAAGTGGAACGGCCCCGGCGGGAAGATGAAGGCCGGAGAGACTCCCATCGATTGCGTGAAGAGAGAGGTCAGAGAGGAGTCGGGCCTGGACATCCCTTCGCCGAGAGCCCACGGGACGTTGTACTTCAGGTTCGGCGACGACCCCAGCAAGGACTGGCTCGTGCATGTCTACTCCGCCAGGGAGTTCAGCGGCGACGTCAGGGCCAGCGACGAGGGGGACCTGCGATGGTTCTCGCTGCAGGACATCCCCTACGACGAGATGTGGGAAGACGACCGCCACTGGCTCCCCTATCTCCTTAGGGGGGAAAGCTTCAGGGGGGACTTCCTCTTCGACCCTCCGGGGGAGCGACTCCTGAGCTACGGCATCCAGGTTGTGAAGGCCTAGGAGGACTGGCACAGCACGATCCAGATGGCGTCGGGGTCAGCGACATGCAGCTCCATATCCTTCGTCTCCCCCGGTCCGATGACCGGCGTTGCCCCCTTGGCCACGAGCTCCTCGAATGCCTTCTTCGCGTCCTTCACGACGAATCCAAGATGGTCGAGCTCTTCTCTCTTGGCGTACCTGGTCGCGGATCTGGTCCCCTTCGGATAGTAGTTCAGCTCGAGCTCGTTCTCTCCCCCGGGGAACCTGAGGCCCACGTAGGTCCCGCCGTGTGGCATCTTTCCCCTCCTGACCTCCTTCATCGCCAGGACCTCCGCGTAGAACCTCGACGACCGTTCCAGGTCCCTGACCCTTATTCCCGTGTACCAGAACCTCAACGACCAACCGAATGCCTGTGGCCCCGCCCATTCGTTACCTGTTGCCAACTCCCCTCGCTCTCCAAGCTGCTCTCTAGGTGCGAGCAATGGCGGGCCCGGAGGGATTTGGACCCTCGATCAACAGCTTCGCGGGCTGCCATCCTGATCCAGGCTAGAGACGGGCCCCGCTTCGAATGGTCGGCGATTAGAGGCTCCCGTCGTCATCGTATAAGATTTGTGTCCCCGCTACGTCGCCCCCTAAACCTGCAAAGGTTTTTTTATCGGGAAGGGCGGTTTCAGACAAGAAAAGCAACTTGGCAAAGATCAAGGTCAGACTATTCTTTGACCTGATCCCCAGCTCCGCGAAGAGCGAGCTGGAGGTGGAGGCCAGCGACCTTCGGGGCCTCATTGAGGTTATGTCGCACAAGTTGGGAGACGAATTCAGGGCCTCGCTCTACGACCCCCAGGGGCGTCCCAGGACCTACTCCATGGTCTATCACAACGGCGTAGCCCACCGCCTAAAGGATACGCCGAACTTCGGACTGAGGGACGGAGACGTCGTCCTCTTCGTGCCCACCGTTGCCGGAGGTTGAGCAAGATGAAGGCCTACGACATCTACGTCCCAACGGACCTGGCCGATGCCCTCGGTTACCTCGAGGACTACGGCGAGACGACCTACATCCTGGCCAAGGGCACCGACCTTCTCCCTCGCCTCAGGAGGCGCCAGTTCTCGGCGGTCAACCTCCTCGACATTTCGGGACTTGAAAGGGACCTGCGCTACATCCGTTCCGAGGACGGCCTCCTCAAGTTCGGGGCCCTTACAACCGTGAGCGACCTGCTCGAGTCGCCGCTCTTGGGCAAGGAGCTGGAGCTGGTAAGGGAGGCCGCCCGCAAGTTCGGCGACCCACAGATTCGCAACGTCGCGACCCTCGGGGGGAACCTTTGCTCGGCCACTTCATCAGAGGACCTGATCCCGGTCTTCCTCGCCCTCGACGCCAGGGTGAGGCTCTCCGGCGCCAAGAAGGAGAGGACCATCCCCCTGAAGGACTTCATCATGGGGAAGCGCACCACCTTCAGGAAGAGCAGCGAAGTGCTTTCCGAGGTGGAGGTCCCCTCCCTCAAGCCCAACAGCGCCTCGGCCTACGAGAAGATGGGAAGGCGCAACATCTTGATAATCGCCCTGGTGAACATGGCCGTCGTCATGACCATGGAGGGCGACAGGGAGACCCTCAAGGAGGCGCGCGTCGCCCTCAACCGGGTCGCCGGGAGGATACCCCAGAGGGCATCCTCCACCGAATCGCTACTGGCGGGGAAGAGGCTTACGTCTGAGACCATAGCCCTCGCCCAGGAGGCGCTCTCCTCCGAGCTATCCCTCACCGACGACTTCAGGGCCTCGGGGGCGTACCGCCTGGAGGTGGCCAAGGTCTACCTCAAGCGCCTCCTCGAGCTCTGCGCATTCCGCGTCAGGGGGAGCTGATCCACTTGTCCAAGCACTTCGTGACGATGACAGTCAACGGCGTCGAGCGCTCCCTCCACGTCGACTCGACGGACTCCCTCCTCTACATCCTGAGGGACCGACTCGAGCTGAAGAGCGTCAAGGACGGATGCGGCACCGGAGACTGCGGCCTCTGCTCCGTCCTCATGAACGGCAGGCTCGTCAACTCCTGCCTGGTCCTCGCCGCCCAGTGCAGGGGGCCAGCATCACGACCGTCGAAGGCCTAGCCGAAGACCCCCAGATGAAGGTCCTACAAGACAAGTTCCTCAAGTACAACGCGGCCCAGTGCGGCTTCTGCACCCCTGCCATGCTCATGGCCGCCAAGGACGTCTTCGCCCGGAGCGCAAGCCCACGGCCGAGGAGATCAAGGTTGGCATAAGCGGGGTCCTGTGCAGGTGCACGGGCTACTATCCGATAATCCAAGCAATCCAGGAGGCCTCGGAGGCGACCAAGCAATGAGCGACGTCTCCGACTTCGTGAAGGGGATCAAGAAGAAGGACGAGGAGGGGAAGCTCCTCTACGTGGGCGAGTCCCTGGCCCGCGTCGACGGCCTGGAGAAGGTGCTGGGGAGGCCGATATACACCGGGGACATGCTCGTCAGGGGCACCCTCCACGCCAAGCTCTTCCATTCTTCCGCGGCCCACGCCACCATAAGGGACATCGACGTGAGCGCCGCCAGGGCGATGCCCCGAGTCCTGGACGTCATCACCTGGAGGGACATTCCGGGCATCAACGAGTCCGCCGCCGTCCTCCCCGACAGGCCCCTGTTCTCCAATGGGGTCGTGAGGTCCACGGGGGACATCATCGGAGCAGCCATAGCGGAGACGGAGGGAGTCGCCCGCGAGGCAGCGGAGGCCGTCAAGGTGACCTACGACCCCCTGCCCACGGTCTTCGACCCGGTGGAGGCCATGCAGCCGTACTCCGTGAAGGTCCACGAAGGAGGGAACGTCGCCAAGCAGATGAAGATCAGGAAGGGGGACGTGCAGAAGGGCTTCGCCGGCGCCTCGGTGATACTCGAGAACACCTTCAGGACCCAGTTCCAGGACGCCACGCCCATGGAGACGGAAGTGGGGATGGCGGTGCCATCACCGGACGGCTCAGTCACGGTGATAGGATCCATGCAGAGCCCCCACCATACGAGGGGGGCCTTGATGAAGATGCTGAACCTTCCCGCCGAGAAGGTCAGGGTGATCCAGGCGGTCACCGGCGGTGCCTTCGGCCCCAAGTCTGATGAAACCCCCTACGACGTCTGCGGCGCCGCGGCCGTGGCGGCCCTGAAGCTGAAGAGGCCGGTTTACTGCGCCATGGATAGGGAGGAGTCCATGGTCATGCACACGAAGAGGCATCCCTACGTAATCAGGCACAAGACGGGGGTCTCCGCCGAAGGCAGGCTCCTGGCGGACGAAGTGGAGCTCTACCTCGACGCCGGCGCCTACGCCTCTTTGGGCGTCTTCGTGATTGGGAGGGGGATATTCCACTGCACCGGCGCGTATGACGTCCCCAACGTGAAGGCCGACAGCTACCTGGTCTACACGAACAACACCTACGCAGGGAGCTTCAGGGGCTTCGGGGGGCCCCAGGCGGTATTCGCCATCGAGAGCCAGGTGGAGGATCTGGCCAGGAAGCTCGGCATGGACCCCATGGAGTTCAGGCTGAAGAACATGCTCGTTCCCGGCAAGCACAACGCAACCAACCACCTGATCGACGCAAGCTGCGGCCTGCCGCAATGCGTCGAAAAGGTCATCGCCTCCAGCGACTACTGGAACAAGCGCAAGATATTCGCCAACCAGGTGGGCCGCCTGAAGAAGGGCATGGGCATCGCACTCTTGATGCATGGAAACAGCCTCGGCCCCGAAGGGAACGACTACGGCGCCGTCCTCCTCGAAGTGGGGAGAGACGGGATGGTCACGATGGGGACCGGCCTTACGGAGTTCGGCACGGGAGCCGTGACAGGCGTCATCCAGGTGGCAGCCTCGGTGCTGGGCGTCCCTCTCTCCATGGTTCAAGCTCGCCCGCCCGGACACCAGCAAGCACAGGGAGACGGGCCCCACCGTGGCGTCTAGGACCGTGGTCATAGGAGGGAACGCGCCTACATCGCCGCCGAGAGGCTGAGGAAGCGCCTGAAGCTGGTGGCCGCCGACCTTCTGAAGGTCCCGCGAGGACAGGATCACGATAGAGGACGGCGTCGCCTACGACAGGACCGAAACCACCCGGTCAGTCGGCTGGGCCCCCCTGGCCGCCGAAGCCCACCAGAGAGGAGTGAAGATGAAGGAGGAGGGCTTCTTCATGGCTCCCCCAGCCCCGTGGGACACGGAGACCGGTCAGGGGACCCCATATCTCCAGTACACCTGGGGCGCTCTCATCGTGGAGATCCTGTTGGACGAGGAGACAGGCGTCTACCAGGTGACCGACGTCCACGCCGCCTATGACGTCGGCAAGGCCGTCAACCCGACCGGAGTCCTCGGCCAGATCTACGGAGGGACCGTGCAGGGCCTGGGCTATGCGATGATGGAGGAGCTGCTCCACAAGGACGGGAAGGTGGTCAACCCTAGCCTTGCCGATTACTACATACCCACCTCGATGGACATACCCGCGAACTTCAAGGCGTTCATCGTAGAGGTGCCGGGACCGCTGGGCCCCTTCGGCGCCAAGATCGTCGCCGAACCTCCCATCGTCCTCCCCGCCCCGGCCGTGAGGAACGCGGTGATGGACGCTTCGGGGGTCGCCGTGAACGACCTCCCTGTAACCCCTGAGAAGATCTTGATGGGCCTGAAGAAGGCCGAGGGTCGTTAAGTATCGCGCCTCGATGTCTCTGCGAAGATGAGGATTCCCGCCAGGACGTTCCCAGAGGAGCTCCTTGAACTGGACGGGCTCTCGCCATCGGTCGCGATAGCGAAGGGCAACGAGTCCGCCCTATGCCTTGCCTGTCGCTCGGCCAAGCTACTATGCGGCAAACCTGAATGTCCCATCCTCCTCAAGGCGAGGATCTACAGCAACGTGGGCGACAGGCTGATCGAGGCCCGAAATGGTGGGAGACTCCCCACCGTCCGTCTTCGTGGGCACGGTTGGCTACCCGAGTGTCAGTTTCGGTCCGATGCTCCCGCCCGTCAGGGGCGAGACCTCCATCTTCGATTCGCCAGAGCGGTGGCTCCGATTCACTTCGGATAAGATACTGGAATATCGGTCCCTGCTGGTGAGGGGAAACGAAAGGGCCAAGGTGGGTGACGCCGCAGACCCCCATGGCCTCCTCGAACGCATGCAGGCCTTCATGCTCTCCTCGGGGCCGGTAGCCTCCGAAATGCTCCTGAAGAAGGCCCCGATCCCCATCATCACATTGAGCGAGGACGCCCCGCCCTTCGGCCCCTCCGGCTCCCTGCTGAAATACGACTTCTCCCCAGGGCCGTCTGAATGGCGCCTACAGAAGGCGCACTCCGACCGAGATCTCGCGGGCCACTGAGGCTGTCTGCCAGCTCTATGAATCGGGCCTTCCCGTCAGCAGGATCCAGAAGGCCTTCTCGGTGGGCATGTTCGGGGTCCAGCGCAACCGCAGGATGGTCCCCACCAGGTGGAGCATAACGGCCGTCGACGGCGCCATTTCGTCAAGACTCCTCGAGAGGATAAAGAGCTACCCCTCCATCGATGACTACAGGGTCTTCCGATACGACCACCTCAGCAACAGGTACGTCGTCATGCTCATCCCCGCGAACTACAGCTACGAGATGATCGAAGCCTGGTTCCCCAACACGGCCTGGAACCAGGGAGGGAGGTCTCCCAACGTCATCGGCGACTACGAGCCCTTCTGGGGCCGGACGACCTACGCCGCCCCCGGCGGCTGCTACTATTCCACCCGCCTCGCCACTGCGGAGTACCTTGCCGCGGTCAGGAGGCAGGCCACGGTCCTGGCCCTCCGTGAGGTCTACCCCGGCTACCTCATCCCCCTTGGGGTCTGGACGGTCCGGGAGGCGGTCAGGGCTGCGATGAACTCCACGCCAACAATATTCGACGACTTCGAGAAGGCCTTCCGCTACGTGCTCTCGGGGTTCCAGATCGGGAGGGAGGATTGGGTCAGCTCGTCCACCATCATCAAAGAGATGCTCTACCAGAGGAAGATCACCGAATACCGATGACCCCGACGCGGTGGTCGCGTAAATAATTATGATTACCAAGGGATATAACGCCGCAGGTCGTTCGGTGAGGCGATAACACTTGAAGCGTTCAACCCTGGCAGGAATAGTGGTGGTTGCGATAGTCTTGGTGGTGGGCATACCGTACGCCTACCTGGCCAACGGGCAGCCGAAGGCGCAGCCGCCGGAGCAGCTGACCGTCTTCGCCGCGGCCAGCCTGACGAACGTCATGCAGAACATCTCCGCGGCGTTCAACGCGAAGTACAACGCCAACGTGACGTTCAGCTTCGCTGGCTCTCAGACCCTGGCCACTCAGATTACACAAGGGTATCCTTGCGATGTCTTTCTCTCCGCCTCGCCGAGCTACATGACGCAGGTGTCGAACGCTTCCTTGCTCGCCAACGCCTCGGTGATTTTCGCCAAGAACTCCCTCATCGTGATGGTGGCCAAGTCATCCGCCTCGAAGGTCACGTCGATCGCCGACCTCGCCAAGTCCGGGGTCAGGGTCGAGCTGGAGGACAAATCGGTCCCAGCGGGTGCCTACAGCCTCACCATCCTGAGCAACATCCAGTCCACATGGGGAAACTCCAGTAGCCCGAGCTACGTGGGACCACAGTACGCCAACTTCTCCAAGTTCGTCCTCGCCAACGTCATCTCGTACGACACCGACGTGGAGCAGACGGTCACCAAGGTCGTCACCGGCACGGCGGACGCGGGCATCGTATACAAGACGGACGCCATCGCCCAGGCCGCCAACATCAACTTCATCACCATCCCCGACAGCGTGAACGTCGTGGCCCAGTATCCGGCCGGAGTCATCAAGACCTCCTCGCACCTGAAGTTCGCCCAGGAGTTCGTGAGCTTCCTCACCTCTGCGGAGGGACAGCAAATCCTTAACAACTTTGGCTTCCTAAGCCCGTAGGAACCCGGCCGTGAGCAGAATACAGACGCTGGTGGTGGCCCTGGCCTGCGCCGTGTTTCTGTTCTTCATCGCCATACCCGTGGCCGCCGTCTTCCTCTACGCCTCTCCTGGCCAAATTCTCACGGCAGTCACCTCTGACGCAATCATCGTCCCCCTCAGGCTCAGCCTGATAACCGCCACGATCTCAGCCTCCGTCGTGCTCCTGGTAGCGACCCCCCTGCTCCTACGTTCTGGCGCGGAAGAGGTTCAAGGGGAGGCTCTTTCTCGACACCCTGGTGGACGTCCCCATTGTCCTCCCTCCGGCGGTCGCCGGCCTCGCCCTACTCCTCGCGTTCGCACCGAGGGGCCTTGTAGGCCAGTTACTACTTGCCCGGGGCATCATCCTTCCCGGCTCCCTAGTGGCCGTCATCATGGCAGAAGTCTTCGTCTCCTCCCCCTTCTACTTCAGAGCCTCGAAAACGGCGTTCGAAGCGGTGAACCAAAGGGTCATCGACAGCGCTAGGGTCCTCACAAAATCGGACACTAGGGTCTTCCTCAGGGTCACGCTTCCCCTGGCGGGAAGGGGGGTGCTGGCCGGTTTCATCATGTGCTGGGCCAGGTCCCTGGGGGAGTTCGGGGCCACCCTGCTCTTCGCCGGGAACCTCCCCGGGGTCACCCAGACCATGCCCCTTGCGATATACATCGCGATGGAGGGAAACCTCGTGACCGCCGATGCCCTGTCGGTGGTACTCATACTGTTTTCGTTCCTCGTGCTTGCCGCGTTCAAGTTCCTTGGAGGTTGGCAGCGGTCGGGTTGATTTCCGTCAAGGGCCTCTGCAAGGCCTTCGGAGAGAGGCAGGTCATTAGAGAGCTGAACCTCGAAGTCGGAGCGGGAGAGGTGGTAGGGCTCGTCGGCCCCAGTGGCATAGGAAAGTCCACGACGCTCAACATA
>CAVYVS010000022.1:0-44059 GCA_963772005.1 uncultured Nitrososphaerota archaeon | reverse complement strand
TCCCCAGGACCTCTACCTTCGAGCGGGGCAGACGGGGAGCCTTGGCGTTCCGATAGCGCGCCTGGAGCAGGCGGTCCTCGACACCGGCACCGGCATGGACGTCCTCCTAAACGGGGGGAACGTCAGCCTGAGCATGGTGATCCAGGCGGACATCTCCCCCTTCCTTACGGCGTCGATCCTCGACAACCAGACCGTATACCTGCCGGCGCTCTTGTCGAACCTCAGCGTCCAGTTCGGCACCCCCTTCCCCTATAATTCGTCGTACAACGCGGTTCCGCTCACCCTCTACTCCGACAACAAATCCCCCCTGTCCGTCGACGGCACCGCCGACGTGCGCCTGTCGAACTCCTCCTCCGGGGGAGACGACCTGGGGAGGGCTTCGCGCCTTTCTCCTTCGCTGCGGGGTCCACAACGAGGCCGCCGTTGTCGTATATTTCCAGACTGGCCCTGCTCGCCACGCCGGGGTCCTCTATGCCGAGGCTGGAACTTGACTGCCAGGGGGTTTTACATAGCGGTAATCTTCCTCGTGGCGTTCCCCTGAGGGGCTGAGAGGAGTGCAGTTTCTGGCCCGACCTCCTCGGAATGACGGCCCTGGCCTTGGGGGAGGTGTTGTCCGCGGTGAGGGTGATCTTTATTGGACGCGTAACCCACCAAAGACATGATGAAGGACCGGGGCGACCCTCGCAAGCCGGCGGGCACGAGCAAATCCGATGAGCTCGAGCTCCCGAAGGATGGTGCTGGGCCCCTGGCGCCGTGCCAGCATCCTCAAGACCAACGTGATAAGGTCTTTCAATGGCGACTTCATGACGGTCCAGATCGTACTTGCGAGAGCTGCGGGATGACCGTGGAGGAAGGAGAGCGTGACCTTCGGCCGCGACATGGACCAGAGATGCCCCGTCGACCCCTTCCTCGACCAGTGCCTCACGTCCTGTCCGGTGGAGGCCGGCTCGGCCAGCGTCTTATCGAGCGTCCGTCCGAGCCCGTGAGGAAGCTGCTGAGGAGGCGGCCGGGTACGTCAGGCCCCGAACCGCCGGCCGAAAATCGTCCAGAAGTGAGTCGCGCTTTCTTGGGGTTCTGACACCCAACCGCAGTGGCGCAACACCACGATCAGTCACTCTTCCCGTCACCCTGGCGATCTTCTCCGCCGCGTAGCCGTCCCCCAAAGGGGTTGCGGCCTCTCCCTCTCTCCCTATCTCATCCTGACCGCAACCCTGGGTATCCCATCCGGCTCCACCCCCGGCCACGACGTTGGCGCCCGCCTCCACAGTCTCAGGCCTATTCGTGCTCTCCCTGATGGGGGGCGCAGGGGAAGACGTTCCCGGATGATGGCTGAAGAACCTGGTGATGAGTCCGGGAAGGTCGCTTGCACGGCCTGTTCAGACTACCACCCTGGGATAGAGCTTCGCAGCGATGGCCACCAGCACCACCATCCCACCGAGGAGCACCAGCAAGTCCAACCCGATCCCGTACCCGCGTTTGGTGCCTCCCCCACCAGCATCAGCGCCCGCAGAGCATCCACCTCGTAGGTGAGCGGGTTGACTGCGAGACGCGCAGCCAGCCGGCATGATGGAGATGGGGTAGATGGCGTTGCTGGCGAAGAAGAGCGGCATGGTCATCACCTGCCCGATCCCCATGAAGCGCTCGCGCGTCTTCACAAGGCAGGCGATGATGAGGGAGAGCGTGGAGAAGAACGCCGCGCCGAGGACGACGGTGAAGAGGACGCATGCAAGCGGCAGCGGCCTCCAGCTGATCTTCACGCCCAGGAGCAAGCGAGGAGGTAGATGATGACGGCCTGCGAGAGGCCGCGGATGCCCGCCGAAAGCGCCTTGCCGCAGCACCAGCGCGGCGCGCGGCGTGGGGGAGGCGAGGAACTTGTGCACGATCCCCAGGTCGCGCTCCCAGATGATCGTCATGCCGTAGAAGATCGCGATGAACAGCACGCTCTGGGCGAGGATGCCGGCGCCATGAAGTCGATGTAGCGCAGATCGCCCGTCGGGATCGCCCGCACGCGAGTGAACACCTGCCCGAAGACCAGCAGCCACAGGGCCGGCTGGAGCGCGCGGGTGATCGAGCTCGGTGGGGTCGTGGCGGAGCTTGCGCGCCTCGACCTCGGCGATTAGACCGTCTTCTCGATGAACTGCGCGACGGCGGCGAAGGGGCCCGCGCCCCGCGGGGAGCGCCAGGCTAACCGAGCCGCCGCGCCGTGCGTCTGGTCCGGCGAGTCTCACGGTAACCGTCTCCCCGATTCTCGAGGACGTCGAGCTGAGCCGGCGTAATGCACGAAGACCTCGTCGAGCGTCGCCGCCGCTTACGCCGATGGACTGCCTTGAGCTCGGCCGGGGAGCCGATGGCTGCCACTGCCCCAGGTGCATGATGGCCACCCGCGGCACAGGTCGTCCGCCTCCTCCATGTAGTGCGTGGTCAGGAGGATGGTGGTGCCGTAGTCGCTCCCGCAGCCGCCATGCGGTCCCAGACGGCTTCCGGGCCATCGGGTCCAGGCCGACCGTCGGCTCGTCCAGGAACAGGACCTTGGGCGGTGCAGCATGGACTGGGCGATCTCCAGCCGCCGGATCATGCCGCCGGAGTAGGTCCGCACCAGCTTGTCGCCGGCATCGGTCAGGCCCATGAACCGTAGGCGTCCTCCACGCGGGGCTCGCGCTCGGCGCGCGGGATGTCGTAGAGCTTGGCGAAGATCAGCAGGTTCTCGTAGCCGGTGAGCGTGCCGTCGGCCGAGAGCATCTGCGGGACGTAGCCGATGATCCCCCGCACCCAGCGGCCTGCGGACGATGTCGAACCCCCCCACGGCGCCTGGCCCGAGGTGGGGGGAGCAGCGTGGTCAGCATCTTGATGACGGTCGTCTTGCCGGCGCCGTTGGGGCCGAGGAGGCCGAAGACCTCGCCCGCCTTCACGGCATCGACAGGTCGTCGACCGCCTTCAGCGCGCCGAAGCGGCGGGTGAGGCTCTCTGCCCTGACTATGGACATCCTTTCATACGTCTCCCGAGCGCCTGGCGGCAGGAGCCGAGAAGGCCGCACGGAGGGTCTCCATGGCCCGGACGACGACCTCCCTGTCTTCGTCACTGAGACCGCCGAGCTTCTCCGAAAGGTACGCCAGCGTCCCACGCCTGGAGGCCTCCAGGGCGGAGTGCCCCTGGCGCGTAATGGCCAGCTTTATGCGCCTCCGGTCGTCAGGATGCTCCTCCCCGCCATCAGCGCCGGCTGATGAGCCCGTCCACCAGCGTGCTCGTGGACGGGGTCTAGCCCCATGTGGGAGGCCACGTCCGAAAGGGAGGAGCCTTCGTTGCGGTCCACGAAGCCCAACGCGCGAAACTGAGGGACGGTGAGGTCGGAGACCTCCTCCTCCTCATCTGGGACCGGATGTCTCTCATGACCGCCGGGACCACGTCCAGCAGCTCCCGGGCGGATTCTTCCGAAGATGGGTTCATATTAGTTAGACATTCTAATCATTAGTTATACTAACTAATTAAGCGTTATGGAGGTCGCCGCAACCACCTTCGAGCCTTGGGCGAGGGGTCTGGGAAGGTGAAGAGAACGGCCGGTTCCTCGGCTTCTCTAGACGAAGATCGGCCAAGAGAAGAACGGTAGATTCGTGGCCGGGACGCGTCATAGCCCATTTTCGCAGGTCCAAGCCCGCTATCTTCATTGTCAGTGGAAGATGGAGAGGACGATTCGTATAGGAAGGGCGCCCGAGCTTGTTTCCTGCTGAAGGGAGGACACGCTGTGCCATGAGCGATTTCGTAATGGCGACGGGTCATGGTCGGGGGGTGTTCGTGGTACCGGTCTCCCTGGTCATCGTTCAGGCGGGCGCCTTTGGGGCGATGTATTGCCAGTTCCTTTCAAGGAATCCTGGAGGGAGACTCGTCCATGGCACGACTACACAAATCACCACACGGCGGACGGGCGTAAACGTTCAGTTGAATGTCAGTACCTGCAACGAATCACCCCAGCTCGTAGATGCCAGGGCTGCGAATCTCAATGGCTGCGCAGCAACAAACGTCACATCTGAGAACAAACGGGTTCAGTCCTCGGTCGCTTCGATGACAGGCGTCGCGCACCCAGTCGAAGGCACCTACACGCCAGCATATGATGGGCCTTCCTGGCCCTCTTGTGTTTGCCCTTGCAGGCTCTCGGAAGGCTCCCCTGGCCCTACTTCGCAGTAGCGAAGTTGAAAAAAGGAAAAGTGTCAGGGAGGCCCTTACTGGATGACTATCGGGACGATAGAGTTGCCGGAAAGAGCCGCCACGATGGTGTGCTGTGCTGCATAGGACCAGACGCCGTAGTAGTCGTTGTTGACAGAGTTGTGGATGACAAAGGTGAAGGTTATGGTTGGAGGATTGGGCATGCCGGGGAACGCCTCGGCAACCACCATTATTCCGTTCGGGGCCGGCGGCTCGGCGGAAGTGTCAGTCTCGTCCCCGTTGGAGCTAATCTTGTTGTTGAGGATAGAGGTCAGGGTCACGACATCGCCGGGCGCGTTGCTGTGCACCACTACGCCTGGGATCAAACTCCCTGATATGGTGTTGTCGGTCACCGAGTTGCCCGTAGCCTTGGAATTCGGAACGTCGGCGGCAACCACTATGCCGCCCACGGCAGGTCCGTACGTCCCGACCGTCGCGAAGGACGCTCCTAGGACCGTGTTGCCCTCCACCGAGTTGAACGAGACCCCACTGCCCGTGTTGTAGCTGGCAATGACGATTCCGCACCCAAACAGGTTGTAGTCGATTTCGTTATGGGCGATCAGGTTGAAGGAGCCGCCGCGCACGTTTCCAGGGTTGGGCGCTCCGGGGTCGATGGCACCATCGTCTGCCACACCTATCCCACCGTCGGCGACGTTGTGGGACACCGTGTTGTATTCGACCACACCGAAGCTCGTGCCCACCAACTCGATTGCCTTGTTCTCATTGATGGCACTGCTGGGGTTGACCCCGTTGCCCGTTACGGTGTTGTCCTTTATCGTGATCCCCCAGACATCTTGCACGAAGATTCCGTGGTCATTTGCCCCGGTGATTGTGGCGCCAACTATCCGGACCCCCGTCGTCCCTGGACCAACGTAGACGCCGACGTCGCAGCCGGTAGCGTCTATCGTCCCCGATATGGTCTGGCCGGAGCTCGCCACCAGCGAGGCGGTGAGACCTGTTGACCCGGCGGGGACGCAACTGGCAGCCTCGGCGAACCGCGTGGCCGTGGGAAGAGCGAGGAGGCCTAGAGCGAAGAGAGCGATTGTCAGAACTGAAAATGCCTTAATTCTGTTGTTTCGCATCATGCGAACTATCAAGCAGCGGCGGTCCGGAACATCGTATTTATGCGAACCGATGAATCCAACTGCAACGAGGGTCTCGGGCTGAGCGGGTTCGACGATCGACTAGGCCAGCCATGGCTTCCCCCGCGGGCCCTGTGCGTCGTCCTCCCGCAAGAGGTGCAATCCTACGCTGGTGTGAATAGAAGGAGGGTGGCCCTGACCACTGTCCATTCTTCGCCGGTCCAAGCTCGCGCAAGGCGTTCTATGGCTTAGAGATAAGAACTCAAGAGGCATAGTAGATGGCAGGATGAATGCAGACAGATGGAGGTTGGCGCTGGCCGTCGGCTGGGTCATCGGCTGCGGATTCGCCCTCCTTCGCCATTCGCCCATAGGACGAAGGAAGTAAGCGGGCTGGCGCAGGTCGTGAAACACTCCTCTTCATCTCGCCGTCTGCGGCCGATGGAGGGGAGGCTATGGGTCTATCTTGTCGCCGCCGTAGTCTATGTCTTCAGCGTTTGGGAACACATCCCCTACGGGGGCGGGCATATCTACAGCGACATCGTCTCGGTGTTCCAAAGCAGGTTCTGCGCGGCCGGCCTCTGCACGCTCGCCCTGCCCTACGTCCATGTCTTCGTCGAATACCCGGTCATCGTCGGCATGTTCATTTATTCGATGGCCCTCCTCGGGCGATCCTTTCCGATCTCCGCCGGCCAAGGCCTCGTCGCGAATTACTACTCCTATAGCGTGATCTTCCTGGCGATCCCGACCTTCCTTTCGATTCGCGAGCTGTTCAAGCTAGGGGAGATCCTCGGGCTGAAGTCCTCAAGGAGGAGGGTGCTGCTCTACTTCATCGTCACCCCGACCTTCGTCTTCATGGTGCTCCTGAACTGGTACATCATCGGCGTGTTCCTTGCGCTGTTCGGGTTGAGGAAGTTCCTCACGGGAAGCACCTGGATCGCCGGAGCCTTCTTCGGGCTTTCCGCGGCCGCCAACCTGATCACCGCGGTGCCGGCCCTCGGGCTGCTGTTCTCCGCCAAGGACATGCGCGCCAGGGGAAAGGTGCTTGGAGGGGCCTTGATCGCCTTCGGGGTCGCGTATCTTCCGTTCGTGGTGATGAACCCGAGCTTTGTCTCGCAGTTCCTAAGCTACGAGGAGAACTGGTACGTCGAGGGCTCGTGGATGTCCCTCTTCATCTCGATCTACGACCCGTTGAGACACGTCCTCTTTCCCGTCACCTTTGCGGCCCTGGGGGGACTCATCGTCTACAAGGGCCTCAGGGTCAGGAGGGGGGTCAAGACCGAGGGGGACTGGAGGAGCATGACCGTGATGATGGTGGCCCTCTTTTCGTTCGACTGGCTCTTCAGCTCCTACGTCGCCACCCCCCAGACGAACGTGATGCTGCTCCCCTTCTTCGTCCTGGCCCGATCGCCTGTTATCCCGAATTCCTGGCCTTCGACGCCGCGACCTCTCTGATCGACCTGTGGGGCTTCTCTCAGCCGCTCTTGGCCCTGGGGATCACGATTTCCCTCCCGTTGCAGTTTGGCTCCCCCTTTCAATCTCCCATCCAGGCGCTCGAAGTGATAAATCCCTGTGGATCGGGAAGTTCCTTATCTATGACGGGCTGTTGCGCTCGAGGTTCCCGCCCAAGAAACAGGATCCCCTCCTCGGCCCTCCTTAATGGTCCGGCGATGCGGCTTCAAACGAGCGCGATCACGGCGACGACGAGCACGGCTACCAGGCCCAAGGCGAGGATGCGGAGGGAGCCGTTCCTCTCCCATATGGTGACGGTCGCGCCGAGATGTTCCCCAAGGTCCGCGGAGTTGAGCTGCCTGACCAGCTCCAGGGCCTCCTCGTAGAAGAAGAGCCCGCCGTCCACCTTGACGATGTCTCCCTTCTGGTAGGCGAAGGTGTGCCGTTTGACCGCCAGGGGGGCGTGAGGTCCCTTCCCTCTGGCCCAAGATTCGGAACTGTTCTTCGCTCACTAGACCCTAGGGACCCCTGCCACGACGACTATTAATGTGCGCCGCACAAGTCCATCCAAGGCATCCCTTCGACCCGACCCGGTTTCACCGTGTCACCTGTTTTTGTGGAAGGCAACCTTTCGCAGGTCCGAGCCCACGCCCTAGGAGGGCTACTGAACCCACATGGGGTGAAGGAACTTGCAGGTGCAGCTCGACGAAGTGACCCCCACCTAGTCAGCCTCGGCCTCGTTAACGTGCCCTTGTCCCTGAAACGAGAAGGGAGTGAGCCTTACGCGGCCCTTCCCCCCCAAGGCGAACCTTGGGACCCGTCCGGGCCCTGACGACCAGGTAGGAGATGGCCAGAAGGGCGGTGAACGCCGCGGCGGCCATGAGCTGGTAGGGGAATTCCGGGACACTCCCTCCGCTCTTGCCTGAAGATGTGGTGGTCGTAGGCTGGGCCGAAGTGGCAGATGTGGTCGTGGTGGTAGTGGTTCGTAGATGGAGCCGTAGTTGTGGAAGTGCTTGCCACCGAAGAGTCCGAAAACAGATCGAGCCCGACCGATGTGGTTGTGATGACCTCGCCCCTGCCCGAATCGTAAACTATGCTCCCGGTGCCGGCCGGAAGCTGGCCAACCACCTGTTTCTGGCTATCCTGTATTATCGCACCGGCGAATGTCTCGCCCTTGACCGAATCGTACGCGATGCTCGTGGAACCGCCCGTTATTCCGGTGATCGTTCCCGCCACCTGGTTGTTTCCATCATTTATGACCGAAATGGCGCTGCCGTTGTACGCGAGTACTTCGCCCAGGGTTGGATCGTAGGCCAAACTGGTCGCGGACACGCTTATGTTGGCGACGACGTTGTTCGTGCTGTCATTTATGACGGAGACTTGGTAGCTATTCGCAACGAAGACTTCGCCCCTGGCGGGATCGTAGACCATCTCACCGGCGGAGGTTTCAACCTGGATCGTAGCTACATTGGCGTAGGTGCTGTCATTAAAGACGAAGACGTTGCCATCGTGAACATCCGACACGAATATCTCGCCCTTGCCGGAGTCGTAAGCCATCCCAACTGGTTGCGTCGGCCAGTTGTATTGCGAGTTCCCCGGCGTGTTCCAGCTTATGGTGGCAACGAGGGTGTCGTTGCTGTCCGATATTGCTGAAATCAGTGGGGTAGAGCCGTAACTAGCAGCCTTCATTGCCATAGGCGGCAAATACCAGGCCCTTCCCAGAATCGTAGACCACATCCCCTATGTAGCCCGCAGCGGTGCCTTCGGTTATGTTCGCGAGGATCTTGCCAGTGGTATCTTGTATGACCTCGACGACCCCGGCGCCGGTTATCGAGTTGTACTGCCCAAATATCGCGCCCGTGCCCGAATCGTAGGCCATTGTGGCGGGAACAGGAACCGAGAATTTAGAGCTGGGTGCCAGCGTCGAGCTCGCCCTTGCCAAGCTTACCGGTGACCAGACACACAATAAAGCGAGTAACAGGCAGAGAACCTTCCAGGATTTTGTTTTCATGGCTAATTTCACCAATATCCTGATTCGACCGATGCGTACGGTTCATCTACTTACGCCTGCTGCGTATAAGTAGTTTTCTTACACGTGAGGGCTTCGCCAAATTGCCTGTCCTAGCTCCGGGGGGAGGTGGCACATTCTCGAAGATCCAAGCTCACGCCAATCGTCACATCCGGCTCGGTGTCGTAGGCGCCTCCCGGCCGAAGTTCGGCACCTCCATCGCTCGCTCCCGGTCCACCATCCAGGGAGGCGCGATGGGAACTCCAGCCTGCTGAAGCATGCCCCCTGGCCCCGCTGTTTGGGCGACGCGGTAGGCCACGTAGATGTCGGCCTCAGCGAGGCTGCCGTTCTCGTCGAGGAAGTGGTGAACGAAATAGAGGTTCCCCGCTGAATCTAGCGTCGGCTCTCCCGCGAACCGAGAGACCACCTCCGTCGGCCTCCCCCAGCCGGTCCCGTTCCATGACGAGAGGAAGACCGCCGGTCCAGGATAGCCGAGCTGGCTGTCACCGGTGAACCAGAGCTGGCCACCATCGGGGGTCACGAACGGTTGGTTCTCGTCGGTGGTCATCTGCACGCCGGGGACCAGATGCGGGTTCGTCCAGTTGCCGCCGGACCAGTCCAGCGCCCATATCTCCCCGCCCGACCCGTAGTACATTGTGTTGTTGTCCGGGCTGATGGTCATCTCGCCCACCTGGTAAACCGAGTTGATCAGCCTGCCCGCATTGCTCGCGTTGGCCCAGTTCCCGTTGACGTACTGCGCGGTGTAGAGGTCTACTGACCTGTAGTTCCCGGCCCTCACCGAGCAGAACCACATCGTCGTTCCTTGGACGAACTCGCAGCCGTCAAGAGACTGGTCGCTGCCGAGGTAGATCCGGGCCGGTTCCGACCAGCTCCCTCCGTCGTTGTGGCTCCACCAGATGCCGGTGA
Organism: uncultured Nitrososphaerota archaeon; assembly: GCA_963772005.1. GTDB lineage: Archaea > Thermoproteota > Nitrososphaeria > Conexivisphaerales > DTJL01 > DATKKG01. The sequence continues at coordinate 34,396 of CAVYVS010000022.1, read as the reverse complement.
CGCCGTCCCCGACCTGCTGCTGGGCGGGGATCCTCAGGTTGGGCGTGAAGAAAAAGAAGAACTCCTTGCCGTCGGGGGTTATGAAGGGGGAGTCCTCCGCCCCGGCGGTGTTTATCGGCCCCGGCATCGGGACGGGGGTCTCCCATAGACTGGAGTGGAGCACCGGGGGGTCGCTGTCGTTCTGGGGAGTGTACTTCGGCGCCCAGCTTGGTATCGATGCATACCTGTCGGGGGCCTTCGTGACGCTGGTCGGCTGGTTGCCGTTGAGGGAACCCGAATAGGCCACCAGGGCGGCGGCGACGATGAACACGAGCACGGCCGAAAGCAGTGCCGTTCGACCTGCGACCATCCCTGTCTCCGTAATGGGTGGTTGCGGATTTAAGGAGGATGGGCTGGACCCCCTTCGAAACGGCGGGAGATGTCTGGCCAGGGGCGAAGGTCATGTTTTATTAGCCACGAAACCCATTAAACACTTGATGACGGGCCGGAGCGACCCTAGGGGGCCGGCGAGCGCAGGCGACTACGCTGAGCCCGGGCTCCCGACGGCGGGTGCGGAGCCGGTGGCGCCGTGCCGGCATCCGAAGACCAACGTGATCAAGTCCTTCAACGGCGACTTCATGACGATACAGATAGTCTGCGAGAGCTGCGGGATGACCGTGAAGAAGGACAGCGTCGTCTTCGACCACGACATGATTAGGTGCCCGGTGGACCCCGTCCTCGACCGGTGCCTTGCTTCCTGTCCGGTGGAGGCCGGCTCGGCCAGCGTCTTCGAGCATCCTTGCGAGCCCGTGCGGAAGCTGCTGGAGGCGGCCGGGTAGTTGTGCCCGGGCCGCCGGCCGGAAATCGCCCAGCAGTGAATCGCGACTCCTCGCTTCGGTGTGTGTATTCCGCAAACCGAACGGCTCCCGGCTCTTAACCTCACGGGCTGAGAAGGTTGAATCGGAGGCTGGCGAAATCAAGCCGTCGAGGAAGGAGCCTTCATCTCGATCTGCCTTGCTTCGTCAGAGCGGGGGGCATGAACTCGGGGAACAAGCGGAGAACCTCGTTCAAATCCATAAGAAGCATCGCCTGCACTCTCCCATGGGGCCCTCGGCCAACTTCACCTGACCGTCCTCGGACACAACCCGCGACGTCCGGTTATTAGGGCTTCACACAAGGCTATTAGTCGCGTGTGTCAAACGCCCTTCAGCATGTGTCGGCTGTCCTGGCCCGCGGCGAAATTGCGGCGGTGCCTAGACCTCAGCCTCGGAGACCGGTTCCATGAGCAGTTGCTATTAGCACTCAAACTATCACCAGGACCATTCATATCACGCTGAGAGGGATAGCGACGCGATCGTTGCGACCGGCCGTAGTCTTCCCCTTATCACTCATTTCAAAGTCCTCTTTTCTCGATGGCTTTTCGCTTCAAGTATATGGCTTGTGCGTGCTCTCAAGTCATCGTGTTCTCCCCAGTGCTATGATAGTTGTGGCGACGGGAGAACCGAAGGAACATCTAATAATGCCAGAGGCCCAGAAAACAGCGGGAGGAACAATCTAGTGTATAATTCCCGAAAATCATACTACCGTGCAGTCGGGATTCTCTCCGTTGCAATATCGCTCGTCTTGGTTCTGGTTCTATTGGCACCCAAGGTTTCGTTGGCTGACAGCGTCACCTCTACCGTGACTGTGGGCACCAACCCGGAAGGAGTCGCATTCGACTCGACCAACGGGTACATCTACGTGGCGAACTCCGGTTCAGGCACGGTCTCGGTCATCGACGGCTCGACCAACGCTGTGGTAGCCAATGTGACTGTGGGCACCAGTCCCGATAAAATCGCATTCGACTCGACCAACGGGCACCTCTACGTGGCTAACTTCGGTTCAGGCACGGTCTCGGTCATCGACGGCTCGACAAACACTGTGGTCAGCCAATGTGACTGTGGGCACCAACCCGGAAGGAGTTGCATTCGACCCGACCAACGGGCACCTCTACGTGGCTAACTTCGGTTCAGGCACGGTCTCGGTCATCGACGGCTCGACAAACACTGTGGTCGCTAATGTGACTGTGGGCGTCTATCCCATTGAGCATCGCATTCGACTCGACCAACGGGCACCTCTACGTGGCGAACGAAGGTTCAGGCACGGTCTCGGTCATCGACGGCTCGACAAACACTGTGGTAGCCAATGTGACTGTGGGCACCAACCCGGAAGGAGTCGCATTCGACCCGACCAACGGGCACCTCTACGTGGCGAACAAAGGTTCAGGCACGGTCTCGGTCATCGACGGCTCGACCAACACTGTGGTCGCTAATGTGACTGTGGGCAGTCAACCCTACGCAGTCACCTTTGACTCTGCCAACGGGTACGTCTACGTGACCAACTCGTATTCAAGATCAGTCTCGGTCATATCCGGGTCGACAAACACTGTGGTAACTACGGTGGCTGTGGGCATCGGCCCTGATGGAGTCGCCTTCGACTCGACCAACGGGTGCGTCTACGTGGCGAACTACAGTTCGAACTCGGTTTCCGTGATCACCCCCTCATCATCGACCTCGACCTCGTCTACGACCTCCACCACTTCAACAACATCATCGACCTCGTCCAAGAGCTCCACGACTTCGACCACGACGGCTCCGTCCTCCAGCACCACTACCACCACCACGTCCAAGACGACCACTTCGACCAGCCAACCTACAACCTCGTCCACCACTCCTGTGACCTCTACGACGTCCTCAGGCAAGAGCGGAGGTGGAAGCGTCCCTGAGCTGCCCTATCAGCTCGCGGTGGCGGGCATCTTCACGGCGCTCCTGGTGGTGTCCTATTTGCTCGTCCGCTCCCGAACGGTGGTCAAGAACAAAGCGGCCGTCAGAGGCGTCCCGTAATCCTGGCATCTCAAGGCTTCCCTCCCTGTCACGCTACGGTTACCCTTACGTGACGTGACTTCCCAAGGGAAGACTGAGGTTACCTTATGCCCCTTTGACAGTAGCACTGTATGAAGCTGCACTTCCGTCTCCGAAGTACACTACGATGCTGCTGTAGTAGCTTGCGCCTGGAGTCTCGTCTTGATTGGCCATGAGCTCAAGGACCCTTGACTGCCCTTGGGAGATCGGGTTGCCGCTCGACACCGGTGAACTGCCTTCAAACGGATACGTGACTGCCACATTCACCACTACGGAGACAGAAGAGATGGGGACGCTGTTCTGATTTGACAGCGTGAAAGAAACAACTTGGAGGGGACGGAAGCTAGAGTCATAGGAAGTCGCGTTCCTGACTTGCAGATCACTCACTTGGAACTTCTGGCGGCTGCCAGAGAGGGAGTATTCGATGGCTGCGACGACGACGATGATGAGGACGACCCCCAAGATCACCGCCGTCGTTCTCGGTTTATGATTGATATTTCATCATGGGCAGCGGCTAATATAGGTGCATCTCAGCGGTGATTTGACCCTGACGGCTCCATTTCTTCGCAGCCCCAACCCCGCCTCCAGGATGTGGGTCATCACAGTTCCTTCCCCGGTAGGAGGGAGACCCGGACTGCAAACACTTATCATTAGCGCCAAGGTATTCACTTATTGGTCACCTCACCTTTGGACCGGAAAGCGGCGTTGGCGGCAGCCCTCGTGGCCGTCGTAGCCATAGCTGCGTTCGTAGGCATCTACCTGGTTGACCTGGCGAATGCACCCTCACCCCAGAACCATTTGAGCACCACCACGACCACTGAAACGACTACCGAAACGACCACCGTAACCGTTACGATACAACCCCCTTCTCAGGAGGGCATCCAAGTATCGGGGGTCGACCTCGAGTATGACCCTGGGCCGACCCTGCACGCCGTCGTAAGGAACCTCTACAACTCGTCCATAACGACCGTGGGGGTTCAGGTAAACGACTCGCTCTTCCCCCCTGAAAGCTACGACCTCAGCCCAGGCCAGGCCAACGACCTCTACCTTCCCCTGGCCGCATTCAAACTGGCAAGCTTGCAGAGCTACAACATCAGCATGACCTTCACGCTAGCCGATGGGAGGTATACGACCCTCGCGACGCACTGCATCACGCCTTCCTTCGTCGACAACGCAACCATAGTCGCGGCGTCGTTCGTGAGCCCGAACCTGAGACTGACCATGGGCAACGCCGGAAACGTGCCGGTCGAGGCCGCCGTCTGGTACATCGAGGGACAGAATCCGCCGGTGAACGGCTCTCTTGGAGCCTTCAGCCCACTGCTGAACGGGCAGACGGTGAGCATTGCCCAGTCCGTAGCCGCCCAAGGATACAGCCCAGGGCAGTTCTATTCGCTCTTCCTTAACGTCTCCTATGCGGACGGCTCGATGAACAGGCTGCGGACCATCCTTGTGGGAGGCGCGGCCTCCACCGCCCAGATGGGAAGCGAGAACCTCTCCATCACGCCGGTGTCTCCCCTGGGCTCTTTCACGGTGACGAACCTGGGTTCCGGGACCTCCCTCCTGACCGTGGTGAACTTCGACGACCAGCCGACTAGTGGACATACGTGAACAACTCCACCATACAGACATCGACGAAGTGGGTCCCCGTCAACCCGGGAGATACCCTCACCGTGGAGTGCAACCTCTCTCAGGGATCCTACCCCCCTACCACGCCCTACCCCGTGAGCCTGTATACCGGCGCTGGGAATTACTACCACTTTACGCTATACGCGTCCAACCTGGCTTCTCCGCCTCCGGGTGGCGAGAGGATCGTCGTCAACAGGGCCTATCTGTCCGGGGGCCGCCTGGTCCTTGATGTTTCGAACTTCGGCAACATGTCGGGAACCCTCTACAGCTTCATGTTCAACCATCAGAATGTGAGCTACTCCTTCTCATGCGTTTCGACTGCCTGTCAGGTGGCGGGCACGCCGACGCTCATCCCCGGCGGCGAAGCGCTCATATCCCTTCAGGCCAGCGGGTCGAGCGGCGTCACCTATCCCATCACCATCCTTGGGTCGGGCGACTACTCCTACTCGTTCTCCTTCACCTGGCCCTAGAGCGGTCCGAACGGCAAATCCTTATCACTTCGGCCAAGTGAATCGTGCCATGGCTGTTGGACAGATGAATCGGAAAGCGGCTGCGACACTCGTCATAACGGCGTTCGTAATAGCCACTTTTTCTGTCGTCTCAGGCCCGGCATTGGCGGGGGAGCAGCGGGCACCGTAGTGGGCACGGTGACCGTTGGCGAACAGCCGCATAGCGTTGCCTACGACCCCTCCAACGGCTACCTCTACGTCACGAACTTTGGTTCTGATACCGTGTCCGTCATCGATGGCGTCACGAACAAAGTAGTGGGGAGCAACATAGAGGTGGGCTCCGGGCCGATCGACATAGCCTACGACGCCTCGAACGGCTACCTTTACGTCGCCGACTTCGGCTCAAACACGACGTCGGTCGTTGACGGAGCCACGAACTCTTTGGTGGGCACCATAGAGGTGGGCTACGCGCCGGCTGGGATAGCCTACGACCCTGCGAATGGCTACCTCTACGTCACGAACTTTGGTTCCAACACGACGTCCGTCATCGATGGGAGAACGAACACGAGCACGGAGGCCATGGCTGTGGGTAACTATCCGGTCGGGATAGTCTACGACCCCTCCAACGGCTACCTCTACGTGGCCAACTCGGGCTCGGGCACCGTGTCATTGATTGATGGGGCCTCGAACTCCGTGGTGGGCAACATAAGCGTAGACAGCTCCCCGGCCGGAATAGGCTACGACCCCTCCAACGGCTACGTATACGTGGCCAACTTTGGTCCAGGCACGGTTTCCGTCATCGATGGGACAAAGAACACGGTGGTGGGGGGCGCCATAACGGTGGGCTCCGGGCCAATCGGCGTAGCCTACGATTCCACCAACGGCTACCTATACGTCATCAACCTCTATGGAAACACCTTGTCTGTCATCGACGGGGCCACAAACCAAGTGGTAGAGAGCAACGTAACGGTGGGCCTCTGAGCCGTATGGGATAGCCTACGACCCTGCCAACGGCGACCTCTACGTCGCCAACTATGGTTCAGGTAGCGTGTCGGTCGTATCAGCAGGGGGCACCTCGTCCTCGTCAGCGACGACCACCACTTCCAGCTCAGAAACGACCACCGCATCCGCGTCAACAGGAACCCTGACACTCGGAGCTCTGGAGATTCTGGCGCTCGTTGTTCTCCTGATCGCCGTTCTCATGGCTGTCTTTGTCATTATCAGACACAGGCGCCGTGGAAACCCGGTTTGGGCATAGGCTCCTATGCGCCCATCCAGGCATCTCCGTGTTCTCCCTGATAGAGATGCGGGGGACCTTCAGCACGCAGGCCTCCTCCTGGACGCCCCCGGAGTCGGTGAGGTCGAAGTTGGCGCCGGAGCCCAGGGCCGAAACGGCTCCAGGCAGCCGAGCCCCTACGACGCGCATGATCCTCGCAAAGATGACGTGAACCATGACAGGGGTGGGGTACGCAATGTTGCGACCAAGGATTGCGACCACTGAAACCTTTCAGCCTTCGACGCCTGACAGCGAAGCAAGGTTGATATAGGAACGACATGTACTTACGTACTTATGACCGAAACAATCAAGGTCGAAGTCGACGAGGCGCTGGCCAGGAGGTTCAGGAAGAGGGCCATGGAGTCGTATGGATATAAGAAAGGGGCGATGAAGAAGGCGTTCGAGGAGGCCATCCGCAAGTTCATACTCCCCGGCGAGGCGGATTGGGGTCCCTCAGAGGGAAGCTCCCGAGGGAAGGGATGGACTCCGTGGAGCTACAGCACCGGGTCTGGTCGAAGCGACGATGATGCTCCTGGACACGAACGTCTTTCTCGAGCTGCTCCTTGGCCAGAAGAGGGCCGGAGATTGCCAGAGGCTCTTGGAGGCGATGTCACGCGGGGAGGTGGAGGGCGTGGTGACGCACTTCTCGGTCCATGCGGTCGAGGCGGCCCTAGGTGGGGGTGATGCGCTGACGTCTTTCCTGCGCAACCTCGAGCGGTCGGCCGGGCTGTACGTCTACGATTCGGACCTCTCCGACGAGACGGCCGCTGGGTTGATGGCGGAGAAGATCAAGAGGGACTTCGATGACTCGCTGCAGTACTACGTGGCCAAGAAGCTGGGCGCGGAGTCCATCGTCAGCTTCGACAGGCACTTCGACGGCCTCGACGTGCCCAGGGTGGAGCCTGCTTCGGCGCTGAGTGAAGCCAAGTAGCCTGCCTTTCGATCAAGCGTCCCCTTTGAGGAATGACCGTCGCCGCGAAGTAGAGGAGGGTCGAAAGGACGTCCGTCATGCCCTGGGCGGCGTACGCCACGAAGGTGCCGCCGGCGAGGAGGCCAGCTCCTTATCCTGGGCCGCCCAGGCGTGGGCGCTCCAGGAGGCGGCGTGGAAGATGACGTACTTCGTGACCTCCCTGCACCTTGCGGCGGGCAGGGCACGCTTATATCAGCCTTGACTCCGTAATGAAAGCCAGATGGTGCGCAGGCTCAGTAGGATCGTCCAGATGGTCAGGGACGTGGTCATACTGCTTCTCTCCGTCGTCCTCGTGTCCACCGACATTGGGCCGGGGAAGGAGATTGCGAACCTCGTACTGGCCGCCATCGCCGGCGTGATAGCGGCCCTCACGGCCATCAACATGGCCCTCAACCTGCTCAGGGTCAAGAGGAAGGGGTACTACTACGCCTGCTCCTACATCGAGCTCGCCGTGGGCATCTTCTTCCTCATCGGGCTCTTTCCGCCCTACGGGGTGCCCCTCGTCGCGTTCAACGTGGTGGTGCTCATCACGCTCCATGAGAAGAGGGTGCCCGTCCCAGGGACCGAGCCGCCCCCGCCGCTGACGAGGAACTACCACATCTTGGAGGGGCTGGCGGCGTTCGCGATCCTAGCGGGTTTCCTCCTGCCGTCGATCTCCTCCTCTTCGTTCTCGCTCCTGGGCGCCTACTCGAGCATCTTCGGTCTGGGCTCCTCTGCGGCTCTCCCCGCCATCTCGGTGGGACCCGTGGCCGTGCTTCTCGTCATTCTGACGCTCTTCCTCTCCCCCGTCGCGCTCGTGACCTGCGTCCTGGGGTACTTCAGGAGGAGGTTCGCCCTGCTGGCTGCCTTACTCGCCATCGCCTCGTCTGCGGGATGGATCATCGCCCTCGACATCTTGAGCCCGGAGGCGAAGGTGTCGGCCGGGCTGGGGGCCTACGCGATCCTCGTCGGAGGGGTCGTCGCCTTGGTCGCCTACCTGATGGTCAGGAGGCGGCCGAAGACGTCCAAGGACCCAGCCATGCAACCTCTATGATCAAGCCGTGCGGGTCCGGCGTCCAAGCCAGCGAACTCCCCGAGGGGGAGGGCTCATTCCTGAATGACGATCAAAGTCAGGGTGGATCGGACCTTCGCCAGGCGCCTGATGTGCCAAGTGATGGTCTCCTTGACCTTCTCTGTCGTGTCGGCTTCGACCTTGGCGACCAGGTCGTAGACGCCGTAGACCTGATGGACTTCGCTGACGTTGGCGAGCTTCTTGAGCTCGGAGGTCACATCGTTCTCCGCTCCCAGGTCGGCGTTTATCAGGACAAAGGCTACCGGCAATCCGACCAGCCTACCTGGGCGACGTAGAAAAGGAGTTCTGTACTAGCCAACGCCGGTCATCTATCCCAGGCAAAGTAGCCTTATCAACGAGGCCCATTTTTCGCATGTCCAAGCCCAAGCCCTCCGACGGCAGTTGTTTAAATATGGCTGAGTGAGAGTGATGGGAAGCTGTTTGTTTCTTGGTGTTACGATACGTCTTCTAAGGGGGAGGCTTCTGGAAGCGACCTCAATTCCCAGGCGGAACGATGTCCCAGGTGCGGGAGGCGAGCCATGGTCGTCGACTCCGCCAAGGGTGAAATGGTCTGCAATTCGTGCGGCTTCGTAACCAAGGAGAGGATCGAGGAGACGGGTCCAGAATGGCGCGCCTTCTCCAAGGAGGAGAATGAAAGCAGGAGCAGGGTGGGGATCCCCACTTCGCTCGCCATGCACGACATGGGCCTGGCCACGGTCATCGGCTCGGAGAACAGGGATGCCTCCGGCAAGAACCTGGCTGGCAGCGTCAGGTCGGCCATGGAGAGGCTCAGGACCTGGGACGGGAGGAGCCAGGTCCACGAACCTGTTGACAGGAACCTGCGGCAGGCCTTCAGCGAACTGGACAGGTTGGCCGACAAGCTGAACATCTCCGACGTGGTCGTCGAAAGGTCCGCCTACATCTACAGGAAGGCTCTGGAGAAGGGCCTCGTGAGGGGAAGGAGCATCAGCGCCCTCATCGCAGCGTCCACCTACGCCGCCTGCAGGGTGACGGAGACCCCGAGGACCTTGAAGGACGTGGCGGCTGCCAGCGGCATGAAGAAGAAGGACGTAGCCAGATGCTATCGGCTCCTCCATCGTGAGCTGGAACTGAGGATGCCCGTGACGGACCCTATGAAATGTGTCTCCAGGATCGCCAGCAAGGCGGGCCTGACTGAGAGGACGCAGAGGCGCGCTGTGGGCATATTGAAGAGGGCCATCGAATCCAGGACGAGCGCCGGGAAGGACCCCATGGGCCTGGCTGCGGCGGCCCTCTACGTAGCCTGCGTGCTCGAAGGCGAGAACAAGACACAGAAGGACATCGCCGAATCTGCAGGAGTCACGGAGGTCACCATAAGGAACAGATACAAGGATCTGAAGTTGAAGTTGAAGATTCAAACGCCGCTTTAGGCGGAGGGTTGAATCATGCCGCGCGTCGTCTCCCTGAGTAGATTGATGCTGTGAGGTCGCTAGCCAGCTGGCCGACCTAAACGTCGTTCTCTGAACCGATTGTCTTCAACAACATAGTCGTATGTGGGCAGAAAGCGTATTAGGCCAACAGACGATGCCGGTCTCACGGTCGTAGGACTGGGTCTGCACAAAAGGTTCACTCAGTACGCCGTGATGGACGAAAGTGGCGTGGTCGTGGACGAGGGGAAGATGGAGAACGAGCCTGAAAGGCTCAGGACTCCTAACCCCACATGGGCTGGGAAGATTGAACCGGAGGCTGGCGAATCATGGCGCCGAGGAAGGGTTCTTCATCCCGATCTGCCTTGCTCCGTCGGAGCGGGGGGCATGAACTCGGGGAACAAGCGGAGAACCTCGTTTAAATACAGAAGGAGTGTTTCTTGCATTCTCTCATGGGGGCCTTCGACCAACTTCACCTTACCGTCCTCGATTACATTCCCGACATCCAGTTATTAGAGGTTCGCGCAAGGCTCTTCGTCGTCTGTGTCAAACGCCCTACAGCAGGCGTTGGCTGTTCTGCGCTGAGGCGAGATTGTGGTTTGCTTTGACAGCAGTGCACCGGGGATTAGCTCGTCGGTTGCCGAAGTCTCCGTGAGAGGATGGACCCGAAGTCCACTGCGATCAGATGGGGCCCGGGCACGGCCCCGGTGCAGGGACTCCTAGCAATCGTCTCGATCGCGTTAGTGACTCCCCTCTCGGGAGCCATAGCGAAGGACCTCCTGAACAGGCCTGACGCTAATCGTGGCACCGCAGAAGCCCACAGCGCTATGCCTAGGACGTGGGCCATGTTGAAGGTGAACGTTGCCTTGACGAGGGCGGCCTAGCCCACGATCTGGGTGATCTCCTTCGCCAGGCCGTTCTCTACGTGGGTGGTCCACAGCATCTCGGGGACGTCCACGGCTAAGAAGAGGACGGACAGGAGCAGCGCCTCCGCCGCCGCCACGCCGATGTTCTGCACCCACTTGCCGATCCCTATGTGGACGGTGAAGTCATCCGGCTTTCCGGCAAGGAGGATGGTGAAGGCCCGGTCGGCCGTAATGATGTCGCGGAGTATTCCAGCCTTTTGGGCCTGGACCACGATCCCCAACGGCGGCGACGCCACCTGCGTCTTGTAGCCCTCGCTCTGAAGCTGCTGGGAGATCCCCTGCGCCAACTCGTTCAGGTCCTTGTTCTTTCCCTGGAACCGCATCACTTTCTCCATCAAACTATTTCCCTCGATTCCTGCCCTGCGGACAGTGGGCGTATACGCATTTCCGGATAACTTCCAGATTTGCCGGCGCCAGCCATCGCAGGCGACGACCTGTGGAAGGAGGGGGCGGCGCAAGCGTGGTGCTCGGGGGGTCCGGCGTAGCAGCAACGGCCACCATGTTGGTTGGACCCTCTCAAATCGTCGCGGCGGGGGTCTTCGCACCCATCGTCTTCAATCTCGCAGTTGGATGGAAGGCATGCGGGCAGTCGAGGGCCGCATAGGGTCGATCGAAGGCGAGAAACTGTTGATTGGATACACAAGAGGAGCAGGGGCAAGCCTCCTGTCTGGAATCATGACCGGGGTTCTGTGCGGAGTAAGCCAAGTGGCGGCCTTCTCCCTATATTCATTGGCCCTGGAAGCAATCTTCGGGCGGCCAATCATAGGAATGGCATTGGGGGTGATTTTCGCGGCTACGCTTGGGCACTATCTCAAGGAAAGGGGCTTCGAGCTCAAGGGCCTGATCTTCGGTCTCGTGTTCTGGGTCACATCCGTGGGGCTCGGCATCAACAACAATATCGTTCAGCTAAGGGCACTAGTAATGCCCTTGTTGAAATTGGCCTTCAACTCATCATAAACCTGATCTTTGGTCATCTCTTTGTCTTCTTCTACAGAAGGTCTTAACCGAGGAGTTGTTTGCCCATGAAGGACAACCATTGAATGCGATTTGTGGGCACACATGGGTGTCCGAGGGGGTTCGTATCAGAATCGTTTCAGCCAGGTGGAAGCTGTATCCTAATCGTGTCAGCGAACCCATAAGACCGCACTCTTGCCATACGTCTCCTGTGATTCATCGAATATGACTTCAGACAGAACGACCGCACGGGTCGCGGGAGCGCTATTCATAGTCGCGACCGCTGCAAGCATACTGAGCCTGCCATTCCTTGGTTCCATCAATGCCTCGAACTACCTTGTCAGCGTCTCTTCAAACCGAGACCAAGTGGCAACGGGGGCCCTCCTCGCGTTCATCGCCGCCGCCGCATCTGCCAGCATAGCGATTTCTCTGTATCCCGTGCTGAGAAGATACGGAGAAGGTCTGGCTCTTGGGGCCGTCGGCTTCAGGCTCGTTGAGGGGGTCTTCTACATTGCCGGTGTATTGGTCCTGCTGTCTCTGGTAACGTTGAGCCAGGAGTTCGTGAAGGCTGGAACTCCGGATTCATCGTACTTTCAGACCCTAGGAGCCTTGTTGCTGGCAGGGTATCATTGGGCAGGCAATGTAGGGTCGCTCCTGGCCTTCAGCATAGGTGCGCTGATATACTACTACGTCTTCTACCGAACAAAACTCGTCCCTCGATGGCTATCAGCTTGGGGCCTTCTGGGAGCCGTAATGTGCATGGTGGCAGGCACCTTGGTCATGCTCGGTCTAATCGGTCCCATGTCGACGCCCCAGGTCATCTTGGCCCTTCCGATAGCCGTGCAGGAAATGGCTCTGGCAGTGTGGCTGATAGCCAGAGGATTCAGTTCGTCTGTGATCGCATCGGGGAAGGATCAGTGAAACACGCCGCTTGGCGATTTCCTCAGACAACTTCAGCGGTCTCCCTCAAGCGACAACTACCGCTTTCAACGGCTGGAAATGGGCGGAGTAAGCCTATTCTTCGCAGGTCCAGGCCCACGAGTTCCTAACTCCAACAAGACTAGGTTTGTCTAAGATGTATATTGGTCAAGCGTTGCTGGGATACCCATGAGAGGGCTGGTCCAATGTGTCTAACCTACAGGTTGGGCAGACTCAAGTCATCAAGTGGAATCGGTAAGGGAAATCACGGCCTGTCCAAAAGGGCGCTACGTCAGCTGAGCGGCACGAACTCAGGGGTCGACTTGGTTGACGAATTCCAGTAGTGCAGGAACAGCGCGTTTGCCCACGCGATCGACATCTCGTCGGTGGCCCTGAAACCGCGATAATCCATCTTGCCATCCGTGTTCGGGAACCCCATCGCTGCCAGCTCCTTGTCAGAGAGGCAGATCAGGGCGTCCACCCGGTCCAGGACCCTCTCCTCAAAGAGGCCCTTGTTGATTGCCTTTAGGAAGGAAGCATCAGCCATTCGTTCTAACGCATCCTTGGGTGGGACGACGCCCGCAGGGAGGATGAGCCTGAATTCAACACCTCTTTCCAGGGCGTCCTCGAGTTTGGGGATGGTGCTGACAAGCACCTGATCCGAGAGTATCCATATGTGCTTCTCGGCCTTCTGTATCATGTCTTCGACATCGGAGAAGGCGACCATGACGTCGTCTATCATTTCGCAACCGCTCAGAGATGCGAGGCCGTAGGAGAACTCCTTGGGCAACCTCGAAAGCGTGTGGGTCAGGAAGTAGTCGCGGTGCTTGGACAGGAAAGCCAGGCCGGAAAGGAGGTTCATCGTCTCCTCGCCATAGGGAGTCAGGCGGAAGGATCCGTCGGAGTCTTTCAAGATGAGCTTCGCCTCGTAGAGCCTTGAGAGGTTCCGAGCTGCCTCCTGAACGGTGAACCCGAGTTCCCTAGATATGTGCGAGAGCCTCATGGGTTTCTTCTTCAACTCCAACAGCATGTCCAACCTGTCTTCGCCTGCCAGCTCGAAGAGAGACTCATGCAAGGTCCCCAAGGACGTACCGGCCTCCTGAGACTCCCTGCGGCCGACCGTTATTTAATGCTGCGTGCCGACAATTCATAATCGCTGTAGAGGACGGTTTATCCCTCGTGGAAGGGCAATCCTTGACTCGGTGATGTCGAGGATGAGGGCGTTCGTCCTGAACGGTTCTGCGATCGAAGGCAGCATGGTCGATAGTGTTTCAAACTACCTAGTCGACCTACTCAGGATCAAGGGGCATGTCGCGGACGTCAGGGTCCTACGTGACGAGGAGATAGCCCCCTGCCTGGGCTGCTTCTCCTGCTGGCTCCGGACCCCAGGGGAGTGCATCATTCGGGATGACGGAGCGGAACTGCCGAGGAAGGTGATCCAGAGCGACATCCTCTTCCTGTTGACCCCTGTAACGTTCGGGACGTATTCGTCGCAGCTGAAGAAAGCCCTGGACAGGTACGCATGCCCCGTCCTGCTCCCCTTCTTCGAGAAGATAGACGGGGAGACTCATCACGCGGCAAGATACCTGGAGAATCCCAAGATGGTGGCCATAGGGGTCCTGCCGGGAAAGGACGAAGAGAGCGAAGCGTTGTTCGATGCGCTGGTGCAGAGGAACGCGATGAACATGCACACCGAAGCCGTTTCGCGCATCGTGTACATGGACGACAACCCAGACGTGATCAGGGAGAAGCTCAGGTCCGCCATTTTGGGGGTGAGCGCCTGGTGAAGGAAGAGATTGGCCAAGCAGCAATTGTAGTAGGAAGCATGAAGGGCCGGGCAAGCACATCGGATTCCCTGGGATCCTATCTGGCGGCAAAGCTTGAGGAAAGAGGAGTGAAATGCGAAAAGGCGTACCTCGCTCGGTGCCTAGGCTCCGAGGAGAAGAGGGCCTCTTTCCTGGAGCTCATCGACGGGGCCGACCTCGTGATACTGGCTTTCCCTCTCTACGTGGATACCCTCCCCGCCCAGGCGATAGGGGCGCTGGAGCTAATTGCCGAGCATGAAGCTGGGAGGGACAATGGTGGGAAGAGTTTTGTCGCCATCGTGAACAGCGGGTTTCCCGATGCCAAGCAGAACGAATGCGCCCTGATGGCATGCCGGGCGTTCGCGCGGCAGGTCGGCTTCAGATGGGGCCGGAGGGTTGGCTCTAGGTGGAGGCGGCATGGTACACGGTCAGCCCCTCGCAGAAGCCGGGGGGTCCGTCAGGAACCAGAGGGAAGCACTGGAGATTGCTGCCGATTCGCTTGCCAGGGGTGAAGTCGTTCCGGAGAGAGCAGTCGCCCTGATGTCCAAGCTCGGGATACCTCGGTGGATGTACGTCTGGATAGGCAACAGGCGCTGGGGAATCGAAGCTAGGAGAAACGCCGCAAAGGTAAGACTGCGCGATCGGCCATTCGAAAAGAGCACAGAGGCGAAGAGCCTCCAAGTGGTCACGAATTGAGCTACGGCATGACCGGGCAGCTGAAGAGTCATTTCACTGGCGAGGAGGATCCTCGGGTGCGGGATGGCTTAAGGTCGATGGGCGGAATGGGCAGGCCTCGCTCCGGAATGGATTGGAACCTGCGAAACGACCGTCGAAAGGGACCCGCTACTCCCAGAGGAAGAATCCCAGTCCAAAGCTACGAGGACTAGAACCTGTTCGGGCTATAGATTCGGTCGACCCGAGAGGGGAAGTTCAGATCAAAATGGAGGTACCTGCGACCTCTGGTTATGGCCACCACGTCCCCCGTTTTGGAGATATTCGTGGATGAAGCTGGAGATCTTGGCTTCGGCGAGAGGGCTTCGAAACATTTCGTAATTGCCTACGTCATCCCTGACCAACCTCAAAGGATACGAAGGGAGGTCGTGAAATTGATGAAAAACCTCAGGCAGTACCATAGGGTAAGGCTGCTCGAGCTGAAGCACAGCGACGATAGCCGTTTGGTGCGCGGGATGGCCATCAAGATGATCGTCGGTCTGGGGTTCAAGGCAGGAGTGGTGGCCATCGATAAGGCATATGTCAAGCCGGAGCTCAAGGACAAGAAGTTGGTGCTATACAACTTCCTGATTGCTGACAACATCGCGACCAGCGCCCTGCAACTAGCTCCTGGGAGCGTCAGGATGGTTTTGGACCGAAGCATGTCGAAGGAGGCCGTAGACCTGTTCAACGACTACTTCCGTCGCAAGATAGGCTGGCGGAGCGCTGAGAACGGAGCTTCGGAGCCGCGCGTAACAGTAGAGCACCTCAACTCCAGAGACGACAAGTGCCTGCAAGTGGCTGACTACTTGGCTGGCGCGTGCTATCTGAAGTTCGAGAGAGGAGATGCTAACGAATATGAATTACTAAAGCCGAAGATTGTGTTCACCAAAGGGTGGGGGAGCATAGAATGGTGATTCCTCCCCTCGATCCCAGCCCGTGTCCACGGGCATCATCTCTTAGGAAGGACGCCAGCCTAGGCCGGCTGTTTAAACCATACCACATGCAGCTATAAGGCGTACTTAATAATTGCGTGTTGAGACGTATCGCGCAGTTTCCTCTCAATCAGCAGTGAGACGAAACAGAAATCATTAGGTTCCGTGACTTCTCGGCGCTTATCTAAATGGCTTTGTCTCGTCACAACAATCAGAATCGAGAATCGGCGAGGTACATCTGGACGACATAACTTGGGCCTCGTCCTGAACCTTGTTGAATACCTATCTCAACTTGCGTAGGCCCTTTGAATCTCGTATCGTAGTCTGAAGGATTCAGGTCTACAAGATTCGAACCGGTTAAGGGCTTGGAAACCGTTCGCAAGCCCATCATAGTCTATATCGGTGGAGATGCCCTTTCTTCAAACGGTCGTATGGTATTTCGTAGCCAGAACTCAGTAGGGATCGGGCGTACGAGCGGTCAATTTCAATTTGATGTCACTCTTGACTATCTTCCCGACGCCCTTCAACTTCTTCAGGTCTTCATCTTTCAATCCAGTGAGGATCTCTAACTCGAAGCTGTCATCCCCATCGCCTTCACAGAACAGCCTTACCACAATTGTGCCTCTTCTATCCTTTTCAAGGGATACCGACAACGGCTCGTCGCACTCTGGGCATGCAGCTTCTCTACTCACTTTTCATCAAGCGCGTTCAGGCTACGACGTCATTTAAGCTTTCGACTGAATGTGGCTAACGCGCCGGCCGCCTTCTATAAGGAGGAGGTTCGGGCGAGGTCCATCGGACTACCGAATGACATATTGGGTATAATGAACCACCGACCAGCGCAGAATGTGTTAGGCATATAGAGCAAATCCCGGCCGTCGACAAGGCTTATCTCCGCCTTGCCCCATCTCCTCGTACTGGTGATTGAATTGCGAGAACCCAAATGCCCAATGTGTGGTAGCCAAATGACCGAAAAGAGGTTGATCCCCAAGACATATGTGTATTCTCCGGACATCCTGACCGCCAGCCAGAGGAAGGTCAGAGATTCGTACTGCCCGAGCTGCGGTTTTCTAGCCCGATTCCTGAATATTCCGAAGCCATAGAGCCCATCTCCTTCGCAGGTCCAAGCCCACACCCTGAAGCCGCCACACCATTCCTTTGTTTCCAACTGGGGAGATGGCTTGGTTGAACCTCAGCGGTTGTCGCGGCCCCTCCAACCAGCGAGCCGGTAGGCACCTTCTGAGGCGAATACCCCCGCGAAAAGGAAGAAAGTCAGCATGAGACTCGCTGTGAACACCAGTTGATACACCGCAGAGAAGCCGGGGGCAGCTTGCATCGCCGATACAATCATGCCAGATAGCCCTACTCCACCGACCCATAGGAGGGCAGTTGCACCTAGGGCCATCTTCAAAACATCTTCAAGAGAGTGCTCTCCGTGTCGCAAAGCCATCGCCGACCATGTCAGCAACCCCGGCAGGATGACAACGTAAAGGAGGCCGGAAGACCACTGGGATGAGAGCATCATACCCCCTGCCAACCCAGAAATGGGAGCTATGAGAAGCAGAACCATCAATGACAGTTCGAGCGTGCCATACATCAATCCCTGTCGGAGAGATAGGTTGCTAGTGAATCGGTTCCTTGGCAGGACGAAAGTAATGCCGAATATCAATAAAATTAGGGTAATTACCCCCAACAGCATAGATAAGTCAGATGCCGTCCAGAAATCTGAAGAGAGGGGTATCAATGAGAGGAGGAACGATGGGATGGACAAGACGAGAAGAATTTTCCCAACCCCAACCCTGTCGATACGAAGAGTCGCAATGTTCTCTTGTACTGGAGCAGGTTGGAATTGCGACAACACCTGTACGGCGAGCTTTCCTTTTTCAGTGAGGCCGTATCGCCCCTCATTGTCTTTTGAAATCAAGTCTCCTAACTGTTTCAGGTGGTAATTCAGTTTACCCGTATGCTCAATCTCCAGAAGACCTAGAATTTCTACATAGGCTAAAGACCCTCTTTCGTTTAGGGCAGAGAGTATTCGTCTCCGTGTCGGGTCCTTCAAGATCTTATACAACGAGCCCAAGTCTGCGGCCATGCGATCTCGACAGCCGGAGCGCCTTATCGCGTTATGAACGTTATTGACTGGAGGAGTTGTCAGAATCTTGTCAGTACGCGTGAGTGATTAGGCTCTTGCTCTCGGGAAGCATGAAGTTCATGTTGGGTCTTCCATGAGTACCCAAAGACCTTCGCTATACTTCGTTCAGGGATGCCTCTTGAACAGCGAACCTAAGGTCCACTCTCATCACACAAGGAATCATACCGAATTCCCTTGATTGATTCAACGCCGTTCTCTGATTCTTCGTGAGTTTCGCCACTCCGGACTTTACTTCAATCAGGTAGGTTCTGCCGTCTCTCCTTGCAATGAGGTCGGGAACCGTTCCTCTGTCTTGTCCATCAATCGCCAAGGCCCTGTTGAATGTCCCAAGCCATTTAGTGAATCCGCCGAAGTCCGTGTTCATCCCAAGTTCCTCAAGGAAATGAGAGGCATCCTTACTCAATATGTCCTCTCCATCCTTAGGTGTTTCCCGCAGTAGAGGATCCCTTGGTCTGCTCCTTCACTGTAATTCGGCTATCAGACTTCCGGTTCGGATGGCCTCATAGCCAGCCATTTGAAGCAGTCTTCGGGCTACTCTTTCTGCTACACGCCCCCCTTCCTGCCCTACAATGAGCCTGACGGATGCATCCTTGGCGTAGGGCATCAAGTCGAGGCTCTTCTTGGTGGGCTCAAACGGCTCCAAAGGATGGTCCCCTTGCCATAGACTGTGTGAATTTGGTACTTGGAGTCTTCGCTCACGGAATGAGTTCAAGCAAATCCGGTTTCCTGAAGCCTCTCTTAAGCAGGATGTCCCTCTCCTTCAATAGACAGCTCCTGTTGTGGCGAATCGCCTTTTCAAGCTCTCCTCTTGACCAGGCCTGGGAACATAGGAAACCGTTGCCATTGAATGGGTCGTCGTAATTTGGGATACCCAGGGCTCGTACCACGAGTTCCTTCTTTTCGTACTTCTCAGCGTTCAGCTCTCCCTCGAAAGCCACTTCTTTTCCAGTGTAATGGAAAAGTATTCCGCGCTCGAAGTCCGAATTAAAAGCGTGGAAGGGTTTCTCAAGTGAGGGCAAGAGGCTCATCACAATGCCTCTGAGCTCCGAGATTGAATCGACGTTCTTGGCGCACGTTATTCTAATGCCTCTGCCGTCAATTGTTCCAAAAATCACTGGAGTTATCTTCCTGTACTGCCGTGAATCGGAGTAATATTGCCGGTCAAAATCCCCAATCGTTTCAAGGTCAATGATTGTTCCTCTGAAATTGGACTCCGTGCGTTCAAAGTGGTTTACGACCACGCAACACAACAGACGAAAAACAACTTAAGCCTTGTCCTGACGGAGCCTTGTTTCAAGCATCTCTCAGTTTGCGCGCGAACCCTGCGTCCCATGGCCTAGTCGGAATGACTCAGGTCTACGAGGATTTGAACCGACTAATGCTTTGAGCCAAATCCCCATTGGTAGATTGGAGATCGAGAGGACGAGGCACGCGTAGGGGTGTATAACGGCCGATAACGTTGTATAACTGTATATAGACTTGTATAACTTTATATAACTGGTGTCCTAGGAAGTGTCTTGGTGGAGAAAGATGGTTGTCCTACATGAACCGACTATGAGAACTATCATGATGGTGGAGAAGGCCATCTTGGAATCAAACAACTACCCCACTAGGATGGAGCTCTGGAGGAGCCTTCCGAAGAAGATACAGTACCAGACATTCCAGAGAGTCTTGGGATATCTGGAAGCGTCGGGGAAGATCACATTCAATGGGAGAACCATCATCTACACCGGTGTCAACAACGAGAAGCTCAGGGCGTTCATAGACTCATGCGTTAGGGTTGATCAGTAGCCAAAGACCTTCTCGTAGTCTTTGTGACTAGTGAAGATCTCAATTATGTGAGGGCAGGCTCCCAGGCCAGTCTTGTGAACGATGGTGTACGTGGCTCTCACGCTCTTGGTGATCTTATACCGATATATGTTGTTGAATCCCATCGCGAGATACTTCTCAGGAATCCTGTCTTTTGGCACTCTTTCTCCTGCTAACATGTTCTCTTTCAATACGGCCGTCATGTCGTGAATCCAGGCATTGACCTGTGCGTTGACGGCGCGCTCTTGAACGAGCGTCTCCGAAGCAAAGACCGCTCTCGCCCCTACGGGAGCCAATCGCGGCGTTCCTAGAGACGCTGGAGCTTAAGAAGGTCTCCAATCGCCTTAAGGGTCGCAAACCAGGGAGGGGCTTCCTACTAGGGCCAACCAACCTGCGTCGTGTAGTGGTTCCCCGCATCCGTGACGACCTCCAGAGGGTACGTTCTCCCGCTGAGCCCTTCCGACAAAAGCTCGACAGCGATGTCCGCCCGGTCACCAGGCTGCAAGATGACATACCTCGTGACCTCCCTGCACCTGGCGGGATGATATTCGGCGGATTGACGACGGAGGGGCTTACACTGAGATTCCTCAGCAGCTGGCCCGGATGCAGCTCTCACCAGTCGATGATGGGTTTCTTCCTCTTGGCAAGGCTCCCGGCCGAAATGTACACGTCTCCCCTGAGCCATTGGGCCTTCGCCAGCTGAACGGCGGCCCACTTCTCATAGGCCTGGAACCAGCTCCACGCCTTGGTGCCGATGGTGGAGAGGGTGATCCCGATGGTGGTGAGCCCTGTGGTGATCGTGGCCACGGCGGTCGAGAGGTTCGCGCTCGTTATGCTGGTCAAGTCGGTGAGTTTGACGCCGGTGAGCCTCGACAGTCCCAGGTTGGCGGCGAGGACGACGAAGAGGACGATGAGGCCCGCTACGAAGGCCAAGCCCATGGCCGCCCCGATGAGGGAGCCGTAGAAGGCCAGCCTGCCCTTCCAGTTCAGCAGGTCTCTGGGGGTCGCCGTGCCGAAGATGAGGTCCGCCCAGGCCTGGGCGTTGTCCGGCTGTTCGTCCGGCCTTACCTTTCCTGCTTCATAGATGTCCCCCAGGTCATGGTAGACCACCTCGTATGCGCCGTCGGGGAGGAAGTTCTTCAGCTCGGAAAGGCACTGGATCAGGATGCCGGAGACCGCCTTCCCCGACTCGGGCACCGGCCCTTTCGAGCCCGGCGTTGACTCGTACCTCGGGTGTTGCAGCCTGTCCGCGTACTGGCCGAAGAGGACGGCGTAGTAGGCGTAAGGAGCCTTGGCCCGGACCGCCCCCACGACCCTTTCGAAGTCTGAATCGAAAGCCTCTAACGTGACCGGCGCCGGATGCTCGGGGGGAGTCTCAGGCGGCTGAGCGGGCGGAGTGGAAGTCCCCAGAAGGGAGTTCAGCTTCGCTGAGATGTCCGAGAGCTTGCCCGCCAGCTCGGCGAAGGTGGCGGTGGGCTGCCCGGCATCCTTGTCCTTGGCAATAGTGGCGTCCCCTTCTTTCTTTCCGGCGGTGTCCTTGGCATTGCGGACTCCCTCTACCTCTTCGACGAGCTGCTTGAGGTCGTCGGTGACGTCGTCGAGTCCATCCGCTCCCCATGAAGTGACAATGTTGAGGTAGGTATAGATCCACTCGACAAGATTGTCCCGGCGGTCGGCGTAGGATGTCGGCTTCCCAAGCTCAGACGGGCCCCGGGCCTCGCCTTCCTTGGTGAAGAACATCAGGTTCCTGATGGCTTCGTACGACCAGCCCGTCATGTACCCCTTATAGAGGGAGTCCGATGCGTCTGCCGACTTAGACCCGTCCGACGAAGACTTGTCGGACGAGCCCGAATCCCCCGACTTCCCATCCTTTCCTCCGGACTTGCCCCCAGACGAGCCGCCCGCCGATGGCTTCTTGGACAATCCACCGTTTCGTCACGCCAAAGAGAATTAAAACCTTCCGGAAAGGTGCAAGAAGAAGTGGCTATATTTACAAAAGTGTATCAAAGGAACACGGATTAGCAAGATTATGGTGTAATGGAGGTGACCATTGTGAAGGAATTTGGCGGGAGTTTCCCCACCTACGCCCCCTTCTCCATAAAGCATGTCAGCCTCTACGACACCAAGGCCAGCTACAAAGAGCTGTCCCGCCTGGGCGTCAAGGTCACCAGGGAGCAGCTCCCACAAATCATGCCCACCCAACCGTTCGTGCTGGACGAGAGGAAAACTGGGCCCCTCCGGGTGCTGAGCATGTCGGAGGGCACGAAGGAGCTGGAAGATGAACTGACGAAGTCGGTGGTGGGGGTGGCCCCATGTCGAGGGTGTACCAGATCCCGCCCCGCCAGAAGGGGCTCTCACCCTTCGTGAAGGGGAGCCTGCAGTTCTACGACTACTACGTGGCGGAGCTGGGGCTCAACGTCATGGTCGGCAAGGACACGAAGATAACCTCGCTCCTCTGCAACGTGGACCTGCAGACGGGCCTCCTCAGCCCCAAGGAGATCCGAACCGACCAGAAGGTCGTGCGGGTGTTGCCCCAATGAGCATGGCCTCGCCCGAAGTCGAGTAAAGGCAAGCGCCAGGGATTCGTACTGCGAATGGACGGTACCCAGAGCAAACTCTCGACACCGAGGGACCGCCGAACGAACGCTTCCAGAATCTATTCCCGTCTATTCGAAGGGTTCAGGTAGTAATCGAACTGGTCGGCGATGATATCTTTGATCGTCCTCTTCGCCCTGAAACCTAGTTCTTCGATCTTTGTAGGGTCCGACATCAGGAGCGGCACGTCTGCTTGCCTGAACCTGTCTTTGTCGATGAGGACTCTGACCTTCGAAGAGCCACTGCCGATCAACAGCCCCTTGTCTTGGGGAGAGTAGCTTGCCCGCCCGGAGATCACCTCCTCGTCCGCCTTGAAGTGATCAAATCTTATCCCCAAGATCGAACTCTTGGCCTTCTCCAGAGGGTCAACAATGACCTTTCTACCATCGAGGGTTGCGACCTTCGATGCGTCGAAGCCGGCGTGCTCCAGGCAGCAAAGCAGGAATGAGAGGACGGTGTTGCACCTGGCCGAGCCCATCACGTAGATCTCACCGTGGCCGCCCTTTCTGCTGAGCAGGTCGTACCCCGAAACGATGTCCTCCACGTGGCTCCAATCCCGCGTCGCGTTGACGTTGCCGACGGACAGCGACTCCCTCTCTCCCATCTTGAGCTGGACCGCCTGACGCGCCAGGCTGGAGGTTACGAACTCCGGACCCCTCCCAGCGCCTTCGTGGTTGAAAGCACGGGATACCACGCACTTGAGGCCATAGGCGTGGAAGTATGTCCTCGAGAGGTAATCCCCGTAGGCCTTGCTGACGGCGTACGGGCTCATGGGTCTCAGGAAGTTGGTCTCGTTGACCGGAAGCTCCGGCAGCCGCGTTGGCGGCGGCGAAACGGAGCCGTACTTCTTCTCTGCCCACTTCAGATGGGCCTTCGATGCTATCTGCAGGCCGTACTCCTCCGATGACCCCGAGAAGACAAAGACCGCGTCCGACTGCTTCAGGCGCATAGCTTCGAGCAGGTTCTGGGTGCCGAGCCCATTGACCTGAAAGGTCTCGAGCGGATCGGAGAAGCTCCGGGGCACATAGCTCTGCCCAGCGAGATGGAATATGACATCGGGGCGAGCCTTTTCGATCGCGAATATTAGGCTCGTGAGGTTGGTGGTGTCGCCCTCCAGCACCTGAACGTCGTCGAGGAGGCCCATGTCGGCGAGCCGGTTAGACCTGTTCCCATGGGCCCTCCGGCGCACGAGGACGGAGACGGAATCCCCCTCCTCCAGCAACCTCTTGATCAGAACGGGTCCGACGAAGCCCGTCCCTCCTGTAACGAGAACGCTCCTAGGCACCGCGAACCAGGACTTGCTCTCCAACCCTCCTTCTTAAAGGGTTGCCAACGAGAGGCTCGTCCTAGCCGTTGGCCGCCGTCTGATTTGCTCCCACAAACTCATAGATCAGGTTCTGGCCGAAAGTCGCTTCAAGCTGGAACCGCGGATCCATGTTGAGGGCGTCCACATAATTCGCGTACACGGACGAAAGGAGAACCCATCTGACCCCCGATGAGGACATCAGGTAGCTGGCGTCCACCAGCGTGGGAGCCCCGAACTGGTAGCCGTCGATGGCAAGCTTGAACGTGAAGGAAAACGCATTTGACCCTTGGGCAGGATTGAAGAACAACTCGATCGAGGGAATCCCCCACTGATTGGGTTCGACCCTGGGTGCTGCCGCCAAGGAGGCACTGTCCACAGAATAGTCGAGCACCGCCCCGACCGATTCCTGCGTATCTCTGACCACCCTGAAGGAGAGAGCGTTGGCCTGCGACGCCAACGAAGTGATCGACGTCCTGTCCGGCGACGAAAAACCGATCTGGAACTGACTCGCTGTCGCGTTGGTGAATGAGACGTTGTACGTGACTTCGATGGGCATGTCCTGGGCCACAATGGTCGTCCTCTGGGCGCTCACGCCAGCCCACGAGTAGTCCACCACGCTCGTCGCTTGGCCATCCTCTACCTGCCACGAGATGGGCGACTTCGACGAAGCGTAGTAGAGCGATTCGTTGTAGACCACGCCGGGGCTTCCCGCCGGAGAGAAGCTGAATTCGAACTGGGCATCGTCGAAGCCGAATACCTCGAAGAAGTCGAGACCGTTGTTCAGGAAGACCGCTGGGGAGCTTCTCCCCCAGTAGGGGTCGCCGTCGGCCAAGCTCAGGGGTCCTCCCTCCACGACGTAGCGGCCGTTGAGCGAAAGGATCGCCGTCTCGGTCCTCGTTCTCTCCTGCTGCAGGAGCAACCACCTGGTATCCCCATAGATGAAAGGAGTGCGGAGGGTGACTCCCTGCATCCACCAGGCGACCGTGTTGACGTTCGGCTCGTATACGACGACGCCGTCGTTCGGAGCCGTGTTGTTCTTGATCCAGTCGAAGGCCTGAAGCTGGTCTCCGGTGATGGTGCCGTAGTACTGGAGGCTGTTCACGTAGTGGAGGAACCCTCCTCCCATGTAGAGCAGGATGAGGCCTATGACAGCGATGGGCCGTATCCCCTTCCATCCGATCGCCACCGCGCAGTAGGCCATGAAGATGACGAATGGGAAGAACACGAAATAGCTCAGCCTGGACGCGAACTGGACGGGTACGACCAGGGACGTCAGGACAGCGGCGACCAGAAGGGCCAGGAAGAGCTTGATGGTCGCGGACCTCCTCTCGTTCCGCAGGAACAGCATGAACACGCCGATCGAGAAGAGCAGCAGAGCCGCGAGCAGCGCCACGACGTCATACGGGGCGAGCCCGCCGAAGGAGTACACGAAGACAAAGTAGTCCGTGTTGATGTTTGTGGCAAACGCAAGCGGTCGGAGTGAGGTGAACCCACTAGATCCGACTATGGCGTAGCTCACGATGGTTCCCGGCAGGGCCAGGACGACGATCCAAGCCAGCCATCTAAGCCTCTCCCTGGCCCCGCTGACAGCGACGAAAGCCAGGCAGGCGGCTCCCCCGAAGAAGGCGGTGGTAACATGAGTGAGGACGGCCAACCCCAGGAATAGCCCCGTCAGGGCCGCGTCCAAAGTCCTGGGCTGGCGTGAGTACCGGATCGTGAAAGTCAGGGCAATAAAGCCAAACACCAGCGCCAGGATTTGCGGATAGGCTCCCCAGGCAAGGCTCTCCCACTGGGTGCCGCTGAAGAGAACCACCACGTAGCCCACGAGCGCCACGATCAAATCCGGGGTGGACTCCCGGACCAACCGAAAGGCGCTCCATGCCAGCAGGGCGTACAGGATGGAGGAGAATAGCTTCATCAGGAGGTAATTCGACGCCGACGCAACGCCCGCGAAGAAGGCTATGAGGAAAGGCACCATCGGAGCGTAGCCGACTACGTTGGGGAACGTCCTCCCGAAGAACAGGTAGTGCCCGCCGTCCGCGCCGGTTGGTGTAAGGTACGGCAGTTGGGGTATCAGCGTGACCACTGTGGGAATGAGCACGAGCAGAAGGTTGAAGGCGATCCAGTGTCGGTCCACAAGCTCGGCGAACTTCTCCGTCCAGCTGGTGCCCATCTCCATCGCCTTCAGGTTCCCGGAGATAGCTTCAGACGAAAGAGGAACAGCAGGTTCCCCAGCCCATCCTGAAGCACTCTGAGCTTGCTCCGGCCCACCCTGCAAAAGTATGGGATGGGGATCTCGGTGGACTTGCCCCTCGCGAATGCCTTAATCTTCAGTTCTTCGGAGAAGGCCATGCCGTCCGAAGTGAGGTCCAAGCCGTCGAGGAGCGACTTCCTGATGGCCCACATGCCCGACTGCGAATCCTCGACGGGGAGAGAGAAGAGGCCCTTCATGGTCCGCGTGAGCACCATGTTCCCCAGCGGATCGTACGGCTCATGGCCCCGTCTTCCAGGTCATGGAACCTGTTGGTCGTGATGAAGTCGTATCCGCCTCGCGCGATGTTGTCGACAAGTACCGGTATCATCTCGGTCGGGTAGGTGTTGTCGGCATCGGCGGTGACCAATATGTCCCCTCTCGCATTCGTGAAGCCGGTCCTGCAGGCTCGGCCGTAGCCCTTCTTATGCTCCACCAGGACCTTCGCACCGTTATTGGTCGCATTGTCTCTGGTGGCGTCCGCCGAGTTGCCGTCGACGACCAAAACCTCCACCTCGTAACCGCTCTTCCTGAGAGTGCCGACCGGGAGTCGCTCGAGCGTCCTTACGATCCCGTCCTCTTCGTTGAGGGCGGGGATGATGACGCTGACGAGTGGTTTCCCTGCGCTCATTCAGGATACACCTCTACATCTGAAGCCCCTGTTTGGCTCCGCCGTAGGGTGGCGGAGGAAATGGCGGGACGAGGAGGACCAAGGCGACCAAGACTATCGAGCCGATCACCATCAGTAGGAGCAGCGCCACCATCCAATCGGAAACTCCACGAATCTTGCGGGACAACAGTGCCCTGTCCTTTGCTGCCTTTTGCTTTGAGGCTCAAGATAAGCTTTTCAGAAGACTCATCAGAATTGAGCATGGCCCCACCCGAGCGGCCTCTTTCCGATGAAGCGAAGGATTGCAAGGTCATCTGTCCCTTATCAAGTCCCTGTAGGCCGATACGAGTACTCGGCGGTCCTTCGCCAGCTGTGTCTCCGATGCGTAGCCTATCGCGCCGCGCTCGCCCTTTCCCGGGCTCGGAGTCACCTAGAAGCTCCTGCCAACACCTTCGACTTCCTCGCACTCGGATTCACGACCAGGCCTGCTCCTACCTGGCCGACAAGAGCTGCCGCCGCGTTCATAGGCGACTTAATCGTAACAACGGGAGGCCGTTGGCGAAGGCTTCTAGTGTGACAAGAGAAGTTCCCTCCCTGCTCGGAAGGAGGACGAAGACCTTCGACGACCGCGAGTATGTCTTGGACTTCACGGCCGTCGGAAAAGAGTCCCGCGAACTTGACGCTAGTTCGACGCCGAGCGAGCTTGCAAGTGCCCTCAATGAAGGGAGCTGCTCCCCGCCTCCTACGACAGTGCAAGATACTTTCCGGAATGTCCCGCCGGAGCAGCGCGACGGCCCGGGCACTAGGAGGTCCAGCCTCTTGGTCTTCACCAGCCGCCCAACATAGACCAGGTCGGACTCTCGGCTTCGTTCGGGTGCCCTCGGGCGACCGTGACATCTATGCCGATGGAGACCGTCCGCATCCTGTCACGGGGACGCCCGCCGCGGCCAGCTTGTCGAGGACGAAATCCGAAATCGGAATCAGACTTCGCGAAGTCTTGAGGGCTGCGAATTCAGCCGCCATTCCTGGAAGGGCAAGCGCCCTGCTGGTACGAGAACCAGTAGCTCCCCCAGTACTTTAGCACCGTCGTAACACAGTTCTCTCGCCCTTGAGAAGTGAGGTTGGCGGCCAAGGACGACGTTTCGGGCCAGCTGCCGACGTCCACGACATCGAAACTCGACGCGTTCCGAAGGAGATACGCCAGGCTTGCGAGCCCGAAGTAGGCTGGCTGAGAAGGGGTCGGGTCCTTGACGGCAAGGTTGACCGGTCGGCAGATGCCTGAAAACTGGATTCCGTTGTACTCCATGTCACCGGGCCCGTCCCGATTACTCGGGGCCGCGATGGTCACGTCATGCCCCGATCGAGTCCAGACACCTGGCGAGCTCCCAAATCCGCCTCTCGGCCCCTCCTTTCACGAATGGGTAGATGGCGTCGTAGAGGAAGAGACCTTCACCCAGTTCGTGGCCCCATATCCATCTGTAGGACGATCGGTCCCGGACGAGGCGCGCGCCGCTTGGAAGGCCGCCCCGACATGAACCGCCTCCGCCAGGCTAAGGCAGATGGTCCCTGAACTCTCTGAGCCTTCTCGACCTGTGGCCGATGCCAGCGAAGAGCGGCCTCGACGCCGCCACGACGACGAGCAGCACTGCCTCCAGGGGTAGCACGTAGGCTGGCTGCTGGCCCGCCAGGATGGAGGATACCACCTGGTATGAAGGTGACAGGAGGCTCTGCATCGACGTGGAGCCGTTCTGGTAGTTGCCCTGAACGAGCGTCTCCTTGCCGGCCGTCACCGTGGCTAAGACCGATTCGGGGCGTGACGCCGTAGGGTATGTCGCCCCAGGTGATGTTGTAGGTGCCGGGCGGGACTGAGACCCACAATCCCCAGGGCTCCTTAGGCATTCCGTCGATGTAGATGGTCCCGGGGGCCGGCGGGTTCGTCACCACCCTGAGGAACCCCTCCTCCTGGAAGTTCAGGTTCACCAGCGTGGTGGTGTTCGGGTAGACCGGGATGAGAGAGCCCACCGGGAGGGTCTCGGAGCCTGTGGATCCTCCGGTGAACGGGTAGAAGCTGACGTCGTAGGAGATGGGGCTCTCGAAATTGGGCACGTCGGCGAACTGGAGGGTGTAATATCCCGTCGGCATCGGCACCCAGTTGATGGCCCAGTCGTCGCTCCTTGTGCCGTTCACGCTTATCGTCGTCCAGACGGCGGGGATGCTGTTCACGCGCAGGAGGCCAGTGGCCCCCGAGTACCTCGCCTGATCCAGCGTGCTCTGGAGGGCGCTTACCCCCGTGCTGTAGCCGGCTGCCGCCAGGTACGACTCGGCCAGGAAGGTGTCGTACTGGTCAGCTGTGAGGGAGGTCGAATAGAACGTCCCGAAGGCGGGGCCCCAGGGCGTAATGCCCGGAGAGCCTATGCCGGAAAGCAACTGCGAGACTATCTGCTGCCTCGGTATGAGGTAGGAGAATGCCCGCCTGACATCTTGGGCAGCGGAGGCCGCCAGAGACGAGTTGCTGATCCCCAGGGGGGTGGAGGTGCCCGTCCCCCAGATCGGGCTCTGCATGTTGAAGCCCACCTCCTGGTATCCGCCGTTGTAGTACTCGAGCACGTTGGCGCCGAGCTGCTCGAGGGAGGTCACATAGGGAGAGAGGCCATAGGCAGGATCGAGGAGGTTGACAGCGCCGGTCGAATAGGCCGCGACGGCCGCACCAGCGCCACTGACCGGCCCGATGTTATAGTTCATGACGCTAAACTGGCCTATGCCCGTAAGTCCGGTGAAGTTCCAGAAGTTGGGGTTCCGCGTCTCGTTGAACGTGTTAGCCGACGGGTTGGCCATGGACAGCACGTAGGGGCCGTTCCCCCATGGCCCCAGCGAGATGCCGGAGCCGGTGCCGCCATACTTTGTCGCGTTCCAGGTGTACCCGTAGGAGGATGACGCGGTGCTGTAGGGCAGGGAGCTCCAGGTGGGGATGGTGTACTGCTCGAAGTAGTGCTTGGGAATGGGGGTGATGGTGGCGTAGGTGGAATTGAAGAAGCCATACGGGTTCGTGAGGTCGACCCTGAACGAATTCGGAGTCAGGGCCGTGACGTTGAAGGAGACCTTGGGGGAGAGCCCGGACTGATCGTAGAGGTAGCTCGTCCCGTCAAAGTACGAGAAATTCGCCACGTTGCCCAGCTGCTGCTGCATCTGAGGGAACATGCCGCGCTTCCCAGGAGGAAGTCCGCCTCAAGGGCGAACACGAAGTCGTCTGCCGTGACGTTCGCGCCGTCGGTCCAGGTGCTGCTCCTGATACCGATGGTCCAGTGAAGACCGTCAGAAGTCACGTTGATGCTCGTGGCCAGGTCGAGGTTGTAGCTGTTGGTCACCGGGTTCCACTCCTGAAGCGGGGAGAAGAGGGGCGACATGACGGCGTAGGTCTCCGAGCCGGGGACGAGGCTCGTGGTCGGGTTGAAGTTCCCGGATGGAAGGATGGCCGAGGCCAGGGCAAGGGTGACGTTCGTGACCCCGCCGAGGTGCTCCACGTCGGGGAAGGAGTTCGCGCTGAAGGTCTGGGAGCTGCCATACTCCAAGATGGAGGGGCTCCTGGCGACGACTCCCTCGGTGTAGTAGATGACGGACATGGGGGAGTCGCCCTGGAGCAGGGACTCAATCTGCCACAGGTCCTGCTGCCGAAGGGTGGCGTTTATGCTGCCAAGCGCCTGGGCTATCAGCGAATTGACTACGCTGTTGTTGTAGAGGTAGTAATTATACCCCGACGGGGCGAAGGCGGAGCTGTTCCCGAGGACGTTGGAAAACAGGACGTCCGGGGACACGGTTGAAGGAAGCCAGCCGACGAAGCCGGCGTCATAGCTCCTGGTCGTGAAGAGACTGGATGCGACGTCGGACAACGACATGTACTTGAGACTGACCGAAATCCCCACGCTATCGAAGGAGTTGGCGATCATCGCGGCATAGGCCATCCTCGTCGGGTCGTTGTTGGGGACCAAGAAGGTCATGCTGAAGAGGGTCGGAGGTGCCGCGCGGACCACCGTGATCGTCGGGGCTGCCACTCCGAGGACCAGGACGTATAGAATCAGGGCAAGGCTGACGCCGCGGAAGACGTCTTTGCCAGTTTGGCTCAACTTCTACGACCGCCTCACGGCCGAACTCTTCCACTTGCTACATCCATCGACGGACACAACGTTCATTACGGAATCCGGAACCGACCTGACCGATGTCGCCATGTGCATGATAGAGCACTCGCTAATTATTTCTTGGAGACGCGTACAAAGTATTTATGCCTTGGCTGTGCCCGGATTCGAAGTGCGAGGCAAACGAAGATTCCTCGGCATGCGGGGTCGGACCTCGCACTCTGTCGTGCTCTATGGGACGACCGTCGTCAGCAACAACTGGCTGACCATTATCGAATGGATGAACGTATCTTGCGTCCAAACGACTAGGCCGACCCTGACCAGTGGGTCGTCTGATGATGCGGAGAGGGCTACGGCGGCCTCATGCCAGCCCGGCGATTGTCCCAGGACGACGACGGTCGGAGGCCCGCTTGCACGCCACACCATGAGCTCGAGGGAGTACGCCGGCGTCTCGACCGAATAGTTGATGGTCAGGTACCCCGCTTCTGTGATGTTCGCGAGGGCGAAGGTAGCTCCCGACTGGGCGTCCCCAGGAGAGCTACCCTGGACCGTCTCTAGGAGGACGCCGCCGTTAAGGTTCAGGGAGTAGCCGCCGTAGGCCCCTTCGAGGTACCAGGAATCGAAGCCGTTCTCCTGAGCCGTACCCGTCCATGCGGTGTTGAGGACGGCGGGGCTGATTGTGTATACTTTCACCGTTGGCCAGGAGGCTGCCAATGTGAAAATCGGGAGGGAGAACTTGGTGGCCCCTTCGAAGGAATCCCAGCTGAGACCGCTGGGAGCGCTGCTGCTGCTGTTGACCCCTCCTGAGACCCAGGCCGCGGTGCGACTTGAAAGGACTATGAACGCGGGCATCTGGGGAAGCTCGGATAGGTAGGAGAGAGATTCGTTGAGGTCTACCGTGTTGAAGAAGCGAAAGATCGCCAAGCTGAGGTTGTAGCCTCCGTACGAGCCGACATAGTCTGGAGTCAGGAATGAAGTCGAGACGTTGCGAAGGGCGAGTCCAAAGAGGACGTATCCCGTCGAAGGATCGGTCAACACATAACCGCCTGGAGGGGTGTTTTGGGAGAGCCAGTTCCCTGCCGCGTATTCGTCGGAGGATATGCCTGACAGAAGAGGGGCCTGACTCGCGTATGTGAGGTAAGGTTGGGCCACCAGCACCGCCGATGCAACCATGGATATGACGATCAGGACGCTTAGGCACATACCCCCTTCGCCTGCCGGAGGAGTTACTCCCGGCAGAAGGGGGGCCGCTTAGGGCTGCAGATAGGAACACGAGGACATACGAAGCGGTGATCGGGAGAAAGGGTCTAAGGAGGAGCTCAGACCTCGTCGAAGGCCAGAAGGGAAGGAAGCAGACGACCAGAATCGTCAGGACGTAGGCTGTCAGGCTCATGGCCACGAAGCCGCTCCGGCCTGCCCTGAAACTCCTTATGACGACCATCCCGGAACCTATCGCGAAGAGGGCCCAAAGCACCAGAGGGTAGGTGACTCCCAGGATCTGAGCCTTTTCGTAGAGGGGCTGGTCTGTGAAGTTCAGGGTCGTGGTCAGCAGATAGGAAGAGGCGACCGCTAGAGCAAGAAGGGAACCGAACACAGGCCATCTATGACGCGATAGGAAGGAGTCAGGGTGCCTCAGAACCAGGAAGATGAAGAGGACGGGAATTGACAGGAAGAAGGGAAAGTAGTATGTCAGGTAACAAAGAACGAGAGCCGACGAGATCAGGAGGGCCTGAGGAAGGCCTCGAAGCGGGGATTCGACCATCACGACCAACGTCAGAAGAAAGAGCAGGATGAAAGCCGTCGAGGTGAAGAGGAACTGGGGGCCGAGGAGGTATTCGCCTCCGCTGATCGAAAGCGCCAAGACCCCAGCGAGAATCGACTGAGCCGTGTCCCGGGTCACCGCTGAAGCGAGGGCGTAAACGAGCAGGCCATAGGCGGGAATCAGGACGAAGGGGGCGAGCCAGAGAAGCTCATACGGAGTGATGCCTGTGACATCTGAAAAGGAAGCAAGGAGCACGTGGAAGATGTGAGGGTAGGCTAGATGCCCGTTGACCACTGGAAAGATTTCCGTCATTCCGTTGCGAGCGACGATCCAGTTCGCCACCGCAACGTGGTAACCGGAATCGCCACCCGGCAAAGAGGGCCAGGCGAAGGCCTCCCTTGAAAGCGAGGCCACGGCCAGACCCGGCAGGACGACTAAGGCTGCCCGAAGGAAGCCGTGTCTATCGGAGCCATTTCGGTCACCACCAGGAGAGTCGTGCGTTCTCAAGGCTATGATGTCTGAACCTACTGTGAGGGAGCCGAGGATGGCTATCACTGTGAAGCCATTGAGAAGGTACGCCACGGAAAGCGGGATGGAGACAACAGCCAGTAAGAGGAGGCTGAGCAGGAGATCGAAGGCCAGTCTCCCTTTCAGCGAGACGCCGCTGAACCGAGCCCGGCCGAAAACAGCAACTCGAATGCAGTGGCCAGAGAGAATCAAGACGATGGCCGCGCCCGAGATGGCTCGCAGCACAACAAAGAACTGGGAACCCGGCGCTACCAAGCTCGCCAGCGCGAATACGAGAAGGGCCACAAGGCTCGCCGTCAGGTCGCGAGGAAATCTCCAATGGACCGAGGAAGGCGCTCCCATTCTAGTCGCCAAGGACCGTTTCCTGCACTTCAGTCTGCAAGGATGTAATCGCGCCGACTCCTCTTCCTGATATCAAAGGCCGGCCTTTTCTTGTTTTCCAAGGTCGTGGAGTCCCTCCCACTCGTCCACCGATTAAGCCTGGCCAAAAGAGGAGGCCCGTACATGGTCCGCTCAAGTAATCATCGAGCGGTATGTTGTCTCATGGCGGGGGAAGCCCAGGGACTCGACTTCGCGGTCGGGCGGATGTACTTTCTCTTCCTCGGCAACGTCGCGGCCACTCGCCATTTGGCACTCGTGCCAAATGGATTGGCTGGACGACTTCTCTCTAGTATTCTGACTATTCTCTCCGCCGCGTGGCTGTCCCCGAAGGGGTTGGGCTCAGCAGGGAGGGTCCAGGAGGATGGCCTCGGAGGCCACGAGCTTCAGAATTGGGGTGACGCCGGAGAGGGAGAAGGCCTCCCTGTGGGGCTCCCGGGCGTAGGCGTTCCATGACGCGGCGTGGAGGATGACGTACTTGGTGACCCTCGCGCACCTCGCCACCGGGTAATCTCGCGCCTCTAGGATAACAGGGAGAGACGACTGGATCATGCGTCAACGGCGGGCTGCAGTCTGCTCTGGTGCTGCCTTGTCGTGGCCGGTGCTCCTCCACGGCCCCTTTAGGCATTCGGTGGAGACCTGCTGCCCTCTCGAGCTACGAAAGAACGGGTTTTGCGTAGTAGGACTTGCGCATGCCTAGGCTCCTCCTTGGCCAGGAGCACCCTGAGGGACTCCGCGTCCGCTGGGGTCGTGAGGGGAGGAGGCCCCCTGATCCTGCTTCCGAGGAGGTAGAGGACTGCGGACTGGAGGTACAGGACCTTTTCAAGCTGCTCCCGGCTGAGGGGGAGGATGGAGCGGCCCTGTGCGACGAATCGAAGGCTCGGGTAGTCCCCGCCGGGGAGGTGCCCGATGACCAGGTCGCGAAACCCGGTACTCTTCAGGTACCTCCTGACCACGTGGCGTAGCCTT
>CAVYVS010000021.1:0-126468 GCA_963772005.1 uncultured Nitrososphaerota archaeon | reverse complement strand
GAATTCCGCCAGCGACGCATAGAGTACTGCGATTGGAAAG
The DNA here is from genome assembly GCA_963772005.1 of uncultured Nitrososphaerota archaeon. Taxonomy (GTDB): domain Archaea; phylum Thermoproteota; class Nitrososphaeria; order Conexivisphaerales; family DTJL01; genus DATKKG01. The sequence continues at coordinate 126,428 of CAVYVS010000021.1, read as the reverse complement.
ATCCTCCTTTGCCCCCCGGATCGCCACATGAAGACCATTACGATAGCGAAGCAGTCGATGAAAAGGTTCGAGATACGTTCAATGATGGGCGCTCCGATTAGCGCTGGTCCCAGAGCATATTGACTGGAGAGTGCCTGCTGCAGGGCAGGGCTGAGGCTCCCACTGATTCCCGGGTTCATCAGGATCCCAGGATCCCAAGAAGGCTGTTGAGCCCAAGGGCCAAGGCCTCGACGCACGCGAAACCCAAGCCGAAGCCCACGGCATCATCGAAGGATGCGTCGAACAGGCGGAAGCGCCGTGCCCATATCCATGTGAATCCTGTGTTGAATATGCCAGTCTCCAATCCCACGTAGAGCCCGTAGACCAAGGCTGTGATGATCCCAGAGGAACCCTGGGCCGCGGCGGCCAGGCCGGGAGTGACGTAGATGTCCGCGATGGCCTTGAGGACTGAAACGGAGAGCCAGACTACCGCGCCAAGGCCGAAAATCTTCCAGGAAACGTCGCGTTGTCGCCTCCAGTATAGGACCGGAGCCACCCCAACTAGGATGATCCCCAGCCCGCCGAGGAGGAGGATCGGGCTCGGCTGGACCAGTGCGGTCAACGCAAGGGGTCTACCTGGTTGCGACCTTAAGTCTTATTGGAAACGGTTGCGGCATAGGCGACGATTGCCCTGCAGACATCCGCCATGAAGTCTGTAGTTCAGCCTGTCGGGGCTATCACCAGGGCCATTAGCCTGGATATCGAGAGGCGCCAGTGTCGGTGAGCAGGAGCGCTTGGTATCCGCCTGCCCAGAAGGTGGTCTGATCTCCCCTCAAGGCCTCGGGTGTCGATTCGCCCTTGCCGGGGAGAATCACTGGAACGGTCGGCAAGGAGGGGGCCCCAGTCTTGCACGCGTTGCCGAAGGACTCCAGCAGGGCCTTCGACGATTCACATCCGATCAAAGCCAGGAAGTCGCCCTTGGTTGGCAGCGGAGCCGGAAGACCATCGGGAGTGGCTTGTTTCATCTGCCCCGAAACACCAACCGAGTCGAGACAAACGGCGGCGTCCACCGGGATTCCCCTTGACTTCAGGTTGGCCAGCAGCGCCTGGCTTCCCCTTAGGCCGACTCCCTCCCAGACCTCTTTCATGGAGAGGGCGGCGAAGAAGACCCTGACGGGGATGCCCGAACTACCTATGAGTCTGCTGGCTTCCAACATGATGGCCACTCCGCTCGCATTATCTCCCGCTCCGGAGGAGTTCTCCACGGTGTCGTAGTGCGCCATGAGGACGAGGGTGGGCGGAGTCTTGAATCCAGCTGCCTTTTCGCCCACCACGTTATGAAAGACGAGCTTTCCAGTCTTCCAGCTCTGGTCGACCATATAGCATCCGCTTTCCACCATCTGATTCCAGATGGATTCTCTGGCTTTGTCCAAGCCCTTCGGATTCGCATCAGGGTGGCGTACGTAGTACAGAGAGGAGACATGAGACTTCAGTCGATCGGGGGAGACGTCAGCGGACAAAATCGTTCAACAAAAGCATAGATGTGTGAAAAATAAAAACGTTGGGCAGAAACGTCGTCGAAGCCCGCCATCAAGGCATCCTGAGTCTGTTTGCGAGCGATCAGCTCATCCTGGTGGACCGGGGTCCGGCGCAGCCTGTGTCCTACCATGGTCCAATGGCTCTGACTACGGCAGGAGGGAGGCCGGTCGTAGATGCCTCCCCAACACCCTTGACTCGGACGTTTTCGGATGACGAGTGCTGGGCGAGCTGAACCTTAACGTTAGGGACCGCAGTGGCCAGCGGCAATCCGGTGTCGGCTATGGTCCCGGTTATCAACTGGCCATCCTTGTCATACCAAGACTCTTCGGAGAGAACTTGGCCGATGCCCTGGGCGGCGCCGCCAACCACCTGTGCCACTACGTTCTCCTCGTCCAAGACCTTGCCGATGTCGTAGAAGGCTCGACATTCTTCTACCCTGGCCTCGCCGGTCTCGCTCAGCGAGACCCTTACGAGGTTCGCTCCCAGGGAGCTCACTGACTCATGCAGGTTGGCGAAAACTTTGACGTCGAACTCTCCCTTGAGAAGCTCTTCGGGGGAGCCTGCCCCGACCTGTTTGGCCTGTTCTCGTATCTTGCTAGCTGCCTCCACGAGGGCGGCATACGCCACGATGGCGGTCCTGCTCCCCCATGTGCCAACGCCTTCGTCCAGCTCGTCCGTATCACCCGGTTCGAGTTCAATCGCCGACTCCGGGATGCCTAATTCGTCGTGCAGGACCCTCTTCGCGATGACAATGTGACGCTGACCGCTCTGACTCCCCCCGAGCCAGACTCGAACTGAGCCTCTCTTGATAGAGACTCGAGCAGAATCGCCAGGTTGGACCGCAGATGGGAGGATGAAGCAGGAGAATCCCATCCCCTTCTGCCCGGCCCGGTCGCGATAGCGCAGGTGTTCTGCGGCCGACGTCAGGAAGGGCTCGAGCGCATCCACCTTCATTCCCAATGGCGAAACATAGGGCTTGGGGCTCGCGTTCCTGAGCCTGATGTCCAGTGGATCTGCCTTGAGCTCGTCAGCTAGGAGGTCCATCATCCTCTCGATAAAGAAGGCGGCCTCCGGGCGACCAGCCCCCCTGTAGGGGCCCAGGGGTACCTTGTTCGTGAAGACCGCTGAGGCATTGACGTATGCCTTCCCTATGGCATAAGGCCCCGTAAGCATAAAGCCGATGAAGCGTGGAGCAGAGGCTCCAATCCCCGTGGCGAAGGCACCCGTGTCCACCAACACGTCCGCCTTCAAGCCGCTAATCCTGCCAATCCTGTCAGAGAATATCCTCATCCTAGCACGAACCCCCCTCCCTTGGTTCGTGGCAAGGAGATGCTCTGACCTCGTCTCCACCCATTTTACAGGCTTGCGCGTCTTGATCGCCGCGTAGCAGGCGACCGCATACTCGGGGTAGAGCGAGCTCTTGGCCCCAAAGGCGCCTCCGGTATCCATCTGGACGACTCTGACAGCCTCTGGCTTGAGGCCGGCCACATCGCCCAGTGCCTCCCTCCATGTGTGCACTGACTGGGTCGAGGCCCACACGGTGAGGCGCGATCCGTCGTACTGGGCGACCAATCCCCGTGGCTCTAGGGGATTGGGGGACAGCCTTGCGTTGACCAAATCGTCCTCCAGGACGATCGGGGAATCGTCAGTGAAGTCATCGCCCAGCTTGAACGAGCTCGCCACGTTCGACTTCGCCGTGGGATGGATTGGCTCGAAGCTTGTCGCTTCCTCAGGGTCGACAAGAGGCTTGAGCGGCTCGTAGTCGACCTCCACCTGCTCAAGGAGGTCCTCGGCTTCGTATACGCTTCTCCCCAAGACCCCTGCCACAGGTTGGCCCGGGTAGCTGACATATTCCGTAGGGAGAGCGGGACATGCGACGGCCACCGGGCCCCCCCAGGAGCCTTCGCCCACCGATATCAGGTCCGCCTTGAACTCCGCTCCTGTGATTCCACCCTTCAGCTTCAGTATTCTGGCCCTAGCATAGGGGCTCCGAACCATCTTCAGGTGAAGCATTCCCTCGAACCTCAAGTCGTCGACGAAGCGACCTCTCCCGATTAGGAACTTGTCGGACTCTCTCAAATCTGAACTCCCCTTCCGGCCGGCCCGTCGCCGCGGCCTTGCTCTCTTCCACAGATGTGGAAGTCGCCCCTCTTGGGCGAGACCAAAAGGTGAGGGGCAGCTATGGCGTTCCTTTCGTTCAAGGCCTTCTCGTCATAAAGTCGCAGGGTAGTTAAGCGTTGACGCGCTAATAGGGCTCATCGTATCGCCGGCAAACGGGAGGGAGTGGCTTGGAAAGCCGTATTTAGTCCTAAGCCATCTGAGGTTGAAGGTCGACATTGGAATTCAAGGGATCGGAACTGATTCACGCTGACAGAGAGGAGGTCTTCAGGTTCCTCAACGATCCCGAAAATTTCTCCAAGGGGATTCCCGACATTCAAGAGGTCGGCGTTCTAGGGCCAGACAGGTTCAGCGTGGTCGCAAAGCTCGGCATCTCTATGATCAAGACGAACTTCACGATAGTCTTCGACGTCTCTGAGAGGACGCCTCCTTCGCATGTCAAGCTGCGGGGACATGGACTGGGGAGCGGCAGCGCTGTAGATCTTGAGATAACCGTCGACTTGCAGGGAGGCGTCACAGAGACCGCTCTAAGCTGGAGCGCCGTCGCCACGGTATCAGGTACGCTTGCCTCTCTGGGGCAGAGAGTCCTTGGGGCGGTAGCAGAGAGGCTCGTGAAAGAGGTCTTCGGGAATCTTCATGCTTCTCTCGAATCTTCCGGCAAGCCGGTCACGAGTTAGGGGCTGTCGTGGCAAGCCCTTTTTGTGCGCTTGACTCCCCGCCATGCTCGGGCCGAGGCGCGCAGGATTGCCTCGACGATGCCGGAGTAACCCGTGCACCTGCAGATGTTACCCGAAATGGCTTTGCGGACGGTCGTCTCATCCAGTTCGGGGAATTTGCGGAGGAGGTCGTAGGAAGTCATCAGAAGCCCCGGAGTACAGTAGCCACACTGCACGGCGAGGCATTCTGAAAACGCCTTTTGTAAGGGATGGAAACCGTGCTCGTTGGCCAACCCTTCCGCGGTTATGATGGAGGACCCGTCAGCCTGCACGCCGAAAAGCAGGCAGGACTTCACGGCTTCCCCATCCATGAAGACCGTGCAGGCCCCACATCGCCCTTCGTCGCATCCTTGATGAATGCTTACGAAGCCAAGCTCCCTGAGCATGTCTACGAGGAGGGTCCTTGCTTCGGCCTCGACCTCGTAGGGCTTCCCGTTGACCGTGAATTTGATCTTCATATAAACACCCCAGCTGCTGCCAAGAGCGCGCGCTTTGTAGCCAACTCTGCCATGTCGCGACGGTAGCTAGCACGAATCCTGGCGTCCACCAGCGGCTCCCTTAGGTGGGTCCTAACGGCTGAAGAGGCTCCGATTATCGTCTTCTCTGTTAACCCCTGCCCGTTCAGGAGTTCTTCCGCCTCCTTGAGCCGCACGGGAGCCGGCGAACATGCGCCGATTACCACCGCAGCAGAATCGCAGGTGGTGCCGCTGATGTGTAACGCGACGGCGGCGATGGCAGTTGAGTAGCTCCCTCCCTGGCCATGGATCACTTCGTAACCCCATCGGGTTCCAGGAGAGCGAGGAATCCTGATCTCCGTCAGCAGCTCTCCTAGAGCCAGATCCGTTGTGAAGAGGTCCTTGAAGAAGTCGGCGGCACGAACGGTGCGCGTCCCTTTGCTCCCACGTATAACGAGTGAAGCGTCCAAGGCGACCATCGCAGGGGGATAATGGGCGGCCGGGTCGGCATGACAGAGGCTCCCCCCTATGGTGCCCCTGTTCCTCACTTGGTGGTCTCCTACGTCTTGGGCCGCCTTGCCGAGCATCGGGCATTCGGATTGCACGGCTTCGGAGGAGGAGATTTCATAGTGTGTGGTCAACGAGCCGATTGAGAGCCCGTTGCCATCGTCCCTGACGTATGAAAGCTCGCGGCCGAGGTGCTTCCCTATGTCCACCAGAACCCGGGGGCTGACCAACCTGAATCTCATTAGCGGTACCAGGCTCTGACCGCCGGCGATGTACTTCCCGTCTTCGTTCTCACCCATGTACTTAGAGCGTCTGCGACAGTCTTCGGTGCATAGTATTCAAAGGGCCTTGGGACGGGCAATTCTCAACGCGTCGAGTGACCAGGGCGCCCCTTTAGACCTTATCGCGTGAACGAGCCATTTCCGTCAAATTCACATATCGACCAAGCGAGTTCGTCGGCCAACCTTATTACGAACAAGCACCAGTTCCCCGATGCGTTGCCAGTCTGCGATGTCTGCGGGAAGGTTGTAAGCAACCTGAGGAAACACAAGGAGAGGGGACGCTGCGGCAAGAAGGCTGCAAAGAAGACGCCAGGTCCCATGCCCGGAGGTCCGGAAGAGACCCTTTCACGGTACAGCCGCCTAGGCGGCCGCTGATTCGACTTTCGGCGGGATTGCGCCGGCGGCATGGGCCACCAAACACGCCCTTAGACTCCCTGAGCGATGACCGACAAAGAGGAGCGGTTCGCAGAGTCGGTTGAGGCCTCTCAGAATTCTCGAACCCAACTGTCGACCAGGCCTCGGGCAATGGAGATGGTTGACCTCTAAGGGACACGCTAGGGAATTGTGCCCGCCCTTTGACGATGATCGCGCTGAACTTCCACGCGGTTCTGTAGACTTCCCGTGTTCTCGACAGAGGAAAGGGCAGGAAGCATGAATGGGATAGGGATTCAGTTAGACACACTGTCCAGTCGGTAATAACGAAATAGCGGGGGGTGGATTTGGACCACCGCTCTGCGGGTTATGAGCCCGCCGGGATAGGCCTGGCTTCCCCACCCCGCTACGAAAGCTCGGCAAAAGCCTTGCCGCCAGTTCTGTATTAAAGTTTTGTGTGGCCACTCGTTCAGATTTCGTAGGGTGTGGTGACTGGCTTGCTAAGGTGCCGTCTTGCTCGAGGAGGTGCTGCATACAACCCTATGGATACTGCCCTCTGCACCTGAACCTCCGTCGGCAGGAGGCCTGTTGACTTGAACTTGCAAGCTGAGCATTGGTACCCCTTTCCCTTTCCCTCAGACTTCATGGTCCTCCCGCACTTCGGACATGCGGGGTTCTTCCTTATGGTCAAGGGGGCCAAGGACAGCACCTCCATCTTCTCGACGTTGATTGTCAGAGGCGATGCGGGTTTCTTCTTCACGCCACCGTAAACACGGACCGTATCTCCGCAGATCAAGGCCCTTCCGACGTCCCTGAACCCCCGCGTGGGTTCATAGATTGCGCAGTCCACAGATCCTGTTTCATCTTCGATCCTGAATATCAGGTGCCCGCCTCGTATTGTCTTAGGTGTGGAAGAGACCGTTCCGGACACCTTGACGGAGGTAAGAGGTCGAACCTTTCCGGCGACCGCCTCCGATATGTGGGCATCGGTGGCCTGGTTGGTTTCGTAGATTCGGAAGCGTTCGACTGGTTGGAGAGGTCTGACCATTTCGAGGGCGCGGTGGAGATAGTGTGGCTTGAACGCCCTGATGCCGAAGTACACGGGACAGGGAGTGTGCGGCATTATCCTGACCTCGCCCGTGTTTGTGTCCAGATTGTCGAAGGTGAAGGGATAGGTGGCCTCGTTCATGGCTCCGATTGAACCCCTATCCATCTCCCTCCTGGTCCCAACGAATTCGGGGGTGCGGTATGCTATGAGCTCATAGGTCCTGCCGTACTCCAACCGATTCCCTATCGCTGCCAGGGCGCCGATTATCCCCCTGCCGGACTTGAACTTGTGGACTTCGATGTGGAGGAGGCGGGCCACTTCGTCGGCATCGTCGATGGTAACCATCTCTTTGACCACTCTGGACGAAAACCGGCCCAGCAGGGCAGGCACCTTCTCCCCCGAAAGGAAGGCGACACCCGACTCCGTCCCCTCGTCATCGAGCATGGCCATCTCCCCCACCCGCCTCAAGACCAGCTCTTTGATCGCAGGCAGGGTGACAGGAGGCGCCCGGAACTTGAAGGAGAGGGCTGCGTTCCCCCTGGTCTTATAAGGGCAGTTGGGATTAAGGCGAATGAGCCGGGGGAAGCCCTCCACTTCCAGCCCGAACCTCTCACTTATCTCATCCATCAACACCGCCGCCAGGTAGGTGGTGCACATTCCTTCGGAGGAGTCGGTGTCATCCAACCCCACATGGAGGAGCGGCGGGGGAGTGCCATTCACAATGGATGAATCCGTTCACATCGTTATTTGAGCGTATCTTCGACCCTGAAGTCACTTTATTAGAACGTGCGCCCCGAAATGGAAGGATGGCCCATCAGAAGAAGGATGCAAAGAGGGAGGCGCTGCCCAGAGCAGTGCCAGCCTCGCCCCCCATCGTTCAGACCTCAGTGTACAATTTTCCAGATCTCAAGAGCATTGACGATTACTATGAAGGAAGGGCCCCAGGCAGCTACTTCTACAGCAGATACGGCCTCCCAAACTCCGACGAGCTCGCGGAGAAGGTTGCGAAACTGGAGAACGCCAAGAAAGGCGTGGCTTGCTCCTCCGGAATGGCGGCGCTGTTCGTAGCGATCGCTTCGTCATGTGGTCAGGGCGATCAGATAGTTGCTTCCCCCGACCTGTACGGAGGGACCCTGGTCATGCTCCAGAAGGAGCTCCCTAGGTTCGGAATCACGACAACGTTCTGTGACCCTGCTGGTGCTTCCAGCTTCGAGAACGAAATGAACAGGAGGAAGGCGAAGATTGCCTTGGTTGAGACCATCTCGAATCCAACGATGAAGGTGTGTGACGTCAAAGCGCTCGCAACGGCCGCCAATAGAACCGGTACGACCCTAATCGTGGACAACACCTTCGCAACCCCGTTTGTCGTAAGGCCCCTGGAGAGCGGAGCACATATTGTGATGCATAGCGGAACGAAATCCCTCGGAGGGCATCAAGACCTGACGATCGGCATCGTCTGTGGAGGGTCGAAGATAATGGAAAGGGCGTTCCAGTTCAACGTGACCGTCGGCGCCATTGCCGGTCCATTTGACTCGTGGCTGGCAAGCAGGAGCATCGAAACATGGAGGATTAGGACTGTCGAGGGCTGCAGGAATGCCATGCGGTTGGCGGAGTTCCTCGAGGGGAGGAGAGAAGTGGAAGAGGTCTTCTACCCAGGGCTGGAGTCACACCCACAGCACGTCATCGCGAAGAGACTATTCGACAGCGAAATGTATGGTGCAATGCTGTCCTTCAAGCTGAAGGGTGGGCTGGCCAAGGCGGATTCGTTCGTCAAAGCTCTCAAACGGGTGACCTTGACGCCATCTCTTGGAGGAGTGAAGACCACGATTTCCCACCCAGCGAAGACGTCGCACAGGAAGATGCCGGAGAAGCAGCGGAGAAAGCTGGGCATAACGGATTCGATGATAAGAGTGTCAGTTGGGGTGGAGGATTACTCGGTTATAGCAGAGGACCTCGCCAGGGCCCTCAAGTCTACTCGGTGAGAGAATCCCTGTTGCGGAAGATATGAATCGCTGACCGGCGTCCCGAGTGAGCTACTCTTCCACTACTATCATGGTTAGGGTGGAGCGGACCTTCTCAAGGCGCCTGATGTGCCAGGTTATCGTTTCCTTGACCTTCTCCATGGTATCTGCTTCGACCTTCGAAATCAAGTCGTATACGCCGTACACTACGTAGACCTCTGTTACGTTCGTGATCTTCTTTAGTTCAGCCACCAATTCCTCCTCGGCGCCTAGATCGGCGTTGATTAGAACGAAAGCCTTCGGCAATCTTATCAGCCTACACATTAATAGAAGCTGATTTTAAGCATTTGGGAGAAACGCCAAGAAAAATGAGCGATGAAAAGCGTACAAAAGCCAAACTGTTCGTGCTCCACCTTCGGCAGGATGACCCGACCAAGTGCACGGCTTCGAAGCTTCGGCGGTTGGGGTTTGTAACCTATCTCCCGCCTCACCGTCGCCGGGGCCTCCTCCTCGACCCGTATTCCGACACTTCAATATCCAAATCTGACAAAGAGTTGGTCCTCTCAGAAGGGCTCGCGGCCATCGATGCCAGTTGGAAGAAGGCCGTGGAGTCCTTTAGGGGAGTTGGCTGGAGTCGTAGCCGGCGGAGGGCTCTGCCGTACCTGGTCGCGGCGAACCCGACCAACTACGGAATCCCCGTCAACCTTTCGACCGCCGAGGCTTTTGCCTCAGCCCTGTTCATCCTCGGCCTTAGTGACCAAGCCAAAGAGATAATGAACTCATTCAGGTGGGGTCACTCCTTTTTCGAGCTCAACCTCAGGTATCTTGAGGCATACAGTAAGGCCGATTCGAGCAAAGCCGTCGTAGAGGCTCAACGGTCGTTCATGCACGAATTGGGCTTTGTGATTTAAGGTTTAAATCGCACGAACCATCGGGAGCTAGGCCGAGGATGTGAGCTGGTGGGCAGGTTCGGGGCGAACAGCCCTGAGGAAGCTCCTCCCTCCGTGCAGGAGACGCGGCGTTGAGAAACGCAGCGGGAGACCGCTGGCTCTGGAACAGAAACGACACCCGCGCCAGGAACGCGATGAAGGCAGGAATGCTGGAGGACTCTTGGATGAGGGATGAAACGGCCACCCCGCGTGGAGCAAGGTCAAATGGGGCTGATGACAGGCTCACTGCTGTAAGCCCGGGTAGACCTCTCAGCTGAATCCCGCCTAAAACAGAAGGAGGGCTATGGCCAGGAAACATCCTCGCCACCGTTCGTCACTGGAAGTTATGTCGCCCGCTCAGGAATCATCTTGACCGCGGACAACGGCCTGACCTTGACGACATCGCCATTGAGGAGGGCCTGCGGCAACCTCCCGCCCAGCACGTCTATGATGTTCTGAGCGGCCAGGATTGCCATCTTGTCTCGAGTCTCCACCGTGGCACTCGCTACGTGTGGGAGGAGCACGACGTTGTCCAACCCTAGGAGCGGAGAATCTTGAGGGAGAGGCTCTATTTCGAAGACGTCGAGGCCTGCACCGGCAATCTTTCCTGCCTTTAGGGTTGCGGCGAGGGCCGTTTCGTCGATGATGGCTCCCCTGCTGGTGTTGACCAGTATCGCCGTCTTCTTCATCATTGAAAGCTCCCTCTTGCCGATCATGTGACGAGTCTCGCGTGTGAGGGGGAGGTTGATAGAGATGTAGTCGGCCTCATTCAACAATTTAGGAAGGTCTGCGCGCTCTGCCCCCAACTCAGTTTCCATGGGAGGCTTCCTTGCTCTGCTGTAGTAGAGTATCCTCATGCCGAAGCCTTTCCCTCGCCTTGCGACCTCGACTCCAATCCGTCCAAATCCGACTACCCCCAAGGTCATTCCTTGGAAATCGTGACCAATCATGAAGCCGAGGTCGCTCTCGGATTTCCAAAGGCGTTCCCGGACAAACCGATCCCCGGTGACGATGTGTCTCGAGGTGGCTAGGAGGAGCCCCCAAGCGATGTCGGCCACCGCTCCGGATAAGACGCCCGGCGTATGGGTCACATAAATCCCTAGTCGCGTGGCTTCAGCCACGTCGATGTGATCGAACCCCACACTGTAGGTCGAAACGACGCGGAGTCTTCTGGCCTGGGCCAGAAGCTCGGAATCGACCCTGGTATGTGGAGAGCAAAGAAGGGCGTCGGCATCTGCGATCTTTTCAAGGAGCTCCGACCTTTTCATCCTAGGGGCATGTTCGGGAACCGCCGGGGTCTCGCCTAGCGCGGCGGCCAGCCTGCTCAGCCCTGCAGCGGGCAATCTGTAAGTCAGCAGGACGTTAGGCCGCACGATGGCACGTGAGGAATTTCTCCATTAAAGTGTTTGGCTGGACTGCTCTGGGAGCGCTTCAGTTCGGGCGCTTAGGAAGGCCTGATGTCCCAAATCAAACGCCCTGACGTTCGAAGCGAAGGATTTGGGGGGAACGAGAATCTCTAACGCTTTCTCATAGTCCTTCCTTTCCAACAACCCCTCCGTCACCCCGGAAAAGAAACCTAAGAGCACGGCGTTTTGGTAAAGGCTCTTCCCGGCCATCGAAGCCATTCCTGCGGCGTCCACGAAGTAGGCTTTCTTGCAGACGGCCGACACTGAGGACATGATTTCCTTTGAAGGTGGGTATTTTGCCTTGCCGCTGAGCACGGTCACCGGTGGAATCTGGAGCGTACTGACTATGCATACGGTCTTGTCGTTGGAATACGTGGATGACTTCAGGGCCTCGAGAAGCTCCATCGAGATGATGTAGTCCGCCCCTTCTTGGTCCACGAGAGGAGAGTGCACTTCCCTGCCGATTCGGACGAAGGAAACGAGCGAGCCCCCCCTCTGACTGAGGCCATGGGTTTCGGTGACCCTGACGTCAAGCCCGGAGATCATCGCCGCGTTGCCCAGGATTTCAGAGGCCAGGAGGACTCCCTGACCGCCGACTCCCGACACGACCACCGAGATGGGCTTGTCCAACAGCTACTCTCCTCCCTGTATGATTGCGTCGTAGGGACATATCTCCGCGCAAAAGCCGCATCCCGTGCAAGAAGTCGGGTCGATGGAGACCCTCCCAGCAACCCCGTCCTTTCCGGAATCTGCAGGAACGAGGGCAGGGCAGCTGGCGAGCACCAGGCAGGCGTTGCAGTTGTTGCAGTTCTCGGCCACGACTTCGTAGGCAGCGGCCTTCTGGCCTGCGGCTTTCAGCTGCCGGCTGGTCAGGAGGGCGCATGGTTGCCTGAGTATCATCACGGAGACGCCCTTTTCGTCTAGCATCTCGCGGATCTCCTTCTTTGACTCCTTGACCTTCATTGGGTCTACAATCCTGAGACTCTTGACCCCGCAGGCCTTCACCAGTTCCTCGATGGCGATCCTGTCCGTGCTTTGTAACTGCGAATCAAGGCCGCTGGATGGATTGGGCTGCAGCCCAGTCATGGCGGTTATGTAGTTGTCGAGGATTATCAGCGCCAGGTCGTGCCTGTTCCAGACCGCGTTTATGAGGGCTGGTATGCCTGCGTGGAGGAATGTGGAGTCTCCGATCACAGCGAGCGGTTTCAGCTTGGCCCCTATCGCAAAGCCCCCCGCAGCACCGATGCTGAACCCCATGTCAAGGAGGACGTCGCCGACCTCGGTGGGCGAAAGGCTACCCATCCCATAGCAGCCGATGTCAGACACGACCACCCTATTCTTGCCTGCCAACGTCTTGATCAGATACATTGAGGCTCGGTGCGGGCATCCTGCGCAGAATACCGGAGGCCTTGCTGGACCCGAGGGTCCAGGCCGACTGACCTTCCTAGGTGACGAAATCCCCACAAGGTTGCAAATAGCCTGGCGCACATCGGCAGGCATGAGCTCGCCCACAGATGGAATCCCCGCTCCCTTGCCGAGTATCACAGTCCTCAGACCGTTGTCGTAGGCGAGCTGCTTGATTCGGTTCTCGAAGATGGGGTCCAACTCCTCAACGACCAAGACCTTTCTGTGAGTCGAAAGGAAGTTCACGATGGCAGCCTCCGGCAGCGGGTTGACCATCAGCATCTTCATCACGTCAGGCCGCATCGGTCCGGGGATGTCGGCGTCTAGGACATGCGTGGCTGCCGAACCGGAGCAGATGACGCCGGTGTCAGAGCCCCTCTCGATGACCTTTACGAATTCTGGAGACGAACTTTCCTGCTTACAGCGTTCCATCTTTTCGAGCAAGGCTGCATGGGCCCTGACGGGGTAGGGCGGGATGGCGAGATATCTGCCCCTCTCCTTGACGAACTCCTTCCTAGCCGGAGGGGCCTTCAGGTCGTTTAGAACGACAGGTCCCCTTACGTGGCTCACCCGTATGTCAAGCCTCACAAGGACGGGCAGTTCGAGCGACTCGGATATCTCGACAGCCCTAGCTATGCAGTCCTTGGCCTCTTGGGGATCGGAAGGCTCGAGTGTGGGAACATTAGCAAAGTAGCCGTAGTTGCGGGTGTCCTGTTCGTTCTGACTGCTATATGCTTCGGGATCGTCAGCTACGACGATGACGAGGGCGGACTTGGGCGCGAAGTACGGGAGGGCCATGAACGTGTCCGAAGCGACGTTCAGGCCTACATGCTTCATTGAAGTGACGGCCCTCAGCCCGTTCATGGCAGCGCCAGCCGCCGTGTCGATGGCTACCTTTTCGTTAATCGAGTACTCGGCAACGATTCCTGCTTCTTTCGAAATCTCGGCAGCCACATCAAGAATTTCTGAGGCTGGCGTGCCCGGATAGGAAGTGAACACCGAGATTCCGGCCTCGAGGCCACCTCTCACCACGGCTTCGTTCCCTAGGATGAGGAGCTTTTGGTCCTTGATGCCGCGCAGGATGAGTGAAGAATCAACCAAACAAAACACACCCATCTGCCTGGGTAACAGGCATCATTAATTCACAAACTCTTAGCGATTAAGCGGCATAAAAGAGTTCTGCATTCGGCGTTGTCGATGACGAAGGCTTCAATCATCTCAGCGCCGCAGATGCGGCTGGCTCGCTTGGCGATTCGAAATGAGGACAAGGGCGGCAACGCCCATCCTTTCGACCCGATTTGAAGACGCATTCGGGTCTCCACAGTAAAGGAAATGTCTAAATACCTTCAGAAAGGTGCTTGTCTGGCGTGGGATATTAAATGGAGTATGTTTACGCTGCTCTCATACTTCACCGACTAGGAAAGAAAGTGGACGAAGAGAGCATTAAGAAGATCATTACCGCCGCTGGCGTTCAGCCTGACGAAATCAAGGTCAAGGCGCTCGTCGCGGCCCTCGGCGAAATCAATATCGATGAGGCGTTGAAGGCGGCGGTGGCTATGCCGGCTCAGCAACAGGCTGCTCCAGCTGCAGCTGCCGCTCCGGCCAAGAAGGAAGAGAAGAAAGAGGAAAAGAAGGAAGAGAAGAAGGAAGAGGAAGCCCTCGAAGGCCTAGCCGCCCTCTTCGGTTAGTCGACCACAACACCCTGCTTAGTTTCTGTTTCATTTCATCATAGACAGGTGACAGCTCTAGAAATGCACGCGTTCCTGCTCCGGGCCGCAGGACTTCTACTCCACCATTCCACGTATTGAAATCGAAGCGACGATCAAGAACAGGATGGTAAAGCCCCCGAGCACAGCGGCATCCACCGGCAGATTGGAGTATTGGCCTGTGAGAATCATGGCCCTGACCGCGTCCACACCATAACTCAACGGGTTATAGACCGAGATGGCCTGCAACCATGGCGGCATCAGGGAGATTGGATAGATGGCGTTGCTGGCGAAGAAGAGGGGCATCGTTATCGCCTGGCCAATTCCCATCATTCTGTCGCGTGTCTTCAAGTACGAAGCCAGAATCATCGAGAGGCTGGAAAAGCACATCGCAAATACGACTATCGTGATGAAGACGCCCATCACGTCCAGTACGTCGAATCTGAGGTTCACGCCGATTATCAAGGCCAGGGCGAATATCATGATGGCCTGGAAGATGCCTCGCACACCGGCGGCGAGCGTCTTGCCGACTATTATCGAGGATCTTGGCGATGGGGTTGAAAGGAGTTTATGGAGCAGCCCAGCATCCCGTTCCCAGACCACGGTGATGCCGTAGAATATGGCCACGAAGAGGACGGACTGTGCCAAGACTCCAGGTGTTATGAACTGGATGTAGGAGTAAGGACCCGTCGAGATGGCCCGGATGCCTGTAAACACCTCGCCGAACACCAACAGCCAGAGCGCCGGCTGGACCACCCTAGTCCACAGCTCTGTCGAATCGTGACGAATCTTCCTTGCCTCCATCTCGGCAACAGCGAGCGAGCTGGAGACAAAACGAGAAATTGCGTTCATTATCCAGCATGCCTCATGAACGTTCTGCGAGACTGACGCGTCTGCGTATAGCTCTCGGCCTCTTCGATGCGCAGTTTGGCGTACTTCAGGAAGACGTCGTCGAGAGTGGGCTTGTTGAGCGACATCGAAAGGACCTGGAATCCGTTCTGCTCGTAGAAACCGACGATCTTCGGGATGGCCGTTTCCCCGTTCGCGGTCAGGAAGTCAACGGAATCCTCCAACACGTGAAGCGGCTTTCCGACTTCAATAGGCGGGAAAACGTCGGGCTTTCCAGACAGCCAGACGGTCACCACATCGCCCCCCATCCCATGTTTGAGTTCCTCGGGAGTGCCTAAAGCCACGAATCGCCCACGGTTCATTATGGCGATCCTGCCGCATAGCTCGTCGGCCTCTGCCATATCGTGCGTTGTTATCAGGACGGTCATGTTAAGATCCGTGTTCAAGCGCTTTATGTGCTGCCAGACTTGCCTTTTGGACGACGGATCCAGCCCGATGCTGGGCTCGTCCAAGAAGAGGACCCTCGGACGACTCACGATGGCTTCCGCAATTTCAAGCCGTCTCATCATGCCGCCCGAATAGTGCTTTACGAGATCGTTGGCCCTGTCCGTGAGTTCCATCCACTGCAACGCCTCCTTGATCCTGGGCTCGCGGTCCTTCCTCGGGACGTAGAAGAGCTTCGAGAATATCAGAAGGTTCTCGTATCCAGTAAGGTCGCCGTCGGCGGAGATGGCCTGAGGGACGTACCCCATCATCTGTCGAACCTTAGATGAGGATGAAAGGGCATCAATCCCGCATATCTTCATCGAGCCGGATGTGGGCCTGGTAAGCCCTATAATCATCTTGATGGTCGTGGTCTTCCCAGCGCCATTCGGGCCCAGAAGCCCGAAGATTTCTCCGTCTTCGACCTTGAAGCTAATCGAATCCACCACCCTCATATCGGGCGGGTACACCTTCGTTAGCCCATCGACTTCTATCGCCGTCATGGCCCTTCAGCCCACAATGCGCGCAACCAGACCACCATATTTAAGGAATGCCTGATGAGGTCGAAACTGGATTCTCGACAACTTCATGATCACGCTCGCAAGAATCTTCTGATGGTCGAGGCATAGACTTGAATGGCGGCCAGATAATCCGCCTCGCCTACGGCCTCGTTGTCCGTATGGGAGAGGGCGGCGTCGCCGGGCCCGTATGCGATGCATGGTGCCCTCGTAGTAAGGAAGAACGAATTCATGTCGCTGGTGCCTACCTTGACCAGGGCCCTCGGCTGGACTCCCCTTTCAGTCATGACCGCCGCCATAGAGCCGAATACGCGGTTCGCCCTTCCTACGTTGATGGGAGGAGTGAAGTCAGAGACCTTTGACTTCGTCCCCGGTCTATCGCCTTCCTCGACGACTCTACGCACTTGGGCCATCTCCACCGTAGTGGGAATCCGAATGTCCATGGCCACCTTGCAGCTGGCAGGTATCATGTTCTCCGCCTTTCCTCCCCTGACAATGGTTATGGAGGCTGCGCACCCTAAAGAGGTGAGTTCCTTCTTCAGCCCAAGCGCCGCTTCCATCCCAATCTCAACCGCGTTGACGCCCAGAGCCGAGCTTGAGGCATGAGCCGCCTTGCCCTGGACCTCGAGCTCCAAGCCCAGCCTCCCTCGGTAGCCTATGACGATTCCGCCACCGGAGGGCTCGCCGAAGATCCCTCCCGCGAACTGACATCCCTTGGAGAGAAGGGGCCTTCATGCCCTTCCCGCTGGTCTCCTCCCCCACGACTGCGGCGAACATAAAGCCCTTCGCACCTTGGCTTGCGGCCAATGAGGAACCCATACACATGGCTGCGAGCGACGCCTTGGCGTCCAACCGCACCCCTCCCTCTTATCATTCCATTCTTGAAGGTGACGGGTAGCCTGCCAGGCACTGTGTCCATGTGTCCACATAGCAGGAGATATGGTCCGGAGCCCCTTGTAGCCACGACGTTGCCAGCCGAATCTATCACGACTTCATCAAAAGAAGATTGGGCGGCAAGCCAGCGATGGACGACGGAGGCGACCCTTTTCTCTCTGCCACTTGGAGAGTATAGCTGGACCAGCTTCCTTAGGAGAGAGACGGCTTCCGAATCCTGAGGCATGTCAGGCGTCACCCCTGAAGGCGGACTCTAAAATCGGAGCGGCCGTATCCAGTACGGAGGCCTCAAGGTTGATGGGAGGAAGAGTCCGCACGACGTTGAGGCCTGTAGGGATGGTCAAAAGCCCATTGGCCAGGAGCTTCTTGATGATGGGCGTGCAAGGCTGCCGGGTCTCCACTGCGAGCATCAATCCCAATCCCCTGGCCTCCCTGACGATTGTTCGCGGGAGGCGGCTGTAGATGTCAACCAACCTGGCTCCCTTTTCGGCCGCGTTGAGCCACAGCTTGCTCGAGACAATTTGGTTGAGTGTAGCAGCGGCAGCAGCGCAGGAAACCGGATTCCCTCCGAAAGTTGTAGTGTGTTCTCCTTTGGC
This sequence comes from uncultured Nitrososphaerota archaeon, assembly GCA_963772005.1. Lineage (GTDB taxonomy): Archaea > Thermoproteota > Nitrososphaeria > Conexivisphaerales > DTJL01 > DATKKG01. The sequence goes on along the minus strand of CAVYVS010000021.1, from coordinate 108,667 downwards.
CAAGCCCCGGCGACTTCTGGAGTCGTCAGGATTGCTCCGTATGGGTATCCCTGAGGCCAGACCCTTCCCGAAGCACATGACGTCGGGCCTAATGCCTTCGCGTTCGTGCGCCCACATGAGCCCCGTACGGCCCAAGCCAGACTGAATCTCATCGACTATCAGAAGCACGCCGGCGTGCCGACAGGCCTCTTCGACCTCCTTTAGGAACCCTGGAGGCGGCACCCTAATGCCGGCCTCTCCTTGGACGGGCTCGACAATCACGGCAGCCGTGTCGGCGTCAATTAGCTGAGGAACGCTCGACGAGTCGCCATATCTTGCGAATTTGGTGGGAAGGAGAATCTCCTGATATGGTTCCCTATACTTGGCCCCCCAAGTCAGCGAGAGCGCGCCGAGGGTCTTCCCGTGATACGCGCCCTGGAAGGCAACGAAACCTTTCTTTCCAGACTTCCTGATGGCGAGCTTCATCGCTGCTTCTACCGCTTCGGCCCCGCTATTGCCCAGAAAGGCCTTGTCGAGGCCTTTTGGGGCCGCTGGCTCGAGGGCCTCAAAGAACCTCTCCCTTGCGTCGTTGTAGAGGCTCCCATGACAGACCATGAGCTTGGATACCTGTTCAACTACTGCGGCTTTGACGGCAGGCGGACAATGGCCGAGGATGGCGGTGCCGTATCCAGTGGCAAAGTCGATGAACTGCTTCCCGCTAGCATCCCAGACATAGGACCCTTCGCCCCGGACTATCTTCACAGGAAGCTTGGCGTAGGTTGGGATGAGCCAACGGTCTTCGATGTTCGTCTGCGCGTCGCTCATTGAATTATGGTCCCCCGATTATCGAAGAGCGCCGCGCTCAGCGGACGCTGTGCCTTCCCATTGGATATTATCACCTTGGGAACCCCTCCTCTAAGCGCCTTGAGGGCAGAGAGAAGCTTGCGGTTCATGCCCACACCCGTGGTCTTGATTAGACCCTCCAAGGCACCGGCCTGGACCCTGGGGATGACTTTGCCGTCAATCAGCAAGCCGTCCACGTCCGAGAGGAACAGCAATGTATCTGCTTTCAGTCCCGACGCGATGGCGGCAGCCGCAGAATCGCCGTCCATGTTCACAAGGTCTCCCTTGGCGTCTATCCCCAAGGGAGCGACAACGGGGACTATGTTCATGTCAAAGAGGTGGCTGATCAAGCCCGAGTTCACGGCGAAGGGTTTCCCGGAGTAGCCGCCATCGATCGCCATCTTCTTTCCACCCTCGACCACCAATATCTTCTCCCGACGTTCGGCCCTGATCAACTCGCAGTCGGCACCCGTAAGCCCCAATGCTTGTACGCCCTGGCGTTCCAGGGCCTGAACGACGCGAGTGTTCACCAGCCCTGCCAAGACCATCAGACAGGCCTGAAGGGTCTCGCCATCGGTATATCTGCTTCGGACGCCCGACGGAGCCATAACGAACTTCTGCTTTATCCCCATCCGCTCTCCGAACCTGGTCACCAGGTCCCCTCCACCGTGGACGATAAGGGTGGGAGAAAGCTCCTTGTTAGACGCCAGATCGGCTCCTATACTGATCTAGGTAGGGTCCTTCGGTGAGCCGGCCGCCTATCTTTACGACTGTTACCACTTCTGACTACACCGGAAATATTGGAATCAGATCGAGGGCTGTGCTTTCTGGGTAGCCCTGCATCACGTTCATACACTGCACCGCGTTGCCGGCGGCTCCTTTCATCAGGTTATCCAGGGCGGCGACTACCATCAAGTGCCTTCCATCTGGGTCCAGCTCAAAACCGATGTCGCAGAAGTTGGAGCCTATCGAGATCTTCGGGTCCGGAAGCTTGAAGCTTCCTACCTTGTCCTTCACCAGTCTGATGAAGTGCTCCTGACCATACTTGCCGCGCAGTCGCTGCCAGACGTCCTTGGCCGTTATGGATGTGTTGGTGGCGATATATTCTGTGACAAGTATCCCTCGGACCATGTCGACGGCGTGGGCGGAGAAAAGCACGTTCACTCCCTCGTTGCCGCAGGACCTGAGGAAGGTCCTGACTTCAGAGCCATGGCGGTGGTTACCGAGCTTGTATGGCCGAATGGTCCCGTACCTGACCGCATGCATTCCTCCAAGTGACGGTTTGGACCCCGAGCCGGAGGAGCCGACCTTCGCATCGACGACAAGGTCGGAATTAGGTTCGATGAGCTCGACGAACGGCGCTGTGGCCAGAATGGAGGTCAGGGCCGAACATCCCGGATTGGCGACCAGGTTGCTGGATGCTATCGCGGAACGGTAGAGCTCGGGGAGGCCGTAGGCAAAACGTGAAAGGAGAAGCTGATCCGGGTGAACCATATTGTAGTGAAGTTGGAAGTCCTCGGCCTTTGGGAGCCTGTAGGCTGGGCTCATGTCAATCACCTTCACGCCCCCAGCTACAAGCCTGGGTATGGCATCCAGCGAGGCCTTGAGGGGCAGAGAAGCAAACACGAGATCGCTAGCGTCCACGACCTTCTCGAGGTCGTACGGAGTGAATTGGAGGCTTGAGACCCCTCTGAGGTGAGGGTGTGCCCTGTGCACGAACTCCCCCGCGTATTCTCTCGACGAAATAATGGTGACTTCGACCGAAGGGTGTCGCAGGAGCAACCTGAGGAGCTCTCCACCCACAAATCCGGACGCCCCTAGAACGCCGACCCTCACTTAGCGGACCTCCTTACCGCGTAATCGAGTATCCGACCTGCGATGTCGACACCAGTGCCGCCGGTGGCTCCTCGGAACTCGACGTTCGAGTTGACTTCATGAACCATTAGGCCATGGGGGCCCTCCATCGAGTCCACGCCAACGATTTCGCCGCCGACCACTTCCGCCGCCTTGAGCACCATCTCCTTGCCTGCTTCGTCGAGTTGGCAAGGCTTTGCCGTGCCTCCGAGTGCCACGTTCGACCTCCATTCGCCCTCTGGAGTGTAGCGGTAGATGCAAGCCACGATCTCTCCGCCGACGCAGACGGACCTGATGTCCCTCCCCGGGTTTTGCACGAATTCTTGAAGGTAGTACACATGGTCCTCGGGATCCTCGGAGCCTTCTTTCAGCTCAATGTATGATTTCAGAGACCGTTCATCGGTGAGGACTGCCACTTCCCTCCCCCACGATCCGTTGAGAGGTTTCATGACCACCGGATAGGCCACCTTCTCCGCCGCCTTCATGGCGGACTCCACGGAGAGCGCTACAATCGTTCTTGGATGAGGTATGCCGGCTGCAGCTAGGCGGAGGCCCGTCGCGAACTTGTCGCTGCAGATTTCGGACGTCTTGCCGGAGTTGATGACCGTTGTGCCCCTCGTTTCGAAGTAATGGGCTGCGAGAATTCCCCTCGTGTGGCTGACGCACCTCTGCAGGGCGGTGCCTAAGGCCATCTGTTCAGGAGCGGTCGGGTAGAGGAGCTCCCGCACATCCAAGAAGTCGAGCTGGATTCCTCTCTCCGAAGCCCGGTCGTGAAGTTGTTTCTCTTCCCACCTTACGCGGTCGTAGAAGAGGGTGATTTTCGTCATCTGACCGGCTTATTCTCCCCAGTCTTCTTCGATCTTAGGTGCGGCCGCCAGCTGAACCGTCGATCCCAGCTCCTTGACCTCGAACTCGGTCCCACAGTCAGGACACGAGACGATTTCGCCCTTCAACGCGTCCCCTGGTACTGGCACGCTACCGCCGCACTCTGCACATGTCCCGTTCATGCTAACACCTCCTTCGTTTTTAGTAGGCTGCGTCGTGCAGCCATCACAGACGGAAGACCCCAGAGTTTGATGAAGCCCTCGGCTGCCCTCTGGTCGAAGGTCGAATCCACCCCGTAGGTGGACAACTGTTTCTGGTAGAGCGCATAGGGGGATGACCTCCCCACTACCCTGCTCGCTCCCTTGAACAGTTTGATTTTGGTCTCCCCTGAAACGAACTCCTGGGTTGAATCGATAAAGCTCTGAAGGTCCTTGAGCAACGGGTCAATCCAGAGGCCCGAGTAGACCAACGAGGCCCACTGCTGCTCGACGATTGGCTTGAAGGCTCCCTCAGATCTCGTCAGGACGAGCTTCTCGAGCTCCCGATGGGCTTCGATTAGGACCGTGGCGGCTGGGCATTCGTAGACCTCGTGGGACTTGATACCAACAGACCTATCCTCCATGTGGTCGAGGACCCCGATTCCATGCGTCCCTGCCAGGCGGTTGAGTTTGACTATAATCTCGGACAGCTTCAGCTCTTGGCCGTCCAACGATGTGGGAACTCCCTCCTGGAAGCCGATCGTTACATATGACGGCTCGGCGGGCCAGAGCTCTGGAGGCTGGGTCCAATCTAGGGCCTCCTGCGGGGGCTCATCGGCAGGATTCTCGATTGCGCCACCTTCAACGGATCTCCCCCATAGGTTCTGATCGACGCTGAACTCCGACCGTTTGGTGGGCGCATCGAAGCCCTTGGATTTGAGGTAGGCCACTTCGTCGGTCCTACTAAGATTCCATTCCCTTACTGGCGCTACCACCTTGAGGTTGGGGTTGAGGGCGTTCACGCACAAGTCGAACCTGACCTGATCGTTACCCTTGCCGGTGCAACCGTGGGCCACGGCCGTCGCACCTTCCTTCTCAGCAACTTCTACCAGCTTGGCGGCAATGAGCGGCCGGGCCAAGGCGGTGCTGAGGGGGTACTTCCCCTGGTAGAGCCCGTTGGCCCTGATGGACTTGGCTATGTAGGCGTTGGAGAACTCCTCCTTGGCATCGATTTCGTAATGCTGAACCGCGCCCAGCTCCTGCGATCTCCTCGCTATAGGCGCGAAATCCTCTTCCTGTCCGACATCGATGGTCAAGGTCACGACGTCGTAGCCGTACTTCTCCTTCAGCCACAGAATGGCTGTCGTGGTGTCAAGGCCGCCCGAATAGCCCAAGACGATTTTAGAGGCCATAGATAACGCAAGGCAGCTGGAGGGCAACATTTAATTATTTCGGACGACGCTGGTCGGAATTAGCCATGACTAGACCAAAACTGGTCACGACTTCCATCTCCAGGTCGGTCAGGGAGCAGGTGGACGGCGATTCTCTGTTGCAGGAAGCGCTGGCGAGGGGGATCGTGAACGTGAGCGCGGCGGCTAGGCTGCTGAGGCCCGCGGTCGTGTCGAGCATGGGCCGGAGCGTTTCAGAGGAGGCCATAATCACTTCGTTGAAGCGAATTAAGGGCGCCTATAGGAGAGGGGCGTTGGGATACCTTAAGGTGCTGGCAAAGAGCAGCGTCGAGGTCAGGACCGACCTAGCCTTGGTCTCGGTCCAGGTAGACCCGGAGGCGTCAGCTAGGATAAAGGACATCGCGTTCAAGAACTATGACGCCTTCCTGCAGATTTCGAGCTCTCCCAGCGCATACACCCTGGTGTTTGAGAGAAGCCTGTTCGGATATCTTCGTGGTCGGTTCAAGGACGAAGAAGTGATAGAAGCGAAGACCGAGCGTAGCCTGCCCTCATCATACATAGCCCTGAGGAGATAGCCGAGACTGCAGGCTGCGTAGCTGCCATCTATAACCGCGTCGGACGGGGAGGTATAAACGTGGTCGACACCGTGAGCAACTACACCGACACTATCATAGTTGTGAAGATGGGGGACGTCGTCAAGGCATTCACGGCTGTTACAGACCTTGTCTCCGAAGCGCGGCGATTGGGAGGCAAGCAGTGATGACTGGAGGGCTTTATCGGTCAAGGCTGAGCAAGGACATAGATCCCAAATCCCAGCGCTTCATAGGGTCCCTGCATGTCGACGCCGAGTTCCTGGCATACGAAATCGAATGCTCCCTCGCACATGTGGTAATGCTGGAGGAACAGAGATGGGTAAACAAAAGGCAGGCAGGAGAGCTCATCCGGGCCCTGAGGAAGACGGCGGAGGGAGGCGTCCTGACAACAGGGTTCGAGGACATCCATGAATTCGTAGAGACCTCGGTGACCCTTTTGACTTCGAAGGACACGGGAGGAAGACTGCATACGGCTAGGTCCAGGAACGACCAGGTCGCCACCATAACGCGCATGCTATGTCGGGACCGACTCCTGGAACTAACCGATGCGACGATAGGACTCGCGGAGGCGCTTCTGGAGTTATCACGGAGGTACTCTTCGACACCCGTGCTGGCCTACACCCACATGCGGCAGGCGCAGCTTCAGACGTTGGGCCATCACCTGCAGAGCTATGCGGAGCCAATGGTCAGGGACCTCGGTAGGCTCGCAGACTGTTACACAAGGACAAACGAAAGTCCATTGGGCGCATCGGCCGTGGCGGGCTCGACGATAGAGGTGAACAGGAGGCTGACCAGCGAGCTCCTAGGATTTCACTCGCCGCTCATCAACTGCGAGGACGCCGTGGAAAGCAGAGACTATGCCGCCGAAGCAGTCTTCGTGCAGGCCCTCCTCCTTGTTGAACTGAGCAGGATGGCGGAGGACCTGATAATCTGGTCCACTTCGGAATTCGCTTACTTCGAGCTCCCCGACGACCTTTCCTCGCCCTCGAGCGCGATGCCTCAGAAGAAGAACGCCGACGTGCTGGAAGTGGTCAGGGCTGACGCAGCCCTTAAGATAGCAGAGCTGGTACAGACGATGGCAACTCTGAAGGGTCTTCCGAGTGGCTACAACAGGGACCTACAGAACGTGAAGGCTGTTCTTGCCGGGTCCTTCCCGACTACTTTGGAAGCTGTTTCTGTGCTCAGGAAATGCTTTGAAAAGGGAACGTTTGAAGTGGGTGAGATGCGGAAGAAGGCGGAGGGCAGCGACGTCTTCGCACTGCCCCTCGCGGAGTGGCTCGTCAAGAGGCACGGAGTGGCGTTCCGCCAGGCCCATTCTATAGCCGGGAAAGTGTCAGGAAGCTTGGCACGGCGAAAACTTAGATTCGTCGACCTCGATGAAGGCGAACTGGCCGATCTCATCCGAAAGGCGGGTCCCATACTGGCCTTCTCGGCAGCAGAGATGAAAGAACTGCGGTGGTATCTCAGGCCGGAGGCCGTCCTAGAGGCGACGACCACGGAAGGCGGACCGTCTAGGGCGCAAGTCCTTTCAAACTACAGAGCCCTTCACCATAAGCTGAAAGCAATCAAATCAGAGACGGCCGATCGGCGGAAGGATCTTGCAAAAGCCGAGAAGAAACTCAACGACAGAGTCGAATCCATCCTATGAATAACGTCGACTCACTATGAGCATGCGAACATCATGCTCCGATATGCGTAACATTTATCGCTAGTGGAAGATTAATTCGTCACAATATTGCTGAAATCGTATCCCCTAGGGCAATCCTTATTACTGCCATTCAGAGTGCCTGCCGTGTTGCAGAGCAAATTGGAAGGCTGCATCACGGCAATCATTAGCCCGTTCGAAGTGGAAGGGGATCTGGACATGGATGGGCTGCGTGAGTTGTTGGACTTTCAGTTGAGGAATGGTGTGGAAGGTGTGGTCGTGGCTGGGACTACCGGGGAGGGCCCCACCCTCGAGCACCAGGAATTCGTCAAGGCCCTATCGTTGACGCTGGACGTTGTGAGGGCCAGGGCGCTGGTCATGGCCAACACTGGCGCAAACAGTACCCAAAAGGCCCTTACGACCACGACCGAGGCTTGGGGACTGGGCGCAAAGTCGGCCCTCCTAGTGGACCCCTACTACAATTGCCCCAGCAGCATGGAGATGCGCCGCGAATATTACGAGCCCATAGCCAAGGCCGTCGAAGAGATGTGGCTCGTTCCATACATCATACCCGGCCGCACTGGAACTCAACTCGCGCCCGAAGATGTTTCAATCTTGGCGAATTCCCACCCCAACGTCGTCGCCGTAAAAGAGGCGACCGGAAGCACGGAGAACGCCGCCATGATCAGATCGCTCTGCAATCCATCTTTCTCAATTTTGTCTGGAGACGACGAGCGGACCTTTGGGCTGATGATCGACCCTAACGTTGGGGCCAATGGAACCATTTCGGTCATGTCTAACATAGCCCCGCGTGCAGTCTCGGACATGGTCTCCGCGACTCTGCGGGGCGATATGGCCACGGCCAGCTCGATTGCCGGAGCCTTAAGGCCCCTGTTCGAGCTGGTTACTGTGAAGACCGAGGAACAGGCACTCGGCCATAACCTCATGGTGAAGGCCAGGAACCCGGTGCCCGTAAAGGCCATGGCGGCGTTGCTGGGAATTCCATCCGGCCCTTGCAGAGGTCCGCTAGGGAAGCTGACGAAGGCAGGCCTGGAAAAGGTGATGGTTGGGCTGAGGTTGGTCTGGAGTCATAATCCCGAGGTTTTGGAGCCGTTGGAAAAGGCCTTCGGGGTGAGCGTCGCCGACCGTCTCGGCTCCCCTGCAAGTCGGGAAGGGCTCTTCTATGAAAGCTACTGAGTCAGGCCCGGATGACCCGATACGGATCTGCATTGCTGGCGCGCTGGGAAGGATGGGTTCAACGGTGGCCAGAGAGGCCTCGCCCCCCTTTGTGATAGGCGGAGCGATTGAATCCACGCAGAGCTCGATGCTCGGGATGACCCTTGGGCGGGCAGGCGTGGTCGAAAGCGACGTCGTGGTGAGCCCTCCCTCTAAGCTGGCGGAGGTCTTGGGACGATGTGATGTCTTTGTTTCATTTTCGACCGCTGAAGCGGAGCTCTCGAACCTGCCCATCGTGGCGAGCCTTCGAAAGCCCGCTGTGGTCGGGACGACTGGATTCTCATCCGACCAGAGGGCCTTGCTTGAAACCGTTGTAAAACCCATACCAGTCGTAATATCGCCCAACTTTTCTGTAGGAGCGAACTTCCTGTTCTCGCTCACGGAACTTCTCAGTCATCTGCCCTCCAGCTACGACTTCTCGATCGTGGAGGCCCATCACATTCGCAAGGCCGACGCCCCCAGCGGAACTGCTTCCAAATTGGCCGAAATCGTGAGGGTCCAGAGGAGGTACACGAAGACCGTCCACGGCAGGGACGGCCTTTCGCAGAGGAAACCAGAGGAATTAGAGGTCCTCTCCGTCAGAGGGGGAGGAATCCCTGGTCAGCACGACGTGTTGGCTGCGGGGGCCTTCGAAACAATAAGGCTAGAGCACACCGTCTTCTCAAGGTCCGCGTTCGCAACCGGAGCGCTGCTCGCGGCCAAGTGGGTGTTGAATCGGCGTCCGGGAATCTACGGGCATGGATCGGGTGCTTGGATTAGGATGACTAGGGCAGTCATCAAGTTCGGAGGGGCTACCCTCGCCGATGGAGAGCGTGTGAGGCGGGCCGCTCAGATGATAGCGGAGGCTCCGTACGAAGAAAAGGTCGTTGTTGTATCGGCACCAGGGAGGACGACGGACCAACTCCTCAACCTGGTCTCTTCCTTCGAAGATAACATCGAAGGAAACGCCTATGCCGAGATACTCTCGATGGGCGAAAGGACATCTGCGAAGGTTTTGACCTCCGCTCTGAGGGCCAGAGGGATTAAAGTGAAGGAATTCGATCCGACTGACGATGGCTTTCCTGTGGTCACCAACGGGGACTTCCTGAACGCCGCAGTCGACCTGGGGGCGACCAAGGAGAAATGTCGCACGGGGGTCATGCCGATACTGAAGGATTCGGTGGCTGTCGTTCCGGGATTCCTCGGACGATGTGAAACCAGGATCACCGTCCTAGGACGCGGCGGCTCTGATATCACGGCCACCGTGCTGGGGAACTGCCTGGAGGCCGACGAAGTGATACTGGTGAAGGACACGTCAGGCGTAATGAGCGCAGATCCCAACGTCGTGCCCGACGCCAGGCCCGTCAGCAAGATAACCATAGATGAAATGTACGCCCTAGCCCACGGAGGAGCCAAGGTGGTCCGACCGGAGGCCCTGTTCTACAAGGTCGTCAATCAGAGGTTGAGGGTTGTGCCATTTGGCCGACCGCTGGGTGATGACGGCACCGAAATCACGGGCTCGATTCTTCCCACCGACCCCTATTTCGCGAAAGGTTCGGGCTTGAGTGAGCTTACCGTGGTGTCCGACTTGGGAGTTGCCGTGCTTGGACAGGTATTGGACCGGATGGTTGCCAAGGTCAAAGGGATAGGAACGGGGAGGACGACGATAACGTTCTTCATGCAGGGAGATGAATGGCAGGAAGCTTGCAGGCGCGTTCATGGGGTCAACGGAGTCAAGGCGGTCTCGGGAAGGGCCGGAATAGGTTACATAGAGGTTGTGCATCCCCATCTCGTGGACCAGCCAGGAGTGGTGGCGACGGCGGCAACCATACTCTCCATGCATGGAATCAACATAATAGAAGTGACGTCAAGCAAGGGAGCCATGACCTTCTTCGTTGATGAGAAGCGCCTTGACGAGGCTTATGGTCTGTTGGAGGAGAACCTGTTAGTTGGACAACTGGATACTGACAAGGCTTAGGGGAAGCTTCGGCAGCAGGAACGGAGTCCTGTGCGTGGAGGGTGCGTCCTCCCTAGATATCGCCCAGAGGTTCGGGACGCCCACTTTCGTGACCAGCGAAGCGCGCATTCGAGAGAACTTCCGCAGGTTCCGTTCGGCGTTCGGAGGGCTCTCAAAGTTCAGGCTCTACTACGCGGTAAAGGCTAACACGAACCTGGCCCTTTTGGCGTTGCTCAGGCGCGAGGGAGCCTCCGCTGATTGTTCGTCACCGGCAGAGATCTATGCTGCTTCGGTCGCAGGCTTCAAGTCGAGTCAGATGTTGTACACAGGGAACTACAACACGAAGGAGGAGCTAGACTATGCTGTCAACTCGGGCGTGCCCATCAATCTAGACGATTCTGCCCTTCTACGCAAACTCTCACCGATGGCCCTTCCAGACACGCTTTGCTTTAGGATAAATCCTGGTTTGGGCAAGGGCGGCAAGGAAGGGCTCGTGTTTGCAGGGCCCGACGCCAAGTTCGGGTCGTCGGAAGAGGTGGCCGCCAAGGGGTACGCGGAGGCAAAGCGGTTGGGGGTGAAGAAGTTCGGAATTCACATGATGACTGGATCCAACGTGCTAGATTCGAATTACTTCCCCGCCATCACGGAGCGGCTCATGGACATCGCCGGGAGGATAGCTTCAAAGGTAGGAGTCGAATTCGATTTCGTCAACGTGGGAGGAGGCTTTGGAATCCCGTACTCGCCGGACGAAAAGGAGCTCCCCATCGGTAAGGTCGCCAAGTCGGTCGGAGAAGTGTTCAGGGCGAAGGTCGAGGAGTACGAGATGGGAGACCCGCACCTAGCCGCGGAGCCAGGTAGATACCTTGTCGCTGACTCCACGGTTATACTGGCGAAGGTTTGTCACATCAAGAGTGGGGTGAAGAAGTTCGTGGGAATCGACGCTGGAATGAACACGCTCCTCAGACCGGCACTCTACAAGGCTTACCATCCCATGCTGGTCGCCAACAAAATCGGCCAGCGCGATCATGAAGAGGTGAACGTCTGCGGCCAGATATGCGAGAACACCGATATCTTGGCGAAGGACAGGGCCTTCCCCAAGCTCAAGGAGGGGGACTTGATTGCGATATTCAATACGGGCGCCTACGGATTCTCCATGTCCAGCCAGTATAACAACCGGCCCAGGGCGGCCGAAGTGCTCGTAAGCGGTGACCGAATGGACTTGATAAGGCGAAGGGAAACCGCCAGCGATCTGCTGACAGGTCAGTCGATTCCAGCGAGGCTACTCGGTTGACCTGGACACCGTCGAGCAGGGTCACTTCCCTACCTGAATATCCCTTTGCGAAGCTGGACCAGATCATAAGGGCGCGAAGAACAGAGAACCAGAGGGTCCTTGCCTTCAACGTCGGGGATCCAGACCTCCCCACGCCTTCGTTCATCGTGGATGCCTTGGCGTCGGCCGTGAGAAACCCGGACGACCAAGGGTACTCCAGTAGCGATGGTGAAGGGTGGTTCAAGGAGGCCGTGGCGAACTGGTACTCCAAGAGGTTCGGAGTTGAGCTGAATCCAGACACTGAAGTATGCGCACTTACGGGCTCGAAGGAGGGTCTGACCAACGTCGCTAGGGCCTTCGTCGAAGAGGGGGACCAGGTCCTGGTGCCTGACCCTGCCTACCCCGTATACGGAATAGGAGGGGCTTTGCTTCTTGGGGCGAGGCCAATACTGCGAAGGCTGTCACCGAGCGATGGGTACAAGATGAACCTGCAATCGGGAGACCTGAAGGGTGTGAAGCTCCTTTATGCCAACTATCCACACAACCCTACGGGGGCTGTGGCCGACCTCAAAGACATCGAAGCCCTAGTGGATGCCGCAAAGGAATCGGGGACAATCATATGTTATGACAACGCATATTCTGAGATGACCTACGGATCATACTTCGCCCCCAGCATCCTGCAGGTCGACGTTGACAAGGAGGTCTCTGTCGAAGTCCATTCATGTTCGAAGACGTTTGCCATGACTGGATGCAGGATCGGATTCGCGGTCGGCAGCAGGGACGCCATCGCTGGCCTGAAAGCAATAAAGAGCCAGGTCGACTCCGGCCCGCCGAAGTTCATTCAGCGCGCGGCAAAGGCGGCCCTGGACAGCTACACCTCCTCTAAAAGGCCCAAAGAGGTGGAGGCTTCCATCGAAATCTACCGCAGAAGGCTTGAGCTGCTGGCTCGGGGCCTCGAGGCTCAGGGGTTCGAAGCACAGGCGCCCTCAGCCACGTTCTACCTGTGGCAGAGGGTCAACGGAACCGCCGCGGAGTTCGCCGAAAAGCTCCTGCAGAAGGGGATAGTCATTACGCCGGGCACGGCATTCGGAAGTGGCGGCGAGGGTTATGTCAGGTGGTCTGTGGCCAGGCCGACCGAAGCGATTAAAGAAGCCCTAGACATAATGCGAGGCCTGTCGACATGAAAGACAAAGTGAGGGTCGGACTGTTGGGTGCGACCGGTGTGGTGGGCCAGCGATATGTCGACATGCTGGCGTCGCACCCAGACTTCGAATTGAGGGTACTTATCGGAAGGTCTTCGGTTGGCAAGAAATATGGAGAGACCGTGAAGTGGTTGCTCCCTACGCCCATCCCAGAGGCCGTTTCCAACGAGTTGGTAAAGGATGCCACATCTGCGTCGGTGACCGATTGCGACCTGATATTCTCGGCGTTGCCATCCGAAGCTGCCCTTCAGTTGGAACCGCTCTTTGCCAAGATGGGAAAGTCGGTCGTAAGCGAAGTCAGCGCTCACAGAATGGAACCGGACGTGCCGCTTGTGGTGCCTGAAGTCAATGGAGATCATCTGCGACTCCTTGACTACCAGAGAAGGAACAGGGGGTGGAAGAAAGGACTTGTGACGACGCCGAACTGCACGGTCACCGGACTCGCTTTGGTGCTCAAGGCTTTGGCGGACGGCTTCCCAATCAAGAAGGTGGTTGTTACGACAATGCAGGCCGTTTCTGGAGCCGGCTATCCTGGCGTATCTTCTCTCCTTATCCTTGAGAACGTGATACCGTATATCAAGGATGAAGAAGAGAAAGTGGAGCGTGAATCCGGGAAGATATTGGGGACTTTAGAGGAGGACTCGGTGAGGCCGTTCTCCCTCCCGATGGCCATTTCATGCAACAGGGTCTCGACCTTGGACGGCCACCTCGAGACGCTCTTCTGCGAGTTCGGCAGAGCCGTGAGCCCCGCGGAGGCAGAGTCGCAACTGAGCAAGTTCGTGGGGGAGCCCCAGAGGTTCGACCTGCACACCGCTCCGGAATTCCCGATAATCGTTACCAAACAGAAGGACAGGCCTCAGCCCAGACTTGATCGGCTTGCGGGAAGCGTCCCAGGCATGAGCGTGGTGGTTGGCAGAGTAAGGTCAGGATTGGACGATCATTCGCTTAGGATGACTCTGCTCTCTCACAACACCATCAGGGGGGCTGCAGGCAACGCGATACTTACGGCGGAACTGATGTCGCACAAAGGCTACCTATAGAGCCGTCTTGGGCTTTGGCACCTGAGGGATTGCCAGGCCCTCGGCCGCTTTCTTCTGCGAGCGGTTGATGGACCAGTTGACCAAAAGGCATGCTGGCAACGAATACGCCGCGCCGCCAATCAAATCTATGAGGTAATGTTGGCCGAGATATATGGTTGAAAGGAGAATGCCGGCGGTGATGGGCAGGGCCACCAGCGTCTGGAGCCTTCCGCGCTTCCTCATGTAAAACAGGAATATGATGGCGAAGGCCGCATGAAGGCTAGGAAAGGCCGCGAACTTGTCAGATTCGATGGCGTTCATCAAGTTCGTATAGACCCGAACCGGAACCACGCTATTCACTCCTTGCAGGAGGTTTCTTGCAGCCCCCTCGTACCAAGGCGGGGCAGTGGGGAAGAACAGGAAGGTCACCAGAGCACAGTAAGAAGTGATGATAATGGCGTAGGTATATCCCTTGTAGATCGACTTGTCGGTGTACCAGAAGTATATTGAGGCAAAGATTACGAGTGGGAGGTGCATGGTGTAGAAGATGGTCATGATGTATGTCAGCGTGCTGGAGTAGAGAGCCGATTGGACGGCTCCGGAGAGGTTGAAACCCCAGATGGGAGTGTCGATCGCATAAAGAGATATGATGCCGCTGTTGGCGACGACGACGCTTACCAGGCCCTGCAAGGCTTCATATGAAAGGAATACGACAAGGAAGGGGATCCAGCTCTTCAGGAAAACTAGTTTTCCCCTTCCGATCAACAGGACAAGTGGGAGCGAAATCAAAGCATACATCCCCAAGGAAAACTGAAACAAGATGCCGAACCTGAAGTACGAAAAGAGCAATAGAGCCAGATAGGCTGCCAGCATCACGATGTAGAAGTCCTTGCGCAGGGCGCCCGTCCTACGTCGGGCCCAGGAGAGAGCAGGACTCAATGCGGCCGTTCGGAAGCCCTCGAGCTTAGAAGACCCAAAGGATGCCGAAGCCACCACCAAAGCTCCCACCAGGAGGACCGACGGCATCCAAGACAGACGACTGTCCGCGGTCGGGAAGGGATGAACCCTGAGGGCCGAGAGGAAACCGAAAAGGAATGCCGGAATCAATAAAGCGATGATGAGAGAAGGAGAAAACGACTCCGCAAGGTGGCCGTTCCCTTCGAATCTCTGCGGACCGTTAGAAGGCGAGGGTCCTTCTGGGGCCGCCAATCCGGTCGGCTCAGCTTGAAGGTCCGCAACTTCCATTCCATCTAGCGCCTTCCCAGGAGAATCGGCTCACTTGTCGAGACTCAGGTATATCATCTTTTTCATTGGATGGATTGCGGAAGGCGATTAGTGCAGATGTGGACTATCCGCGTCGAAGCTGTCTGACGATGGTCGGCCCGGACAGGGTTAAAGAATCGTGATGTCACTTTTGTTGGGGTTCGATTGCTCTCGTGCTAAGCTTCCTGACTAACGTTTCTTCGTCCTGGGGAGCCATTGATCTCATTCGCTCAAGTTCGTCAAAGCTTAGTGCAGACATCCTGCAGTTCGTTAAGATGGGGAGTTTTAATGGGTATGGTATACGAAAAATTGACAACATAATTATTGTACTCGAGAGCCTCCGCCCGTGTCAATTCAGGACCATCGTGAAGCGGTATTTGTGCAGAAACGATGCAAGGCTTATCTTGTTGGATTACGCGGCAGTTTCGTGTCAGCGCTCGTTGCGACAATGGAGCTAGGCAGGTTCGGCATAGATCCTTCTCGGGGCTTCTTGCCGCTCTCCGATCCGCCTCTAGGGTTTGACGTCAACCCGGATGTCTTCTTGAAGGAATTGGAGGAGACGGGAAAGAGAATACCAGAACTTCTGGAATCGCAGAAGGTGCGCTCCGTAGTCGAGGCCCTCCCCTTACCGGACCTGACGACCTTCGATCGACTTCGAGAGAAAGAAGTGGTTGCGGCAGCAAGAGTGTATGCCTTCCTTGCAAGTGCGTATGTCCACCAGATAGGGCAGGAGACGGCGACCAGACTGCCTAGGTCCGTCGCCCTGCCCCTCTTCATCCTTTCTCGGATGATGGAGAGGAGCAGACCGATACTTTCTTACGATTTGTATTGCTTGAACAACTGGCGTCGCATCGATCCAAATGGACCGATTGAGCTTGGGAACCTGGACACGGTTCAGAAGTTCGTGAGGATCCCTGACGAACCGTGGTTCATCCTAGTTCATACAGAGATAGAATCGAAAGCGGCGGCGGCCGTACGAGCGATCGGGCCTTTGCAACAAGGTGTGGCCGACGACAATGAGCAAGAAGTGGAAGAAGCCCTCGAGGCCATAGGAGGATCTCTCACCAAGATGGTTTCGACGCTTAAGAGAATGCCTGAAGGGAACAGCCCCGATGTTTACGCATTTGCATTCAGACCCTACATCCAGATGTTCGACGGAGTGACGTATGTGGGAGTAAGGGAATTGCCTGGACCGCAGACTTACAGGGGAGAAACTGGGGCTCAGAGCTCGATAATTCCCTCCCTCGACGCAGCGCTGGGCGTTTGGCACATGAGGACGGACCTCACTGATTACGTCGGGGACATGCGCAATTACATGCCTGTAGACACAGGGCCTTCATCGGAGCGGTGGTGGCAGAGGAGGCCACCAAGCCCCTGAGAGAATACATCGTGGCCAGGCAATCCAAGACTTTGGCCAAGGCTTACAACTTCTGTCTTGACGGAATCTGCGACTTTCGACAACTCCACCTCGAATATGCCGTGTCGTACATACAGAGTAAGGTCGCCGACGAAAGTGGGACGGGCGGGACGCCCTTTATGAAATGGCTCGCCCAGCTAAGAAACGAAACGCAGGCCACAAAAGTGGCGATTTAGACCTGAGGGGCTCCACTGCCCTTTCGAACGAATTCGGAAGACCTGCTCAAGTATCGTAAGAGATGAGCGTTGGCCTCAGGTGTTCGGACCGCCCTTGGCTAAGTAGGCCGCTCGCAGTATGAGACTCCGGGCCTCGGGGATTCGCGAAGCATCGACTTCTCCGCTCACCTCAAGTTCGACCTCTTCATTATCCAATGCAATGTACAGAACCTGTATTGGAGATTTGAAGACGTTTGGGTAAGCCGTTGCTTCGGCCCGAATCGCCTTGACCGTCTTTTCGACGTCCCAGCTTACTTTGAGCGTGACCTTGAACTCGGGGCCGGAGGCGGAATTGAGCAGCGCGATTGAGATTGAGCCGTTCAATATGCCGACGTTAGGGATCTTTACATCCCTTCCTCCGACCAATGTCACGTCGGTATACAAGGACCCTATCCCCTTGACCACTCCCTCCCCACCCACATACGAAGTATAGATCTTGTCGCCGGGTTTGAAGGGAAGCCCACTGGAAGTCCGGCCGACCGATACCTTCGTCAGCGTCACAGCGCCTGAAAGCAGCGCCGAATTAGGCAGGATTGTTTGGGTGCCTGACTCGTTTGCTATCTTCGTGAACAGGGTCGAAATCTCTTCGATTCGGCCCGGCATGCTGTTGATGAGTACCTCATCCCCGACGGCCACAGGCTTGGCGAAGAGCATCAGCGCACCAGAGAAGATGTTGCCGAAGAGCGTAGAGACCGCTAGGCCTACGATTATCGCCCCAAAGCTCCCTCCCAATAACAGCGAGTTGGCCGGGACATTGAGTATCTCCAGGACGGAGATTATCACGACGAAGAAATCAAGCACCATGAGCACATATGAAAAGACAGAAGCCGGGTACGGGCCAACCAGATGCCTCAGTTGTCTTGTGAATCGCCTGATGAACAACACCACTAGGATGCCGGCAATGGCGACGATGGACGACTGAACAACCTGCCTCGTCGAAAACTGTAGCCCAAGGAAGGTTGCTTCACTGGAGATTAGTGCCCCGAAAACGAAGTCTATGACATAGGCTACGGCGCCTATCGCTATCACTATGAGAACGAACCGACGAAAATGTGTTGAAGCAGAGGCCATTCTACTATTCACCTCGGCAATCTAGAATCGAATTCGAAGGAGGGCGCGATAGCCTGCGTGGGGCTGGATGTTCGGGCGTGAACATGCGACCTGAATTGCGAGGCATTGGATTTAAGTCTTGGGCGACTTTGAGTTGCCCACGAATCCACGAGTCCATTTGAGGTCTCTTGGCAATCCTGTGGCCCAAAGGGGGGGCCCGGAATTCTTTTCAACCACCAAATAGGAGGATTTGGAAGAGTGGGATGTTCCAACCCTACCGCGTCCGATGGACCTACGTACTGATAGGCGTCTGCGTATTCGTGTACATCCTTCAAAACGTGGCGGTGAATTGGGGTGGTTGGGCATACTTCGCGTTCTTTCCGGCTTTCGCAGCTCAATACCCGTGGATGTTCGTCACTTCGATATTCCTCCACGCCAGCATCGACCATATCCTGTTCAATATGATTGCTTTGTTCTTCTTCGGCACGTACCTCGAGAGGATGGTGGGCCCGAGGCTGTTCCTCTTGGTATTCTTCATCGCCGGAATCGTGGGCAACTTCGGCTATATGCTGACGGCGCCGAGTTCAACGACCCCCGCCATAGGTGCATCGGGGGCAATCTATGGCATAATCGGGATGCTCGCGGTTCTAACCCCGATGACGATGGTTTATGTGTACTTCATAGTGCCCATGCCCATGGTGGTCTTCGCGGCGCTCTATGCCGTGCTGGATTTCATCGGTCTGTTCACTCCTTCAGACATCGCCAACGGTGCCCACATAGCTGGTCTAACCGTCGGCATCGCTTTCGCGCTGTATCTGAGACAGAGGTACAGAGTCGTCATCACATAGGGCGAACAGCCCTGGGCTCCGCAACGTGATGGTGGATAGAGCGTGCTGATCGATCTCAACCTCTTGCAACTTGGGCCTTTGCCGTACCCGAGGCCACGGGTGTGAAAAGCTCATATAAGGTCCAGCGAGCCTGCTGAGTCATCCGGAGAGAAAGATATGACTTTCGCTGGGGTGTCGGTTGATCTTAGGAGCGACACGGTCACTCTTCCAACGGATGAGATGCTCGAAGCAATCAGAACCGCGAAACTGGGCGACGATGTGTATGGGGAAGATCGAACTGTCCAAAAGCTGGAGGAGATGGCGGCCGAGAAGATGGGAAAGGAGGCCGCCTTGCTTGTGACCAGCGGTACCCAAGCCAATCTCGTCTCCACCATGAGCAATACGAAACGTGGCGATTCGGTTATCCTCGAAGCAGAGTCACATATCTACTGGTATGAAGTAGGTGGCATCTCGACCGTGGCGGGTGTCCTCCCCTGGCCGATTAAGGGGTTCAAAGGGGCACTCGATCCTGTGGATATCGAAGCGGCCATCAGGCCGAAGAACATCCACTTTCCCGATGCCACCGTCGTGTGTATTGAGGATACCCATAACAGAGCAGGGGGGACTGTCATCAACCCTTCACAGATTCGGGTCATCGCCGACGTGGTCCACGCGCATGGGCTCAAGCTCTACATGGACGGAGCAAGGGTGTTCAACGCGTCCGTAGCGATGGGAGTAGACGCAAAGGAGTTCACCAAGAACGTCGATAACCTCATGTTCTGTTTGTCCAAGGGCTTGAGCTGCCCAGTGGGGTCGCTAGTAGTAGGAGACATTGAGTTCGTGAATCGGGCAAGGAAGTACCGGAAGATGTTGGGAGGGGGAATGAGGCAGGCTGGAATAATCGCCGCCCCGGGTATAATAGCCCTAGAGAAGATGATAGGGAGGCTCGCCGAAGACCATGAGAACGCCAAAGTTCTTGCGACCGGGTTGACCAGGCTGGATGGCATCGAGGTGGACTTGGATGCGGTCCAGACGAACATGGTAGCATTTGGGGTCCGAGGGCTGGGGATGACGGCCGATCAGTTCCTAGGACGGCTGAAGGACAAGGGCGTCCTATGTGGGACCGTTGATGCCTTCAGGGTCAGGATGGTGACCCACCGGGGAATAGGAAGGGCCGATATAGAGAGGACGCTCCAATGCGTCCAAGAAATATCCTTGGAAAGATGAACGCTGGGTCCTGAACCATCCCGCGAACTAGGTTTCTTGTGGAACTGCGACGGCTAGGTGCCTCTGTTTGGGGGGTGGGTGGAACGTCGGAAATACAGTCACAGTCCCCCGAAATCTTGCCCCCGTCAAGGACGGTAAAAAGGGCTTCCGCGTCGGGGGTCGACTGAGGGCTTCGGACTGCGCCCCCCGACTCGCGAACAGATGTCTCCGTCGATATAAGCTACCTGCAATAATCCCGAAGCGACGGGAAGGGCCGTCTGGTTTATCATAGGACTGAGTCGAACACGAATTCGATGGAGTATCGGGCATTCGCCAAAACGGGCTACAGGGTGTCCGCCGTTGGGATGGGAACGTATTATGGAACGCTCACCACGTTCTTCTCTGAAACGGCGGACCGTCCGCGAGCTTCGACCGACAAGGTTTCTGCCTTGAAGAAGGGGATCGAACTGGGAATGAACCTCATAGACACGGCGGAGGCCTATGAGACCGAAGGAATTGTGGCCGAGGCCATACAGGGGTTCAAACGGGACGAACTCTTCGTTGCCACTAAAGTATGGCCCTCTCATCTTCACTACGATGACGTTCTCAGGTCGGCCGCCAATAGTATGGCGAAACTCAAGGTCGCGTACGTCGACCTCTACCAGATTCACTGGCCCAATGGCAGGATCCCGATTGGTGAAACGATGAAGGCGATGGAGAAGTTGGTGAACGACGGAAAGGTCAGACAAATCGGTGTGAGCAACTTCTCAGTCGCGCAAATGAAAGAAGCTCAAGATGCTATGTCCAAGCATGAACTTGCGTCGAACCAAGTCGAGTATAGCTTGACAGTACGCGGAATCGAAGCAGAAGTGCTGCCCTTTTGCAAGAAGAACAACATCGCTGTCATTGCATACCGCCCTGTGGCCCATGGAGCGTTATCCGAACCGAAGGGCAGCCTAAAGCTGTTGGTTGACGAGATTTCGAAGAAGCATGGGGGGAAGACCCCCGCTCAGGTGGCACTGAATTGGCTGCTGGCGAGCGGCGACAATGTGATGCCCATTCCTAGAGCCTCGCAGGTCGAACATGTCATCGAGGATGCCGGGGCAGCGGGATGGCGGCTAGACGCCGAGGAAGCCTCCGCCTTGGCAGCAGTGAATGGATGAGTCCGACTCAGATACTCATCCAGGCTTCGAGCCCCGACCCTTTTTGCTCGGCCTTCCGGAGTTGTGACACCCGTAGCCCCAAAAGCCTGACCTTCCTTACGTCATGCTTGAATTCGTCGATGAGGGCGATGGATTGGTCTAGGATGACTTTTTCGCCAAACTCATGGGTATTCATTGTCTTCTCCCTGGTAAATGTCTGAAAGTGTTCGAAGCGTATCTTGATCCCCACCGTCTTGAACTCGAAGTTCCCCATCTCCGTCCTCTTGTGGAGCTCAGCGGCCAGTTCCCGTAGGGTCTCGACGAGCACGCGTCTGTCCGATATGTCTTCTTCGAAGGTGTGCTCTACCGAAAGTGACTTGACCGTCCTGTTGTCGAATACCTCGACCTCTTCCAGGCCATGGGCGACGCCCCAGAGCCAAACGCCTCCCTTTCCGAAGTACTCCACCAACTCTCTCCCTGGGATCGCCTGGAGCTGACCGATGGTCTCTATGCCCCTCCCCTTCAGGAATCGGCGGGTCTTCTCTCCGACCCCGGTAATGGCAGATACGGGGAGAGGGGCCAAGAACTCCTCGACCCGATTTGGGTCCACCACGACCAGACCGTCAGGTTTTTCCAAATCGGATGCAATCTTAGCGGTCGACTTGTTGCGCGCGATGCCTACCGAACATGTCAGACCTTCGACCCTCAGGACTTCTTCTTTGATTCGAGTGGCGAGGATTCGTGCTTCCTCATCGTCCTTCACATCGGCGGTCACATCCATGAAGGCTTCATCGATGCTCGTCTGTTCGAACTTGCCGCATTTGTCCTTGAGTAACTTCATCACCCTTGCGGAGGTCGTTCCATACGAATGGAAGTCCGGGCGCAGGAAGATGGCCTGGGGGCATTGCCTGAACGCCTTGGAAATAGGCTGGCCCGAATGAACGCCGTACCGTCGAGCTTCGTAAGAGCAGGAGAGCACGACCCCGCGCCCCTTCCCTTCTTTCGGGTCAGCGCCTACGATCACCGGGAGCCCCTTGAGTTCGGGCTTGCGCTTGATTTCGACCGATGGGTAGAAGGCGTCAAGGTCCAGATGCATTATTATCCTGGGTAGTGGACTGGCCGTAATGGTTCACCCTCCCATCAGAAGTCGGTCAGGCTTCTCTGAGAGACTTCGTTGCTGACTCCTAGGCCCGCGAGTCCCTTCCAGTCCATCTCCATTAGGCCAGAAAGCCTTCTGAACTCGTTGACCGACTCTGGGCTGAAGCCGGCAAAGTGATTGTTGAAGAACAGGAAGGCTTTGTCGACGTCGTCAATCGACTTCTGCAGATCATCTTTCATCCGGACCACCTGGGCGGTCTTGTCCTTCTGGATGCCGCCGAAGCTCGTGATGCTTCTGTCGCCCACCATCCTAGCGTATAAGAAATCGGCCGTCTTCACCCTCGGCGTTTCGACATACTGAGAAATGGCCCAGCAGAAGGCCACGTTCTTCGCCCTCAGGAGGTCGTACACGTCCTGCCTGAACCACGACTTGTGCCTAAACTCGATAGCGTGTTTGAACTTGACGTCGAGCTCGGACACAAACAGCCGCAAAGCGTCCAAGTCCTTTTCGTATTTGAAGGAAGGTGGAAGCTGGACGATGAGCGGCCCTAGCCTGCTTCCAAGTCCTCCCATCACGCTGTAGAATCGGGCCATGATTTCGGTGGAGTCTCTGAGCTTGGCGTCATGAGTTATCTTCTTCGGGACCTTGGCTGAGAAGATGAAACCGTCCGGCGTAGAGTTCTTCCAGAGATTAATCATGAAGTGGTTTGGCATCCGATAGAAGCTTGAATCAATCTCTACGGTGTCGAACACGGAAGAGTAGAGCCTTAGGTAATCCTTGGAGCGGGGCCTCCTTCGGATAGAAGGGACCGACCCAGTCCTGATAGGCCCAGCCGCTGCAACCTACCCTGAGCTTCCCCGCTACACTCATACGAAATTCGCGCATTCTCCTCGGGCGTTTTAACCTAGCTGAAGAACAGGAAGGAAGAGGCTGCAGTCAAATGCAAGATGCGTTCACGAAACTCTGGAGGCAGCAAGCTTGTACGCGTTGATGAAATCCACGGCGTAGGCGTCGGCCAGCTTTTCTGTCCCTCTGTGCTTGCCGCTCCTGCATCGCAGATGGTGGTAGAACTCATGGAGGATGATGAACGGGTCCCACAGGTTATCCCCCTTGGCGACGTAGATCGTCTTCTCCTTCTCCACATACACCGCCAGGGCCTTCTTCCTCCCCCTGACGGCTCCTACCTTGAGCCCGGGCACATCTATGTGGTTCAGCGAGCTCAGCTGCTCGAGCGCGACTTCTGTCTCTTTGGATAGTATGAGATGGACGATGCGGGCTTTTGTCTGCGTCTCGAGGCCATTCAACTATATGCGAGGAGGGCCTGGAGGCAGATAACTCTTCTCCGTCGTAACGGTCACTCGAAGTACACGTTTTTGAGCCGAATCACTTCTACTGAGCCGCTCCTGTCCACGGACCTAACCATCGAAAGATAGTGTTGGTGACCGTAGTAAATCCAGAAACGAAAAGGCGAGTCCAGGACCACGAGCTTCATCACCGACTTGGCCTTCGGGGCGGAATCTATCTCGAAGACGGACGCTAGCCGCTGCTTGGCCAGCCATGCGACATCGGCAAGACCCTCCACTCCGTCGCCAGGGCTGTAGACGGGATACTCCCTGACACCCCTGAACCCAAACTCTGCCGCTAGTTCCGCGACCTTCCTCTGCAGTGTGTTATGGAAGTCCAGAGGGGCCATTTCCGCAGAAGCAAGTTCCGCCGCCGTCTTGGATATCTTGTCCGAAACCGATTTTACGAAATGATCTCTGTCAATGAGGACATCCTGCATTGAGGTCCCGCCGACGTCCCCTGATAGGCGAACTCCCGATAATAATAGTAGTGTCGCAAGCCTGTCTAAGGGCCAAAGTACTTCTTCAGACCGGAGGAGAGCTCCTCTGGCATGGCGATTGCCTGTGCCTCGGAAATGACCGCTGATACCGCGACTACGTATCCTTTGGCAGCGTCCATTACCGTTGTGAAATTCCTTACTCCGAATTCATACCTGATCGACTTGGCGCCAATTGTTGATGCCGTCAATTCTATCTCTATTTCATCGTTCAGTCTGCACGGAGATGTGTGTCTGCAACTGGCTTCGACTCGAGACAGCCACATCTTCAGATTGCCCCTATTCCAAAGGGGTCGATCTCCCCGTAGTTATAGAGTTCCTGCTCGGAGCGTTCGAAGTATCTGAAGTAGTTCGAGAAATGGGCGACCTACGCCGCGTCGGTCTCCACCCAGGTGACTCGCATTCCATACAGGTATGCCTTCATGTCAACGAAGCTGGGTTGGAAGATGGTCTTCAACGTTTGCGCGGGCTTCCCCATGGTTGGACGGGTCGAACGGGAGTCAAGGCTCCGGCCATTGGTAGTTGTTTCGCTAACGACGTGGCTCCTTAAATCAGGTTCGCCGTTGGATGTATGTGCAAGCCGTGAGGACAGTCGATTCGGGCCACGCATCTCTGCTGGACGGGATAAACGATTCCGACTTGGCAGATGGTGCAGGACAGGTTTTACTCGAATTCTTGAAATCGAATTTCGGCGATTTTGGTCAGATGGAGATACTAGACGTGCAGGACTTGAAGAAGGCCCTAGAAGTCGTGGAGGGCCAAGCCGACGGCGACGACCAATTGAAGGATCGTCTCACGGTCCTCATCAGGATCTTGCATCTGTTGGGGGCAGGATACTACCGTAGCCTCCTGCTGGAGGAGCGAGACAGGGTAGGAAGAGTGAACTATCGCTTCGAAGCAATGATGCGGCTCAAGGAAAGGATCCAGAGAGATGTCACAGACGCACCTAGGTTCTCTCAGCTAGACCGTCGTGGATCCTCTATCGGCTTTCATGAGACTTTAGTGAACTCTAGGCGGTCAGCTAGGTCAAGCACCGGCCGGCCGAGCTTTTCACGAATAGATGCCCTAAGGGTGTCGTCGAATTCAAAGCCAACGGAGTGACGGGAGAGCTCGCCGGCTACCTTCGTTGTAGTACCGGTCCCCAGGAAGGGATCTAATACGGTGTCGCCTATCAGTGAGAACATTCTTATCAACCGGCGAGGGATTTCTTCTGGAAAGGCCGCGCTTCGTCGCTGCGACTTGCCAAGAGCTTGGACGGCTCCATGGACGGACCAAGCCTGACTGAACCAGACATCTCGCTGTGCTTTGGTGAACGAGCTTGAGTACCGCAGAGCGTCCTTGGGCGGAAACCTTCGCAGGTTTCCTTTCCTGAAGACCAGTATGTATTCAAAGTCCTGGGTCACGTAGCCATTCGTCGGAAGGAAGCCCGAACCTAGGAAGGCGTTCGGCTTGTTCGTGGGTTTCTTCCACATGATGAATGGAAGAGTAACAAACCCGATTCTTTCGCAGTGCTCAATGACCTTCGCGTGGTTGGGGTAGAGCCTGAAACTGCCACCTATCGTCCTGGTGGCGTCTCCTATGTTTATGCAGGCTATGCCTCCTTCGGTCAGTACGCGGTGGCATTCCTGCCATACCTGCGCCAACTGTCTGTGCATGAGTTCGTACGCGGCCAGAGCTTGAGTGCCGTTGTTTCCATCAGACAAAACGACGTCGTCTAAGAGCTCGGCTATTCGAGTGTTCATCCGCTTGAACAACGCATCCCACATTTCAATCATCGGATAGGGCGGGGATGTGACCACGAGCTGGACTGAGGAATCACTCAAACGCCCCATGTCACGTGAGTCTTTGAAGAAGACTTGGTGATGTGTTTCTGTCAGCCAGGCTTCACCGCGATTTCGGACAGTGGTAGGCAGGTGTGACTAATATCTATTCCAGCTTGGACCCGGCTGGCCCCGAAGCACGTGCGGCTAGTTGCTTTTCAGAGATCTTAGGTCCTTGAGCACTTCTTCGGAGTGAATGGAGGGGTCGACCCTCGGGTAGATCCTAGCAATCCGACCTTGGGGGTCGATTAGGAAAGTCACTCTGTACATAGAGGACCCTCCTTCCTTGAATACGCCAAGGCTTGAGCCCAGGGTGGCCTTGGGATCGCTGAGAAGTGTGAAGTTGAGCCCGTATTTGCCGGCGAACCGCTCGTGGCTGCTAGTGCTGTCCGTGCTTACCCCCACGACTTCGGCACCAAGTTCCTTTATCGGCGAGATTGAATCGCGAAAACTGCAGGCTTCCTTTGTGCAACCCGACGTATCATCTCTTGGATAGAAGTATAGGACGACCCACCGCCCAAGATAGGATGAAAGCTTGACAGCACTGCCCTGAGGCCACGCTTCAAGTTCGACATCAGGGACTCTGTCCCCGACCTTGACCTTGATGTCTATCATCTAGGTCACTTTATCTTAGCCAGCTCTTGTTCAAGGAGCTTGTAATCCGGCTCGAGGGAGGGCTGCGCCGCAATCCAGGCGAACCTGATTTTGCCGGCCTTGTCCAGAATGAAGACCGACCTTTGGGCCACGTTATACCCTTTCAGTCCCCCGAAGTCGGCCAGCTCTACCCCATAGGACTTCACCGCGTCGCGAAAACAGTCGCTAAGAAGAGGAAATGGAAGCGAATTCACGCTCGCGAATCCCTTCAAAGTCCAGGGGTCATTCACGCTGACGCCGACTACTTGGGCGTTGCCAAACGAGAGTTTCGACAACGAGTCCCTTAACGTACACATCTCGTGTGTGCAGACAGAAGTAAACGCTCCTGGGAAGAAGGCAAGGACGACGTTGCCTTTCCCTTGGAACTCACCTAGGTCTCTGACCCTCCTGTCTTGGTCAGGTAGCGCCAGCTTCGGTGCGCTGTCCCCGATGCTGAGCTTCATACCTTGTCGAATGCGCCAAATCTGGTTTCACTATTAAGTCCAGCTACACATCCACGGGGAGGTGTCATCGCCTACGGAGGCCTATCTGATGCTCCGAAGCGGATTCCACAGCTGGGCTCTGTCATCCACCTTCATCCACATTCCCGAGAGGATATAGCCTGAGAGAGTCTGGTGGCCCAACGCTTCCGCTATGGGGTTATCTTGGACGCCATGTAGTGCCAGAATCGCATGGGCAGAACAGCCCGTCGTCACGAAGGCCATTGATTCCACTAGTCTGCCATGACGTTCTAGGCGCCTGCATTGGCGAACCCACGCTTTGAAATGTAGTCAAAGAGCTTGGTGGCTCCTTCCTCGAGCTTTTCCTCGGTCTCTCCAACAAAGCACATCCTGAGATGGCCCTGCCCGCTCGGACCTGATATCGATCCTGGAATCGTGATCACTTCTGCCTCTTCGGCCAATCTCATGCTGAAATCCACATCGTTGATGAGTAGCGGATCGAGATATGCGGAGATGTCCGGGAACAAATACATCCCGGCGTCCGGTCTAATTACCTTTGCAAGAGGAAGGTGTGAAGCGATGGCTTGGAATAGCGCATCCCTCCGTTTCTGATAGATGGGTAGGACCTCCTTCAGATATGGTTCCTTTCTGGCTTCTTCGAAGTAGGCCAGCGCGAGATACTGAGATGGTGTTGGACTGCATATCGAGGTCATCGCTTTCAGCTTGGTCGCCTGTTCGATGAAATCCTGAGGCCCGAACATGTAGCCGAGCCTGAAGCCAGGAAGAGCGAGATCCTTCGAAAAAGAGTTGAGGCTTATCAGGTTCTCGGCAAGGCCGGGACGATTGTGTAACCACACGTGCCTTCCTTCATAGAGGATGTGTTTGTAGGCCTCATCATATATCAAGGGGATTCCCCTGCCGACGACCCCGTCCAAGATTGTGTCCACGGCCTCCTTGGATATGATGCGGCTGGTAGGATTGTCCGGGCTGCAAAGGATGACGGCCGCGACGTCGGCCTCCAGCGCGGCCTTGGTCTCCTCAATGTTAGGCTGGAATCCCTCATCCAGCTTCTGCGAAACGGTTACGGCCTTCAATTCATGGAGTTGAAGCAAGTCCCAGTACACGCTGTAGCATGGCTCCAGGAGAAGGACCTTATCCCCGGGCTTTGTCAGGCATGTCAGGCTGAGGTCGAGCCCTTCGACTGCACCATCTGTAACTACGAATTGATCGGCGGCCACATCTACAGAGGCATATTTCTTCAGATCGGCGCTCAGGGCTTCCCTGAGCCGCAGCAGGCCCTTGGTCTCCGAATACTTTGAGGTGTCGAAAGGATGTTTCAACAGCGTGTCGGCGAAGGCCGCCAGCGCCTGCGCGTCCGGAGGGAGGCCTGGTTGCCCTTGTGAAAAGTTGTACACCATCTTCCCCTCTCTTTTCTTCCTCTCGGCTATGGCTACGACTCTGCGGTGGGAGGAGGACGGGATGTCGGCGACCTTCTGCGCGAATCTCATGAACACTTGGCATTCTGCCCAGTCATCATTAAAGGGTTTGGATGAGCTTTTTGAGGCGACAGCAGGCCGGCAACTCCATCCAGTCGCGAAAGGAACCTATGGCCTGCGATCGGACATAGATATGGAGAGGTATTTATACGACCGGGTGGCGGCTAATTTCAATGCAAGATGAGATGCCAGGGACGGGCAGGTTCAACCGCGGCACGATTCTTGCCTGGGTAATCATCGGCATAATCGCCATAGTGGTGGCGCTCTTCGTCGCTTGGACGTATCTTGAATGGTCCATCTTTCAGCATGTCTATTCGCTGAAGGCCGGGCTCAATTGGTTTCAGATTGTCTTCTACCATAACTATACGTTCATCGCGGCCGCGCTCTTCTCCCTCCTGCTGATCAACCCGAAGGTGGGCCGCAGTGACCTTTGGAGGCTGGTGGGCACCTTCCTGAGGGGCTCCCTGATGGTCCGGCGGCCAAGGGAGTTCGAAGGAGAGGCGCCAGTCTACGAGCCCATGAGGCTGCCGAAGCCGGGGAAGTGGATGTGGTTCCTCTGGCAAGTCGTTAAATGGTCTGCCGGCTTCGGCTACTTCGTGTTAGCGGGGGGGCTCGTGTACATCGGAAACGTGATGAACCCCATAATGATGATGGTGATGGGTCTGGGCGACTGGTCTTCCGTCCCTCGAGTCTTCTTGCTTCCACTGTTTCCTGCATCGGGGACCGAACTCGTTACGTTGATGCCGGCGATGGAAATACAGTATCGGGTCGTTTACATCGTCGCCTGGGCTGTCCTGACAATAATCGCGGTTCGCATGCTTTTGCGCCTCCTAGCCAATTTGGGAATCAGGACCAGCGACGTTTGGCTTCGCAACTTCTTGGTCTTCCTAGCGGCGATCTTCCTATCCTTCATCATTGGCGCGCCCTACTGGCTGATGAATGTGTCGACGCCTTACATCTACGGGGTGCTGTGGACGATGTTAGCAGGAGCGGCCTTGGGCTGGGGATACCTGAGGGCCACCGGCAAGAGGGTATTCGAGTCCCCGAACTCCAGAAGGACCATCTTCAAGGGCTTGGCTGTGATCGTCGCCATTGGGCTCGTGATACAGCTCGGCGCCTTGGTGTTCTTCGCCGCCAACTGGAATAACAACTACTTGAACTATGAATGGAACCCTGAGGTTCAGAAGGAAATATCGGTGACTAGATGGGCTGCAGGGACTGGCAACATACAACAGGCTTCGCTTCTCAACCTCCCCACGAGCAACGCCACGACCACCCTGAGCCTGGTTCGACAGTGGGACCAGCAGGCCGCGGCGGTCACCATGACCAAAGAGATTGGAGCATACAACTGGATGACCCTAGCCAGTTCCGAGATAGTCTTCTTGAACAACAAGGAGTACTGGGTCGCTCCCACTTCCACTCTATATCCTTCAACAGACTGGATTAGCGAGCACCTGATCTACACCCACACTTCCCAAGTCATGGTGATCAATACATACAGTGGCCAAGAGGTGCCGGTCCAACAAGCCTTCAACATATCGACGCAGCCCCCTATCTATTACGGTGAGGAACCACTCAATGGAGAGCCTGGCGGGTTCATGCAGAACGTATACGTCCACATCCCCGGTTATGACGAGATCCAAAACACTTCTTATCAGGGTCAACCTGACTACACTCTGACCGGATGGCAGAAGGCCTTATGGTTCACCTTCGCCGAAGGCCAGTTGGGATTTGCGTTTTCAAGTCAGTACCAGTCGATCGACATGCTCTTCAACAGAGACGTGTTTAGCAGGGTTCAGAGCGTGCTGATACCGGGCCTCGTCGAGGATCCTGCCGCTTACCTTTCCACCGACGGAAAGAACCTGTATTATACGGTTCAGCTCTACATTGACTACCCGATGCAATCTGGTTTCGCCGCAAGCCCATACCTCAGGTTCTTCGGAGTTGTCCTTGTCAACGTTGAAGACGGGTCGATGCAGGGTTACACGGTGTCGAATCTCATTGGTACCAATAGCAGCGACTTCTTGACCACCTTCTACCAGAAGTATTATTCTACGTGGGGAGCGCCGCCCTCTTGGCTGGTTCCTCAGCTCAGGTACCCTGAAGCGCTCCTGGGCTCCCCCGATTCGGGACCCGGCCAACTAGACTACGACTTCCAGTTCCATGTGAACGATCCATTCGTTTGGAGATCTGGAACTCAGTTCTACGAAAGGCCCGCCAACACCACGGTACAGTATCTCCCCTGGGCCATTGGGAACGATACCTACTTCGTCGGGATGCAGTTAGTTAACTTCCAGAACTCGGCGAGCGAGAACCTAGCGGCCATGTACATCGCCTATGGCGGAACCAGGTTGGGTCAAATTGAAGTGTATTTGAATCCGTCGCCGTCGACGACATTCATCGGTCCTACGGCCGCGGAGCAAGCCCTTCAGACCAACGGACAAGTGAGAACTCAGCTCACCTTCTTGCCCAACTACAGGTTTGGATCGTATCTCCTGTATTCGATTGGTGGGGCGCTCACTTACTTTGTGGCCGTTTACACCAATCCTGGAGGAGGCGGCGTTGTAACACAGCTTCCCTTCATAACGGCGATTGCGCCCACCAGCGGGAATGTCAGTTTGGGCGCGAACGCGGGGCTTGCGTATTACAACCTGGTGGGGGCTACTTCCTCTCAGCCTGTGGCCGACATCCATGTACTGTTGTCGAATGTTGCCTCCCTAGTCTCCTCCGATGGATACACGCTGGTCAACGCGACTACGATCAATCCAACTGTATGGATTAACGAAGGGACCCTCCCGTTTTCTCTCCTTGGCCTGAATTCGACCTTAGGCCAGGTCAGCAACTTCCTTTCGACCTACGGGCCAGGCAACCTAGGGAACACTGTGTACGTCTGGAATGACACCAGCCAAGACTACAACATCGGTATCCTCAAAGCTGCTGGCGCAGGTGTGACGCAGCTGTACTACTTGACGATTGAGCCCTAGAGGTGTTATTTAGCGACGGGCCAACGCTATGACGGCCACGATTAGTATTGCCACCAAGGCGAGGACCATAAGCCTGAGGACCCCGTTTCTCTCCCAGATTATCACGCTGGCGTTTATTGAGTCAAAGGGGTTACGCGAATTGAGCATCTTGACGAGCTCTAGAGCCTCCTCATAAACGAAGGTGCCACCGTCAACCTTGATGATGTTCTCCTTCTCGAACATGAAGGTATGTCCCTTAACGGCCAATGGGACATGGGGCCCACGGCCGGAGGCCCAATTTCGGAACTGCTCTTCGCTCACAAGTCTCACCCTTTGAAAAGGAGACGCTAAAACATTTTCCCCATATTCCATTCCGCTCATGTGGAAAAGATGTGGTAAAACGTTTCCCTAGGGGAGTTTCAAGTCGATTACGGCCACCTCTTTGGCCAACTTCAGCATCTTGCCTTCGGAAATGAGCCCCTTTTTCATCAGTTCCTTGAAACCTGCTATGAGTCTGCCTTTGAACTCAATCTGAGAGAACAGGTCGAATTCCCCGGCTTCCTTGCTCCACTGAAACGAAGGTAGCCTCCCCATGACGTAAGAGTCGATAGGAGCTTGCGCGTATGTTGCCGTGCTCGGACTCCCGTCCGGCATCGTCTGGGCGGCCAACTGCCATGTGCGACCCGCAACCGCTACGGGTGAAGGCGTGCCGTATCTCACGGCCAAGTAGAGAGGATAGTATATCATTCTAGACATGACCTCGACGGAGAGCGTAATAGCTTCAAGGCCTGAACGGATTGTTTCATCGGCGTACTTGCCGGCAGAGGCCATAGTCGCTTTGAGGCCGTTCAGCGATGTCTGAAGGCCTATGAACGACTGATCGATGGATGAGGTCCTGTGCCCGAGCACGGCCTCGGCCCCTGCTATTTCGGACTTGATTCGGCCTAGCTCGCCTTGACAACTCTTCGCCGCAAGATCCATCTCAGCGGCGTTCTGTCGTTTGAGTTTCTCCAGGTCTTCCCCGCTTTCCTCCAACGATGCCCTCGTTTCGTCCACACTCTCCTTGAGCGGGCGATAGGTTTTCTCGAACTTGTCCAACTCGGAATTCCCCTTCGTCTGATCGGCGGACAATCGTTCAAGCTCTTCCTCAAGCTGTCTCTGCCTGTCTTCATAAGTTATGGCTTGCCGCTCAAGGTAGGCCATCTCTGCATCCAAAGGGGTATCTTCTGGTACGGACTTCGAATCAGTCCCCTTGGTCGAACGAGCTTGGAGATTGGATTGGTCCTCTTGAAGTTTAGCGTACTTTGCCCTGAATTCGGTCGCCTTTTGAACGGCCTCGTCGCGAGCCGTCTTGGACTGGGTTATCATGTCCTGGAGCTTCGCAGCAGCGCCGTGCATCTCGTCGTATACGCTCTGCACGGGCATTAGCTCAAGCTGGGCTGCTTCGTTGGCCTCTCTGGCGGTCTTAAGTTGTTTCTCCGCCTTGGCAAAAAGCGGTTTGTAGTTCTTCTCCATGTTGAGCCTGTCAGTCTCGCATTTCTCGGTGATGTCGACCTCCTCCCTGCCTTTGAGGGACTTGTAGTCTTCGAACTCCTTGGCCAGTGCTGCCTTGGCGCGCGCGACGAGATCTCCAAATTCTGATGCTCGCGCCTCGAGCTTCGTTATCGATTCGTTGCATCTACGGAGATACTCAGTCACAAGGCTGATGTGCTTCTCGACGGACTCTGAAAGCCTGAAGGCTTCGTCCCATGTGAACATCGGGTTAATCTTCTCTGAGGTTTCTGTTCCATAAGGTGACGATCTGAGGGCGCCATTCCCCACCAGTGGCCTTGCGGCTTCTACCAAGCCTAAGTAATCCTTAGTGAGGAACTCTTTGCTAATCACTGCGGATAGGTCTCTATTATAATCCTCTTGCAGTCTGGTGTAGTCCAAAAGCGAGCCCGATATGTAATCGAATAGTGCTTGGCCCGATTCGTTCGTGAAATCCAAGCTCGTCCTTCTTTCGTCGATGAGATATCCTAGCTGCGCCGCCAGTAGAGTCGGGTTAAATTCATCGAAAGCCGATACAGTAATCGCCTTTGTTGGATCTAGCAACCAATACCCGCCGCGATTGGGCACAGGCACCATGTAGAACGGGTATAGTTCGCGCCTAATGCTCTCGACCCCTCTTGCCGATGTCGATACGAACCATTTCTCGGGCCCCCGAACTTCTAAATAGACCCTGGCGTATTCTTCATTTTCACCAACGGCCGGCTCGTCTTCGCCTCGCAAGAATGATACGACCGCTTGTTCCCTTTCGGTAGCCAATTACCACTTCGCTTGTATGAGTCTACATTATAATAGTCCTGAGGTTTATTATTGTTAACCTATTCGTCGGGACGGTTGACATGCATTCCCCTGTGGTCAGATTCTGTCAATGGTCACTGGCACACTCCCTTCCAACCTGAGCGAGCTGCCGTCGAAGGAACAACAGTAGGCAAGGAATTGGACCCCTGCTCTATGCGCTCGAGTCACTTCGGCTGAGAATTTGGGATCCCGCTCCTTATAGGGTCTCAGATTGCGGGCATCCGGACGCTGTATTATCCACATCAGGGCCGCGTCTGCTCCGCTCGCAACCGCAAGTTCAAGTTCTCGGAGATGCCGCAGCCCACGTTCGGT
The DNA here is from genome assembly GCA_963772005.1 of uncultured Nitrososphaerota archaeon. Lineage (GTDB taxonomy): Archaea > Thermoproteota > Nitrososphaeria > Conexivisphaerales > DTJL01 > DATKKG01. The sequence continues at coordinate 74,788 of CAVYVS010000021.1, read as the reverse complement.
GATGGCGTCGGGGAATAGTGCTGTCCCGTCTCTTACTAGAGTGCAACTCTTGATCTCAACATAAGAGGGTCGAACGCCCGACAGCAGGAAGTCGATGATGCTTCTTCCCAGCCGGACTCCCTCCTTCCGGACCGTCCTACCAGCGAATTCTGGAAATAAGCCCCGGCTTATGCCTTCTCTGAAGACAACGTTTGGTACGGCTGTATCAAGGGTCGCCCATAGGTCGCCGACCTTGGCCGCTAACAGACGAAACCTGGTCTTATGGTTAGGAGAGAGCTTCGTCATCAGAACGTGGGCCCCGGGCCTTAGAAGCTCCGGTGCTGCCGTTGGGTTGGGGACGTGCACATAGTAAGTCGTGCCAGAAACGTCGACGTAGGCGGCAAATCTGTTCACCTTTGAAATGAATCTACCTCCCACTAGATCGGGCCATTCGATGATGGGAGTCGAATTCATACATAGTCACACGAGAAGCGACATTCTTAACTGATTGTGTGTTTGAGAGACCAAGGCCTTGGACCTAGCCTAGGCGAGTTGAGCCCTTGGCCTAAACGTTAAATCGCCAGCTCAAGAGGGATGTCATGTGTCTGACCCGCTCCTGAAGGCAGTGAACCTTTCAAAGCAATTTGGCGACGTCAAGGCGTTGGAGGGGTTGAACCTACAGGTCCACCCCGGCGAAACGTATGGTCTGTTGGGACCAAACGGCGCGGGCAAAAGCACTACCATGAAGATTGCGGCCGGCCTATTGGAGCCGACTTCTGGAACGGTGAGCGTCGTAGGTTATGATCCTGTGCAGAACCCGATAGAGGCCAAGTCGCGTATCGGATATGTAGCGGAGAACCCAACCATGTATGAATCTCTCTCCCCAAGAGACTTCTTCGAATTCGTGGCGTCATTGCGGAAGCTGGATGGAGGCCCTACCAATAGAATCGTTGGGCAGTTGGTTACTGCCTTCGATCTAGGCTCCCATTTGGATTCTCCGATAGCTACATTGTCGATGGGCACCAAGCAAAAAGTGGCTGTCATCGCGTCTCTGCTACATAGGCCTCAGCTGTTGCTACTTGATGAGCCGCTGAACGGACTCGACGCCAGGAGTAGTCGTATCTTGAAGGATCTCCTGTCATTTCACACCCAAGGGGGCGGAGCCATACTGTTCTCGACGCACATCATGGAGGTGGCCGAACGCGTCTGTACGAGGATTGGGATCATCTATCAAGGAAGGATTCTAGCAGAGGGAACACTGGAGCAGCTACGTGGCATGGCTGGAGGAACTAACGCGACCCTCGAAGAGGTCTTCCTCAAGCTGACCAACGAGGAAGCCGAAGTGGCGGACACGGTGAAGACCTTGAGGGACGCATTCCTTGTTGGCGGCCCCTAGAAGACTTACATTAGTGTCCCTTTCGGCGGTTCTCGTTGATGTTCTGATTAGTACGCCCCGCGATTTCGCAGGCGCCTAGAGATTCTTCCAGAAAGGTCGTGATTGGAGGATATGGGTGGTAAGCTGTTCCGCGTAAGATTTATAGGAAATGGCCCTTGACCCATTTAGACGCTGCGCCATTGTGAAGTGAGGGTATGATTGCAAATGAATGAGCAACCTGAATCTAATCCGGTAGGGGCCGCGACGGGTCCGAAGGAGCAAGACATCAAACTCCAAGAGGTGGAGGAAGGGCTCAAGAGACAGCTTGAGATGGAGCATGCCAGAGCTGGCGACTACCTAAGGCGACTACAATACCTTCAGGCTGAATTCGACAACTATAGAAAGCGCGTTGAAAGGGAGAGAAGCGAAGCGAGCCGGGCTGTCGCCGACGGGCTTCTGGTCAATCTGCTCGGAATCTACGATGAGTTGTGCATCGCCGTGAAGGTGGCGAGAGAAACCGAAGACAAGGAAACAATCGTGTCAGGACTTGAAATGGAGGTCAAGAAGCTTGAGGCTTTGTTTGCCAGTGAAGGAATGAAGCCCATCGAAGCTGTTGGCAAGGCTTTCGACCCCAACCTCCATGAGATTGTAGAGCATGTGGACCCGAAGGGAACAGCGAACCACATTGTTGAAGAAGTGAGAAAGGGGTTCACGCTAAGAGGAAAAGTGATAAGAAGTAGTCTAGTGAAGGTTGGTGCAGCACGAGAAGATGCCAAGGATGGAGAATCGAAAGGTGATTGATATTTGAGTGAATCGAAACCAGCGCAAAAGGAGAAGATATTAGGCATAGACCTAGGAACGACGAATTCGGCCGCTGCCATACTTGAAGCCGGTCGACCTGTGGTGATTCCGAGCGCCGAAGGTCCGACCATGGCTGGGAAGATGTTTCCTTCGGTGGTCTCTTTCACGGCAGACGGCACACTTCTGGTGGGAGAGTCTGCAAAGAGACAGATATCAAGCAACTCCGAGGGAACTGTCTTCGAAATCAAGCGCAAAATGGGGACGGACTACAAGGTCAAGATATATGGGAAGGAGTACACGCCACAACAGATCTCTGCCTTCATCTTGCAGAAGATCAAGCGAGATGCCGAAGCCTATCTCGGCGTTGCGCTGAAGAAGGCCGTCATAACGGTGCCCGCGCACTTCGACGACAACCAGCGGCAGGCTACGAAAGATGCCGGGGAAATCGCTGGCTTCGATGTCATGCGTATCATCAACGAGCCCACGGCGGCTTGCCTCGCCTATGGATTGGACAAGCTGGACAAAGAGATGAAGATAATGGTGTTCAGCTTTGGCGGTGGCACCCATGACGTCACGCTGATGGAGTTCGGGGGCGGAGTGTTCCAGGTTCTCGCCACCAGCGGCGATACGAAGACCGGGGGAGCGGACATAGACAACGCCATCGTTTCATATTTAGTGGGCGAGTTCGGGCGCCAAACCGGAATCGATTTGACCGGAGACAAAGTGGCCATGACGCGACTGAAAGAAGCAGCAGAGAAGGCCAAGATTGAGCTTTCGAACCTGGTGAGCACAGATATCGACTTGCCGTTTCTGGCCATGGCAGGGGGCACACCAAAGAACTTCCACACAACACTCACTAGGGCCAAGCTGGAGGAAATCGCTACACCAATCGTAGAGAGGGTGAGAGCCCCCATTACGCATGTCTTGGCTGATGCCAAGCTTGAGCCCCGCGATGTAGACAAGATCATCTTGATCGGCGGGCAGACAAGGATGCCCCTTGTGAGGAAATTCGTCGAAGAAATCGTGGGCAAGCCGGCTGAAAGGGGGGTCGATCCGATGGAGTGTGTGGCTGTTGGAGCGGCCATCCAGGGAGCCGTCCTGGCGGGAGAGGTAAAGGATCTTCTCCTCCTTGACGTCACCCCGCTGTCGCTGGGAGTCGAAACGATGGGAGGTGTTTTTACCAAGCTCATCGAAAAGAACACCACCATACCTACCAAGAAGAGTCAGGTGTTCTCAACCGCTGCGGATTTCCAGACGACCGTCACGATTCACGTATTGCAAGGCGAACGACCCATGGCCAGCGACAACGTCTCACTGGGAATGTTCAACCTTTCAGGGATTGCACCGGCTCCCAGGGGAGTTCCACAGATAGAAGTGACTTACGACATAGATGCCAATGGAATAATCAACGTGTCCGCCAAGGACCTGGGGACAGGCAAGGAAGCTAAGATCACAATCACGGCGTCCACCAAGCTTTCGAAGGAGGAGAAGGAGCGCATGGTGAGGCAGGCAGAGGAGTTCGCCGAAGCGGACAAGAAGAAGGTTGAAGAGGCTGAGACCAGAAATGCGGCGGATTCCATGCTTTATACCGCTGAGAAGACTAAGAACGACCTTAAGGACAAGATATCTCCTGACCAGGCGGCCAACATAGACAAGGCGACTGGGGATCTACGGACTGCCGTCGCAGGCAAAGATCTAGGCGCCATTAAAACCGCCATCGATGCCCTCTCCAAGGTCCTCCAGGAGATTGGAGCCAGCGTATATCAAAAGGCGGCGGAAACTCAAGCCAAACAGCAGCAATCCGCGCAGACAGGCCCAAGACAGGAGAGTACACAAGGTGATGCTTCGCAACAGGGGCAGGGCGCCAAAGTGGTCGACGCCGACTACAAGGTCGTGGATGAAGAGAAGAAGTAGAGTTCGTCCCCTAGGACCTGATGGGCTGTGAGTGGTAAGCGCGATTACTATGACGTCCTAGGCGTCCCGAAGGGCGCCTCTAAGGACGACATCAAAAGCGCCTACCGCAAGCTAGCTCTGCAGTACCACCCCGACAGAAACAAGGCTCCGGGCGCAGAAGAAAGGTTCAAAGAAATATCCGAAGCATACGCTGTGCTTTCTGATGACGAGAAGCGGGCACAGTACGACCAGTTTGGTCATGCAGGCATAGACAGCAAGTACTCCCAAGAAGACATCTTCAGAGGGGTCGATTTTGATGAGATCCTTCGCGGTTTCGGATTTGGGGGGTTCGACAGCATCTTTGACAGCCTGTTCGGGTTCGGCGGCCAGAGGGAATCGCCAAGGGGAAAGGACCTACAGGTCGCCGTATACGTGTCACTGGAGGATGTCGCAAAGGGTGTCGTCAAACAGATAGAGCTTGACCGAATGGAGAAGTGTGACGTGTGCCATGGCTCGGGCGCCCAACCGGGCACGAATGTTCGGACGTGCCCACAGTGTAATGGGGCCGGCCAGGTCCAAAGGGTGCAGTCTGCCGGGTTCGCCAGATTAGTGAGAGTCGAAACGTGTCCAAGGTGTGCTGGATCCGGCAGGATCGTGGACACGCCCTGTCGCAGTTGCAGGGGGAGTGGCCTGGTTCAAAAACACAGGACCCTGGACGTGAAGATACCCGCTGGAATAGAAGATGGTTACAGCCTCAGGCTGAACGGTGGTGGGCATGAGAAGCGTGGGGGGACAGGCCCAGGCGACCTCTATGTCATGGTGCGAGTCAAACCTCATGCGACTTTCAAACGGAGTGGACGGGACTTGCTTTCCGAAATCACCGTTAGCTTTCCAAGGGCCGCCCTGGGAACCACAGTGGGCATTCCCACGATTGACGGGAGGGCCGAACTCAAGATACCCCCGGGTGCCCAGAACGGGACAGTCTTCAAGCTGAAGGGGAAGGGACTGCCTAAGTTGAATGGTTGGGGGAAGGGAGACCAGTTCGTCAAGATGAGCGTCGAGATTCCACGCAATCTAAGCTCCAAGCAGAAGAAACTGCTCGAGGATTTGGACAGGGAGCTTTCGGGCCAATCCACCGCTTGATGATGAGGATGAGTTAGTTTTAATGAGGGGGCAGCATAGGCTCAAGCCGTTGCCTACGCCAGTGAAGCCGCAGGACATCATCCAGTATTCCCTATTATCTGAACCATCGGTTTCACCAAAGGGTGACGCCGTGGCCGTCACTGTCTATCGAGCAAACCTCGATACCAATGAATACGAAGGCAATGTGTGGCTCGTCCCTTCCGCTGGTGGCAAGCCGAAGGAGCTGACGGCGTCTGGTAAGGACGGCGCTCCGAAATTCTCCCTTGACGGGAAGAGCATCCTCTTCACTTCAAAGCGAGGATTCAGGAGAGGCGCCAAGGGGAACGCTCTCTTCGTAATCGGTGCAAAGGGAGGAGAGGCAAAGCTACTCTACAGACGGAAGCGCGCTATTGAAGCGCCCGCCTGGTTCCCCGACGGCAGGCGGATCCTTTTCATTTCTGCAGTGGGCGAGGCACAGGACGACGTCAAGACAATAAAACGAATCAACATCTGGTTCAACGACAAAGGCTTCGTGTACAATCTCAGGCGTCACGTTTTCGTCCTCGACCTAGAGACCCTCAAGGCCAAACAGGTTACTGAAGGGGAATTTGACGTTGAGAAAGCCATGGTTTCGCATTCTGGAGACAAAATCGCCTACACTGCTTCCACGGATGATATCAGACCATATCTCACCGACATCGTCGTCGCGGATTTGAAGAGTGGCAAGGCTACGACGTTGACCAAGCACGACATGGAGATATCGTCCCTGAGCATGGAGCCCGGACGACAGACAGATTGCGTTCCTAGGCCATCGTCGCATCCTCGGGTCTGTTTCACATGAGCACCTATGGGTGGTAGAAGCGTCAGGAGGGGCGCCGCGACAACTCGATGGCATCGACAGAAACAAGAACAACTCGCTGAACAGCGATGTCAGAAAAGGTGGGCTCAATTCCGAACCCAAGTGGGTGGGCAAGGACATCTTCTTCATGGTGAACGACGCGGGCGCGGTGCATCTTTACAACATCGACCCCACGGTGAGAAAGCCTCGGCTTCTGGTTGGAGGCGAGAGGAGCATAGAGGCCTTCGAGGTAAGGGCGGGAAAGATCTACTTTACTTCAATGGAATCCACCAGGCTGGCGGAGCTCTATGTATACGACGGCAAGATAAGGCGAATAACAGAATTTAACGAAGGGCTGCAACGGACTCTCACCATACTTCGACCGACGATTTTCCACTTCAAGGCGAGCGATGGGGAGCCCATAGATGGGTGGGTAGTGCGGCCCAAGACCACAAAGAAAGTCCCGACGATATTATACATTCATGGAGGACCCAAGACGGCCTTCGGATACGCGTATCTTCACGAGTTCCAAGTGTTCGCTGCCAGAGGATATGCCGTCCTCTTCATCAATCCGCGAGGAAGCGATGGTTATTCTGAAAAGTTCGCCGACATCAGGGGGCACTATGCCGAGAGAGATTACTTGGACCTAATGGAGGCTGTCGACTATGCGAAGACCCACTTTGGTTTCGTGGACGGCGAGAGGTTCGGGGTAGCCGGGGGCTCCTATGGCGGCTATATGACCAATTGGATCGTGACGCAGACGGACCGGTTCAAGGCAGCCGTGTCTGATAGATCAATCTCTAACTGGTGGACTTTCTGGGGGACCAGCGATATCGGGACCTACTTCACAAAGGACCAGATGGGCAATGACCCATGGGATCATGAAGAAGAGACTATGGCCAAATCCCCGATACGCTACGTAAGGAATGTGAAGACCCCTCTCCTTTTCGTGCATTCGATGGAGGACTATCGCTGTTGGATGGTCGAAGCCCTGCAGATGTTCACCGCATTGAAATACTTCGGAAAGGAGACCGAACTTGTGCTCTTCCCTGGCGAGAACCATGAGCTTTCAAGAGCAGGGAAACCGAAGCACAGAGTTCAGAGGCTGCAACTGTACCTCAGATGGTTCGACTCATATTTGAAATGAAATGCGCGTGGTGAGCCATTCCAGCTACGACGACCGCGCATGGGCCCCGCTTCGAATGAAGAATGGAACATCGTCTCCTTGAAGCCAAGGATCATGCAGGAGTGGGGTTGCGAGGCAGTTGAATGACTTCAGGATGGAGTGACTGTGGTCTCTGTGCCTTTGCAAGGCGCTTCTCTATGTAATGCACTATGATCATGAAAGCAACCAGCCAGGGAAGGAAGAGAATTTCGCCGATGACGTCGTGGAAGCTCTGGAAGCTCTGGGCGGGGTAGTATGCAGTATAATACGCGAGCAATATGATCCTGAATATGTTCACCGAAATCGTTCCAAGCGCGCCGAGGACGGTGTAGATGATGAGCTTGATGCCGCCTATCCTCTGTTTCAACAAGAATGCGACCGCTATCCCTGTGAATATCAGGAAGCTGTGGACCCCTGCCGATGGCCAGTAGACTACTAGCGCTTTCACGGTTCCCCCGGCGTTGATCAGCATGGTGTTGCCGAAAGATGTCAAACTGACAATTCCAGTGGCTTTCATGACTGAGGTAGCGACGGCAACCAGAACTGGCACTAAGGACTGCAGCGGACCAAGTTCGTCATATGGGAAAATGGCGTCCAGCAAGAGCACAATTGCAGTAAGGACAGTATACGTCAGAGTGAAGAGAAAGACCCTGAACTGCCCAAGTCCGGTTAGATCTACCATTAGTGCCAGCACTAGAAGGAGGTAAATCGTTGTAACCCAAAACTCATGCCAGCTATAGATCAAAAGGCTGGGGGTGACTCCAAAATACGTGCCAGACTGGGTGATGAGCCGCAACGAAGCCGGATCGTAGAAGAAGACCAATGAAAGGAGCGCCGAGCAAACGAATGCGACCGCGAATCTGACCTTGCTGAAGCTGTAGGCGGCGTCGAGCCCTTCGATGGCCACGAAGACCAGCACGAGGAGAAGGCTCCCCTTGCCCTCGTTCCATCCTGCTTCTAGGTTCACTGGGTTAGAGACGTAGGCTGCGACCAAAGGCAGGGCCAGAAGTATGACGAGCACGGCCAAGCCCAGCCTCCTATCGGCTAGCAAAAGAGTGTTCAACCTCATGCCTCTGGATACTGTATTTAAAGTCTAGTTCAGGCTCGCGACATGGGGGAGCTCCTTTCTTGAGGGCCGAAGGAGTTCCTAGGAAGGATAGGAAGGGAACGACTTAAAAAGTCTCATATCAGGCGCTAGGCTATGACCAAGGTGGGCTATTGGCATGGCCTCCGCCACAACGGCGTCGTTTTCACTCCACCCTATGAGCCAAAAGGCTTGAGGCTCAGGTACAAGGAGAAGGCCTTCCCATTGAGCCCTTTGGCTGAAGAAATGGCGTACTCCTGGGCCAAGAAGAAGGACACCCCTTACGTAAGCGACTCGACCTATGTTAGCAACTTCTGGAAAGACTTCTCCCGAGAGCTCCCTGCAGAGCTCAAATCTGTCGCAATGAACGATCTCGATCTCACGGAATTCATCCACCAGGTCGACTCGGAAAAGCAGCAAAAAGAGAATCTCACGAAGGAACAAAAGAAGAAGCTGGCATCCGAGCGTAAGAAGGCAAAGGAGGTCATGAAAGAGCAGTATGGCTCCGCCTACATCGACGGGGAGAAGGTGGAAATCCAGAATTGGGTTGTCGAACCGCCCGGCATATTTCAGGGAAGAGGAACCCATCCAATGCGAGGGAGATGGAAGCCGAGAGTCGAGCGCCAGGACATAACGTTGAACCTAGATGATGCCGCCCCCATGCCTCCTGGAACCTGGGGCAAAATCGTCCATGAGCCTTCCTGCATGTGGTTGGCTTCGTGGGTGGATGGTCTATCGGGTAAAGTAAAGTATGTTTGGCCCCACGAGAGCAGCAGCCTAGCGCAAGAGAAGAACAAATCAAAGTACGACAAGGCCCAGAAGTTGCAACATACCATCGGCCGCGTCAGGAAGAGAATAGAAGACGGCCTCGCGAGCAGGGACCAGCAGGTCCGGAAGACCGCCACAGTATGTTATCTCATAGATTGGTTGTGCATGAGGGTGGGTGACGAGAAGGACGAAGACGAAGCGGACACGGTTGGCGCCACAACTTTAAGGGTGGAGCACGTCAACTTAGATAACCGTAAAATCATCTTCGACTTCCTAGGCAAGGACAGCGTCAGGTGGTTGAAGGTCCTTGACGATGTAGAACCACGTGTGATTGGGAACTTCAAGGAATTCCTGACTGGGAAGAAACCCAACGACCTGATATTTGATGGAGTCACTTCATCAAAGGTCAACTCGTACCTTGGCAGTATCGTACCCGGCCTGACCGCTAAGGTGTTTAGAACGTATCATGCTACTAATGTGGTTCGCGATTACCTGTCGTCTGTCGAAGACAAGACGAGTAACGATGACCTTGAGATGGATCTCTACCTTGCAAAGATGGCCAACCTCCAAGCTGCGGTGCTCTGCAACCACAAGAGAACTCCGCCTAAGAGTTGGGATGAAAGTCTGAGGAAGAAGGAGGAACGGGTAGCCGAATTGAAAACCATCCACCCCGATACCGCCAAGCAGGCGGAGGCTCATAGAAGGCGCCTACGCAAGGCTGAGTTATCCTTGGAGATGGCCAGGAAGACACGAGATTACAATCTGAATACGTCCCTGAAGAACTACATCGACCCTAGGGTGTACAAAGCTTGGGCCGATCACGTAGGTTTCGATTGGCAGGCCTTGTATCCAAAGACCATGCAAAGGAAGTTCGGATGGGCTAGCAGATCCAAGCTGGATTGGATAACCGTTAAGGTAACCCGCTGATAATCTGCGCGCCATGGGTTTTAGTGGTGGGGGCTACTGAATAGTGACTCAGCGGCTAATGAACGAAGGAAATAAATACCGATACCTAGAGAACCTTTCAGCAAGGGCTGGTAGTTCAGAGGTAGAATACTCCCTTGGCATGGGAGAGGTCGGGGGTTCGAGTCCCCCCCAGTCCACCACCAGTCTACAATCGCTTTATGCCAGACGATCCCAAGGAGCGGCCCGTTTGGTGGCCCGCTGCTGTTCGCAATAGCATGAGATGCCTGGACGGGTACGCTCGCCGCGTAGCAGGTAGGCTTTGGCCTGGGGGTAGTTAGTTTAATACTGTTTGCGCGTACTTGGATGATATCGGCCCGTGATTGTAGATGGGTTCAGGCCTCTGACAGGGATACATTGCGAATCGACTACGGGTAGGAACTTGCTGGCTGCCGAGGGCCTTGAGCTCTCAGAGCCGATGGTCTTTGGATTAGGCTCTGGCATCGGTTTTACCTACATAGATAGATTCGATAGGAAGACGGGACTGCATTGAACCCGTGGTGCTCTGCACGGCCAAGCCTGGGGAAATGGCTCGGAGTCTTAGCGAAGTCCTAGGTTTGAAGCTTATCCTAGAAGAAACGGTCAGTCGTAGTGAGGCTAGAACCAATCTGTACAGGAGGCTGGACAACGGCAAACCGTATGGGCTCAAGCTGGACCGCTTCTATCTGAACTATTTGGAGAGGAGGGTCCATTTCAACGCTCACTATCTCACCGTCTGCGGATACGATGAGTCAAACCTCTATGTCGTAGATGTAGGAAGTCAGGAAATCCGGAAGCCCGCGATTCAGAGCGTCGAGCAGGCGCGATCGGCAAAGGGTTTCATGGCGTCGAAGAACCTTGGCATGTATTATGAATGGGGGCCTCTACGCGGCTTCGAAAACGCGCTGCGAAAGGCCCTCGCCAAGACTACAACTCAGATGCTCCACGGGGATTCGACGTTCTCTGGAGTCAGGGGTATAGAAAAGTTCGCCGAACGGGTGAACGGGTGGTGGAAGAACCCGAACTTCAGATACCAGTTGATGAATCATTACGTGTCGTGGGAAGGTGACGGGGAAGCAAGGGGTGGGTATAGAAAGCTCTTCGCGAGCTTTCTGGAGGAGACATCGGCCGTGCTAAACAACAAAGAACTGATGTCCGCCGCCGAATCCTTCAGGAAGATTGCCGAAGACTGGTCGGTGATAGACCAAACCCTCAGGCAGTTATGTTTCGAGCAGGAGGACACTTCAACGAGGCTGGCATGTGTGGCTAAGGCGATCAAGAGACAGGCTAGATCAGAGGCTGAGGCTTACAGGACCATAGAGAACGCTATCGTCTGCTGATGCTTTTCCTCTTGCCAGCTTGAGGCCCATCCATGACGGCTTCTTGTGATGTATTCATGGGTGGTTGACCCACTTGGACTTGCCCCCGCCATAAATCTCCTTCTTCCAGATGGCAGGCTCGGTCTTGTATCTGCGAATAGCCTCCTCGACAGCGGGGAAGACGATTGTGCGGCTCTTTCCGGCTACGATGACTATCACTAGGGTCTCTCCCACTGCGAAACTGCCTTCAAAGTGATAAATGACTGCCATCTGGAGCTTGTACTTCCGCTTGATTTCGTCACATATCTGGAGGAGCATCTTGTCGGAGTATTGTGGGTATGTTTCAATGACTAACTCCTTGACCTCTCTGTTCCCTAGGCCGGCAGACTTGACGAGCCCGATATACGATGCAACGGCACCAGATGTCCCTTGGACCGCTTCTACAGCTGCTGCTATCAGCTCTTCATATTTCAGGGTGTCTTTCGCATAGATTCCGGTGGGAGGGAGCTGGGAGTTGACAATCTTCGGTTTGGCCAAACACCCTGAACCTCGTTCTATGCCTTAATGGGCTTCCTTTTTAGTTTGGTGCCACAAAGTCCGCATAGCATGTCCTTCGGTGGCTTGTTGTAGTTCTTGAAACAGGCTGGGCAATAGTATGACCACTCGAACTGCTTAGATATTCCCTGCGTGTTGGAAGACTTGGTAGTCAAACCCAAAGAAGAAGCTACGTTTTGGAGCGAGTAATCGTCCGACATTATCGTGACGTCGGTATTACCTTCGTTTCTGAGATAGATGGCAAGGCTGATGACGGAAATGTCCGTATCAGAAAGCCTGGCGCTTTCTCCCATCTGCCTGATCTTGGCCTTCACTGTATTGATGATATCCGGCGTAGCTTCCATCACGGCCAAGTCTCGTGCGTTCTGCGCTTCCTTGCGAAGGAATGACGAGTAGCCCCTTCCTCTGGCCTCGTCGATCACCAGTGGTGTGGTGTACATCTTGAGATCCATGCCTGATTGCAACAGGCCTGCAATTACGGCCGAGGTATCTAGAACCAGGGCGCGTTCCTTATTGTTGTTGTATGACATTTTCACTCAATAACTTTGAGAGCTGCTTGAAGGGTTGAGGGGTGAACCTTACAAAACGAGCGGGCTCCGGTGCGAGAGAAACGCGTATCTGGTCCCCTTCCTTCGCGTCAAACACCTGTTGCCCATCTATCGTAACATCAAAGGCGGAGCTCGACGATACGGTGATCTCCTGCACTGGAAGGACTACTGGAGGAATACGATTGATAGGCAGTACAGGCGTCACTATGAAGACCTCGAGCGATTCAAGGACCACGGGCCCCCCCGCCGAATAGGAATAGCCCGTTGAACCCGTCGGCGTAGAAATTATCAACCCATCCATCTTGGATGACATCGTTCTGTCGAGGAACCGTAATAAGAATGACGGAGTAACATTGTGTCGCGGCCTGGCGAGATAGACCTCATTTAGAGCGTCAGGGAAGGCCTTGCCGCGAGTCCTCGTTCTCAGTCTGATGCGATGTTCTAGATGATAATCGCCAGATTTCAGACGCTCCACAGCAAGAGGAAGGTCTCTCAGTTCGAGTTCGTTGAGAATCCCACGCCCGCCCATGTTGATGCCGAGAACGGGTAACTGCTTCCTCAAACCACGCACCACGGTCAAAAGAGTTCCATCGCCGCCCAAGCTCAGGACAAGTCCGTGTTTGTCGCTCGACACCGCTTCAAGAGAAGGGAGGGTCTTGCAGCCCCGATGTTTGGCAGGGGCCACCAAAGAGACGTCGAAATGAGAGCTGAGCACATCGATGGCTTCGGCAAAGAGTGGTGTGCCCACGAGGCTTGCCTTCGAAACCACGGCCACGCTCTTCACTGCCTCGGCTGCCAGAACCATCGAACTAGGTGTTGAAACAGGCATTTAATAAGTGTGTCATGTTCGCGCGTTCAGTTAAGTTAATGAACAAAGCCCATCAAGCCTAGCATGGCCTCAATGATTACACGGAAGAGCCGACTGACATTCCTGTGATGTAGATTATGAGAGATGAGAGGTCAAATCCGCCAAGGTTGGCTGTTTTGTACTCCGGAGGGAAGGACAGCAACTACGCGCTGTTCCAAGCCATTAAGGAAGGATTCGAAGTCGCCTGCCTCCTCTCCGTCAGACCCGCCGATGTTGACAGCATGTTGTTCCATCATCCGAACACCCACTTGACGACGTTGCAGGCGGAGTCCCTCGGCATCCCAATCCTCGCCAAGGAAATCAGGCGCGGTCAAGACGAGAATGAGTGTCTGTCAGAACTGGTCGCCGAAGCGAAAGACAGGTTTGGGGTTGTGGGGGTAGTCACTGGCGCGGTGAAGAGCAAGTTTCAGATGGATCGTTTCGGTGGCGTATTCGCACGGAACGGGTTGGAAGGCGTCAATCCTCTCTGGGGCGTTGACGAAGAATCATATCTCAGAAGACTGGTGCCAGACGGCTTTAGGGCCATTGTCACGCGGGTGGCGGCTCTAGGGCTTGGGCCGGAGTGGATTGGAGCCGAGCTCGATGAAGACGGAATAGAGAGGCTGATCTCCCTTGCGCGGAAGAATAGATTCAATCCCTCTCTCGAGGGGGGAGAAGGAGAGACGTTCGTTCTAGATATGCCGATGTTTAGCCGGAAGATAGTCGTCCTTGAAGCGGAAAAGTCCTGGGAGAGGGGCGAAGGGACACTAAGTATTAAAAAGGCTATCCTGAGAGACAAAACCGCCGATGTTTGAGAAGATTCGAGAAAGCCTGCAATCGGCAATCAAACGGCTGTTCGACGTTGACGTCGTGGACGAAGCGGCAATCAAGGAATTCGTCAAAGATATACAGCGGGCCCTAATCCAGGCCGATGTAAACGTCAGAGTGGTCTTCGAGCTTAGCAAGAGAGTCGAAGATCGATTGATGGCTGAAAGGGCCAAGCCTGGCGTCTCCCTGAAGGAGCAGGCTCTCTCAATCCTCTATGACGAACTGACGAAGATCATGGGGACGGAGACAAAACTCAACCCTCCAGCCACCGAGCCCTTTACAATTTTGTTGGTTGGGATTCAGGGTTCTGGGAAGACTACTGCCGCCGGGAAGCTAGCGAGGTACTTCACCCGAAGAGGATTCAAAGTCGGCCTGGTATGTGCTGACACTTTTCGAGCTGGAGCCTATGACCAGTTGAGGACTTTAGGAGAAAGAACCCAGACGGAAGTGTTCTGGGAGGAGAAGAAAGAACCCGAAGCCATCGCGGTAGACGGAAAGAAGCACTTCGTTGAGGAAGGGCAACGTCTCATAGTAGTTGACACCGCAGGCCGACACAAGGAAGAGAAGACACTACTTGAGGAGATGAAGAGAATTGAGAGCCGTTTGCAACCGAACCTTGTGCTCTTGGTAATCGATGGGACCATCGGCCAGCAGGCTTACGCTCAGGCTTCGGCCTTCAATTCGACCACGAAGGTGGGAGGAATTGTAGTCACCAAACTGGACGGAACGGCGAAAGGAGGTGGGGCTCTTGCGGCAGCCGCGGCAACTGGGGCGAAAATAGTCTTTGTATCAGCCGGCGAACGCGTTGACGACCTGGAGGAATTCTCGCCCAGCAGATTTGCAGGGAGGATGCTGGGGATGGGAGACCTTCACGGGCTTCTCGAAAAGGTGAAGATGGCAGGCACAGAAGTGGACGAAGCCACCGCCAAGCGGATTACCTCCGGGAAGATGACCCTTGAAGACTTCTATGCTCAGATGGAACAGCTGAACAAGCTTGGCCCGCTACAGAAGATTATGGAGATGATGCCTGGCCTCCCCAAGCTAGAAGAAGGCGCCGCAGAGGAGATGGAGACGAAGTTCAAGAAGTGGAAGGCGATAATCAGAGGGATGACCCCCAAGGAACGCAAAGATCCCGATTTAATTAACTCGTCGAGGACAAAGAGGATCGCTCGAGGATCGGGGGTTTCCGAGAAGGACGTCAAAGACATGCTGACTGCCTTCGAGCAAGGAAAGAAACTGATGAAGAACGCGAAGAGCATGCGCAATGAATAAACAGCTCATGAAGCAACTCAAAGGGAGCGGCCTAGCCTAGATGAAGGAGGGGATCTCTCCAACCGCCAAGGGCGTCCTTGGAGGGGTTGCCATATGCACATGGTGCTTGGGAAGGCAATATGCTTCGTCACAGGGGGAAATAGAGAAAGTCGGTTTGCGTGTGACTGAGCGATTGGGCCTGCGAAACACGGGAAAGTGCGAGCTGTGTGGAAACGCGTTTCAGCGACGCAGAGAGATTGAAAAGAGGATCATCGCCGAGCTCGGTCAAACAGAGTTTTCCACATTTCAAGTCGGCGTGGTCCTGTCGAACGGATCCGTAGATAGAGAAGACGAGATGCGGTCGAAACTGAAACTGAGCAGCGGGATCAGTTTGAAGAAGGGATTGACGACCATGTTCAGACGAGATCTTGCCGAGCTCCTGTATAGGACGCCCTCTCTGAGGAACCCGGAGGTCACCATCAGAATTGGACTCCCGGAAGAATCGGTTTATGTCGAGCGCAAACCCATCACGTTCTATGTGGAATACCTTAAGCTTAGAAGGGGGGTCCCGATTAGAGCAATCCCGTGTCCCAAGTGTCAAGGCGAAGGGTGTGAAGCATGCAAAGGAAGGGGGATAGAAGAAGATGAAAGCGTTGAGGCTGCCCTAGTTGGCGCGTTCTTGGAAGCCTTCCTCGGCGCTAAGGTAAGAATTAGCTGGTCTGGCATAGAGGACGAATCGTCACTACTCCTGGGAAGCGGGCGGCCCACGTATGTCGAGGTCGTGGCGCCGACCCGAAGAGAATCGGGATTGCTCCGGCTTAACATGACGCCGACAAAGGACATCCAGTTCACAGTTGTCGAACTGGCACGGCTGGACAGAAGCAGGATAGAGGATTTGGTGAAGGAAGTGTTGGTCACAGCTGACTTCGAGTCAGAGTTAGTGGCGGCCGACGTCCGGCTCCTAGAGCAAGCTTACAAGGGAAGGGATTTGGTTGTGCCGAGAGACAGGAAGTCTAGACCTAGGAGAGTACACGAACTTGTGGTTGTTGAATCGGGGAAGAAGGCTAAGATCCGACTCCTCCTGGACAACAGGATAAGCCTCAGGCAGCTTCTCGCTCCCAAATCGGACTTCAGGACCGAGGTAGAAGGACTCCAGCCGAGCTTTGCAGACCTACTGCCTACGAATAGGGTCTTGACCGTGGAAAGCGATATCGTAGGGTTTCGAAAGATCGGCTACTGAGGAAAAGCATTAATTATGGGGGATAAGGAGGCTTGCTGTAAGCTAGCAATCGTGAGAGTATATTGCCACATCATAAAGGAGTCAGGCGCAAAACCAGGAGCTTGCTGACATCGAGGGACAAACCGGGGCTCTCTAGGCTTATGATTGAGTACAGCGTAGGGCAGAAGGTCGCTGTCGACATCGAGCCGAGTCAGCAAAAGGGGATGCCCCACCGCAGGTTTCAGGGCTTAGTCGGGGTAATTCAAGAAGTCCGCCCACGAGCGGTGGTCCTCGACGTGCCGGTAGGGGACAAGACCAAAAGGATAATAGCGCGCTTCGAGCACGTAAAACCAATTAAGTGATTGAAGCCTTGGTCGAGGAGATGGAGCGAAAGCCGCTTACTATCCATGAAGCCAAGAAACTCTTGGAAAAGGTAGACCCTGAAAAGGCCGACCAGATACAAAAGAGGACCCTGGATTATGTGACTAAGTTCTCCAACTTGGACGGCGACGATGCCAGAGCGATGGTCAAAGAATTGGTTAAGGAAACGGGCTTGACAGAACAGGAGGCCGTGGAGGTCGTCAACATAATGCCAAAGACCCGCGAGGAGCTCCGCACGTTCACCGTAGGCTGGAGGAAATTGACTCCCACTGACGTATTGGACAAAATCTTGGGGATTCTCAATTCGAGAAGGCCCAAGACCTCGTCCTAATCTTTAAATCTTAGTTCCAACGTTTCATGCATGCCTTACGAAGTGGGCTAAATGGGAACCGATAGAGTCGGTGACGCGTTTTCCTGCCCAGGCTGTCCTCTAGCGTTCTAGGACGAAGAAGAAGTGGACCACTAGATGAGCTTCCAACCTCAAATCAAGAAATATGAAGAGTATTCCTACGTCCTTGATTTCATGCCAAGGGCGCGTTCCAAGATAGTGCACAACAGAGAGGGCTTCATCGTCCAAGCGTTGGGAGAAGAGTACCTAACCCTCTTGGAGCTCCTAGCATTCAATAATGCCCAATTCGCTCAGGAAGAAAAGGTGTACATCGGGAAAGATCGCCGCGACAAGGTCATCAGCGTCCTGGGGAAGCTCAACTATGAAGATCTCACTCAGGGCGCCAAGAATGAACTTCCGCTCGTAATTGAAACGTTGGTCAAGAATGGAGAACAGAAGTATGTGAGCTACTTCAACAATCTCCAACCCATAACGCCGAGGCTTCATGCTTAGAACTGATCCCGGGAATCGGCAAGACTCTGACCGTGGAGATACTGGATGCAAGAGAAAAGAAACCCTTCGAATCGTTCGTTGACATCCAGGCTAGAGTGGGTCTAAAGGAACCCGCAAAACAGATAGCGAAGAGGGTATACGAAGAGCTCACGGGCCAGACGCGGATCAGCATATTCATCAGGAAATAGGCCATGAGGTCGGCCAGGCTTGGACAGCACTTCCTTGTCAAAGAAGCATTCCTAGGGAGACTGGTCGATCAAGTACCGCATTCGACAAAGACAGTGTTAGAAATTGGAGTCGGAGACGGCCGCTTGACGGGCAGGCTGTTGAACGCCGGCTATGAAGTGACTGGCTACGAGCTGGATGGAGACCTCTTCCTCGTGGCGAAAGAACGGATAGGGGAGAATCCAAGACTGAAGCTCGTCATGGCCGATGGGTTTACCGACGTCGAGGGATACGATGCTATGGTATCGAGCCTTCCGTATTATGCTTCAAGGCGATTTGTAGAATGGTTCGCTGGGACCTCCACGCCGTTGGGCGTGGTTGTGCTTCAGAAGGATTTCGCGGACAAAATCGGTTCTGCGCCAGGGGATCGCAGGTACGGCGCATATTCGGTTTTGACGTCATATTGCTTCCGACTGAAGGAGTTGTTCGTCATCCCGCCTGATGCCTTTGTACCAAAGCCGAAGGTATTCTCTTCGGCGTTGCTATTGGAACGTATTCGAACCCTTCCGAATTCTAGGGGATGCGCAATCAAATTGAAGTCGCTGTTCAGTTATAGAGGGAGGCTAGTTGCTTCGCTAGTGAGAGATTTTAAGAAGAGGGGGCTCTGGGATGCCGCAATCAATTTGGATGATGGCCTGCTTCACAAAAGGGTGGAGAAGCTCCTGCCTTCCGAAGCCATGATCGTGATTCGAGGGATCGTCTCGGATTGAACGAAGTATACCAGCCAGGCGAAGACACCCTGTTCTTGTGCGGAAAGGTCGAAGGACTTCGGGCGAATAGAGTGGCAGAGATCGGTGTTGGCTCGGGCTTTGTGCTTCGCCATTACATTTCAATCAATTCGCCGGACTTGGCGATAGGCACCGATGTGGACACCTTTGCGTTGAATATGGCCCGCGAGAGAGACGAGTCTGAATGCGTTGAATACCTGTTATGCAAGTCATGCGATTGCCTTAGGGAGGGCTCGTTCCAGCTGATTTTCTTCAATCCTCCCTATCTCAGAAACGAGGGAGAGGAGGACCTAGCCGTTTCGGGGGGAGAAAAGGGCATCGAGACGACATATGAAATGGTCATCAGCTCGCACAGGGCGCTGGGTTCAGGGGGATTGATGGTCTTTCTTGCTTCAAGCTTGTCAGATATCGATTACCTGTTGAGGAAGCTTCGCGACATGGGGATGGATGTGACCAAGTTGGGGTCGATAAGGCTGTTCTTCGAGGAACTGATGGCGTTTGAAGTGGCGAAGGCCAATCAAACCAGCGGTTAGTCGAAGATTTCGATGACATCGCCGTTGGCGACTCGAAAGTCCTTTCCTACCCTGATGGGTGGTCGCTCAGAACCTCGCCACACCTTCGCGTACTTGAAGTTGCGCCAAAGGTCTTTGTGTATGTCTCTGGCTACCTCGATTACCCTGCTGTTGCTCCGGATGAGTAAAGGACGTTCGGCGACGGTGCCGCTCGCCGACCTCGTATTGATGCGAACCAGTTCCATGTTCGCCAGAAGGGAATCTACGAACCTGGAAGGTGATGAGAACACGTCATCTATGTTGAAGGAGGCCGAAGTCACTCCTTCTATCGGAGAGGCCTTGGGCGGCGTTAGGAAGGCGCACTTTTTGAAGATCCTGCCGAATATGACAGCTTCCACGTCGTCTAGTGTGGCATCGGGCGTAACTTTGACGATGCAGTTCAAGATGTTGTAGCCTTGAAGGAACGAAACCAGCGCGCTCTCGCTGAAGGCGGTGGCCTTGCCTACCATTCGGACGCCCCCTGTTGGCATGTTTCGAAGCTCGACGGCCGCCTGCTTCGGCGATACTTCAAGATTGTGCTCGAGCGTCCATCGATTGAATTCCGTCCAATATTCGTTCCATGACTTAGATGGTAGGGCTATCAGAAGCAAGTCCGAGGTCCTGACTAGGTAGAGCAGCCTCTCCTGCACCAGTCTGCCGATGTTCCGGTCGTATGGTGTCAATATGATTTGCAGGGTGAGACCGCCCAGATGATAGGCCCCTACGACTGGACCTTTGTGGACCTCGAATAGCGAAGTCTGTAGCCCCGTAAGCCTCTTGAAAAGCGGCGCGATGGTCTCGAGTGGTCCGCTCAGGGCTACCTGTGGGAAGATACCCTTCTCTACCTGCCATTCGACGCGAGTGCTGCCCGTTCGTCTAGACTTGGCTGACTGGATTTCGTCATCCAAGTTGGATATCTGTTTCTTAATCGAAACCTCTAGCCTCTCCGTGGACTTGTGGTGGGGCATCAGTGAGTAGAACTCCCGAAGCAGCTTCACCTTTTGCTTGGGGTCTTTTGCGGCGCGAGCCTGAGCCCAGCGAGCTCTAGCTTCTGCCGTCAGATTCGTTGGCAACTATTGACTTGATTGAACCAATGGTTAAATCCCTGTTTTTAATGTTCCCATCGGAACGACATGCGCTTAGAACGCCTTGGCGTGGCCTTGGTCGAACCAAGATTCGGTCTAAACATAGGTTATGTCGCAAGGACCATGAAGAACTTTGGGGTGAGTAGGTTGTTCATCGTTGGCAAGGAAGACATCCCACGCTCAGCCTTCCGCTTTGCCTCTCATGGAGCAGATGTGCTTGATGGCACCCGCTATTTGAACTTCGACCAACTCAGAAGACACTGCGATCTTCTTGTCGGAACAACGGCAATAGCAGGGAGAAAGGGGAGGAACCCTGCTAGGAAGACCGTCTCGCTTGAAGAGTTTACCTCCATAGCCATAGATCCGGCGAGTACCGTAATTCTCCTTGGCAGAGATACCACGGGGCTCACGGTCGACGAATTGCAAGCCTGTGACCTTGTCCTCCACCTGCACACAGGGACCACCTACCCGACGCTGAACATCTCCCATGCGTTGGCTATCGTACTTTACGGTCTAGCTTCAGCACAACCTAGAGAATCTCATCAAATCGGCCGGGTCTACTCAGATAGACTGCTGGAGTACTTTTCGAAGGCCTTGATCCTAGGGAAGTATCCGGTGCATAAACGAAAGTTGGCCGTCAGAACGCTCGAACAGGCCGTAGCGCGGTCGGGCATCAGGCAGGAAGAGATTGTGACACTCATTGGAGCCATTCGAAAGCTGAACCTTGCTTTGGAACGAAAATTCTAAGGACCAATATACTTTTAAAGCGGACGTCAACCTACGAGCTTGATTAAGTTGAAAGGACGGAACTATAGAGAGGTGAAAGGACAGCCCTACACTAGAAGTCGAGTATATCAAAGGGCATCCACAACCCAAGATAGCGAAGTTCACCATAGGCAATCCCAGCGAGAAGTACGATTATGTATTCAAATTGATATCATGCGAAAAAGCCCAGATAAGACACAATGCCCTCGAAGCCGCGCGGGTATCCGTCAACAAGCTGGCTACATCTCTCGGCGAGGGGAACTACTATCCTCTCGGTCAAGGCTTTCCCCCATTGATTCTGCGAGAGAACAAGGTGGTCGCAACAGCCGGAGCAGACAGGTTGTCAGAGGGAATGAGACGGGCCTTCGGCAAACCGGTGGGGTTGGCCGCCAGAGTTGAGGATGGTACCGTCCTTCTTGAGCTGGGTATAAAGGGTAAGAACGTCCAGCAGGCAAAGGACGCCATCAAGGTAGCCTCGAGTAAGCTTCCTGTCAAAACCCGGCTGGAGATAGTGGAATCGCCGGCCGAGGTTTCTGGTGCTTGACGTGAGCATATCGATACGTGAAGACCAAGTATCACGGATAATAGCTGAACAGAAACCAAAGAAGATAGGAATCCAGGCCCCCGACGGGCTCCTTAACGTCGTCCTCGATTTTGCGGAGAGGCTGGAGCAGCAGCATGGAGTGGAGACGATGATACTTTTCGACCCAAGCTACGGCACTTGTGACCTTGATGAACCTCGATGCCAAGCGGTTGGGCTTGGACCTGATTCTGAATCTCGGCCACTCGGTGGGAGTCGACAAAATTGGCAAGTACACCTACCTGGTGGACGTGGAGTATGCCGTAGACTTCAAGCCAGTACTGGACTTGGCGTTGAGCCAATTCAAGGGTGCCTTCTCGAAGGTGGGTGTTGTGACGATAAGCAATCATAAGGCTCAACTCGATTTCAGTGCTGTCCTACCTGAACGAACGGGGTCTCTCCGCTATTAAGGGGGAGAGCGAAGGGATGCTCTTCGACGGTCAAGTCTTCGGTTGCAACTATTATAGCGCACGAAACATCGTGAAGGATGTCGATGCGTTCTTTTTCTTAGGACAGAGCAGATTCCATGCGATCGGCTTACGCCTGAATACCCGAAAACCGACCTATATGCTGGACCCTTTCTTCAACGCCATCGAGGATATGGCGAAGGATGCCGAGCACGTCGAGAGGAAGGCCATATTGTCGGTGCTCAAAGCGAAGGAAGCGGAGAGGATTGGAATCATCGTGAGCATGAAAGAAGGTCAGCTATTCAGGAAGCAGGCCGAGCAGATTAGGGATAGGCTGGCTGCTCTTGGCAAGAAGACATACCTCTTTCATATCCGAGAGGTTAACGCCCAGCGTGTTGCGGCCATTCGCGGCATCGATGCCTTTGTTGAAACAGCCTGTCCAAGGGTGGCTCTCGACAACGAAGAGTTCGATCGCCCGATGCTTTCGTATGAACAAGCGTTAGGTTTGATAAGGTTATTAGAAGGGAGAGAATTGGGGGATATGTTCAGTTCAGGATTCTGGGTGTGAAACAGTTGTCTACCACGAAGAAATCGAAGCCCGAAGTGGCAGCTCCAGGGGATAGGCTGTCGGTGATCGAGGAATTCGCAGGATCTAAGGGCACGTACGAAGAAGGCCGGCGAAGTGAAATCTCTCTTCTGCGGTAAGGTCGAATACGATTCTTCCAAGGCGAAGTGAGTGTCATGGGAAGGGCACCAAGAGTCCGATGCCCACCATAGGGGATATTGTCCTGGGGTCGTTGAAGTACAGCAAGGCGCTGGCCTACAGATGCGAATCTACTCGGTTAACGACATGGAGGTGAACAGTAACTTGATGGGAATGTTGTTGACCCGCACCAGGTCATCCGCCCCCTGCAAGCCGGGCGACGTGGTGCGCGCGGCAGTCACCAGCAACGCTAATGGCATGGTTTTCCTCGGCTTCAGAGACACCGACCTAGGCGTCATCAAGACGTGGTGCTCGCTCTGCGGAGGATTGATGGAAGGGGTTAGCGGAGGGAGGGCCAAGTGCTCCGTTTGTGGGAACGTAGAATATCGGAAGATGGTCGGGTTCGAGGAGCAACGGCAGTTTAGGGAACGCCCCAGAAGGTATGGCGGAAGACGTAGTGAAGACCCAGGAGAGCATCACTATGGGGGGCAGCACAGGAGAAGTTATGGCCGACCTCACCGACGTTACGAGGACCGGTAAAAAGGAAACACTTAAACATACATCGTCTAAGACAATGAAATGTAGGTATGCAGGTCAAAGTCATCAAGGAAGATTCTAGTAGTCTAGAAATCGATGTTACCGGAGCTGACCAGTCGTTACTTCAAATAATACAAGAAGAGCTACTCAACGACAAGCGAGTCGCCTTCGCCGCCTACAACAAGCCCCATCCACTTCTGAAGAATCAAACCATGCGCATCGCGGTTAAGGAAGGAATCCCAAGAAGGTCTTCAGTGAAAGCTGTGAGAAGGCCGTAGAAAGGACCAAGAAACAATCACCCTTCTCGGCAAGGTAATGGAGAGGGCCTGATTTCACGGATGGATGTGTCTGAATGAAGTTTTGTCCGAACTGCGGCATGTGGCTTAAGATAAAACTCGTGAAGACAGACAAAGACAGTTTCATGGCGTTGACCTGTGATAAATGCGGATACTTCTCCAAGAGCGTCAAGGAGGAGAATGTAAGGATGGAAGAAGAATCGGAAGAGCTCGGCGCCGATAAAGTAGTCGGTGATGAAGCCAGTCAGATTAAGGACGATGCCGACGACCACGGTGGAATGCCCTCGCTGTCACAACAACGAAGCCGAATGGTGGTTCGTCCAGACAAGAAGCGGAGACGAGCCGCCCACTCAGTTCTATCGATGCACCAAGTGCGGCTATACTTGGAGACAGTACTCCTAGCCGGCTCTGTGCAAGGTATTTCGCTACTTCTCTCACCCACTGACCGGTGGCCTGTAACCCCTGAATTCTCTGGAGATACTCCGTCCATTCCATCGTCCCATATGCGATTCGCCATCCTTCGTATGCGCGGACTAGGTTGTCCTTGGCAATTCATGATTCGCGCATAGGGACGGCGGTTCGGAAGATTCCGCCCCACAGATCGGGCAGGTCAAGTATCAGACCTCTTTCGTGCCCCGTCTGGGGCGAAGGTGCCTTTGGAAGGGCAGGTCGGATTGATGCAAAGCCGCCAAGGCTTTCTGCCATAGGTTGTGAAGACAAGAACGATGGGCCATTCGCATATCTTGCAGGTGGACTTGGTGGCCCTGATTGTCCCCTTTTGAGGGAGCGGCGCAGAAGCGCTTGCAACCGCCCTTGTAGTTGCTACAGCCTACGAATCGTTTGCCGGTCTTCCGCGATCGAATCATGAGCAGATGCCCCTCATGGCATCTCGGGCACGTGCCCAGGTCTGCACCCGGCTTAGCGGTGTTGCGCGTGGCACGGCTTATTACCGTCCCAACATCTGTCATACCCTTGTCAATAAGGCGGAGGCAGGAGATCAGTTGATTCGCACCGTCGATGGCAGCCGTTTCGGAATCTACGACGCCCTCCTCAACTCTTTCGAGCTTGTCCTCAATCGACCTCGTCATTTCGGTCGATAGTATTGAAGGAGAGTACTTCGACATCGTATTCACGACGGCGAACCCGAGGTCCGATAGTTCGAGACTCTCACCGAAGACGTAACCCCTTTCAATCAGCGTGGAAATCGTCTCAGCCCTAGTGGCTTTGGTTCCGATATTATCGCGCTCCATTTGCTCAAGCAGGGAATTCTGGTTGAGTCTTGGTGGAGGAGATTCGAACGTTTCCATAATGTCCACATTGATGAATTCAACCTCGACGCCGTCGGCGATGAAGGGAAGCGTGGGAGCCCGTTTCTCACTCGCGTGGGCATAGATTGCCGACCATCCGGGCGTCTTAGTGGTTACCGTGGAGGCATGGAAGCTATGCCTGCCGCAAATGACCCTAAGCTGGCGCCTTTCCTTGACCTCGACCGTGGAGAACGATGCCATGAACCTACGAACGACGAGCTCGTAGACCCTCCTCTCCCTAGAGTCAAGATTAGAAGGAGGTTCGCCTGTGGGGAAAATAGCAGGATGGGCTGGGTCAGACTCTTGGCCTTGCACCGGTGAGAGTTTGCCTTCGAGTAAGGGAAGGGCCGCCGACCTGAAGGCATCTTGCCTAGAGAGGGCTTCCAGTATCCGCGCATAGCCGATCGAGCTCGGAATTTGTTGAGAAGAGGTCCTCGGATACGACAGCGCCGCTTGGAGGTAAAGCCTCTCGGCGATCGCCAGTGTCTGGGATGGCGAAAGACCCAAGACGCGATAAGCTTCATGTTGTAAATCGCCCAGATTGAACGGGAGCGGGGGCGGTATCGTGAACAGGTTCGTGCTGGCCTCTGAGACTATCCCCTTGTTACCTTCGACCTCTCGCTTGACTGCGATGGCCTGGGCTTGGGTCCCTATTCTTTGGATTGAATAGCCTGCATGAAAGTGGTGGCCGTCCGCATCGACTCCGGCGGTAGCATGCCAGTACGGTACTGGCACATGGCATCTGATTTCAACCTCTCTCTGATGTACGTAGCGGAGTGTTGGCCCTTGAACACGCCCGATGCTTAGGGTCACATAGCTACCACCGGAGTCCAGAAACCCATAGGTCAAGACCCTGCTGAGGTTGATGCCCCACACAAAGTCGAGAAAGTGGCGCGTGCGACCGGCTTCGGCCATGGGCCATCGCGTCTGCCAAACAAGTTCCGAGAAGGACCTGGCAAGTTCGTCGTCAGTAAGGGTTGAGAACTTGGCTCTGAATGCCTCGACCCTTCCGAAACCGCAGGCGTACTTGATGATGTTGTATCCGATGGTGTCGCCCTCTGTGTCGTAGTCGCAAGCTATGATGAACCTCGAAGCGTGCCTAGAAAGGGACTTGAAAGCCCTTATCCGTCGGTCAACATCCTTTCGTTTCTTGTCTACCTCCGATAGAGGGACCCACCGAAGATCGAGGACTGGATATACGTCTCGTTTGGGATATGCTGGCGCCAAGGAGAAGATGTGACCAGAAGCAGGTACGATTACGTAGTTGGTCTTGCCCAGGCATATGGAGTACTCGGGACACCTTTCTACCTTGGTCGAATTCCTTCCTAGAGCCGTCGTGATTCGCGCTGCTGCGTCTGGCTTCTCTGCCACGACGAGCGAGTACTCTTCAGGCAGGTCTAACATAAGGGCTAGAACCGCCTTTGCAAGGTTGGCTTTTTATATTTAAATCATACCTGGTCGCAGGTTCGGTAAGGATGTTCGAGATAGTCTGCTCGAAATGCGGCGCCAAGATTTATGCAGGAGACGAAGTGAAATCGCCCAAACAAATACTCCGCCTCTACAAAGGGCTCTGCAAGAAATGTGGCGCTAGCCTGAATGCTGAAGAGTTCGATGTGTTAGTAACGAGCAACGCTTGACGAGATTACGCTGGAGGGAGTTCCCTGACGGCCTTTGCAAATACTGGTGCAACGCTTACTCTGCTGAAGCGGTTCGGAACTGAGTCAGTGGTAATCAGTCGATTCACTCCCGCCTGTTCGACCCTTTGATACGCCCCTTCGGCAAAGAGTCCATGGGTAATGAGAGCATGTATGTGGCTAGCTCCTTTCTCCTTCAGTTGTTGAGCCACTCGAGCTATCGTCCCTCCGGTGCTGATGATGTCATCTACGAGCACTATGTCGCGACCGTCAGGCGTCACATGGCCAAGATCTATGTCGACTAGCGTGTCTCCGTGTCTGACCTTCTGCATTACGACCGACTCTGCGTCAAGTATCGGTGCCGCCAGGCTGGCCCATTGGGCGGCTTCCCCGTCCGGCGCCACTACGACTGGATCCTTCAGAACACATTCGGAGGCCAGGCGCTCAGCTAATGAAGGGATGGCTGAAAGGTTCATGGCCGGGACGCCGAATAATTCGTCAAGGTTGTGAATCCTGTGAAGATGACTATCTAGGGTCAGTACGACGGAAGTCGGGGCAGCCTCGATGATGTTGCTGACGATGTGAGCACTAATGGCTTCCCCCGGTTTGAAGCGGCTGTCCTGCCTGAGATATGCCATGTATGGGAAGAGTCCGACGACGTCTTTTGCTCCCAAATCCAGCGCTGTCTTGGCTAGGAAGAGATACTCCATCAATAATCCGTCCGGGTCTCCGTAAAGCGATTGGGTGATTATCGCCCTCTCGTTGGGTAAATCCTTTACGAATTTGAGATATCTCTCTCCGTCGGGGAAGCGCCTGGATTCAAAGTCTATGACCTCGCATGAGAGGAGGTGAGCGATGTCAAGCCCAAGGGGTTTGTTGCCAGACCCTGGCACAAGAAACATGGGTTTGGCTCAAGATGTTCTGGTTAAAAATGTGTTGCCGTCTCGAGTGATGGGTCGACCCGGGGCGCACGAGGTGAAGTATATAATCGTCTACAAAGGAGAGTTGTTCGAGGGCCTCGGTAGCTCAGCCTAGTTAGAGCAACAGCCTTGTAAGCTGTGGGTCAGGGGAGCGAAGCCCCTCCGAGGCTCCATCTATCCTTCTAACTGCGCGCGCAGGCCTTGACTGAGCGTCTGCGGATAGTCCTTGCCGGCAACTATGGCTGCCGTTGTCTGGTCACGCCGTCGCCTAGAAGTGTCATGGATATCCTTGGGGACATGGGTGCTGATAAGGGAAGAGGCGTTTGGAGAACGGGTGCAACTGATGAAAGTCGATTCTTTTGGGTTTGGGGCCGGATCGAGCGGCATAGAGGCCTTCCTCGCCGAGGTCTGCGGGCATGTGCAAACCAAGGGTGTGATTACGCTATATTCGGAGGCATATGGCCCGGCTTCTTGGGCGGTCAGGAAGACGCTTAACTGGTGGGCGTTCGGGACGCGCGAAGAGCACACAAAGCAGTTTCCGATTCGAGTCATGAACATCCTCGAACAGGATAAAGTGATGGCGTTGGTCTTGAGAACCTACACCGACCAGATGGACCTTGAGACTGGCGGCAAGATTAAGGAAATCCGGGGGTATCGGCTGTGGTTCGACGACGGGGTCCATTTCGAGCAGATTGCGGCGGAAGAGATGGCCATCATGAGCAGAAAAGACAGCTTGACGGGGAACGACCTTGACCCGGAACCCGCGGTAGTATATTGTGGCCCTAACGGCGATCGTTACGATGGTTGGCTGAGACCGAGGTGAGGCTCGAAACATGGTTCGATCATCTTCTGGAACCGAGAATCCACGAGGTACATGTATCTCACAGCCTCGTCCTGGAAAGGAGAATAGTAGTTCATTAATCTGACTGCCGCGGCTGCCGTCTACTTCCCCACAGAAGATGAAGGAATACGGAAACCTCTTCGTCATGACCAGTGATGGTAGAGAATCTCTTGTCTTGCTTGGCTGATTTCAACGCCAAGAGATGATGACACTCTTTTCTTCTGCCATGCGTCAATGAGAAGTAGAAGGCGGGGCAAGCGCAAAGGAGGGGATCGATTGACACAAGGTACTCTCCTTCTCCGCCGACCACTGTCCAGATTTCGGTGCCGCTCGGCAGGAACACATGCCTCTTGACGCCCCCAGCATCGAGGATCTCCTTTGCCTTCACCAGGAGTTGATTCCTAGAAGAAGTAAGTGCGGACAATGTTTGTATCTATAAGAAAGGGTGATTTATCAGTTAGGTGGAAGCGGCACGAACCTTTGAAGCTCAAGCCTCTGAAGGGAGAGCCGATTCTTTCCGCGCTGGCCGATGACGGGAGACTATTCCTAGCAATTAGTGATTTACATCTGGGCCTAACCAGCCGTCTAGGCCTCAGGAGGCCGCTTCCCGAGGAGGAGGCGTCAGAGGATTGCAATCGCCTAATCCAAGCTGGCAGGGCTACAGGTGCGACCGGCGTTATCATCTTAGGAGACCTCAAGCACGGTCTCTTCGAGCCTAACGTGTATGAGAAGAGGGCCCTCAGGGCGCTGACGGAAGAATTGGTGACGCGTTTCCAAGTTTGGGTAATGAAGGGTAACCATGATTACGGAGTTGAGGATGTCATGGATCCTCGGGTCAGGATGATCGGAAAGGCTGGGCTTGAACTTGATGGTGTCGCCTTTATTCATGGGCACTCCCTCCCCAGGTTGTCGCATTCTATCGAGTCCTATGATACAATAGTGTCAGGCCATCTTCATCCTCAGCTTATGTTGGAAGACAGTTGGGTGCCAGTCTGGCTGAAACTAGAGAATCATGACAATGGAAGGCCGCGTGAAGTCGTGTTCTTGCCACACTTCAGTCGTTACGCCTCTCGTGCCGGTTATCGATCGGGTCCCCCCACGACAATTACACCCTTTCTGAACAGACTAGACCTTGACGACTATGGTTTCGAAATGAAAGACCTGATGTTGACTAGAGTCGCAAAAGGAAGGGCGTCTGATCTGATGTCCATGATGAAAGAGAGTGGGGCCGGGCGGATTTGAACCGCCGATCACCAGCGCCCAAGGCTGGTAGCGTAGACCAGGCTAGCCCACGGCCCCGCTAGAGTGAAGCGCTCTTACGGCTGCTCACATGTGGCAGGAAGATAAGTGTTTGCGGAAACGTCAGACATAATGAATGATGGTATGGGTTCTGAGCTCCTCGTCATTGGTGAAAATCTTCCCGCAATGATAGCATTGGTAAATGCCAGCGGGAAGTCCCACAGGTGAATCCTGTCGGCGGGCCCAAGCATCCGCTTCCGGCGTGAGTGCTTCGACGGTTATCTTATTCCGGTTGGTGGCCAGCAGGAAGTCGGGTTGGCCCCCCTCGGCGAGGAAACTTCGAATCAGATTGACTGCCCTTACGGCTTCGCTCGCCGGTGCTTCGATGATGATGGAATTCACCTTGAGGAGCGTCAATGTGGCGAGCCTTTCTCCCAAGTAGGCTGACAGTCGTGCGAGTTTGTCCTTTGAAGCCTTGAAGGAGACTTCCAACATAGTTCCTTGGCGTCCAACTGTATACTGATATGGATGCTGTCAGAGTTGAATATCCAACGGTGGACGCAAGTCCGTTTCCCGTGTATAAGACATAAATAGCGCGCGGCAATTAGAACCTGCCATCTGAGGATGTTGTCGTGAAACTCTCTGCGCGTAAGGGTGTTTCTAGGACCGTTCTCGTAATCATCGTCGTTGTCGTCTTGTTGGTGGGCGCCGGGGGATATCTGGTATTCCAAGGGTCCGGCACATTAGGGCAGTCCAAAGCTTCGATTGTCGTGGAAGAAGAATCTCAACCGGACAACTTAGACCCAGCCGTGACGTATATTACTCCGGGTTGGGAGATAGTCGAGCAAATCTACCAAGGACTTGTCTCTCCCAGCGGGACGGGCTATCAAGGCGTCCTTGCGCAGAACTGGACCGTGTCCGACGACGGGATGACTTACACCTTCAATCTAAGACAGAATGTGACCTTTGGCAATGGAGATCCGTTCAACGCGTATGTCCTTTGGTTCTCGATTTACAGGACTCTTGTAATGAATCAAGCTCCCGCATGGATCCTTGGTCAGAATCTAGCCGCCACCAACGGAGGCAACTTTACGGTGACGGACTCGATGCTGAACTCCATGAATTACTTCAATCCGTCGCCGGAGAACTTGACCGTAATGCAATTTCCTGATCAGTCGGTGCAGGTAATCAACGAATACGAGGTGCAGTTGAATCTCGGCTATGGATACAACGGTGACGGTCCGTATTCCGCCTTCTTGGCTACTTTGGCTACGCCGATGGCTATGGCGGTGGACCCGGCTTATGTGATCAAGAATGGCGGAGTAGTCACCGATCAGCCCAATTCCAAGATGCAGACCTCTGCTCTTGGCACCGGATTCTACAAACTCCAATCTTGGATCGAGGGACAGAGCGTCACCCTCGTTAGGAATGACAACTATTGGGGGAACTCATTATCCTCCTCTGACCTTAATAGCGCCGTGGCTCCTGCCATCCTTAAGACGGTCACAATTTACTACAAGACGGCTGCTGCTAGGATAGCCGACTTGAAGTCTGGATTCGCGCAAATCGTAATGGCGCCAGCCACATACTACAACGTGACCGCCGCCATGAAGGGGGTATCAACAAGTGTCCTCCCAGATGCCTTTGGGTCGGCCGAGGGCGTATACTACGTGTACATGGATTCTGCTTCCTTCCAGCCCTTCAATGATGTTGCAGTCAGACAGGCTGTTGCCTATGGAATTGACTATGATAGCATCATCCAAGTCGTGTTCGGGGGTCATGTTACGAAATGGGTAGGCCCTGTGCCTCCGGGTTTTCCATTCTATGATAACGCCACCAGTGGGCTCAGCCCGTACCAGTACGATCCTGTCAGGGCTGCGACATTGCTGGCCCAAGCGGGATATGTCTCTCACTTGCCTAACGGCACTACTCTGAATCCGGGTGGACGGACTTTCCCCACGGTCAACTTCCTCTTCGACTCGGATTCCCCCACAGACACCCAGGCTGCCCAGGTAATCGAGACGAATCTGGGTTCTATCGGGATTAGGGTCACCCTTTCACCTCTTCCGTTCAAGGAATACTCTAGTGAAATCTACTCGCCAAGCACCGACAACACGACCTATCCTATGGGGATTGGCTTCTATAGTGAGGATTATACCGCAAGTATCGACTACGTCTACTATTTCACATCCGGCAACTATGTTGGCTCTTCTGCCTATCAGGATCCTCAGGCAATAAACTGGACCGTGGTAGCATCGACTGCGCTGGACGATTCTACTATGGTTCAAAGCTTCCAGAGCATCACACAGTTGATGTACAACAACTATGTCGATGCTTGGCTCTATGTGCCCAATGAGCTAGCAATCAATCAGAATGATATCACAGGCATGATACCTAATGCCGCCGGATCCGGCGCGGGATACTTCCTTTACTATAACACAATCAACTACACTGGTTAGCAAGCGGGGGAACACAACGGTATACATCAAAGAACTACTTTCCTATCTCGCAAAGAGGGCGATGGGCTCCGTACTAGTCCTCCTTGGGGTTGCTCTAATCGTCTTCTTCATATCGCACATGCTGAATCCGGACCCGGCCCAGTTGTGGGCCGGGTCAAAGGCCAGGGAATCTACTATCGAAGCGGTCAAGGCGCTTTATCATCTGAATCAGCCAATCCTGGTCCAACTCTATTATTTCTTCGCCAGCTATCTGAGTGGCAACTTCGGAGTTGACCCGCAGACCGGTCGATCTATAGCTTCTGAGATTGCGTTCTATCTGCCCAATACACTGGAGCTCGTCATCACTTCTTTGATTATCATAGTGGTACTGGGAGTGGGACTTGGATACCTTTCGGGGATGCATTTCAGTAAGAAGAGCGACTCGGCGATAAGGATCTTCTATCTCTTTACGTGGTCGACCCCTACCTTCCTCGGCGCCGTGGTGGCTATCCTAGTGTTCGCGAGTTACTTCCCGATATTCCCTTCCGGAGGGATGTATTCACAATCGATAGCGCCACCGGCGACGATAACTGGGATATTCGTGTTTGATTCCTTGGTCCAAGGGAATGTCTCTGCGCTAGCGTCGGGAATTTGGCATCTTATCCTTCCGGCCACCACCCTGGCGTTGCTCGAGTTTGGGCTAATTGCTAGAATAATGCGTTCGTCAGTCCTGGACGTAAGGTGGTCAACCCATGTGAAAGCTGCCAGGGCTAGGGGACTTCCCGAGGGCGAGGTGAGATCAAGGCATATCCTGAGGAATGCCCTGATCGACACCAACACCATGGTGGCGATGATGTTCGGGTGGTTGCTCTCGGGTACCGTGGTCATAGAGCAGGTCTTCGCCTGGCCGGGCATAGGCCAGTTTGGATATCAAGCAATAATCGCCGATAATTACCCTGTCCTCGTGGCTGTGGTGTTGGTGTTCACCATCGGCGTAATCGTAGCGAACTTCATCGCCGACGTGCTCTACTCTCTCCTTGACCCACGTATCACTCTAGGCGAGTGGGCATGAGTGATACTACCAAGCTGAGGAGGCTCATCCTCTCAAATCGACTCTCGACGTTCGGTGTCATCACTGTCTCACTGTTCTCTCTCCTTGCTCTCCTCGAAGTTCTGAGCTTTGGCAGGATTACGCCATACAACCCGTACACCGCAAACTTCCAACAGACGAATGTCTTTCCTTCGCTCGCACACCTCTTCGGGACGGATTTTGAAGGTCGGGATCTCTTCTCACAAGTCATAGCGTCCCTTCCAGTGGACATCGGTGTCCCATTGATTGTCGTGCTAGTGTCGGCAGTCCTCGGCATAATACTCGGCACCATGGCGGGGTACTTCAGGGGTTGGTTCGATGAAGCGATAATGAGGGTGACGGATATGTTCTTGGCGTTCCCCACCATCATCATGAGCCTAGCCATAGCAGCTACTCTGGGCCCGAGCTTGCTGAACGCGACGATTTCACTGATTTTCGTCTGGTGGCCGCCCTATGTCAGGCTGGTGCGAGGTTCCATGCTCGAAGTCGCCGCAGAGGACTTTGTGGCTGTTTCCAAATCACTGAATTCGTCCCTCTTCTACATAATCAGGAAAGATGCGATTCCGAACATTCTGCCTGCCGTGCTTGTCTATGCCACGACCGATATAGGCGCAGCGCTTCTGACGCTCTCGACGTTGGGTTACTTGGGCATCGGCATACCCCCGGATATGCCGGAGCTCGGCAAGATGGTCTCTGGGATTTCATACAATCTTTACACCTACCCATGGCAGGTAATCATCCCTGCCTTAATGGTCATGGTGATTGTAGCCGGATTCAGCTTCCTTGGAGAAGGTATCAGAGAGTCTCTCGACGTCAAGCTCAGGCCCCATATACTTTTCCGAGGCCAAGGGATTGAAGAACTTCCAAAGGATGTGCCGAAACCGGGAGCAAATGCGGAACCGATACCGTAGTAAGAGTCGTATCTTGAGGATGGATTGATGTGGCACAGTCGGAGTGGGAAGAATGAAATCGTTAGTAGGGTTGGTCGTTGAGAAGCGATTGGCTTGGCCTAGGCAGTCGCTAGAAAGCAGGAGACCCGATGGCCTCCACCTAGGTCTACGTCGGGAGGAACCTGTGCACATTTCTCGAAGGCAAGGGGGCAGACGGTGCGATACCTGCAGCCAGTTGGCGAGGGTTGATGTTCGGAAAGGACTTCGCCATGAGCTTGAATCTTCTTGAGAGTCAGGACGTTCGACAGGAGGCTCTGTGTGTAAGGGTGCTTTGGATTGGCGGCGATGGTGGCGGTATCGCCAACTTCAACCAACCGCCCATAGAAGAGAACACCCAGCTTGTGGCTCACGTATTTGATTACGTTGATATCGTGCGTTATGAAAAGGTATGAAAGGTTTAGTTCCGTCTTTAGCTTCTTCAGTGTGTTGAGGACTTGGGCTTGTATAGATACGTCGAGCGAACTAGTGGGCTCATCCAGTATGAGCAGCTTCTTCGGTACTACTAGGGCCCTTGCTAGGCTGATCCTTTGCTTCTGGCCTCCGCTTAATTCCCTAGGATACGATTTCAGGAGGTTAGGGGTGACGCCGACCAGATGGATTATGTGATCGATTCTCTCGTCGAAACTCCTCCTGGGAACTGACTTCGCTATCAGGGCTTCTGCTATGATTTCCCTGACGGTGAGCCGTGGATTAAGGGACCTTACGGGGTCTTGAAGGACTATACCTACGTTTTGTCTCAGATAGGAGACATCTTCCTTCCGATGGTAGTCGATGCTCCTGCCGGCAAGCTTGATGGATCCAGAAGTGGGCTTATACAATCCTACGAGAACCTTGGCCAATGTAGACTTGCCCGATCCTGTCTCGCCGGTGAGGCCAAAGCTTTCTCCTTCCTCGATGGAAAATGAAACGTCTTCTAACGCTTTCGTTGAAGGGGCCTTGCTGGATAAGAGATTGGTTCGCCTTTTGGACCTGAACGTGACGGTCAGGTTCTCGATCTCAACTATATCTGCCATCTGAATCGAACTTCCAGCACGCGACGAACCTTTCCTGTGCTACTTCCTTGAGGATGGGTTCTTCCCGCCTGCAGATCTCCTTTGCATAGGGGCATCGCGGATGGAACTTGCAACCGGATGGCAGCCTCCTGAGGTCTGGTGGCTCGCCAAGTTGAACCGGAAGCGGAGGTGAGTCTTCGAATCCCTGAGGGACGGACGTGATAAGAGTGGTAGTATATGGGTGTAAGGAGTCCTGAAGGACTTCTTGCGTCTCCCCGGCCTCCATAAGACGTCCTGCATACATTATGTAGAGCCTGTCACAGACCTGTGAAGCCACGGTCAAGTCATGAGTGACATAGAGCAGCGTTGCGCCTGATTCCCTCATGTCGCTCAGTATTGTGAGGATTCTGTTCTGTACATATGCGTCGAGGCCCGTAGTGGGCTCGTCGGCAATGAGGAGCTTGGGGGTTTCGATTATGGACATGGCGATGGAGACTCTTTGTCTCATCCCGCCAGACAACTCATGCGGGTATTCGTTGAGGACTTCGTCCGGCTTGTCGATGCAGAGATCCTTCAGAAGGTCGGCCATCAGCCCTGTAGATTTATCCCGGTTCCCCTTGGCCGCCTCATTACCATCAGTCCTATTCCTAACGTCTAGGGACTCCTTGATCTGGGATTCTACCTTGTAGACCGGATTCAGGGAATCCAAGGGTTCCTGAAAGACCATGTTAATCCCAGTTCCGCGTAGCTTCTGCATGTCGTCTGGGCTAAGTTTAAGCAGGTCCTTTCCTTCGAAGACTATTTCCCCCGTAGCAATCTGGGCGGGAGGAGAGTCGAGCAGGCCGAGTATGGCCATGCAGAGGGTGGTCTTCCCAGAACCGCTTTCCCCCACCACACCAACCACCTCCCCCTTAGCGACGCTAAGGGAAACATGGTCGAGAATCCTGACCTTCCCATCTACCGTAGTGAAGTCTACGGAAAGGTCTTTGACGGAGAGCAGTTCTTCGTCGTAGAGCGGTTGCGTAACGTCGTAGGTGCCAACCAGTGCGTCTGTCCTCGACAGCTGGTATGACTGGCCCTTTCTGGCACCGCTGGCGCGTCTAACCAACTAGTGGTATCTGGCCCTTAGAGTAGTAACCGCTTGTATTAATTCTTTCAATAGTTATCGCAGGTCATCGGCGCGCCATACCGGACAATTTCCTTCCCAAATGACGGTGATATGATGTCAATCCACGCCGTCAAGGGCAGATGTGACGTGTTATGCGTTGTTCACTCTTGCCATGCTGAGCGTGAAGCCCAGAGCTGGGGCTCCTAAAGTGAAATAGAGCCCCGGGCGGGATTTGAACCCGCGGTCTCTTCCTCTTTGTGTTAGGCTTACCAAGGAAGCGCATTGACCGCTATGCTCTCCAGCCTCAACCTTCTGAGGTACCGGGGCATTCCGAGGCTCTTGAAGCCACGACCCAATGGGAGTTTTTAAGAATTTCGACCGAGGTAGGCGTCTCCCTCATTCGATGTGGTGCATCCGCCGAAGATCTTTCTCAAATGGTTCTAGCTCCGGTGGGATGGTGGCGGACATGGAGTCCCTCAATGAGAGCCCTTGTGCCTTCTTTGTATTCCAGATTCTTGAGTTGAATTCTATCAATTGTTGGGTGAGGTTCGAATGCTTCGACTCGAAGCTGAACGTCGGAAACCTTTGCAGGTGCACGCTCAAGGGTCCGTAGAGCTCCCTCCAGAGGTAATCTGTTATGAATGGCGTAAGGGGTGCCATCAGAAGCAGTATGTTCTTGAGGCCGGTGTGTAACCCATACCAGGCCGCATCCTGTTCATCCTTGGTGATTTCTGGTCCGCCATATGCCCTATTTTTGACCATTTCGACATAGTGGTCTGCGAAGACGTTCCAGGCAAAGTACCTCAAGTTGATTGCGGCTCTGCTAAAGGAGTAGTCTTCATAGTCGGCCTTCGTCTTGGATATGATAGTCGACAGCTCGGCGAGCATCCACTCCTCGCTCTGAGTAATAGAGTCACCCTTGCCTTCTGGAAAAGCTGATATGAGCCTAGATATGTTCCAAAGTTTGGTTAGGAACTTCCCCGAGCCCTCCGTCCTTGCATAGGAGTATTTCACGTCGCCATCCGTGATGTCCCCCTCCAAGAACACCCAGGCCCTGAACGCTTCGGCTCCGTATCGCCTTATGACTTCCTGGGGGTCGATAACGTTCCCAATGCTCTTGCTCATCTTCTCTCCGGATTCGTCCACCACGTGATGGTTAATCCAGACGTCTTTGAAGGGAGGTTTCTTGAACTGGAGGTACGACTTGAGCAATGTGAAGTAAAGCCAGCTCCTAACTATCTCCTTGCCTTGCGGCCTGAGCGAACAGGGATAGTTCTTCTCGAAGAAGGGTTTGTTCCATAGGTAACCCAAGATGTACTGCTGGCTGTTGCTAGAGTCGAACCAAGTATCGAAGATTCTTTCTTCACCAGTGAATTCCTTGCTTCCGCAGCGAGGGCACTTTTCAATTGGAGGCCCTTGCTTCCATGGTTGGTAATAGCGACCAGCAGGAGGAAGGATTGTTTCCCCACAGCCGCGGCAGTACCACAGTGGAATCTCCGTTCCATAGAAACGCCTCCGTGAGAGGACCCAGTCAACGGATATGCTGTTGATCCAGTCGACCAGCAGTTCCTTGCTTCTGGGTGAGTGGAAGCTCATTGAATCGGCGATTTTGAGGAGGTCATCTTTGAACGCCACCTGCTTAAGGTAGATCTCCCTGGTGGGTATGAATTCGATTGGATTCTTGCTGCGCCAACAGATTGGTTCGCGGTGGGGCGCCTGTTCCACCTTTGCAAGCAGGCCGTTGAGTTGTAAGTCTTCAATTATCTTCTTTCGGGCCTCCTTTACGGTGAGTCCCGAATAGGGCCCAGCTTCGCCGATCATCCGTCCGTCCTGGTCTATTACGTATGTTGGAGTGATCGATAGCTCTCTGAGGATGCGTATGTCGTTGTAGTCCCCATAACTGCAAATCATGACCATTCCCGAGCCATACTCTGGCTTGGCGTAGGGGTGGGGGATAATCTTCACGACCTTCTCGAAGATTGGGATTATGGCCTCCTTTCTCGACAGGCCAGTAAAACGTTCGTCTTCTGGATTGAAGATGATGATTTTGCAGGCTGCGAGCAACTCTGGCCTGGTGGTTGCTACCGTGATTTCACCGCCACCAACCAAAGCGAACTTGATGAAGTTCAGGTTAGTCGTACGCTCCGCGTATTCTACTTCGGCGTCCGAAATGGTAGTACGGCATACAGGACAGTAATTGGCCGTCTTTTCTCCTTCGTAGATCAGGCCGTCCTGATAGAGCTTGATGAAAGTCTCTTGGGTAAGACGCCTATATTCCGCGTCGTCGGTCTCATACGCAGCCCCTATTCGGTACTCTTTCTCCCATCCGTTGATGCTAAGCCCTAGCTTCTGGAATGTCGAGAGCGATATGCCTTCGTAGCGGTCCAGCAGGTTCCTAGCCTTGGTAATGAATTCCTCTCGAGGTGTGTTCCTGATGTTGATATTGAATTCCTTCTCTGCTTGGACCTCGATGGGGAGGCCATTCCGATCGAGCCCTATTGGGAAGAGTACGTTATAGCCAGACATTCGCTTGAACCTGGCGATGGCGTCCATACAGGTGTAGGTGTGGGCTTGACCGATGTGTACCGGCGTATTGATGTATGGTGGCGGCGTATCGATGCTATAGACAGGCTTTTCGGATTTTAGGTCGAAATTGTAGATTCCTTCATCCATCCAGGTCTTGAACATTCGCTCTTCGAGCCCTTGGTTCCATGTCTTCTCTTCAATTCTGGGCTTGAAAGGGGCTGCTTCCAATGTTGTGGCTAACGTTGACAAATGAGTCTCTTAAGAGTTTGGCTCTCTAGACGTTCTACTTGGTTCTGTATCTCAATAGCGCACCGATTCCGCCGAAGCTCTTGAACATCTGTCCGTGCTCTGTCTTGGCGCTGACGACTTCCATTGAAGCACCAATGGCCGACGCCTGATCGAACAGATAATCTACTATGTCTTGTTGGGAGTAATCCCATTCGTTGGAGTTACATGACGGACAGTTCTTTCCCATGGTTTCGGCTTTCTCGGAGAATATGTCACTCTGCTTTACGAATCTCTCCGTTTCATAGCCGCACTTCCTGCATCTGAATTGAAGCCTGTTTAGGTCGAGTTCCTCCGAAACGATAATCGAGCTTGCAGAATTGTTCTTCAAGGTTGCAAGCACGTTATCTAGGCCGTAGATTGCTAGACCATAATCCTTTGATGCTTCGCCTATGAATTTGTTGATGATGTTCTTTTCCTGTACGAAACGTATGTCCTGAAGGAGCGGTCCTGCTTTCTCAACGGTCTCCCTTATGCCAGCCTCGCCTGAGTAGGAAATGTCGACCAGACCGATGACCGCATTTTGAAGCCGGTAATCCAAGTACTCGCCCTTGGCGAAAGTGTCCTTGGTGGGCCCTGGGCCGCCCAAGATTAGTTTCTTGATTGGAGAGACTTCTATGAAGGCCTTGTAGGCGTGAGCGGCGATGCGGTTGAAGAACTCATTGATTTCGTTCGCCCTCAGTCTCTCAAACCTGCGTGCGGACTGACCTCCTTGACGATGCTTGCCGGCGACGCCTGACGTCATTTCCTCGATTACCGAGACCTTGTCTCCAACGAGAAGGCCCAGAGCAGCTTCGGCGGTGTCAATCGTGAGGATTCCGATGGCTTCCTGTTCCCTGATTGTCTCCCTTAGCAGGTCGAGATGGAAATGGTCGTCGCATCTGTATAGGTATACACTAATCGGTTTGGGTGGTTCTATCTCGAACAACTGGATGACTTCTGTGTTGGGGCCGCTGACAGGCAAAGCGCCGCAGAAGATTACGAGACCGTTAGGAGGGGCATTCTTGTACAGCTTCAACCTCTGCTGAACGCGTGTCAGCGCATCTTGGACGTGGTTGCGGGTGGTGTCGCTCTTTATGTTGGAGGCAGTGCCATATTCATCCCTAAGGTTGGCGATGACGTCGTAAATGGGTCTCTTTGGCGGTATGTAGAGCGAGATCAATTCTGTTCCGCGACCTTGCTTGCTCCCGAGCTCCGCTAGCAATTTCCTTACCCGGTACATTGCTACAGAGTCGTATTCAGGCATTCAGAATTTCCACCCTTACCCTCAACTTTTTATTGAAGGGTTAGATGAACTTATGGGAAAGCCTTGAAAGGGACAGTAATTAAGATTAGCGGTTCTGCGTTCAAGTGGGATGGTGTCGATAAGAACATCTCACCGTTGTTGAGGCTTTTCAAGGATCTCGCTTCGGGTGGAGAGAAGTTGGTCTTGGTGGCCGGCGG
Source organism: uncultured Nitrososphaerota archaeon (assembly GCA_963772005.1). Taxonomy (GTDB): domain Archaea; phylum Thermoproteota; class Nitrososphaeria; order Conexivisphaerales; family DTJL01; genus DATKKG01. The sequence continues at coordinate 34,382 of CAVYVS010000021.1, read as the reverse complement.
CGGCGAAACGGCGAGGCATTACATAGAGGCTGGCCGGAGCCTCGGGATTGACGAATCCATGTTAGATGATTTGGGGCTCAGGGCAGCGAGACTTAACGCTGAGTTGTTGGTAGGTGGATTGGGGGACCTGGCCCACCCGACCGTGCCGGAGAACATCGACCAGATGGCTGAGGCGTTCAGCACTGGCAAAGTGGTGGTGGTCGGCGGTTTCCATCCGGGTCACAGTACAAATGCTGTTGCGGCGTTGGTTGCTGAAAGAGTCCATGCAAACTTGTTTGTAAATGCAACAGATGTAGATGGTGTTTACACTGCTGATCCGAACAAGAACGCAACGGCTAGGAGGTTGGATAAGGTTACGCCGTCTCAACTCAGGAAGATGTTCGGGGATGGTGAGATGAGGGCGGGAACGTATGAGTTGCTGGATTTGCTGGCGGTCAATATCATAGAGCGATCGAAGATAAGGACGATAATCTTGAAGTGTGAACCGTCTTCCATCGAGAGGGCGATTAGAGGAAAGCCGGTAGGCACCCTAGTGGTCGTCTAGCGACTCGAGAATCTGCAGACGGCGATTTCGCCAAAGCAAAGCATAAAATAAGCACAAAGGTGAGGTGAGGGTTGCGGGGGTCCCCGAGCCAGGCCAAAGCCTCTCGAATTGGGCGACAAAAGGGGGCAGATACGACGCCCGAAAAAGCCCAAACTCAAGATCTGCTGGCGTAGGCCTTCGTGGGTTCGAATCCCACCCTCCGCACTTTTCATCTATAGGGCAACCAGTTGGTTGAATGCTTTCCTCAGTCGTCGTCGAACTCGAACGCTATGTCGGGGTCCAGACCCAATTCAGTCAGTTCCCTTCTGGCTTGGCCAATCGTTATGTCTTTGGTGAGGTTGACATCATATAGTGTGCCGCAGCCTTCCCACCCGTTTTGTACCAGCTTTTGCAGGGTATCAGCTGCTGCGTCCAAATATCGACCTAAATCCTTGCCTTTTGCCCTTATCCGTTCTATGAGCTCGTCGTTCAAGTCTCCCCCTTGGAATCCATTGATTTCCCAAGCCGGTTTCCCAAACAGGAATACGTTTACTTCTACTGTCACATGATTGGAATCGGCAGTCTCGATTTAACCTCCCATGTCATGCCCAAGGGCTTTGAGGCCCACTGATTAGTTTGTGCGGTTCGTCGTATCACTGTTTATATTTCCTTTCATGACCATTGGTCATCGATATGCTCGTTCGAAACATCGCCAAGGATCCCGAGAAGTGGCACCCCATGACGAAGGAGACCGCTGATTATAGCCTCCCCTACATCGTGGATCGAGCCCTCTTGGATGGGGGGATTTGGTTAGATGCCTATAATCCATCCAAGTTGCAGGCAGAAGACGTTCTGCGGCTTCTTAAGACTACCAGCGTGAAGGTGAGCCCGTCATACGATTTGCTTTATCCTTCGGCTTTACCCGCTAAGGTCACTGTGGAGCTCGGAGACGGAGCGGAAAGTGCTGAGGTCATGTATCCGAAAGGCCATTGTAAGAATCCACTCACAGATCAAGAGCTAGAATCGAAGTATGTCAGACTTGGGGCGCCGAAGGAGGCTCTGAAGGTGCTATGGAACATCGAGAACTATGAAGTTCATCACGCCATGAGCGTGTTGGGGCGCAGTGATTGACATGCCTTCGGATTCTGCTGACGACTTTGCGGCTCTCATTCGAAAGAGACTTAAGAAGAAAGAGATTGTCATCGCCCCAGGTGTCTTCAATCCCATTTCGGCTCTGATAGCGTCTAGTGTTGGATTCGAGGTGCTTTACTTCTCCGGAGGTGGCTTTGCGAATTCCCTAGGAGTTCCCGATTTGGGTGTGGTTACGATGAGCGAGACCGTCCGAGAGGTTCGTTACATACTTGACAAAGTAAGGCTTCCTCTAATCGTCGATGTAGATACGGGGTTTGGAGAGGCTATCAACGTGGCACGAGTTGTACGAGAACTGGAGAATTTGAATGTGGCTGGATTGCATATAGAGGATCAGGTTATGCCTAAGAAATGCGGTCACTTACCTGGGAAGCAGGTTGTGAGTTTGGAGGAAATGGTGAAGAAGATAGTCGCTGTAAGAGAGAGTAGGAGGAAGGGCATACTCTTAATCGCACGAACTGACGCTAGAGCTGTCGAAGGAATAGATTCGGCGATTGACCGAGCTAAATTGTATGCGAAAGCGGGAGCTGATATGGTGTTTCCAGAAGCGTTGGAGAGCCCTGAAGAATTCAAAGAGTTCTCTCATAAGGTTCACACCCCCCTCCTAGCCAATATGACTGAGTTCGGCAAGTCTCCATACATTACGGCGGCAGAGTTCGAGCGGATGGGATACAAGATGGTAATCTTCCCAATGACAGCCTTCAGGGCGGCGCTTAGAACGCTGGAGGATGTATATTCTGAAGTTAAGCGACTGGGAACGCAGAAGAAGCTGATAGGCAAGCTGATGACAAGGGAGGAGGTGTACGGTTTGATCGATTATTATGCCTATGAGAGATTTGACTCTGAATCAGCAGAGGCCGCGGCTGAGGTTTTGAAATCACGTTAAAACATCCCATAGGTCCTCTCTTGGGCGACAGATGCACGACCTGATACGGGTGCCGGCGGGGTTATACGGTGTAGTAGTGAGCCAAACTGAAATTGCGAAAAGCACTGCCGACGGCTCTCTGACCTATCGAGGTTATGATATCCAAGATCTGGTCGAGAATTCGAGTTTCGAGGAGGTGGCCTATCTTGTGTCAAGGGGCGATCTTCCGGACAAAGAAGAATATGGTGGTTTCAGGGCTGGGCTGGAGGCTTCGATGGGAGTTCCAACACTCGTGTTTGATATGCTGAGAGAGTTGCCACATGATGCGAATTCGATTGATGTTTTGCGCGTAGGTCTTTCCATTCTCGCCGCAGAAGGCGGAATCGCAGACTCTGAGTCGACTAGGCTTTCGCTGGCGGCAAAGATGCCAACCATCGTCGCAAATTGCGCTAGACTAAGAGAAGGCCAAGAAATCGTTGAGCCCAAACGAGATTTTGGGTATGCTAAGAACTTTCTTTGGATGTTGTTCGGACGCGAAGCTGCCGAGGTTGACTTGGTTGCATTAGAAAAGACGCTCATTCTTTACATGGAGCACGACTTCAATGCGTCGGCCTTCACCGTAAGGGTTGTGGCCTCCACTAAGGCCGACCTCTATTCAGCCGTAATCGCCGGACTTGGCGCCCTAAAGGGTCCCCTCCATGGGGGAGCCAATCAGGATGTGGTATCGCTGTTACAGCAAATCGATAGCCCGGAACAGGGAGAGGAAGTGGTAAAGAGGAAGTTGGCTGCAGGAGAGAAAGTGCCGGGATTCGGCCATAGGGTCTACAAAACGGTTGATCCCAGGGCTCAGATTGCTAAGAAGCTTCTGGAGACGCTTGTGCTAGAGCATCCCGAAATGAAGGGGCTGTATGAAACGTGTGTCTCCGTTGAATCTGTCATGTGGAGAGAGAAACGGATTCCTGCGAACTTGGATTTCTATGCGGCGCCAATCTTCTCCACCATCGGCATCCCTCCTACCCTGTATACGTCGATTTTTGCGATGAGCAGGGTGTTTGGATGGATGGCTCATTATGAAGAACAATTGAAAGAAGGCAGACTGATTAGGCCGGAAGCTGAATACGTCGGCCTTAAGGGCTTGAAGTATGTACGACGTGAAGCTCGTTAGGGCAAAGTCAGTGAATTGCCGCCTTGGTGGATTTCATGGCGTTAAACTCACTTGGAGTATCGGCATCAAGAAGTGATAGAAGTGGCACATCGTATTCTGAAAGGCTTTCGGTTGAGATGAACAGTGTAGCCTTAGCATGTCTAGGTATCTGTTTCAATTCGAATATTCCCTTTGACCAGAGGCCCTGGAGAACCGGAACTAATTTGACCGGATTGTACACCGCATGAATCGCCTCTATCCTGCCGTCCGGCCACATTGGGACGACCAAGTCATAGCTTTTCGCCTTCGAAGTCATGTACGCCATCAAATCCCCACTTATGAAAGGAGAATCTACGGGGGTGACTGCGACTGTTTCTTCGGTGATGTACTTGAAGCTCGATAGCATCGCGAGAAGGGCTGAACGTGGTCCTTCGTAAAGATCTTTGATGAAGGTTACTTCCGTTGGAAGTAGAGGTTTGTAGCGTGTTATGGCATCCTCATCATGCACAGATATGTAGATGTGACATGCGAACTTGTTGGCGGCGTCAAAAGCCCACCTGATGAGAGGCTTCGATTCGATCGTCAATGTGGCTTTCTCGCTGCCCATACGGGTAGAGAGCCCTCCTGCTAGTATCAAGGCGGCTGGAGCCTTTCTTTCAGGGAGCAACGGTTCATCCTCGGAAACCCTTGCATATAATCGTAAAATAGGGCGGAGGTCGGAGAGAGTGCTGACACGGGTTAGCGCTTGGCCAAGAAGGAAGACGAAGTGTTAGTGGTCAGAAAGATGCTAGAGCTAGGCTACCAAGTCGAGCCCGAGGCTGTAGGGCAGTTGCTAGATCAGGAAGGTGAACCTGAATCCGTGCTCCATATCCTTGAACAGATTATACGATCCGGGAGCAGACGAAAGGACCGGCAATTCGTAATCGGCTCCAAAGAGATCAGGCCGTTCATCCGGTCTGTAGTTAATCCAAAACAAGAAGAGATTACTCCGGTTTGCGACGTGTTGTTTGATCCTACTAGCAGGATCAACCCGACAACGGATACATCAGGATACGTCCACGTCTTTCGGGATCGCCTTGAAAAGATGACCTCGATCATCCGGGGTCGTCCTGACTTCTTTCAGATAGAGAAACTGAATGCGATTAAGACGCCTCTGTCCGGTAAGAAGGTCCTCGCGAAGGTTGTTGGTCTTGTTGTGTCGAAGAAGACATCTGGTGATTATGTGTCCCTGACTTTGGAGGATGAAAGCGGATACCTTCGTTTGATGTGTACGGACGATGCCATTCGGAAGGTCGATGAGGTTTTGCTTGACGAGTTCGTTTTGGTTGAAGTTGAATCGTTGCCTAGGGGGTACTATGCTAGAAATGTGTATCATCCTGATTTGCCTGACAAAACTAGAAACACATGCAACGAGAAGGTATATGCTTTGTTTCTGAGCGATCTCCATGTTGGGTCATCTGCCTTTGATGGTGCGGCGTTCGAGAAGATGGTTCGGTGGATGAATGGTGACTACGGAGAACTAGAGGTTGTCTCCCGTATTGCCTACCTGGTTCTAAATGGTGATCTGATAGAGAACCCGTTGGCTCGTGATGGTCATTTAAACGAACGCGGCGTCGAAGCCTGCTATGACGAATTGGCGGGTTACCTAAGCAAGGTTCGTAGGAATGTCAAGATTGTCGTAATTCCGGGGGAGACTGATGCGACTCGGACGGCGCTCCCCCAGCCCGCTATCATCAGAAGATATGCTAAGAAGTTGTATGAAATGGAGAACGTTTTGATGCTGGGGAATCCTTCCTTGGTAAGAATGCATGGTGTCACAGTCCTTCTATATCATGGGCAAAGCCTTGATGAAGTGTTTAGCCAGCTGCAGTCGGCCTCTAAGACGCGGCCCTCTGTAGGCATCCGTGCACTATTGAGAGCGAGGCATGTCGCTCCTTCATATGGGGGTTTAACCTCGATTGCGCCGGAGAGGGAAGACTTGTTAATCATAGATCCGGTTCCCGACATAATGCATTGTGGGCATCTTGGTTTTCCGGACGAAGATGTCTATAGAGGCACGTTGATGCTGTCTACCCCGTCTTGGACTGGTAAGAGCGAATCTCTACCTCAAAGTCAAGGTAAAGCAGCATTAGTGGATCTTTCGACCTTTGAACTCCTTTGGCGGGCCTAGTTAGAGTATTGTCTTCATTGTTTCGTCGTCTTTGAAGGAGTTCTTGATAGCCTGCTGAGGAACCTCCAGCGTAATCTTCTTGGAGCGGCCCATCCTGCCTTTGCTTACCACCGGGGCAGAAATGAGGCCAAGCAAGTCGAGTTCACTTAGGAGACCGCTTACTCTTCTTTGGGTTAGTGGCTCAAGGCCAAGTTGTTTTGCTAGTTCAATATACTTTGCATACACATGGCCTGTATTTTCTGCCTCTTCAAAGCAGGAAACAGCGAGTAGTGCTAGCTTACCATGGATTGGAAGCGATTGGATGGCTTCAAGGACGCGGTCCCGTTCGATGCTTTTGGAGGCTTCCCTCACATGAGAGTCTTCAATCGAATCTGCGGTTCCCCTCTCAGCAAGTTCACCTGCCACTCTGAGTAAATCCACTGCGCGCCTGGCATCGCCGTGCTCCGCGGCGGCCATTCCCGCACACAAGTTGACGGCGGCTTCGGTAACTCTTTGAGGCTTGAATGCTACTTCGATCCTTTCTTGCAGTATTGCTTTGAGCTCGTCAACCGAATAAGGCGGAAATACTATTTCCTCTTCATTGAGGCTACTAAGGACGCGTGGGTCGAGGGACTCTTTGAATTTCAAATCGTTAGAAATCCCGACTAATGTGATGAAGGCGTTGTTATCGAAGTCCTCGTTAGCTCGAGTGAATTCGTAAAGTAGATTGTCTCCGGACGACTTGACTAGGAAGTCTATTTCGTCTAAGACGACTATTGCTTTCAGTGTTCGATCTTTTATCTTGGTCGCAATTCTACTGAAGGCTTCACTCAAAGACAGCCCGGTAAATGGTAGTGCGACCTCCAGATCCGTGGCTATCTCAGACAGAATTCGGTATTCCGTTGACGCGATTCTGGCATTGACGTAAGCCGTACGAAGGTTGTTGGCAGATGACTTTCCCTTGTCTGTCAGCCGGTTAATCACATATTTCGTGACTACCGTCTTACCAGTTCCTGTCTTACCATAAATCAGTAGGCTGGAAGGCTTATGACCAGCCAGGGCTGGAGACAGTATCTGTGCAACCCCTTTGATTTGGTCGTCCCTAAAGTGAATCTGTGGCGGAATGAACTCGTTTCTCAGGGCATCTCTGTTTATGAAGAGTGTTTTTCCACTAAGGGCTCTCTCGAAAATGTCATTCAAGGAATCTGGTGGCTGGCTCATGGTTGGTCCCCCCGCCCCAGTATTTCCACTGGAAAATATATAACTTATAGGTTAGTTAATGTTATGATGGAAAATAATACCGCTACTTGATGCTTTTATGGCTTAATATGATAATGGGTTTATGTTGTTTGACCTTATACCTAGAACTCGTCCCTGGGTAGCGATAGCGAAACATGGTAAGATCATGCAATGTCTCCACTGGTAAAGGCAGGGTGGCCCTAGGCTCAGGGAAACCCCTCCACACCCTTTGTTAACTTCCAATGACGCTGTGCCCCTTCCAAGCCCATTTCGTACCCCTTTGCTTCCACTGGACTCAGTCCACACTCCAGCATCTGTTAATATGCGTCCAGCACCCCAATGCGTCCACTGGAGCCACTCCCCGGCAGCCACATGATTAACCATGGCTTCACTCTGGTTAACTTGAGTGAAGTCGATTAGGATTCGGCGATCATCTCATGAAGTATGAACTAACGTTAACAAGTTAGTTAACGCCAAACCACTGTTAACGATTATATGCGCCAGACGACGAGCTTACAACTTCCTTGGGTAAGAATACGGTACGGGTCCAGTTCGAAGGATCCGATGGAGAGCGGTATACCATAAAGCTCGAAGGGAACTTATCCAAAGATAAAGTCTCACGAATCATGGACATGTACGACCTTCTGGCTCAACGGAAGGGAGAACCACCGATACCAGAGGACACCACATACAACCACATTCGCAATCTAGTTTGTGAAGGATTTACCTTCAAACGCTTTACATCGGACGAAGTACGTGACGCTTTCGAAGACAAATACAACCAACCAATCAAACTGGCTGCAATCAGCACATACCTTGCAAGGATGAACATTGCGGGAGAAGTTAATCGAATAAAGCGTGGAAGAAAATGGGTCTACACGCTTGCTAATGCTTCAGAATTGCCAAGCCCGGAACTCCATCCTAACCGACGGCCCGAATTCAGTAAAATAATCGAACGATGAAGCCGACCGGCGCCACAGATTCCAAAACCACGAGTCACGATTTTGTGACCATATCACGACCTATATCACTTATTTCATATGTGTAAGGGCGTTTCGAAGGATCACGAACAACCAGACCCTTGTCCGTAAGTGCTTTCATCACCCTCGCAGCGTGCTCTCTACTGCTGCCAAGAATGTCCTTGACGTTTGGTGCAGTCAAACTCCCTTCGACTAACCTCTTGAGCACTAGGATCTCTACCTTCGAGGGCTTGGGATTCTGACGTAAAAGCCGGCTAGTGTTCCTGGATAACATCTGTTGTAGCTCCAATTCACTTGGCGTCGGGCTAGAAGCAGAGGCAGTTTGACTCGTGGCATATCGCGTCATCTGTTGGACATACTCCCTGGGTGCCTGAGATGACATCCACCCGCTTCTCAACCACCTTTCCTCCAATACGTCGAGCTTAACTTGTACATCTGCCAGCCGCCTGTCCTGCATGCTCGCACGAGAATCTAGCTCACCGATTACGTGGGAAATCACACTCGAGCTATCTTCGTATGAGGAAGCGGCCTTTCGCAAGGTTGGCAAGTACCTTAGTAACAATATCAACGATCCAAGGCTAGCGATCGCTAAAGCGAGGGCCACAATCGAAATCAAGTCAAGCATTGCTTGCTTGTATGTGATATGACGTGTGTGATATAAGTCTTGTCAGCTACATCACTTCCGTGACGACTGTCGAAGAATGGCATCCACAATACCCATCAATCGATCAACGTCTTGTCTAGCCAAGTCCTGGACTCTCGATTGCTCTAATACTTTAGCAACGCGCGGAATAGAATCGACGGCCTCATAATCTAGCAATCCCAGACTTAGACTAAGCATGAGGGTTGCAATTGACTCCGATATGACATTCTCTGCTTGAGTTGCCGACCTCTCAAGAGCACCCAGGGATGCAGGCCTATCCCTTAGAGCCAAGACTTTCTTCATTCTTTCTCGATTGGTCCGCGCGTACTTCTTGACGAGTAAAGAGTCGAGTTCCCCTCTCTTGAAGCGCGACCTTTCAAAGAGTCCTCGAATTACCTCATTCTTCATCACGTTGTCGAGCACGCCGTAGCAATACAAATTTGTATATTTAGCTTATTCTAACCCAGACCCAGATACCATGCCGCTTTGTGATACGTTTATAACTCGACCATGCCAGTACCCAAGATTGAAACATCTGGTGAGATGATGGGGCGACGTCGAAGAAAGGTATACAAACCCGTGAGAAAGACGCTGCCAAAGATTTTCAATTGCCCCCGGTGTGGAGCCCCATCCGTGAAGGTCATCAAAAAAGCCGAAGCATTTCACGTCATTTGTGGATCATGTGGACTTGTTTACGACGCGACCCCAGGAAGACCACGAGAAGTCATTGACATATTCAACGACTTTGTCGACGCCTTCTACAAAGGCAAGATCGGGGCCTAGCCAATTGAAACATGCCGTCAACGATTACATCGCTAAGCAGTTGAAGTCTAAGACGGCCTTGCTCTTCGCCCTAATCGATTCAGAGAACTTCAAACCAGAAGAGACGGAGGGCCTTGCAATAAAGGTTGCCAATGCCGGAGCAGACGCTATTCTAATAGGCGGATCTACGGCCACAGACCAACTCACACTATCTTCAACGGTCAAACACGTCAAGAGTGTTGTGACCATACCTGTGATTCTCTTCCCAGGCAATGTGACTGGCGTATCTCCCTACGCTGATGCGATTCTCTTTGCGTCGCTACTGAACTCATCCAATCCTTATTTCATAACTGGCGCTCAAGCCCTTGGATCGTTCTTAGTCAAGAAATACGATATAGAGGCCCTTCCCACAGGCTACATAATTGCTGGAGAAGGCGGCGCCGCAGGGTTCGTTGGCAACATCCAATCTTTCCCTAGAGACAAACCCGAATTGGTTGCCCTTTATGCGCTAGCGGCCCAGTTTTTGGGGATGAAGTTTGTCTACTTGGAAGCAGGTTCGGGTGCCAGCGAGAACATATCGAACACCACGATAGCGACCGTTAGGAAGCTCTACGACGGAACGCTAATCGTCGGTGGCGGGATTCGAGACGAACAGACCGCCATTCGGGCTGTTGAAGCAGGAGCGAACATCATTGTCGTTGGAAATCTGGTTGAAACCCCGAACTTCGAGAAGACCCTAAAGCATATTGCGCTCGCAGTTCACCATTCTAAGCGATAGAGCCCGAGGGCATTGAGCTTCCTCAGGAGCAAGGTAGGACGAGACACTGTAAGGGCGGCTTTGGAAGAAACCGCCAGTCCCAGCACGGGCTACTTCCAAGGCATCTTCGATGCCTACCTTCGGACCAATGCAATAGCTATCAACGCGAAAGCCAAAGCGGTGGACTTGGATTCGAGCCCTCCATCACAAGAGGTATGTGACCATGCCGACAGAATCGAGATAATTACGGGAATCCAGGGCATCGCGAAAATCGTCAGGGACCTCGGAAAGACCGTTAACACAACCCAGCTAGCTCTCAAACTGGCCGAGGATATAGCACTCGGGCACTTCGGATTCTTCGACAATGAGCAAATCTTGAACTACGTCACTAAAACCTGCCTTTGCGTTGTGACATCGTCTGTGAGGATGCTTCCAGCGTCAGACATCACAAAGGCTATGATAAAGAAGAACGGCGACGGGACTTTGTATCCAGCTATCGTTTTTGGCCAAATCGATGGAGTAATAACACCACTTCAGGCCGCCTTCATTCTGCTCGTGGTAGACAAGATTCGCGTGATGATTGGGCTCGAGAAATACCACGTCAATTCCGTTGGAGATGACGAGATAGCCAGATTCTTGGAAGAGATTGCAATCTTTAGGCGTGAATCCACTCATTTAGATATTCAGGCGGTCGAGCGTGATGTCCGTCTCATTCTTCAGAACATTCCCGTTGAAATAGACGGTTCAGGGTCAGTCGACTCAGAAGTCATCATTAACCGGAATTTGCAGAGAATTGAGGGTAATAGGATCAGAAGTGGAGCGATCGGGGTCTTGCTCGGTGGGATACTGGCTAAATCATCCAAAGTCCTGGAACTAGCCAAATCACTTCAGCTGTCAGAGTGGGATTGGTTGGCCAGCGTAAGTGCCCAGAACAAACCTAACGAATTGGAGGATGTTACTTCTTACATACTTAACGCCAAACCCGGAAGGCCAGTATTATCAATTCCAGCAGTGCCAGGAAGCTTTAGGCTACGCTACGGCAGGGCACAAAACACAGGTTATGGATCATATGGCTTCCACCCTGCAGTCTTTGAGCTGCTCGATGCCCCCCTAGCCACTGGAACTCAAATCAAAGTCAGCGTCGCCGACCATGTTGGCTCGGCGGCGGCGGTTGACACGCTACGGCCTCCCACTGTTCGCCTAAGGACCGGAGAAGTTCGTCTTATCAAAGATGTCGTTGAGGCGAAGACAGTAAAGACCCAACTCGACACCATCATCGATCTCGGTGACATCCTGGTGTCGCCCGACGAATTCCTTCACCCAAACCAACCAGTCGAACCGTCGGGATACGTAGAAGAATGGTGGATTTCCGACATGAAAGGAGCTCTGACCGAAAGACACCTCGACTCTTACCAACTATCCGCTCTGACCTCAATCGACTCCGACAGACTCGCCGCAATGACTGACGGTCCACCTTTCACGAGACCCACCCTTTCAGAGGCCTTACAAATTTCTGACACATTAGGAATACCACTTCATCCCAACTACGTGTATTTCTGGGACCTGCTTTCCGTCAAAGACATATTTTCTCTACGCGATGCAATTATCGACTACAGAGAAGATCCCTCCGGCAGCAACAACCTCTCCATTTCAAACACCTCAGACATCAAAAGAGGCCTTGAAACCGCTCGTATCCCACACAAGATTCTAGGGCCCACCATCACCATTTGTGATGACGATGCCAAAGTCGTATACCTGACCCTGGCCCCACAAAAGACCATACCTCTTGGGGCATCCTATTCTGATACCCTTACCCTCCTTAGATTCCTGTCCGGACTGGACGTCCGAAGAAAATCTTCGCTATATGTGGGAGTAGCAATGCGTAAGCCCGAGGCCTCTAACGAACGTCGAATGAAACCTCCGGCACACACGCTGTTTCCTGTCGGAGCCAAAGGCATCACATCTCACGACATACTCCAATCATATCATAATCCTGCTTCGGTGGAGCTAAGTACATGGGCATGTCCATCCTGCGGGGCAAAATCCCCTTATTCGATGTGCCCATTTTGTGAAACTAAGACCACCCAAATCTTCTACTGTCCAACGTGTAAGAAGGAAACCATGAATGAACGGTGTCCAGACTGCAAGCTCGAAACTATTCCATATGCCACTATGGTCCCACGGATAGAAGATCTCCTCAGAGCAGCCTCAGATACCGTTGGCCTACAACCATACCCTCCCCTAAGGGGTGTAACCAAGCTCGGCAACTCCTCCCGTATCCCTGAAAGGCTCGAGAAAGGCATACTTAGACAGAGACACAGTCTGACTTGTTATAAGGACGGGACCACAAGATATGACGTAACAAACGCCCCGCTGACGCACTTCAAGCCAGCCCAGTTCCACATGGACATCTCTACACTAAACGCTCTCGGCTACACATTAGATGTCTTCGAAAAGCCTCTAGAATCAGACGGCCAAATCCTGGAGCTAAAGCCTCAGGACGTAATCCTTCCCCAAGATTCCGGCGATCATTTCAAACGTCTTGCGACCTTCCTTGATGACTTGCTGTCCCGATTCTTCAAAACGGAAATCCTCTACAACATCCAGAAACAAACAGACCTTACGGGAGCTCTCGTCGTAGGTATTTCCCCAAAGACTTCGCTCGGCGTCGTAGGCAGAATAATAGGTTTTACAGAAGCCCGTGTCTGTTACGCCCACCCTCTATGGCACGCCGCCAAGCACCGGGATTGTGGTGGCGATATCGACTCTCTGACGTTGCTCTTAGACGTATTTCTCAATTATTCACCCACTCTTTGTCCGGGTCAGGTAACAGGACAACTGGACACTCCGGCCATGATTGAACCCGTAATTCTGTCACCAGACGTTCCCATTTCAAGGCGTTCGTTATCCAACAGGATGAATACATACCCACACGAATTCTTTATGGCGGCCAGTGATAGGCCTTCGGCCCGTTCCCTCGAAGGGAAAATGCCACAAGAAAGCAAACGGGAAACGCCGAGCGAGGATTTTCTATACACGCTCTGGACGTCGTCGGTCGTGACTTCGCAGCCGAGGTCGTCATACTCTAACCCTAGGCCAATGCCCGATAAAGTAAGCACACAAATAGCCGTCGCAAGCAGAATTCAAGCTGTAGATGTAAACGGCTTAATCTCTTCTTTGCTCAATAACTACCTGGTCAAAGAGATAATCGGCAATCTAGACGCCTATTCCACACAGAAATTTCGATGTAAGGGATGCGGCGAAACATACCGCAGGCCGCCCATCAAGGGAACCTGTTTAACTTGTGGCAGAGAGTTACTTCCTTCCCTAACCCTCTCCGCAGTAGAGAAATACGTTCTGCTTGCAAACGAGCTGATTAGAGCTCACCAGATTCCCCAGCCAATCAGAGACAAGGTAACGCTCACCTTGGAGAACCTTCAACTGCTCTCCGAATCAAAAAAACAGACGTCTATTGCCGACTTTACATAATCATCTTAGTACCACATATTCATACGCATCTCGAGATGTTTCAAACGCATAATGAACCCTCTGATACTCACGCCGTAGGCTTCGAACTTCACTCGCGACTTTAATTGGATCATCTCCCTTCAGCACAATCTTAGCTATGAGTTCAGCAACCGAATCCATCTGATCTCTCCCCATCCCAAGTCGAGTCAACTCTTGGACTCCAAAGCGTAGGCCACCCGGATGGTCAAAATGCCTCCCCGCCTTGATATCACTAGGTATCATGTTCCTGTTCGCGATGATGTTCGCCGATTCAAGCCTCTTCTCCATGGTACCGCCGTCGCCCTGTTTGGTCACATCGACCAATACTTGATGAGACTGAGTAAACCCGAGACTTTCACCGAATACGGTCATTCCTTTGCTATGCAACGACTCCGCGAACGCCTTAGCGTTGTCCACCACCTGGCTAGCATAAGACTCTCCGAAAGCCAGCATCTCGGCGAAGGCCACTGCTTTGCCGGCAACATGATGAAGATGATGGTTCGAGACATTTCCTGGAAAAGTGGCCCTCTTGATGGCATCAGCATATTTCTCCCATGACAACACAATCCCTCCCTGGGGACCCGGCAGCGTCTTATGGGTGCTCCCTGTGACGATATCTGAACCGTCCCGAAGAGGATCTTGAAACCGCTTGCCAGCAATCAATCCCAGCACATGGGCACCGTCATAGAGCACAGATGCTCCGATGGAATGGAAGAAAGACCCGAGCTCTTTGACTGGATGGGGGAACAAGAAGACTGAGGCACCGAAAATTGCCATCTTGATTTTAACACCCTCCGATTCGAGCCGCTTGACCTTGGCAATCGTTGCATCGACATCGATATTCATGGAGTCCTGGTCAAATACCAGGTACTCTACCTTTAATCCCCTGACGCTGCCAGCGGTACCACCCAATTCACTTCGCCCATACGAAATATGCCCCCCATTTGGAATCGACAGTGCCATCACGACATCTCCGGGGTTCGTAAACGCAGTATAGGCAATGACATTTGAATTGACGCCTGATACCGGACGGACGTCCACAAACTCCGCACCGAACAGTTGTTTCGCTAGCTTGATTGCCAGTCTTTCGACCTCATCGATATACGTGCAGCCGGCGTAGACCCTCTCTCCAGGCCATCCTTCAGCATATCTGTTGCCAAAATCCGAAACGACGGCTTCTTTTACGGCAGCGCTTACGACGTTCTCTGACGCAATGAGAGGCAAGCTCTCGGAGAACCATTTGTGATGGGCTTTCAGAAGATCGAAGATCCTGTCATAATCGCTGTGAACGTCGTCTGTTCTCATGGCTGGGACTTAAATGCATCATGCATTTTAACATGTTCGGGGAACCAACAAGGCATCTCTAAATCTATAAGAGTACCAACGAAACTATGAAAGCGCGAGCGTGCCGTAGTCGACCATGAGCTCTAAGAAACAAAAAGACAAGGCCCCATTGCCCGCGTCTAGTGCAGGTCTGTTACGATTCTTCGAAGACGATACCCCAGGATTTAGGATGAACCCGGAGATAATCGTCGGTGTCGGCGTTGTTCTAATAGTGGCTTCCTTACTGCTACTTGCCTTTTTCAAGTAGACTAAACGTTAATAGTCCGTATGGTCGCGGCTACATCCAAAGTAGCACAAGGTGCACGATGGATTCATGGAGAACGCCTCAGCGAGCATGGCGAAAAGGTTTCAGTTGCTCTTTGTCCTGCCCAAATCCCTCTATATAATAATTGCAACACACATAGCCGTGGCCTTTTTGTTAGCGGTCACCTACGCATACTCCTTCAATCTCATATTTCCAACCCCGCTTCTCTTGGTTATTGCCACCGTAATCCTTCAGGTCATAGTCCTGCAGCTCATAAGGCTCGTTTCATCTAGGATGTCTCCTATTGCAAGCGCGCGGCGAATAGCCGCCAGTCTCACTATTATCGATGCCATCTGGCTCTTCGCCACGGTCCTGACTCTCATTGTAAAAGGTTTCCAGCCAACGGGGGCTATGATTTCGGCCTCGTTTACCATATTTGTCGCCCTGGCCCTCGGCGTCCTGATATTTTGGCCCGTGTTCACGAACGAGGTTCCCTTTGCCCTAGCGATTTCTGGCCTCAACATCGCTCCGTTCGTATTTCTTTTCGCCATGTCTGCCTACCTTGGAGCTCTATCCGTGCAGCTCACCCCACTAGTTCTGGGGATTGGCTATCTGGCTGTCACAATCTTAATACTGAGTCGAATCAATTCGACAGCCAAGAAATCTTTGACTGCTCCATCGTTCAAGCTTCTGAAGGCCTTTCTTGACGCCTGGGTAAACCTAGATGGTGCTCCCTTGGAGACGATGCTCTCCGACTTCCGAGAAAGCGGATCCGTTTCAACTCATTTCGTTGAATTCAACTCGGAAACTGGCAAGAAGACGGGGCTTGTTGTGCCGGAGGTCCACCCTGGGCCGTTCGCTCCTGTGGGCGCCTTCGATTTGCCAGGAAAAATCTACTGGTACCTGAAAGGAAAGGGCTACGACGAAGTCTTGGTCCTCCACGGCGCAGTTGATCACTCGCTAAACCTCATCAACTCCAAAGATGTAGAAAGCTATCTAGGCACAACTGACCGTGCCGCCCGTAGACGGCACCTTCAGTGCAAAGGTCTCAATGCCGATATCGCGACAACGTGGAAGCGCCATCATCACGGGCCTACGGTTTGGAGATTCCCTTTGCATCTTTACGGCTGTGCCGACCGGGTCGGAGGACTATCCTGCCGCCTTTCGAGAAGCCGTGCGAAACCTCTGCGTAAGGATTGGCTATCGCGTCGTAATCATCGTCGACGCACACAACTCGATTGGAGAAACACCGTCTGATGCCCTCCAGGCCGACGCCCTAGAAGGGATCAAGGAAGTTGCCTCTGAGCTCTTCTCGTCATCCCAGTTCGAATTCGCTGTTGGTTCAGCTGGCAAACAGTTCGCGTTTGCTTCGCTGAGCAAAGCGGACGTCGGAGCAGGAGGCATCGGATGTCTAGTTCTCAGAATTAACGGCGTCGACTATGCTTTGGTCTCTGCCGATTCGAACAACGCACTTGTCGGGCTCAGAGAAGAGATAAAGGCCACTCTTGCCGCGAAGTCTGTAGAACTAATCGAGTTTTGCACCTCTGACTCTCACTTTAACGCTGCCAGGATTAGGAACAAAAGGGGCTATCTGGTCTTAGGCGAGACCACCACTTCTACGAGGATTGTTAACGACGTTGTCGAGCTGGTTGAACGCGCCAAGGGGGATGCCGCCAAAGCCTCTCTTGAATTCTATGAATGGGTATGCCAAGTCAACCTCCCGAAGACTGATTTGTTAGCAAGAATGGAATCTACTTTGACGGGGACTCTTGGCGCCACCAAGGATGGCTTGATTCTAATCTTTGGCTTATTGTTCGTGGAACTAGCCGCCATCTTGGTTCTGTGAACGGCGTCTCTTTGCCGAAGACGTATAGGTTAATATAACGAACTGGCAGCCTTCTTTCCGGCTGCCCATGCCCGACGAAAGGTTGGAGAAGATCCTGCAAGAAATGATTAGACAGCGGAACGATCTTACCAGGGAGAAACTTCTCGACCTCATTGCCGAGAAGAAGAGGAAAGTCGGCTCTGGATTCTTGACCGACACCGGGGCCAGTTATCTTGTCGCGAGCGAACTTAACATAGACCTCAACAATGTAGGTCTAAATGACTACTCTCTCAAGGATCTGGGACCGGGCATGGCTTCGGTCAACGTTAAGGCCTACTTCTTGGCCGCTTCCGGAATCAGAAGCTTCAACCGGAAGGACGGGTCAACCGGGAGTTTTCGATCTGTTTTCCTTTTCGACGACAACATTACCCTACGGCTTACGCTGTGGGATGCCTTGGCTAGGGAGTTTTCGTTCGCGACGATTTCTACCGGAGAGCCTCTCAGGATATCAAATGCGACAACGCGCTTGGGAAGGGAAAACCTACTAGAAGTGCATTCGAGCGCCCAGACCAAGATCGAACTCCTAGATTCTCATACCTATGGATTCAAAGAGCTAGACTCGATTACTCTGAGAATAGGCGATGTGAAATTTGCACGTCGAGGAATCGTGGTAAGGGGTTTCGTCGCAACCGACCCCAAACCAATATCCTTCCAAAGGCAAGACGGATCACAGGGCAGGGCCCTCCAGCTTTCTCTATCGGAGAGAGCATCGGCCGGCGCAACATTGAGAGTAGTCCTTTGGTCATACCGTCCGGAATACGAATCGCAACTCAAGTCAGGGATGGAGATTAGATTCATCAACGTCGAATCCAAAACGCAACCTGACGGCCATTATGAGCTTCATGGCAACGAGGACACTACGATAGAAGTACTGGCTTCCTCCGCCACCAGCCCGAGCCCGAGTCAAGGAGACGAGCCGTTTGTCGTAATATCGGTTGGACCCATGAACCATATTGGGGGAAGGCAACGGCGATCCGTGTTACTGGGGAGAGACAAGAACACCTTCCTGTTTACAATAGCGGACTCCTCGGCCCGCCTCTTCGATAACATTGATTCGGGGGATCAAATCAGGCTTAAGGGCTATTCCGTAAAGGGCGACGAAATCTATGTCCCAAGCCTGACCGAAGCCGACGTCCAGCTCCTGGGCAATTCCAAGGAGAGACTGGACGGATTCATATTCAGAATCCAAGACCTCCCTAACATGCGCTCGGCCGGGCTGATCGAACTTGTCGTTTTGGCGAAGCCGTCCACCAGAGAAATCATCCTGAGGGATGGAAAGACCACGACGCTGTGCGAGGTGTTGGTCGGGGATGAGACCGGCGAAAGCAAACTCATTGCCTGGCGGAACCTTTCGGGGATTCTGACTGGACTTTTGCCTGGAGCCCGGCTGTTCGTATATGGCGCTGTCCCTAGGACGGACAATCGGGGGAACCATTCAATAGAGCTTCGGGACTATTCCTCTATCGAACACATAAGAAGCTAGTTATCCCAGTATTGACGGTAGAGAAGGAAATTCCTTTCTGCGTAGTAGAGGTTGAGGAACATGTCTTCTTCCGTAACGGACTGCCTTAGGATTCGAGCGGCGGTGTCCTCTCCTACTCCATAGCAGGACATCGCAATCGCGGCCCTGCGGCCGGAGGAGATGCCCAACGAAGCCGCCTTCCACGCCTTCTTAAACTTCTTATCCTCCTCATCGGTCAGAGGCCTCTTCTTCACCTTCTTGCTTACAATTTTCTCTATGAGCGTGTCGTACGGCGAGGATATTGCTATCATCTTAGATCCGCAAATCTTGCAACGGAAGTGATCTGGAGCCTCGAAGGCCTTGATTACGCTACTCCATTTGCCACAGGTCAGGCATACCAGCTTGACATGGCGCACGCTGAGTCTCTCCTTGAGCTTCTCGACGGCTCTTTCAGGCCCCTCCACGCCTCGGTCAATGGCATCGTCTACGATTTTGGAAGCGATGGGCGAATAATGTTCAACCTCGACAACCTTCATTTCGACTTGGCCGTCTTGGAGACGGTTTAATAAATCCCTGGTCCCCGCGAAGTCATACTTCCTCTGCAGAACTTCGCTCAGGGCTTCAGCATACACCGGTGTATGCGCGAACCTCTCCATAATCACCTTTGCGGCCCTCCTGTCGTACTTTGCCGCCCTTTCAAGCACTCCGAAACGCTTGGCGACCTGCCATATGGCATACTGGAATACCCTAAAGGAAGTGATTTCAGGAACGGCTACAGCCTCCAAGTCTTTCACCTCCAAGATTAGCTCCTTCATTCGTTGGCCGCTGATTGGTGGTTGGGAGAGGATCAAGATTCTGTACGGATCGCTTAGCGACTGCGGTGTCCCGCCAACCAATCCCCTAATCATCGCGGAGACGACCTTTTCCAAAGTGCTATTAATTCTTGTCCCATAGCAAGAGTGTATTACAACGCCTCCCTTGCCGGACTCTATTATGAAATTGTGTGCACTTGGGGTCGTCCCAAGATCTCGCATGATTCCTTCGCGATACTTGAGAAAGGCGGCATCATCTCCGCCTACGAGCTCTTTCCTCATCTCTCCGACCAGCTCTGCCGTTTCACGCTCAACCGGAATCATTTCACCACTCCATATTGGGATGGCTCCGGCTAGCGTCTTGGTTCTTTCGACGAACAGCTTCGCTTCATGATCGTCGATTGAAACAATCCGCCACGGTTCCCCCCGAAGTATTATGGATTGACCCTGCTCCACATTCTCTGCCACAAACTTCTCGTCTAACGAGCCAACCCTCTTTCTGCTCAACAGTTCAACCACCTCGTAGTTCTCGACTTCAGGTATCATTGACACATTTGAAAAGTAGTATTCGTAGGTCTTCTTACCCCGCCCTCTTATGGTCTTGTCATCTCGCCAAATCAGATAGTTCCCCGCCAGAATCGTCGTCACGTCTTCGAAGGTAAGGTCGTCCAAGTCTCTGTATTGATAAGCCCGTTTTGCCGTAGCCAAGAAATCAGCATCTGGGTACCTGCCCTTTTCTATGGCGACGCCGACGATCTGGTGAGCTAGGACGTCGAGAGGTTGATTCAAAGGTCCAACCTTCTCGATGCTGCCTTCCTTCAGGCGTCTGACTAACGCCAGGCTCTCAGCATAGTTGTCCATATCTGTGCAGAGTATCGTCCCCCGAGCCTTGTGGCCGACCTCATGAAAGCTGCGGCCGATTCGCTGCGCGAGCTTCACGACCTGTCTTGGCGAATTGACTTGATAGACGTTGGCGATATCCCCGACATCTAGCCCGAGTTCGAGCGAGGAGGTGGAGACCACAATCCTGAGCTTACCACCCTTGAGAAGGCCTTCGACTTCTTCCCTTATCTCCTTTGAAAGGGACCCATGGTGAACGCCGACACTCAGCTCACCCTTCTCCTTCATCAAGGCCGCGAGTATCTCCACTTCATCTCTTGTGTTGGCGAACACCAAGACCGTGCCGTGGTTCTTTTCGACCACGTCTTTCATGATGTAATTCGCGACTGCTCGAAGGTCGCCGTTAAGAAGGATCGGCTGAATGTCATACTCCCTTGGCACCGGGTCGGTCACTATGGAATAGTCTCCCACCGTACCTAGCGCGAACTTTGCCGCCTGGTTCAAATCCCCAATTGTCGCGGAAATCCCTATTCTCACAGGCCTTTTCTTCGTAATGTTACACAGGCGTTCCAAGCTCAGGGACAAATGGGCACCTCTCTTGCTATTGATCAGTTCATGGACTTCGTCCACGACTATCCATTCAACATCTTTCAGATTCTCCTTGAATTTCTTAGCCGACAGCAGTATACCAAGCGTTTCCGGCGTCGTTATCAATAAATCCGGAGGATTCTGCAGGCTTTTGCGTCGAGCCGACTCTGACGAGTCTCCATGTCTGACTGCTGCCCTCAACCCGACCGATTCCGTATATTCGGTGAGCCGTACCAACAGGTCGCGATTAAGGGCTCGAAGAGGGGTGATGTAGACCGCCCTTATCCCCGTCGGCTTTTCGCTTGCCGCCATGGTAACTAGCACAGGCAACATCGCCGCTTCCGTCTTGCCGGAGCCAGTCGGCGCCGAAATCAGGGCATTCTTCCGCCTGACCACCACAGGCCAAGCCATCTTTTGAATAGGTGTAGGGCTTTCTATCCCTGCCTTTGAAAGCAGCGTACGAAAAGCTAGATTGGCGGCCATCGTCAATACTGATCAGTCTAACTCATTTCTTCTTCGCAGCGTAGTGTTCGTAGATGAACAGGGCAATAACGGCGGCTATGAGAATAGCGAAGGTCATCGTCCCTGCAAAGTTGAAGAAATCAGCTGGGGACATTTATCGTACAACATCCCCCTCGACCCCTACAATTATTAAAGCTTACAACGACAACCCGTAAAGGGAAAAGGTGCCGGGAGAGGGTTTCGAACCCTCGACTTCTGGTGGCATGCGTCCACCTCCAGATTATGAGTATCGCCTTCATAGGAGGCTGGCGCTCTAACCAGGCTGAGCTGTCGGGCCTTAGGTCTGAATCCCGGCCTCCCGGCAGACGTCCCTACATTGTGACAGTATATTTACCTTACACTCTCTACGGTTATGGTTAAAACCACCTGAAGCGTGGAGGGCATGGAGGGCCGAAGATGTCTACATCCCTTGAAGGTGCCTTCGCTCGACTCAGCGCCTTCATGAAGCCGTCGTCCGTAGCCGTTGTTGGGGCATCGGCCAAAGAGGATAGTGTGGGCTATGCAGTCTTCGCCAACATACTGAAAGCGGGCTTCAGGGGAATAGTCTACCCGGTCAACCCATCGACGCGCTCCATTCTTGGAGTGCGCGCCTACCCATCGATTCTTGATATCCCCGATCCGGTCGACCTGGCCGTCGTGTGCATTCCAAGCAGGTTCGTGCCGCAATCCGTGACCGAATGCGGGAAGAAGGGCGTGAAAGGCGTCGTCGTGATCAGCGCCGGGTTCAAAGAGACAGGACCGGAGGGAGCCAAGCTAGAGGAGGCCGTAAAACAGGCCGCCAAGTCGTACAACCTTCCACTGATTGGACCCAACTGTCTTGGGCTTGGGAACATGGATCCGGAAGTCCAGCTGAACGCGACCTTCGCAAAGCGGGTGCCGAAGTCAGGGAACATAGCCATCGTTTCGCAGAGCGGCGCTCTAGGCGTATCCTTGATGGACTACGCATCCTCTCGCAACATAGGCATATCGAAAGTTGTGAGCTTGGGCAACAAGGCGGTCCTTAATGAATTGGACCTCTTGAAAGCCTTGGCAAACGATCCACTCACGAAGGTAATCCTGCTCTACTTAGAGGATTTAGTGGACGGCAGAGGTTTCATAGAGACCGTCAGGACCATGACCGATACGATCGGGAAGCCCATCTTGGCCTTGAAGGCAGGACGCACAGCGGCCGGTGCCAAAGCTGCATCCTCACACACGGGTTCGCTAGCAGGTTCGGACGAGGTGTATGATGCCATCTTCCTGCAGAGCGGGGTCCTGAGGGTAGAGTTCACGGCCGAGCTCTTCGACTACGCCATAGCTTTCGCGCGACAACCCATCCCCAAGAGCAACAGGGTGGGCATAATCACAAACGCTGGCGGACCCGGAATCCTGACGACGGACGCCTGCATAAGATACGGAATGTCAATACCAACCCTATCCCCCGATACAATTGCCACCCTGAAGTCGTTCCTTCCTGCGACCGCTGCCTTGAACAACCCCATCGATATGATTGGAGACGCCGACCAAGTACGCTACGAGAAGACCCTTCAAGCGATGATAAAGGATCCCAACGTGGACTCCCTGATCGTCATAGCGACCAGGCAGCTGATGACCGATACGAAGGCCATCGCAGAAGCGATAGCCAGAGCGGCTAGCCAGACCGATAAGACGATAATGGCTTCCTTCCCGGGTGCACCTCTGGACGACGAAGGAGTGATCTTGCTCGAAGACAACAACGTTCCGGTCTATCAATTTTCTGAGTTGGCCGTCAGGGCCCTTGCGATGATGCAGCGGTATGAGAGCTGGGTCCTGAGGCGTAGGACAGACGTCAGGACGTTCCAAGATGTCGACAAAGCGAAGGCCGAGAAGATAATCAGTTCAATCATTGCTGAAAAGAGGGAGGTAATGACGGATCTGGAGGCATACGACGTCCTCGAGGCCTACAGATTCGAAGTGCCGAAGCATGCCCTAGCCAAGAGCCTAGACGAAGCCCTCAAGGCGGCAGAGAAGATTGGTTACCCCGTCGTTTTGAAGATCGTATCTCCGGACATCATTCACAAGACCGATGTCGGCGGAATAAGGGTCGGAATTCGGGATTCCGATGGGCTCCGTCAGGCCTACGGAGACATCATCGGTTCCGTCAAGGCAAAAAGTCCTAGGGCAAACGTGTGGGGCGTCGGAATCTATGAGATGGTCAACGGTGGCATAGAGACGCTTCTGGGCATGAAAAGGGACCCGCAGTTCGGTCCAATCATAGTGTTTGGCACGGGGGGTACCGCCGTGGAGCTCTACAAGGACGTATCCTTCCGTCTCGCGCCGATTAGAGAGCTTGGCGCACAAAACATGATCAATTCAACCAAAGCCAGTCAGCTACTTGCTGGCTACAGGGGAGCCAAGAAGGGTGACGTGAACAAGTTAATCGAGTACCTTGAGAGGCTCTCTCAAATGGCCTGCGATTTAGAGAGCATCAGCGAATTGGACGTCAACCCCTTTGCCGTCTTCGAAGAGGGCAAGGGCTGCAAAGCTCTAGACGCCAGAATACTAATCAGGCAATAACTCCGGGAACCGAATAGGCGTAGCCCTACGACTCACGCCTTCTTCATTCGGAAATGGTCGAAGTAGATTTTTTCGAAGTCCTTAATCTTGCCATTTTCGACAAAGACCCCTTCAGAGGCCAACAGCTCGACTTTAGCCGCCACGCCGCGTTTGTCCCCGAATCCACCTATGCGTCCATCCTTGTGTACGACTCTGTGGCAGGGGACGATGGGGGCGTAGGGATTTACATGCATTATGCTTCCGATGGCTCTTGCCGCATCAGGCCTCCCAATGGCTGCCGCCAGCCCACCATAACTCGTAACCATTCCCTTTGGCACTTGTTTTGCAAGAGAATAGACTAGCTCTCGATCGATTTTCTTATTCTTCAATATGCTTCCCTCTATCACACCGTCTAGCCATGCGTATTAAGCACTCTATCCTTGTGGCGACCGACTTTATGTTCCTGTAGCTTTCTTCGTCTTGGTGGTCCGCGGCTTGCGAGGCTTGGTGCTCCTCACTCTCTTGACTTCAGGTTTGGGCTCGGCGGCAGGACTTGGGGCAGGTGTCGAGGTAGATGTTGATGCAGGGGTTGTATCCATCGCCGGAGCAGCTGGCACGGCTTCCACGGCAGGTTCGGGAGCAGCCACCACCGGAGCGATATCGATTGGCTTTTCGACCACAGGCTCGGGGGCTGGCGCAGGAGCTACGGGGGCCTCAATTGGATGAGCCGGTTCCGGCTCCGGAGGAGGAGTCTCCTCCTTGATCGGCTCGGGGGCCGCTAGTGGAGTCACCGTCGCAGCAGGCACTAGAGTGGAAGCAGGCGTGACGACGGCAGCCACTGGGGTCACCTTGGATCTTCCTCTATACGCTAGCGCCACGACAATTATGACTATCACTGCAGCCACGGCCACTATGACGACGAGCGTCAACGGGTCCAAATGAGCTTCGTTCCGATTTGAGGCCTTCTTCGATATACCCCTTAGGGTCAACATCAGCTCACAAAATACTTGGGCAAGCTTGACCATCGTCGATTTGCATCTTTCTGACGCCTACCCCAAAGATTTCACCCCCTGGTCCCTTCACGAAAAGCTTTTACAACTAGCGCATTCGACGTCTAGGCCGATGCGGGGGTCGCCCAGCCTGGTCAAAGGCGTGAGGCTCAGGACCTCATCTCGTAGGAGTTCGTGGGTTCGAATCCCACCCCCCGCACCACCTTCATCTGCAGCCGCTGCCAGTTGTTTGACAACCTGAATGCATTCTGGCCCTCATTCCCGCTGCACTTTTAAACCGGTGCCAGGCAGCCAAGAGAAGTGTCCCTCAGTTCCAGCCTTGTTTCTATCATAGTGATCATCATACTGTTCGAACTGTCGGTCGTGACCTATGGGATAATTAGGTACGTAGTGAAGAGGCTATCGTCTCCGCCTGAAGAGCGGACGAATGCGTGAGCTACGTTTCAATGGCTTAGTATCTGTGGAACATCCTTCGTGGGCTTGAGGCTTCCCTTGTATACATACTTGGCGACAAGAGCCAAGACGTTCGGCCCAGCCTGCCGGCGTACGCGTGGAACCACATCCAGCAGCTCGGGCGGCAAATCGACCTGGCCCGCCAGCGCGGCTGGCATCGGGCCGCATCGCGGCTGACCGAAGACTTGGCCAGTGCGTTGGACAACTGCCGCCGCGAACTGGAAAACGCACTCCACGCACTGGATTCCCGTCCGACGGAGCGTCAGACTTCCTCGGCATCCGAAATCTATCGGGACATCCTGGCCCTCTACGACGAGTTCGAGGACGTAGACATCGACCTGGACCAGCACGAGCTTTCGGTCACCACCGACCGCATCGTGCTGGAGGACATGGATCTGGGCGCTTTCAGATCCGTCTGGACTGGCAGTGCCTGGCTCTACGTGCGCCTATCGCGTCGTGGCCCTCGATCCCAATCCGGCCGCCAAGGAGCGAAGACGTCACCCATCCCCACGTCCAGGACGAGCAGCTTTGCGAAGGCGACGGCCGTGCAGCCATCCAGGCCGCGTTGGCCGAATGCCGGTTGCACGACTTCTTCCTGCTGGTTTCCCAGTTGCTCCATACCTACGGCCGCGGCAGTGCCTATGTCGAGCTGGACGACTGGGACGGCATTCCTTGCGGCGACTGTGGCGGATTCGGTGGACGAAGACGACCGCTACTACTGCCATCGCTGCGATGCCACGCTGTGTGGCAGTTGCTCGGTCTCTTGCCAGGACTGCGGGGAGTGTATCTGCTCCGGCTGCCTCAACAAGTGTGCCGCCTGCGGCTACGAGTATTGCTCTTCCTGCCTGGCGACGTGCCCGGT
Source organism: uncultured Nitrososphaerota archaeon (assembly GCA_963772005.1). Classification (GTDB taxonomy): domain Archaea; phylum Thermoproteota; class Nitrososphaeria; order Conexivisphaerales; family DTJL01; genus DATKKG01. Next base: position 8,128 of record CAVYVS010000021.1, on the reverse strand, counting down.
ATGCCACAAACGGTTCTGCGAGGACTGCCTCGAAGGACGGCCTGTGCCAGTCATGCTACGAGAAACAACATAACGAGGAACATGAACATGATCCGCGAGAAAACGCTCCAAACGAGCCGGTCGCTGTCGGAGCTTGACCGGATGCCGGAACCGCCATGCCTGCGGTTCAGCCCCACGGCCTGGGCGAAGCTGCTCTTATCTGCGCGACCTGGGCGACACCGAGGTCGGCGGGTTCGGCATCACGGCGGCCGATGATCTGCTCGAGTCGAGGACATCGCAGCTTGTGCGGCAGGTATGTACGGGGGTCTCGGTGGCCTTCGACGATCAGGCCGTGGCCGACTTCTTCGACCGGCAGGTGGACCTAGGCCGCAGGCCCGAGCAATTCGCCGGGTCTGGGTCCATACCCATCCGGGCAACTTCGCCCGAGCCGAGCCTGACCGACGAGGAGACCTTTGCCCGTGTGTTCGGGCGGACCGATTGGGCCGTGATGTTCATCCTTGCCCGCCAGGGCCAGAGCTACGCCCGGCTGCGGTTCCACGTCGGCCCCGGCGGCGATCTGGATCTGCCGGTCCGGTGGACTACAGTCGCCCGTTCGCCGCCAGCGACCATGCAGCATGGCGCAGGAGTACCTGGCCGCCGTGCTGGTCGCCGAGATGCCGATTTTCGACCATGCCGTCAGAACTTCCGCCCGGCGTGGCCGCCACGTTGGATCCCTGGGACGACGACTGGTTCTTGGCCTGGGACAGCCAGTTCCTGGGCGAGGAGCCGGGGTTTACTCGATGAGAAGGAGCCCCGCCATGCCGTCTGAACCGAACCGTTTCCAGCGGCAAGAAGACTCGTGCCCCAGGATCGCCTGGCGGACATCAAAGCCACGGTCATCGGCGTGGGGGCCATCGGCCGGCAGGTGGCCTTGCAACTTGCCGCCATTGGCGTCCGCGGCTGCAGACTCGTCGATTTCGACGTTGTGGACCTGACCAACGTCACGACCCAAGGCTACTGGGCCAGCCGACGTGGGGCAGGCCAAGGTCGAGGCCACGGCGGCAGCCATCCGGCAACTTGATCCGACCATCACCGTCGAATGCGTCCAGGACCGCTACCGGCCCGGATGGAGATCGGTCAAGCGGTGTTCTGCTGCGTCGACTCCATCGACGCCCGCGCGGCCATCTGGCGGTCGGCGGGCTGCACAGTGCCGCTTCTGGGGCGATGGCAGGATGCTGGGCGAAGTTCTTCGCGTGTTGGCCGTGGCCGACGACCATCGGCCGCGACCATTATCCCACGACGCTCTTCGCCCAGTCGGAGGCCCAGCCGGGTCGCTGCACCGCCCGCAGCACGATCTATGCGGCGAGCATCGCGGCCGGGCTGATGGTCCACCAGTTTACCCGCTGGCTGCGCGGCATGCCGGTGGACCGCGACACGTCGCTCAACCTCCTGGCCGGCGAGTGGTCCGTCGTCTGATTCTCGCGTAGCCCTCGCCTCTCGGCAGCCTTCCGCCGCGGAGGGCTGCCGAGTTTCAATTCTGTTGTTCCAGTTCAAGGAGAAATCCCATTGGCTATTACCATCACCCGCCGTCAGGCATTTCATCTCCGCACCGTGACTGCGCCGTGCCTTCGGCAATTTTCGCGGCCCTGGCCCCGCCGTTGGTTTCATCGCCGATGCGGAGGGTCTTCGCGTCAGGGCGAGGTTCGCCGACGCCGCCGTCGAATATCGCGTACCCGGCGAACACACGGCCGAAACCCTGTGGCTGCCCTTCCAGTTGCTCGACGACTGCGAGGGCGAAGAAGGACGAACCGGTTCACATCGAAGTCACCGGCAAGGGGCGTGCCACCGCCCAGTGGCGCGACGGCAGCGTCCCGCAGATCGTCCAGTACGACATGCCCGAGCCCGCCAATGCCGACCCGTTCTCCTCTGTGCCCGAGACCTTCGCCGAGAACCCGCCGGGTATTCTGCAGGCGCTGGCGGACGCCTGCGACACCTGCGATCCGGATTCGGTCCGGTACGCCCTGGGCATATTCAGCTTCGTCACGACGGCACGGTAAGTGCGACCGATGGTCGCCAACTTCTCGTCCAGTCGGGGTTCACCTTCCCTGGGACGATGCCGTCCTGATTCCACGAACCAAGGTCTTCAGTACCCCCGGGTTGCCGCACGACGGGCCGGTTGCCGTGGCCAGGAGCGGCGACTGGGTAGTCATCCGCGTCGGTGCGTGGACAATCTGGTTGGCCGTCAACAAGGACGGCCGGTTCCCCGACCTCTCCCGGCACATCCCTCGGGCCGACGATGCGACGGCCCGTTGCCAGTTCTCGCCCGCCGATATTGAGTTCCTCGCGGGTGCCATTCCCCGACTGCCGTGTGGCGAGGAGTTCAATTTCCCTGTTACCCTGGACCTCAACGGCAGCATCGCGATCCGGGCCAAGGCGGCCGACCAGCCGCGTCCGACCGAGTTGGTGCTGAAGGCATCGCAGTGGTCGGGCGAACCGATCCGCGTCAACACGAATCGCAAGTACCTGGCCCGGGCGGTAAAGCTCGGCTTCCAGGAACTGTTCCTCTTTGGCAGCAACATCACGGTGCTCTGCCGGGACGACTGCCGTCAGTACGTGTGGGCTCTGCTGGAAGCCGAGTCCGCCATTCCTCCGGCCGAAGACGCGATTCGCATCGAATCGCCCGAGGCCGTTGCCGGGGCCGCGCTGGCACTTGGTCGTCGCGCGCGGAATGTACTTGATCCCGCGGAACTGAAGTTCTTCGTGAGTAATGCGCCGCCCGATATTTCGGTCGGCCCCATTCTCTTGGCCGCCTTCTCGCGTTGGCGCGTGGAACGGTGCTTCGAGGACGGCAAGGGCGAGGTCGGCTTGGATCACTACGAGGGGCGATGCTATCCGGGACTCAAACGTCATTTGATTCTCAGTACGATCAGCTACTTGTTCCTGGCCCAGACCAACCAGCGGCTGCGGGGGGAAAAAATCCGAATTGACTGTCTGCCAAATCCACACTGCCGTCTCAGCACTGATTCGCTCAGGGTGGATGAACGAGCCCAAGATGACACTTACGGCGATTTCGGACGCCGATGACTGGAATTCGGTCTGGAGCATGCGGGCTCGGCGAGAAGCTGCCCGTTGTCGGTCGGCGTCGTGTCGCGGATGTAGCCACGGGCGCATTCATTTTAGCCGTTGGCGACGGAGTGACTCCAGCCAGATCCTATTTCCAGAAATAGAATTTTGGGCAATCTCTGCGGCATGTGGTTCAGGCTGCAATGCCGGTAAGATAACCGCGATCGAGAGGCTCCGGTGCGTCTCAACACAGACCGCCACTTCCCGAGCAGCGAAGCTCGGATTGACGTGCCGCAGTCGTGGCGTCGGTCGGCAACATCAATCGGTTCCGGCGGCCGGACACCCGGGAACAGCATGTCCGTCACGACGGCCATCGCCGACCTGCAATACGCCCTCCAGTACGCAACCAACGCTCAGTACCAGCGGCTTCCAGGGCTACATCAACAACGCCCTGAACAAGCTCTACGCCGGACAGCCCGTCAGCTCGATCCTGGTCGAGACCACGGCCCTGATCGGCATGTTCCAGGGTGAATCTAGGGTTCCGGCCGCCGGAATCGATGCCGGCATCTTGAACGGATTGCCATGGCTCTAGGGTCGTGCTAGGCTGAAGTCCAGAATACACCGGTGCCAAAGGGAGCAAAACCCATGAAAACTCGTTCCGCCCGATGGTTGACGCTGCACGGCTCGTTCTTCGGTTGGGGATTGATACTGGCGGCCTTGCTGGGGCAGCCAGGCACGGCGCGTGCCGAACCGGAAATCGGCGGCCACGAGAAGCCGATCCTCGTGCTCGATCCGGGCGGCCACTCCGCGGACATTTACGGCTGGCATTTACGCCCGACGGAAAGACCCTGATCACCACTTCCAGCGACGCCACCGTCCGTTTCTGGGACGTTGCGACGGGCGCCACAGTGCGGGTCCTTCGCCTGCCCATCTACGAACGCAATAGGGGCAAATCGGCCCTTTCCCTCGACGGGCGACTGCTGGCCGTCTCGCTGCGCAGTCCGGAGGGAGACCATGGGATTGCCCTGATCGCCTTGCCGGAAGGCCGGATCGTCCGCTACCTGAAGGGCCACACTGACCCTATCTACTGGCTCGCCTTTTCCCCGGACGGAAAACGATTGGCCTCCGCGAGCAAGGACGGCACCGTACGTCTCTGGAACGTCGGCCAGCGGGGAGTGCGAGCACGTCCTTACCGGACACCACGAACTGTGACCGCGGTGGTCTTCTCGCCCGACGGCAGCCAACTCGCCACGTCTTCCGACCGACACGACGGCCCGGGTATGGTCGGTCGCCACCGGGAATGCCAGACGACCTTGAAGGATGACGAAACCACGGCCTTCCCTCAGGAATAGCGGTCGGTTGGACCCCGGACGGGCAAACGATCGCCGTCGGCGAGGCTGGGAACGACGCTGCGCCTCTGGAGTCCGGATGGTACGCTTCGGAAGCGTATTCGCTCTAAGGCCCGCCACAATCACTCCGCTTCATCGACGGATCGAAGTCATTGTTCTACGCCGGCGTACAGCGGAGCCTTTCTGTTGGACTTGGAGAAGGAACAGAATCTCGCCGAATTCACGCTTTTGAAGGAGCGACTTCGTCCTGCTCCGCAGCCTTGTCGCCCGACGAGACACTCGCAGCAAGCGGCGGCCGAAGCGGGGAAGAACTCTATCTTTGGAACATGGCGGACGGCCGACGCTGCAGCACCTGGCCGGCCCCGGTCGCTCGCCCTGGGGAGTCGCCTGGAGCCCCGACGGCACGAGCGTTGCCTGGGGCTACACGAGACGACCACCGAGTATCGCAATCCGGAAACCTTGGCCGTCCCGCATTCCGTCACCCGCTCTTTTCGGCTCGCCGACCTCGACTTCGGCCGGCACCCGACATGACGTGGCGGCGGCGGCTTGCCCACGCTCGGCTCGCTCTCGACCGAGATCAACTACCACAACGGTTGCATCACCGTCAAGGACGGAGACGATTCTCTCTGCACGCTCCAGACCCCGTGGCCCACGGCGTTGACCTTCGTGTCCGACGACCGGATCGCGGTCGGTGGAGGCCGGGACTTGCAGTTACGCCTTTTCGACGCCCGGACCGGTCAGTTCCTACGAGAATTTCACGGCCATATCAGCGATATCCATTCGCTGGCCCCCTCGCCCGATAATCAATATCTGCTGTCCTCCGCGGGCGATCAGACTCTGCGTATCTGGAAGCTCGATCGCGACGAGCCTCTGCTGTCGCTCTTCTTCGCGGAAGACGAATGGATCGCCTGGACGCCCGAGGGATACTACGCCGCCTCGCCCGGCGGCGAACGTCTCATGGGCTGGCAGATCAACAATGGCATGGAACAAATGGGCGACGTTCTACCCGGCCGCCCAGTTCCGCAAGTCGCTCTACCGGCCCGACGTGGTTCGGCTGGTCCTGCGGACCGGCAGCACGGAGCGGGCCGTGGAACTGGCCGATCAGGAGCGAGGCCGAGCCGGCCAGGCCACCCGCGTCAACGAGGTCCTGCCTCCGCACGTCGTCATTACGACGCCCGATCAGCCGCGGGTCGAACTCCATGCGGCCCAACTGACGATCCGGGCCATCGCCACGCCGGTCGGCAAGGACCCGGTCACCGCGCTACGCCTGCTGTGCGACGGCCGGCCGTACCAGGCCGAGCGCGGCGTCAAGGGCCTCCAGGTCGAAAACACCACGGCGGCGCCAGTGCGGGAATCCTGGGACGTGGAACTCACGCCCGGCAGCCATCGCTTCACCGTCAAAGCCGAGACCGCCAAGAGCTACGGCATGTCAGAGCCGGTCGAAGTGGTTTACGCGACCGACAAACAACAGCTTCCGGCCTTGTACGTCGTCGCCATCGGCATTTCCGCGTACAAGAACGAGCGGCTGCGGCTGAAGTACGGGGCCGACGACGCCCGCAAACTGGCCGAGACGTTCCAGAAAGCCTCGGCATCGCTCTACACCAAGGTGGAGACCAAGGTGCTCGCCGACGACCAGGCGACGCGATCGAATATCCTCGAAGGGCTCCGCTGGCTCAAGTCGCAGATGACACAGCACGACGTGGGCATCTTCACCTTCTCCGGACACGGCGACCGGGACAGCGAAGGCGTTTTCTATCTCATTCCGTACGACTGCGATCCGGAAGACCTGTCGGCCACGGGCGTGTCGGAGGACCAGGTGAAGCGGTCATTCCAATCGATTCCCGGCCGTGTGCTCGTGCTCTTGGACTGTTGTCACGCTGCGGCCATGGGCGACGACCGCCGCAAGAGTCTGGGCGGGCTGACCGACAATCTGGTCCGCGACCTTGTCAGCGACGACTACGGCATCGTGCTGATGTGCTCGGCGATGGGTCCGGAGGCATCGTGGGAAGATGAGGCATTGCGTCAAGGGGCGTTCACGAAGGCGGTGATCGAAGGACTGCAAGGGGCGGCCGACTACGATCACGATGGCACGGTCTACTTCAACGAGTTGGATCACTACGTCAGCGAGCGGGTCAAGAGCCTCACCGGCGGCAAGCAGCACGCCGCCACGCAGAAGCCGGCGACGATTCGCAGTTTCCCGATCTCGAAGCCGTAGCCGCAGTGATTCTATGGCAGACGACGGATGCCGACGCCCAACTGGTCACTCATCAGCGCGTCGAGCGAGGCATTCAGATCGCCGAGGCCGAGGAGGTTCGTCTCGTGGTCGACGACCGAAGGCAGGTCGATCTTGTCCACCGCCTGGGGATTGATCGCCTTCAACGGAACGGCACCCGAGGAAACAGCACCATTTTCGTTAGACGAGGACTGGGACAGTCCGGCGGACGGTACCAATTCCGCGGCCGAAGTCGGCTCGATGAACCATCCGCCGCTTGCCAACGGGGCCGAAGTAGCAGAAGACGGCACAGCGGTTGCCGGCACAGAGGTCGCCGGGGCGACAACCGCCATGGGCGGGCTGGCCGCCGTCTCGTCGCTGTTGGCCGACACGCTCACCGGCACGATCCGCACGCCATCAACACAGATCGGCCGTCGGTCTCGCTGTTCCAGATGGATACGTGCAGCACGTTGCTCGTCATCGTGAACACGCCCAGGCTCTGCCAGGTGACGCCCTGGTCTGTCACGCCCACCGGGGCGTTCTGCTCGTTGACCACCACTTGCTTGATCCAACTCAGGGCATTGTACACATCGAAGCCGGCGCTCTGCGACCTTCCGCCCGGCTGCCAGGTAACATCGACCTCGTACTGGCCGGGCTGGCAGGCGAACCACCAGGCGGCCATGCTCTGCTCGCTGCCATTGGCAGTGTTGCTGACCAGGGCCTGGCCGAAAAGCCCTTGATTGGCGGCAGTCCAGCCGGTCGGACTGACCCACGAGCCGGGATAGGTGTTGGCGACGATTTCCGTCGGTTGATAGGCCGGCAAAATGCGAACCGCATCGGCACAAACCTGGCCGTCGGAGGCGTTGTTGGCCACCGTGACCTTCAACAGGTTGCCCGTGACCGTGAAGCTGCCCAGCGACTGCCAAGTGTTGCCGTCGTAACTCACACCGCTGGGGGCCGTTTGCTGATCGACACTGACCGAGCCCAAGAGCGTGCTGTCGTCGTAGACATTGTAGGTCACGTTAGCCGAGAGCGTGCTGGCCGCGGCCCACGTCACGTCCACTTCGTAAGAGCCGGGCGTAACGGGCATGGTCCAGGTGGCGATGCTGGAGCCGTTTCCAGCCGTGCCGATTCTGGTGTGGCTGCCGCCGAAATCGCCTTGGCCATCGTCCAGGAACCGGTCATGGTAAAACTGCCGCTGCTGGCAACAACGCCATGGGCCCCGACGATCGGGGTGAGGCCGAGTTGTCGATCACCGGGGCGGCCTGCAACTGGATCCCATTTACGCAGATCGCCCCGTCGGTCGGGCTATTCCAGGTCGAGATGTGAAAGATGTTGCTGGTGAGCTTGAAGCACCCAGGTTTCCAGGCGACGCCGTCCTCGGTGAAACTGTTGGGGGCGATTTGCTCGTTGACCGGGATCTGGCCAATCCAGTTGCCCACGCCGTCGTAGAGGTCCAAGCCCAACTCCTTGGTCAGGTTGCTGCTGGCCGTGTAAGTGATCGAGATTTCATAAACCCCGGCCG